>JBKPTE010000009.1:0-60155 GCA_046735335.1 Acidobacteriota bacterium | reverse complement strand
GCCTAAGGTTTAGCTTCTGATCCGCGTCTGAGGACGCGCCCTACCCTGGGCGGGTCCAATCGGGTAATCTGCAAGGGCGCGGCGACACTCGCCGCGCCCTTGTTGTTTTCATGGGAGTCTTTCCACAGATCACCGCGTCACCGCCTGCGGCTCGTTCACGAAGATCACAACGTTCACGAAGGTCACGAAGAGCTGAATCCCTTTTTCTCTACATGCTTGGCGTGATCTTCGTCTCCTTCCTCGCTGTGCCGGCGGCCGTGACAGCTGCCCAAGCCGCCGCTCCCCCGCTTCCCCGCCTGGCTCTGGACACCTATCCGCCGGCCGCGCGCGAGGACATCTCGAAGGCGCACGCCGAGGCATCGGCGCATCCCGACGATCCGAACGCCGCCGGGACGCTCGCCCGGATGCTCGAAGCCTGGGAACAATGGGATGCCGCGCACGACGCGTATTTGCGCGCGCAGGCGCTCGCGCCGAAGGCGTTCGAATGGCACTATCTCGACGCGATCGTCCTCCAGCGCGTCGCGCGGCCGGCGGATGCCGCCGCCGAGCTTCGGGAAGCGCTGGCCATCACGCCCGACTACCTTCCGGCAAGGGTGAAGCTCGCCGAGGCGCTGCTCGATGCCGGACAGCTCGAGGAGAGTCGGACACTGTTTTCGGCGATCCACGATCCGGCCGCCGAACCCTCCGTGGAGCTTGGTCTCGGGCGGATCGAGGCCGCGACGGGACATCACGACGCTGCAATCCCGCATTTCCAGAAGGCGATCGCGCTCTACCCGGAGTTCGGCACCGCGCACTACGCGCTCGCGCTCTCCTATCGCGCGCTTGGCCGCCGCGACGAGGCTCGTGCGGAACTCGAAGCGCACGCGAAGCACGGCGCTAAATGGCCCGCGATCCCTGATCCGGTGTTCGCCTCGGTCGCGGGTCTTCGCGAAGACGCGGGCGCGCTGCTGCAGCGTGGCATCAAGCTCGCGAACGCCGGCCAGCTCGACGAGGCAATCGCGGCCCACGAGGCGGCGCTGGTGGCAGACCCGGCGTATGCGCAGGCGCACGCGAACCTCATCTCCTTGTACGGCCGCAAGGGCAACTACGCGAAGGCGGAGGAGCATTACCGGGCAGCGGTCGCGGCAGGGGCCAGCCTGGCCGATGCGCACTACGACTATGGCGTCCTGCTCGGGATGCAGCAGAAGTGGGATGAATCCGCGGAGGCGTACCGGCAGGCGCTCGGGGTGAACCCGCTGCACGCCCGGGCGCGAAACAACCTCGGGCAGATCCTGGAGCGCGACCGGAAGTACGACGAGGCGGCGGCTGAATACCGACGCGCCGTCGAGAGCCAGCCGACGCTCCGCATCGCGCGCTTCAATTACGCGCGGATGCTCATCGCGCTCGGCCGCAACGAGGAGGCCGTCGCGGAACTGCAGCAGCTCACCGAGCCGCGCGATGCGGAGGCGCCGCGCTATCTGTTCGCTCTGTCGGCGGCCTACTTCCGGACAGGTAACAAGGACGAAGCGGTCAAGTGGGCGACGGACGCCCGTCAGCTCGCGCTGCGGTTCGGCGACAACGAGCTCGCGGCCGCGATCGACCGCAACCTGGCGACGATTCGATGATGGCGCCGACCCGCGGTCTCACAGCGGTCGTCGTTTGGCTCCTGGTCTTCGATGTAGGGCACCTCTTTAGAGCCGACTTTGCCTCAGCGTCCGCGGCCGCTCCCCTTTTCGTCGAGTCGGCCGAACAGACCGGCCTCGCCTTCACGCACGTCAGCGGCGCGTCGGGCCAGTACTACATGGCCGAGCAGATGGGCGCGGGCGTGGCGCTCTTCGACTACGACAACGACGGCGACCTCGATGTCTTCCTCGTGCAGGGCGGGTCGCTCGACGCGAAGACACCTGCGCCGAACGCGCCGACATGCCGCCTGTTCCGGAACGATCTGAAGGAGGGCACGCAGACGCTGCACTTCACGGACGTCACGGACCGCGCCGGCCTCGCGCTGCGGACGTACGGGATGGGCGTGGCCGTCGGCGACTACGACAACGACGGCTACCTCGATCTCCTCGTGACCTCGTTCGGACCCGAAACGCTCTTCCACAACAACGGCAACGGCACCTTCACGGACGTCACCGCGAAAGCCGGCGTCAGCGATCCGTTGTGGAGCACGAGCGCGGCGTTCATCGACTACGACCGCGATGGCTATCTCGATCTGTTCGTCGCCAACTACCTCGACTTCTCCGTGGCCTCCAACAAGATCTGCTTCGACAGCGTCGGCACGCGCGACTACTGCAGCCCGCGCTCGTACCGGCCCGTGCCGGACCACCTCTATCACAACGACGGCAACGGGCACTTCACCGACGTGACGGAGAAGGCGGGCATCAGCAAGGCCGACGGCGCGGGGCTTGGCGTTGCGACCGGCGACTACGACGCCGACGGCTGGCTCGATCTGTACGTCGCGAACGACGCCACTCCCAACCAGCTCTGGATCAACCAGCATGACGGCACGTTCGTGGACGAGGGGCCGATCTCGGGCGCGGCGCTGAACGCGTCAGGCAATCCCGAGGGGAGCATGGGCATTGCGTCCGGAGATTTCGACAACGACGGCGACGAGGATCTGTTCGTCACGAACATCATCGGCGAAACCTTCGTGCTATACGTGAACGACGGGCACGGCAACTTCGAGGACGCGCGCGCGCGCGCCGGCGTCTCGACGCCGACGGCCGCATCCACCGGTTTTGGTACCGACTGGTTCGACTACGACAACGACGGGTGGCCCGATCTCTTCATCGCCAACGGCGCGGTCAACCGCATCGAGTCGCAGCGCGGGCAGCCGCTGCCGTTCCGGATGAAGAATCAGCTGTTTCACAACGCGGACGGGCGATTTCAGGAGACCTCCACGGAAGGCGGTCCCGCGTTCGCGCGGGCCGAGATCAGCCGCGGCGCTGCATTCGGCGATCTCGACAATGACGGAGACGTCGATATCGTTTTCACGAACAACGGCGGGCCGGTGCGGCTGCTGCTCAATCAGTCACCGCCCGGCGCGCACTGGCTCGGCGTCCGGCTCGAACAGCCGTCGGCCAACCGGTTCGCTTTTGGTGCGTGGATCGAGATCCAGCGGCCCGATAATCGGCGGCAGTGGCGCCGGGTCCGCACGGACGGGAGCTATCTCTCGGCCAGCGATGTGCGCGTGCACTTCGGCCTCGGCGACACCGCGGCTGCCTCCGCGGTCGTCGTTCAGTGGCCCGACGGCTCGCGCGAGCGTTTCACCGGCGTCACACCGGATCGCGTCGTGACGCTGCGCCGCGGCGCGGGCCAACAGCTGGCACAATGATGCACGACATGCAGGGATGCGGTCTGCTGGGACCAGGCACAAACTCCATACCAATGTCTGCCCTTATGCAGCACCTGACGCGATTCCCGCGACGACTGCATAGCGGCGGCGCGCACAGCGCGCCCTCGAGCCGGGGTCCCCTCAGCGCGTGGTCTGCGCGGTGGGGTGGGATGGAGCGGAGCGGGGCGCAGGCGCCCCCGCCCCTCGACAAGCTCGGGGCGCCCTGAGCCTGCCGAAGGGCGCGAGCGACCGAGCCAAGGAGGAAGGGATGAAGCGTTCGACAGTGTTCCTGGGCGAGATGACGAACCCCGAGGTTGAGCAGTATCTGAAACGCGGCCACACCGTCATCGTTCCAACCGGCGCGACGGAACAGCACGGCCCCCACGCGCCGCTCATCACGGACGTGATCATCCCGCAGGAGATCGCGCGGCGGGTCGCGCCGGAGATCGACGCGCTCGTCGCGCCGCCGATCAACTACGCGCTCTCGTACCCGCACGTCGGCTTCAAGGGGCTCGTCCACATCCGGATCCCCACGTTCATGGCGCTCATCGAGGATCTCTGCCACGCGTTCGCCGCGACGGGCTTCAAACGCATCGTCTTTCTGAACGGCCATTACGACAACACCTACGCCATCGCGTACGCGTGCGCGAACGCGGCGGAGAAGCTGTCGAAGGACGTGAAGGCGTTCCCGGTGAACTACTGGGACGGGCTCACGGCGGAGGAAGTGGCCGAATTCTCTGGTCTGAAGAATGGTCTGCACGCGAACGCGGCCGAAACGTCCGCCGTGCTCGCGCTCAACCCGCAGCTCGTGGATCTCGACAACGCGAACGCCGAGTTCCCGCCGTTCCCGGAATTCACCGTCAACAGCGGCGCCGTGCACACCGCGTTCTTCTTCAGCGCGCCCGGCTCGGTCTACTGGGCGACGAAGTCCGGCACGTGGGGTGACGCGCGTAACTCGACGCCAGAGTTCGGCGAGCGCTATTTGCAGGCCGGCGTCCGCTCGACGCTCGGCGTCCTCGAGAACATCGAGCGCACGTTCGCGGCGATGCCGCCGCGGTAGGCGTCGGCGATCGTGCGCCCGTCGGGGCCCGATGCAGAACGCGCCGCGGCTGCGGGTCCGGATCGCGGCTCCCGAGCCGCGTGTGCGACGCTGGGCGCATTGTGGGGTCGACGCTCCCGCTGCCGTCGCGCGGAAACCGCGCTGCCGGTGAGGACCTGACGATGGTCGCGTTGGTTGGGGTTCGCCGATCCCCGGTGAGCCGACTGTTCACCTTCAAGGGTTAGCCGATGCGCCGTTCGCGTACTCAGCTCCGCCAACGCGATCGAAATGCCTCCAGCGCGGTTTCCGGTTGAGGGCGCATCGCGCGAGGCAGAGGTCGCGCCGACCCACAATGCCCCATCGTCGCACCCTCAGGCTGATTCGTCTCGACGCACGCGTAACGTCCCTGTTCGCGGAGAGCGACGTAGAGCAAGCGAGCTCGAAGCGAAGCCGGAAATCGGTGAGGCGATTCATCGCGGCGAGTTTCGGCCCCGTGATCCGTACCGCTGATGCGAACCCCTACCGGTGCATTCCACCCGGTGACCGTCGCCCAATCGCATCCGTACTCGCCGCGGCGTCGAGCGTGTCATTTTCTGCGCGCGAGGGGCATGAGACGAGACGATTTCCCGCCGAGCGGCCGACGTCGCTCGAAGGCGAACAGGGACGTTGCGGGGTGCGCACGTCATGTTCGAGACCCCGCCTCAGAGCGCGTGCACGACACCGCGCCTCGTCGCCTCCGTGTTCCGCACGAGCAGCAAGAGCGCCACCATCGCGACGAGCGGCACCAGGCTCGCGCCGATCAGCAGCGGCTTGAACGAATAGCGATCGGCGATGATGCCGGTCAGATAGGTCGCGGCAATCGTCCCAAGGCCGGCCGATGTGCCACCCAGGCCGGCCACCGATGCCACCGAGTGTGTCGGGAAGATGTCCGCGGGCAGATTGAGGATCATCGTCGAGAGGGCCGCATACGAGAAGGTCGCCACGGCAAAGCAGAACGCCAACCATTCAAGTGATCTGGCGTAGGTGGCGGGAATGAGCATCAGCATGCCGATCGCGCCGATCACGATGACGAACTTCCGCGCGGCGCCCACGCCCCAGCCGCGGCGGATGAGTCCGCTCGAGAGCCCGCCGCCGAAGAAATTCCCGAGGTCCGCGGCGACGAACGGCACCCAGAACGCGAGCAGGCTGTCCTCGAGCTTGAACCCACGGCTCACGAGGAAGATGGCGAACCAGTCCGTGATGAAGAACCAGACCGGATCCGTCAAACCCTTGCCGATGATGATTCCCCAGGTCTGGGGCAGCGAGAGCAGCGTGCGATACCGAGGTGTCGGTGCGTCCGCGGGAGCGGATGGCGTGTCGGCACCGGAGCCGCGGTTCGCGAGGATGTCCGCGCGCTCCTCGGCCGACAGCCACGGATGCTCTTCAGGCCGGCGATAGAGCCAGCGGAAAAGCGGCAGCCAGAGAAATCCGAGCACGCCGGTGACAATGAACGCGGGGCGCCAGCTCCCGGACAGGCGATAGACCTCCAGCACGATGAACGGCGCGAGAGCGGCGCCGATGGACGAACCGCTGTCGAACAGCGCGACCGCCCATCCGCTTTCGCGGCGCGGAAACCACTCCGAGACCGCCTTCGTCGCGCCTGGCCAGTTTGCCGACTCTCCCAGGCCGAGTAAGAACCGGAAGAACGCGAAGCTCCGCAGGCCGCCGGCAAGCGAGGTCAGGATCGACGATACGGAGTAGAACGCGATGGCCAGCGTGAGCCCGAGACGCGTGCCGACGCGATCCAGGAATCGCCCGCTCGCCGTCTGTCCCCCGGCGTACGCAATCCTGAACGCGATGACGATGAGCGCGAAATCGGAATTCGTCCAGGTGAACTCCTGCTTCAGGATGGGGGCAAGCACGCTGAGCGTCTGCCGATCGATGTAGTTGATGACCGTTGACAGAAACAGCAGCGCCCCGATGTACCAGCGCAGCGAGCGGATGGTCCGCCCTGTCATGCGGAGGCCGCGAAGCGGTCGAGCGTCTCGCGATCGAGCGCCGACGCCGAGTCGCGATCCAGATACAGCGTGGTGTCCTCGTGCGTGCGGAGAATCGACGCGGGCACCTCCGGGCTCACCGGCTCCTCCAGCGTCGCGCGCACCGCTTCTGCCTTGCGGCGGTCGGGAACGACGCAGACGATCGTCCGCGCCTGCAGGATCTGATGGACGCTCATCGAAATCGCGGTGGCCGGGACGTCGTCGACGCCGCGGAACCAGCCTTCGCCGACCTGCTGCTGCCGGCAGCGCTCGTCCAGCGACACGACGATGTAGGGCGCGGTGGCGTCGAAGTCGGCGGGCGGATCGTTGAACGCCAGGTGACCGTTCTCGCCGATGCCGACGAACGCCACGTCCACGGGAGCCGATCGAATCTGCGCGCCCACCTCCAGCCGCACGCGATTCGGATCCTGCTGGCCGTCGAGGAAGTGATAACGCGTGATGCCCGTGGGACGAATCAGCCGTTCGAGCAGGTACTTGCGGAAGCTCGCCGGGTGATCCGCCGGCAGTCCGATGTACTCGTCGAGATGGAACATCTCCACGCGCGTCCAGTCGATATCGGGGAGCGAGACCAGCCGGCCGAGAAACGCCATCTGCGATGCGCCAGTCGCTGCGATGATGCGCGCGCCGCCGCGTGCAGCGATTGCGTCACGAATACAGCGGGCCGCGTGATCGGCGGCCGCAGCCGCGAGAGCGTCAGAAGTTGGGAAGACTTTGAGATGCATAATTTGTTTGATCGCGGCCCCGAAAGAGCGCCAGATTGTAGGGCGGTCCTGTCAGGACCGCCACCCCCTATTCGAACACCACACGCTGCGAAACCAGCTTTCGGCGCAGCGCGTTCGCATCGATCTCCTGGACGGCAACGCCGCCGTCAATCGCGAGCTTCGCGGCAACACCTGCCGCCTGTCCGATGATCATGTACTGCGGCTCCATCCGCAGTGTGGAATACGCGACGTGTGTGGCCGAAAAGCACACGGGCACGAGCAGGTTCGTCGCCTCCGCGCGCCTGGGCAACATCACGCGATACGGAATCTGATACGGCGTCACGGGCACCTGCATGTCCCCTTCGTTCTCGACGGCTGTGCCGTCCGTCGGGCGCCGCTGCACGTTGTGCGAGTCGCTGTTATACGAGCCCATACCGATGGCATCCGGCTTCGTCAGCTCCGTCTGGATGTCCTTCTGCGACATCACGTACTCGCCGATCATCCGTCGCGCTTCCCGTACGTACAACTGATACGGCCAGTGATCGGCATCGACGAACTCGTCCGCACACAGTCCCCACTGGTTCATCTCCGCCGACAGCGATCTCGGCACGCGCGCATCGGTCGCCAGAAAGTACAGAAATCCCTGGACGTAGTCGACGTGGGCCTGACGGATGCGTGCGCGCTCCGCGTAGCTGCCATTCGGATAGCCATAACTGCCGCCGATGTAATCCGTGGAGAACGCCCCGTTGTTGTTGGTGTCGCTCTTCCCGCGCTGCACGATGTCGGCCTTCATCACGTCGTCGATCGTCAGAGGACGGCGCGAATCTGCTTCGAGGGGCGGCAGGTAGCGCGCGAGCAGCTCGTAGCGTGCGGGATCGTAGGCCGCCGGCTTCGGCCAGGCGACTCGGTTCGCGGGCTCCTTCGTCATGCACAGACGAAAGTTGTACGCCTGCACGCGCCGGTCACCCGCGCCAACCACGTCGGGCGATCGCGGCATGATTTCGGGGAGCAGGTGCCCCTGCGCATCGAGGGGTGACACGGGAACGCGGAACTGATGGAACGGCGTCCGGTCCCTGACCCCCGCGAGGGATTCGCCGTATTCGGCCGCGCCCTCGCGTCCCCAGGTGTACGTGACATGGGCCTGCGCCATCAGATCCCCTTCGTACGAGGCGTCCACGAACACGCGTGCGCCATAGCGCGCACCGCTCTCGGTGACGATGCTGCTGAGGCGGCTTCCATCGCGTCGCACCCCGCTGCCTTCCGCCAGCCGCTCGTGGCGGAATACCGAAATGCGCGCCTCCTTCGCGAGATCCTCGAAGACTGCCTCCGCGACGTGGGGTTCGAAGTGCCACTCGATGGGACGGCCGTATTTCCGGCCGACGCGTTCGAAGAACTCGAGCGAGTAGCCGCCGATGACCTCCTTCTTGCCGTAGTCCGTCCAGCCCAGGCCGCCCGATACCATTCCACCCAGATGCGCGTTCGGTGACACCAGAGCCGTGGAGAGCCCCTCGCGCGCCGCACTGACGGCAGCGATGACGCCGCCGGCCGTTCCGCCGTACACGACGACGTCGAAGTCGCGTGACGGGGCCGGCTTCGGGGGCTGCGTCGCCGCGACGAGACCCGAGACGGCAAGGCCGAACACGATCGGGACCACGAATCTCGGCACCCAGTAGCCTCGCATCACGTCGTTGGTTAAACTAGCGCCGCGGACGAGGCGGCCCGCCGCGGGCCAAATCGTCGCCGGACGCCAGCGCCCGGTCACTGTACCCGAAAATTTCCCATTTGCTGCGAGGTCTCTGATGAAACGCCTGTGGTTCGCCCTGTTCGCTTCAGTTCTCATGCTTGCCGCCCAGCAGATTGGCGCCGGCCAGGCGCCTGCGCAGCAGCGCCCGCTCCACGTGATCGCGTTCGGCGCGCATCCCGACGATGCGGAGCTGAGAGCGAGCGGAGTGGCCGCGCTGTGGGCTGCACAGGGCGCGAAGGTCAAGTTCGTGGCGATGACGAACGGCGACGTCGGGCACTTCGCGGAGGCCGGAGGCCCGCTCGCCAAGCGCCGCAAGGCGGAAGTCGCCGAGTGCGCCCGTATCCTCGGCATCGAGAACGAAGTGCTCGACATTCATGATGGCGAGCTGACGCCGTCGCTCGAGAACCGGAAGAAGATGGCGCGCCTCATCCGCGAGTGGCAGGCCGATATCGTCCTCGGCCATCGGCCGAACGACTATCATCCGGATCACCGCTACACCGGCGTCCTGATGGACGACACGGCCGTCGTCGTCGCCGCGCCGTTCTTCACGCCCGACACGCCGCCGACGCCGCGGAACCCTGTGTACCTGTATTACTCGGACAACTTCCAGAAGCCGACGCCGTTCGATCCGACGATCGTCGTCTCCATCGATGCGGTCGCGGACAAGAAGTGGCAGTGCATCTCGGCGATGCCGTCGCAGTTCGGCGACGCGGATTCGTGGCAGGCGCGGACGATTCCGAACGTGCCGAAGGGCGATCGCGAACGGCCCGCCTTCCTGCTCGACATCGTAAAGGGGCGGAATGCCGCGGTGGCGGACAAGTACCGGGACCGCCTGGCCGCGCTGTACGGCAAGGAGCAGGCCGCCAAGGTGAAGTACGCGGAAGCGTTCGAGCTGACGCAGTACGGGAGGCAAGCCTCGGTTGACGAGCTGAAATCAATGTTCCCGAAGTGAAGCCGCGGAACACACGGAAATCGGGAGCCGCGGAACACACGGAACAACACGGAACCCATATCGGGGAGCCACGGAACACACGGAACAACACGGAGCTCTCATCGGGGAGCCACGGAACACACGGAACGACACGGAGCTCGCATCGGGGAGCCACGGAACACACGGAACGACACGGAGCTCGCATCGGGGAGCCACGGAACACACGGAACAACACGGAGCTCTCATCGGGGAGCCACGGAACAACAAGAATGAGCCAGATGCCAAGAATGACGACGTACAAGTTTCTGATCCGTGTATTCCGTTTTATCCGTGGCTCCCGTGTCCGTGTGATCCGCGGCTCTCATGTCAGTGCGAGCCGTGGCATCCTCGCCCTCATCGTGGGGTGCGCGGCGCTGTCGGCGGCGCCCCCGCAGCAGCGGCCGGCCGTCTCGCACGTGTTGCTGGTGACGCTCGATGGGATGCGGTGGCAGGAAGTGTTCGGCGGGATGCAGTCGAGCCTGCTGACGAAGGACGGCGGCGGCGTCACCGACCCGAAGCCGGTGGCGGCGAGGTTCGACGGGCCGTCGAACGAAGCGCGGCGCGAGAAGCTGATGCCGTTCTTCTGGACCGTCGTTGCGAGGCAGGGACAGGTCTTCGGCGACCCCGCGCACGGCAGCACCGCGCGTGTCACGAACGGCCTGCGTTTCTCGTATCCGGGTTACAACGAGCTGTTGACGGGGTTCCCCGATCCCCGCGTCGACAGCAACGACAGGAACTACAACCCGAACGTCACCGTGCTCGAGTGGCTGAACAAGCAGCCCTCCTTCAGCGGCCGTGTCGCGGCGTTCGCGTCCTGGCAGTTGCTCCCGTGGATCGTCAACGTGCCGCGCAGCGGGCTTCCGGCGAACAGCGACGGCGGACCGTTCGCGAAACCCGCGACCGAGCAGCAGAAGCTCCTGAACCAGTTCTCTTCCTATCTTCCGCCCTACTGGCCCGAAGAGCGCTTCGATGCGCCGACGGCGATTGGCGCGCTGGAGTACCTGCGCGGCCACAAGCCGCGCGTGCTGTACGTGATGCTGGGAGAGACCGACGAGTGGGCGCACGGTCGCCGCTACGGCCTGTACCTCGACGCCGCGCAGCGGAACGATCGCATCATTCGCGATCTGTGGGACGCGGCCCAGGCGATACCCGAGTACGCGGGGCACACCGCTCTGGTGCTCGCGACCGATCACGGCCGCGGCGACACGGCCGCCGACTGGACGGACCACGGCAAGAAGGTGCCGGCATCCGATCGCATCTGGATGGCCGTCCTTGGGCCAGGCGTTCCCGCCGCAGGTCTGCGCGCGAACGTCAACGTCACGCAGTCGCAGATCGCCGCGACCGTCGCCTCGCTGCTCGGCGAAGACTACCGTCGCGCACAGCCAAAGGCTGCCCCGCCGCTGGATCTCCGGCGCTGAAAACGGGGTCTGACCCCGTACCCTGTTTCCGCCGGGGTTGGAGCCCACCGTAGTTCTTACACACTAGCGCCGCGGAAATTTGCGCGATAGCCCTTCGCGGCATTGCGCCCCATCTGACGGTCTTGTAGCGTATGTCGACGCCCGTCAGCTATTTGCCTATGCTCAATCGCGTGACCACCTTCACCGCGCTCGTCGCGTGCGTTGCGGCTATCGCCGTCCTTGGCTCCCGCGAGGACGATGCGCCTCCGCTCGCCGCCAACGGTTTCGCTGTCCAGTTCACGGACGTCGCGACGGCCGCCGGGATCAAGTTCCGGCACAACAGCGGCGCCTTCGGCAAGAAGTACCTGCCGGAGACGATGGGGTCAGGCTGCGCGTTCCTCGATTACGACAACGACGGGTGGCAGGACGTGCTGCTCGTGCAGTCCAACGACTGGCCTGGCCGTCCGCCGACGCACTCCACGCTCGCCCTTTATCGCAACACTCACAACGGCACGTTCGCGGACGTGACCAAGGGGGCTGGACTCGCGGTCGAGATGTACGGCCTCGGCGTGACCGCCGGCGACTACGACAACGACGGCAACGTCGACGTGTACGTGACGACCCTGGGCGACAACCACCTGTTCCGCAATCTCGGCAACGGGCGCTTCCAGGACGTGACGGCCAGGGCCGGCGTCGCGGATCCGGGCTTCTCGACGAGCGCGGTCTGGTTCGACTACGACCGCGACGGCAAGCTGGATCTCTTTGTCGCCCACTACGTCGAGTGGTCGATCGCAAAGGACGTGCACTGCTCGCTGGACGGGAAGTCGAAGTCGTACTGCACGCCGGAATCGTACAAGGGCCAGAGTCCGGCGCTCTTCCGCAACAAGGGCGACGGGACGTTCGAGAACGTGACGCGCAACGCCGGCCTGTACGATCCGGCGAGCAAGGCCCTGGGGATCGCGCTCATCGACTACGACAACGACGGCCTCCTCGACGTCTTCGTCGCGAACGACACGCAGCCGAACCGGCTGTATCGCAACAAGGGCGACGGGACGTTCACCGACGTGGCCGTCCTCGCGGGCGTCGCGTTCAACGAGGCAGGCGTCGCGAGAGCCGGGATGGGCGTCGACGCGGCGGACTACGACGGGTCCGGCCGCCAGAGCCTCCTCATCGGGAACTTCTCCAACGAGATGATGGCGCTCTATTCGAACCAGGGGAACGGCCTCTTCATCGACGAGGCGCCCACCTCCACGATCGGGCGCGCGTCGCTGCTCCGCCTGACGTTCGCCTGCTTCTTCTTCGACGTCGACCTCGATGGCCTGCTCGACATCTTCGGTGCGAACGGCCACGTCGCCGACGACATCGCGACGGTGCAGCCGACGATCGCATACGCGCAGCCGCCGCACCTGTTCAGAAATCTTGGCGGCAGGAAGTTCGAGGAGGTCACGACGCACGTTGGCGCGGCGTTCGTGAAGCCGATGGTGGCCCGCGGCGCCGCCTATGGGGACTTTGACAACGACGGCGACCTCGATCTGCTCGTCGCGACCAACAACGGGCCCTCCCGGCTCCTTCGAAACGACGCCGCGACGAACCACCGGCTGCGCGTCACGCTCACCGGAACGGCGTCCAACCGGACCGCGATTGGCGCCAGGGTCCGCGTCGTCCGCAGCGGTGCGCCACCCCAGTGGAGCATGGTCAAGACCGGGTCGAGCTACCTTTCGCAGAGCGAGCTGCCGCTAACCTTCGGGCTGGGAAATGCCACGAAAGTCGACAGCATCGAGGTCACGTGGCCGAACGGCCGCAAGGAGCGCCTCCCGGGCGTCGCTGCGGATCAGGCGGTCTCGATCGTCGAAGGCAAGGGAATCGTCCGCGCGGCGCCGTTCGCGAGAAAATAGCGCGGTATGCGCTACTTCGCCATTCTGGCAGTTGTCGCCGCTCTTTCTCCGTTGGTCGCGCGGAACATCAGTCCCGCGGCCGACACCGAGGCCGCCTATCGCGCCAACAACATCGGCGTCGCGCTGCTGGAACAATACGAGTACGACGGCGCCGCGAAGTCCTTTCGTGAAGCGCTGCAGCTCGCGCCCGATCTCGCAGCCGCGCACCTGAACCTTGCGATTGCGCTGCTCTACGGAGCGCACCTTCCCGAGGCGGCGGCCGAAGCGAAGATCGCCGTGGAGCGGCTGCCGGACTCGCCGACCGCCTCGTTCGTCGCCGGCTTGATCGCCAAAGGGGAGAACAACCTGGACGAGGCCATGGCGGCGTTCCAGCGTGTGCTGCAGCTCGATCCCTCGGACGCGGGCACGAAAATCCACCTCGGGCAGATCTACCTGCAGCAGCGCCGCTATGACGAGGCGCTGAAGCTGTTCCAGGAGGCGCTCCAGGCGGAGCCGTACAACGTGACCGCCGCGTACAGCGCGGCGCTCGCCCTTACCCGCGGCGGCAAGCCCGACGAAGGGCGCGAGGCGATGAAGCGCTTCGAGACGCTGCGCGACAGCCCGTACGGCGTCACGTTCGCGCAGACGTATCTTGCCCAGGGACGCTACGGCGAGGCGATGGCCTCGACCGGCGCCGAGCCCGGCCTCGTGAATCCGGCGACTCCGTCCGTCAGCTTCGTTGATGCGACCGACGCGTTCCTGCCGCCGGGCGGCGCGGCTCAGAACGCGGACCCTGCGGGCGGTGTCATGCTCGCGGACATCGACGCGGATGGCCATCTCGACGTGATCGCCGCGGGGGCATCGGGCGTGCGCCTGCTCCGTAACGACGGGAAGCGGCTGTCGGACGACACCGCACGCGCCGGCCTGGGGAACGTCGGCCGCGCGGCGGGAGTCGTCGCCGGCGATTACGACAACGACGGCAAGGTTGACCTGTTCGTCCTGCGCGCCGACGGCGATCGGCTGCTCCATCAGAAGCCGGATGGGACGTTCGAAGACGTCACCAGCGCGTCGGGGATCGGGCCGTCGAAGGCGGCCGACGCGGCGGCCGCGTTCGTCGACGTCGATCACGATGGGGACCTCGACATCGTGACGGCAGGAGCTTCCGCTCGCCTGCTGAGGAACAACGGCAACGGCACGTTCACCGACATCACGGCCGAGGCCGGCTTCGCCGCCGCGCCGGGCCGAACGGTCGGGATCGTCCCGACCGATTTCGACAACCGGCGCGACATCGACGTGCTCCTGGCCGGCGCGGATCGCGGCGCATCGCTCTTCCGCAACATGCGCGACGGCACGTTCCGCGAATCGGCCGAAGCCGTGGGCCTGCCCGCTGGCACGCCGCTGTCCGCGGCCGCTGTCGGCGACGTGAACAAGGACGGCTATCCGGACTTCTTTTTCGGCAAGGCTGACGCACCCGGCGTGCTCGCGGTCAGCGACGGGCACGCGAAGTTCCGGACGAGCCCGGCGCCCGACTCAACGCGCGGAGCGGTCGCCGCCCTGTTCGTCGATTACGACAACGACGGCCTGCCGGATCTCGTGACGATGACGGACCGCGGGGTTCATCTGTTCCGCGCAATCGGCGCTGACCGCTGGTCCGATGCGACGGATGCGGCGCAGCTCACGAAGCTCGCTCCCGCAGCGGGCGGGTCGTTCCAATCGATCGCGGCCGGCGACCTCGACGCCGACGGCAACACCGACCTCGTCGTTCGTGACACGTCCGGACGCCTGCACGTGTGGCGCAACGAGGGAGGGAACAGGAACGCATCGCTGGGCGTGCGCCTGGCCGCACGCGTCAGCAATCGCAGCGGGCTCGGCGCGAAGGTCGAACTGCGCGCGGGCAGCCTCCGCGCGATGATGGAAACCTCGTCCGCATTTCCCTCAGCCGCACCGGCGGACATCGTCTTCGGCCTGGGGTCGCGAACGGCCGCAGACGTGGTTCGCGTGTTGTGGCCGTCCGGCATTCTTCAGGCAGAAACCGCGCTGCCTGCGCCGGCCGCAGGACGCGGCCAGACGTTCGTCCTCACCGAGCTTGATCGCAAGCCTTCGTCCTGCCCATATCTCTTCACCTGGAACGGGACCCGGTTCGAATTCGTCACCGACTTCATGGGGGGCGGGGAGATGGGCGACTGGGTGTCGCCTTCCGCGTGGAACACGCCGGATCCGGATGAGTACGTGCGGATCCGCGGCGATCAGCTCGTGCCGCGGAAGGGCCGCTACGAATTGCGCGTAACGAACGAGCTCGAGGAGACGCTCTTCATGGATCGCGTCCAGCTCGTGGCCATCGATCACCCGAGCGATGAAGAGGTATACCCGAACGAGGGCTTGAAGCAGACGCCGCCGCCGTTCGCGCTCACGGCCGTGCGCGACGTTCATCCGCTCGCGGCGGCCGTCGACGAGCACGGCCACGACGTGCTCCCATCGCTCTCCGCGCTCGATCGCCGCTATGCGGGGGATTTCGGTCTCCTCGCGATTCGCGGCTACGCCGAGCCGCACGAGCTGACGCTCGATCTGGGACCTCTCCCGCCGCACCCGGTGCTGCTGATGACGGGCTGGACGGACTACGCGTTCTCGAACGACAACGTCGCGGCGTCACAGCGCGCGATCGAAATGACCCCGCCGTCACTCGACGTGCGTGACAGCTCGGGCGCCTGGCGGACCGCGATTGCCGACGTCGGCTTCCCCGTCGGCCGGCCGCAAACCACCGTCGTGGATCTGGCGAACGTCTGGCGCTCCACTTCACGCCAGGTGCGCATTCGCACGAACATGCGGATTTACTGGGATCAGATATCGGTGGCTTCGGCCTCCGTGGCTTCCGCCCCCGTGGCTTCCGCCTTTAGGCGGAAGCTCCTTATTACCCGCCTCGACGCTCTGTCCGCCGATCTCCACTGGCGCGGCTTCTCCGAAGAAATCTCCCCAGACGGCCGCGAGCCGTTCGGCTACGACCACGATCGCGTGACGGCGATGTCGCCGTGGAAAGTCATGGCAGGCCGCTACACGCGTGAAGGGGACGTCCGCGCGCTCCTCGACCGCACGGACGACATGTTCGTCATCTCGCAGCCCGGCGACGAGATCGCGCTTTCGTTCGATGCGCTGCCACCGCTTCGCGAGGGTTGGTCGCGGACGTTTCTGCTGTATGCGAACGGCTACAGCAAGGAGATGAACCCGCGCTCCGCGCGTCCTGACACGGTCGGTCCGCTTCCGTTCCACCGGATGACGCGCTATCCGTACGGACCTGACGAGCACTATCCGCGCACGAACGCGCATCTCGACTATCTCGAGCGATACAACACGAGAGTGGTGACGAGAACGGTTCCATCGGTCGATGCGGCGTTGGCGGCCCTCAAAGGATACGGACCGCCTCACGAAAAGGGGTCGCGTGAGCACTGACGTGATTCGCTATTCCGCTGCGGCGTGCCAGACGGACCTGCCGAACCCGCTCGACCGACCGTCCATGCGAGCCAACACCGATCGCATGCTGGCGATGATCGACGCGGCTGTCGCGGGAAGCGCGCCGTTCCTCCCCGTCCGGCTCGTCGTCTTCCCGGAGTTCGCCCATGCGGCACCGGTGTATGCGACGGTCGGCGAACTGGTCGACAAGCTCGCGGTGCCCATTCCGAACGAGCACACGGATCGGCTCGAGGCCAGGGCGCGCGAGCACGGCATCTACGTCCAGAGCGGGACGATGATCGAGGTCGATCCGCGCTGGCCGGACGTCCTGTTCAACACGACCTGCCTGATCGGACCCGAGGGGATCCTGTACAAGTACCGCAAGGTGAATCCGTGGATTCCCTACGAGGTCCACTCGAGCCCGCACGAGATCGACGGCTACCTCGATCCGCTCTTCCCCGTTGCCGACACGCCCATAGGCCGGATCGGCTGCGCGATCTGCTACGACTGGCTGTTTCCCGAGGCGATCCGCCAGCTTGCGGCGAACGGCGCCGAGGTGCTGATCCGCGTCTCCGCGTACATGGATCCGTGGGGCGCGACCGAGCCCATGAGCTGGTGGACGATCGTCAATCGCTGCCGCGCGCTCGAGAACACGGCGTTCGTCGTCGCGGCGAACCAGGGCGCAAGCCTGCGGCACTATCCGCCGTACTCCTGGCCGGGCGGCAGTCAGATCGTGGATTACGACGGGCGCGTGCTCGCGGAAGCGTCGCCAGGACCGGGCGAGCGGATCGTCGTCGCGCCAATCGACATCACGGCGCTGCGGCACGAGCGCGAGGCGCGCATTGGCCATGCCATGCTCGCGCAGTTGCGCTCGGAGGCGTATCCCGTGTACGCGCAGCACCACTATCCTCCGCCCGGCTTCACAGGACGCCTGTCGTACGAACGCAACGTGGAATTGATCGAAGAAGCGAAGCGCCGCGGCGCGGCGCATCTGAAGATGCGCCCTACATCCGCCCTGTAGACCGGCCCTTCAAGCCTGGCGTCGACTCGGGATTGGAAAAGACTCCCCTCAGAAACTCCAGCCCTTCCCTGGCCAGCGCATCCTGTGACGCGGCCAGGGGCCTCCATATCGACACCGCGCGTGCGATCGATTTCACCTCCGTCGTGAACGTCTCGATCACCACCGCGCCACGATAATCGATATCGCGGCAGGCCTCGGCGACCTCCTGCCACGCCACGTGCCCGTCACCGGGCGTGCCGCGATGATTGTCCGACACCTGCAGGTGTCGCAGGCGATGGCCGGCCGTGCGGATGGCCCTGCCCATCGACAGCTCCTCGATGTTCATGTGGAACGTGTCGAGGACGATGGCGCACGACGGGCTGCCGACGCGATCGACCAGCTCAACGGCCTGCTCCGCCGTGTTGATGAAGCTCGTCTCGAAGCGATTGAGCGGCTCGATGCAAATCGCGACTCCCTTGTCCGACGCATAGGCCGCCAGCTCGGACAGCTCCTTGACGAGCAGATCCAGATCGCGGCGCCGTTCGTCGGCGGCCGCGAGCCACGTCCGGCCGACGGCGCTGTAGAGGGGACCGACGACGTGCGGCGAGCCGACGGTTGCGGCCGCGTCGATGCTGTGGCGCACGTACGCCATCCCGTTCGCGCGGACGGCTTCGTTCGCATCCAGCAGATCGCGGTCCGCGCCAATCACCGCGCAGATGCTGACGTCGAGGCCGGCGCCGCGCGCGATGCGTCCGATCTCCGCGTAATCGAGCTCGCCAACGCCCTCGATCGGCACCTCGACCATGTCATAGCCGATGGATTTGATGTGCGGCGCAAGCTCCTCAAATGTGGAGACGTTGAGCGGCGACGTCCACACCCAGGTGGTGATCCCGATCTTGTTCATCAGAACCTGGGAATCGCGATCTTCTCGCCGCCTCGGAGCGCCGACTGGTGCGCGCAGATCCCCACCATCGACCAATTGACGGACGTCTCGGCGTCGGGCATCGGAGGCTGCTTGCCGAGGCATGCCATCAGGAACGTGTGCGCGAGGTGCGGATGCGACCCGCCGTGGCCGCCGCCCTGAAGAAACGACAGATGTTCCGCGTCCTGGATGGCCGCCGGTTGCGTGAACATGCGGATCGATTCCGGCAGGAGGTGGGCATAGTCCGGCACCTTGACGCGTTTCGGGATCTCCGCCTCCGTGAGCGGCTTCTCGCGCGTGCTGCGCGTGTGGATCACCGGCTCCTCGCCCTCGATCTGCTGCCACTCGAAGGACTGCTTCGATCCGTACGCGTCGAAGCTCTCGCGATACTGGCGCGCCGTGTTGAACAGGCTGCGGGTGACCTCGGCGCAGACGTCCGAGTCGCGCAGCTTGAACGTGGCCGTCTCGATCGCGAACGGGCTGCCGTACTTCGGGATCAAATCCTCGTGAATGCGTCCCGACCCGTGACAGACGACGTGCTCGGCGTGCTTGCCGAGGAGCGCGAGGCACGGGCTGACGCAATGCGTCGCGTAGTGCATCGGCGGAAAGCCTTCCCAATAGGACGGCCAGCCGTCCATGTCCTGCTGATGGCTGCCGCGCAGGAACTGGATCCGCCCGAGCTGGCCCGCGTCGTACAACCCTTTGACGAAGAGGTACTCGCGGCTGTACACGACGGTCTCCATCATCATGTACACCTTGCCGCTCTTACGCTGCGCTTCCACGATCTGCTTGCACTCGTCGATCGTCGTCGCCGCCGGTACGGTGCTCGCGACGTGCTTCCCCGCCTTCAGCGCCGCAATCGACTGCGGCGCGTGATCCGCGATCGGCGAGTTGACGTGGACGGCATCGACGTTCGGATCCTTCAGCACGTCGTCGTAGCTCGTGTAGCGGACGCCGATGCCGAAGCGATCGCCGCACGCGTCGAGCTCGTCGCGGCTGCGCCGGCAGATCGCGTACATCTCGGCGTTGGGGTGCCTCTGGTAAATGGGGATGAACTCGGCGCCGAAGCCGAGGCCGACGATGGCGATGCGGATCTTCTCGTTGGGCATGAGTCGCGTCGATGGGCTTCAGCGCGGCACGTCGCGGTTCGTCGTCCAGTAGACTGCGTTCCTGATCAGGCGCTGGAACATCGGATGGCCCCAGGCGCGCTCGTCGTGTCCGTAGGCGGTGTAGAACACACGTCCCTGACCATGCGTCCGCACCCAGGTCCACGGCTCGCGCCCCTCGGCATCCACGCGCTCCATCAGCACGGTCCGATCTTGATTGTGCTTCGTGTGCACGTAGGTCTCGTCCCAGACCTGGAACGGCGTGATGCCGCGCATCACCGGGTGATCCGGCTTGACGATGTCAGCGGTGAACTCGCCTGTGCCATGGCGCAGGAACTGCGCTCCGACGAGCGCGATGTACGCCGGCGAGTTCTGAAAGCAGTACGAGGCTGAGTGGATCGGCAGCAATCCCTTTCCGCTCGCGACGAAGTCGAGCAGGGCCTTCTCCTGCTCCGGCGTGATCGTGGTGTGGTTTGCGTAGATGAGCAGCGCGTCGTATTTGGCCAGCGTCTCGGGATTGAGGTCGTTCGGATCCGCCGTGTACGCGATCTCGATCCCGTCGGGCGCGAGCGCGCTCTTCAGCATCGGCGCGAAGCGCGCCGAGTCATGATGTGTGCTGTTATGGCCGAGGAAGAGGACCTTGATGTGCGGCGTCTGGACGCCTGATGGACCGCGAGTGTCCGCAGACAGGCTGGCCATCACGACCAGGGCCAGAGCCACAGCACTTCCAATCTTCACCAACGGCATTCGTCCTTTGAAGTATTCCTCAATTCGTCGTTCGTCGTTCGTCGTTCGTCATTGACGCCCAGGTGCCACCGTCAGCGTTCCATTCATGACCCGCCAGTGTCCCGGGAACGTGCAGACGTACGGGTACGCTCCGGCCTCCATGGGCGCGCGAAACTGAATCGTCGCCGTCTGTCCTGGATCGACGAGCCGCGTCGACGCAACCACCTGGGGAATCTCCGGAATGTAGCTCTGCGCCGCTGCGCCAGGCGACTGTGCCAGCGCATCCGCCGCGGCGCCGATCTGCTCGAGCGATCCCGGCGCGCCGAGCAGAAAATTGTGCTGCATCTGATCCGGGTTCGTGAACACGATCTCGACCAGCTGCCCGGCCGTCACGCGAAGATCCGTGCGATCGAACTTCATCTGTCCGGGGACGACCGCCACGCGGAGGACGATGTCCGGAGCGCGAGGGGCGATAACGGGAAGCGACGAATCGGCGCTCGCGCCGCCGCTCGCGACGAACGCGACGTGAGCGGCCAACTCCCCTTCCTTGGCGTAAAGCGCACCGGCGTTCGTCTGCCGCTCGACGCGATATTTCCACACGCCTGCGAGCGGTGCTCGCATCCCGCCGGATTCAACGAACATCGCATCGGGCGTCCCGAGGAATCCGCCGTCATTGCGGCCGTTCTGGATGCGGACCGTAATGGTGTTCTCGCCCGGCCGCAGCGATCCGGCGGGTACCGTGTATGTCGGCAGCACGAGTCCTCGTCCACCGCCGCGCCCGCTGCCCGCGTCGAACGACGCTGATAACCCGTTCACCCAGACCTCCGCGGTGTTGCCAAGGCGGCCGAGCGACAGCGTGGAATTTCCGTTCCCCGGCTGGATGTCGAAAGTCCGCGTGAACCAGACGACGCCGTCGAAATCCGGCAGGCCGCGCGATTCCCAGTTGCCCGGCACCTGCATGTCTTTCCACGCCGACGTCAGCTCCGCCGGCCGTGGCACGCGCCAGTCGGGCTTCAGCGGGCCGATGCGCAGCGCCACCGGCAGGTCGCGCGCCGGAACGGCAGACAGATCGTCCCGATACAGCGTGAGGAAGGCGTCCTTCTGCCGTGTCGCGGCAATGTAGAACGCGCGGCTGAGCCACGGGTCGCCGTAGTTCTCCGGCTTGCGACTCTCGTCGTAGATCGCCTTCGAGACCTCCGCGGAAGGCGGCATGTCCGCGATCGCGAGCACGGCAGCGAGACGCGTGTGGAGGTCGGGATCGTGCAGCAGCCCCGCGGCAACGATCGCGTGCGCCGCATCAGGGCCGTGCGGCAGCACCATCGCAGCGGCTTTCCGGACGCCCGCGGCGGGGTGTTTCAGCGCATCGACTGCCGCGCGATACGCGGGGCCGTCGCCGTGAGCGAGTTCACCCAGGCCGTGCAACGTCCAGAGCGCGTGGAGCGCGCCGCCGTTCGTGCGGATCGCGTCGACCGACGTGTTCCGCACCAACGCGATGAGCTGCGGCACGACGTCCTTCCGTCCGCGTTCGACGAGCAGCCGCTGCGCCTGCAGCCGCCAGAACATGTTGTCAGCAGAGAGGGCGTCTAGGAGGCCTGCCGGATCGTTCACGGACAACACGCGGTGTCGCGACGGAGGAGCATTACTGTACGTCACGCGATAGATGCGTCCGCGGAAGCGATCCCGCATCGACGTCTCGTACGCGTTCCCCTTGCCATTGCTGTAACCGGGTGGCGTGGGATTGTGCTGCGCGATGAAGTTGTACCAGTCAGAGACCCACACGGCGCCATCAGGTCCGACCTGGGCTTCGATCGGCGCGACCCACTCCTCGGATCCCGCGAGCAGGTTCCAGCCGTCGCGCGTGACGAATCCCGCGCCGCGATCTTCGACGATGGCCTGGCCGACGAGGTGCGCCGTGGGCTCCGTGATGAAGGCAATCCGGTTCCAGTATTCCTTCGGGAATGCACGCGCGGTGTAGAGCTGATGCCCGCTCGCAGCCGTGTAGCCGCCGTGCACGTCGACCTGGCGGATGTACGGCGTCACGTAGTGGACTGCGTAGAAGGCAGCGGCGCTTTGATAGCCCGGACCGCTGGCGCGAACACCGCTCACCGTGCCGGGAAGCCCGTCGATGCCGTCGAAATAGCGGTCGGGGATCGCAACGAAGAAGCTCTGATCGTTGTTCGCCGTCGAGCCGAACACGTCGAAGGTTTCCGAGAAGCCGAGTCCCCAGGTATTGTTCGTCGAGCCGGTGACGAACTCGAAGTCGCTGCCGTCCGGCTTGAATCGATAGACGCCCTGGTCGAAGCGCATCCGCTTCCCGTTCATCTCGCCGTCGAAGCCCGAATAGCCGACGACCCCCCAGATGTGATTGTCCGGCCCGTACTGCAGGTTCGAGGGCTGCGCGTGGGTATCGCGATTGCCCCACCCCGTGCTGAGGACCTTGCGCACGTCAGCCTTCCCGTCGCCGTCCGTGTCCTTCAGGAAGAGGATGTCGGGCGCTTGCGTGACGACGATGCCGCCGTTGGCGAATGCGAGGCTCGTGGCGATGTTCAGGTGATCCGCGAAGACCGTGAACTTGTCCGCGCGGCCGTCGCCGTTCGTGTCCTCGAGAATCTTGATCCGGTCGTTCCCCGGCGCGCCGCCGAGCACGCGGTTCGGATAGTCGAGGCTCTCGATCGCCCACACGCGTCCGCGCTCGTCGAACGTGAAGAAGATCGGCTTGACGATGTCCGGCTCGCTCGCGAACAGGTGGACGTCGAACTCCGCGGGCGTCTGGATGAACCGCATCGAGTCCTTCGGCGTCAGCGGAAGCTGATATTGCGGCGGCGGATCGCGGTTCTCATAGTTGGGGACGTTGAAGCCGTCGACGTAGCTCAACTCCGGCATGCGCAGCGCTTCCCAGGACGCTCGCGCGCGCTCGTCGACGGCCCAGCGGACCGCGTTTTCAATCAGCCGGTGAAAGCCGTCGCTCGCCCAGGTCCGCGCGTCGTGCCCGTACGCGGTGTAGAACACGCGTCCCTTTCCCTGATTGCGGACCCACGTGAGCGGCTCGCGACGCGCGCCGTCGGCGCGCTCCATCAGGATCGTGCGGTCGTCGGGCTCGTATCGCGTGAAAGCGTACGTCTCGTCCATCGTCTGAAACGGCTGGATCCCCTGCACGACCGGATGATCGGGCGTGACGATCGTGGCAGAGACCTCGCCGGTGCCGCGCTGGAGCACCTGTCCGCCGATGAGCGCGACGTATTTCTCCGACGCATTGAACATCGCCGCGGCCGAATGGATCGCAATCAGCCCCTTCCCGCCGTCCACGAACGCGAGCAGCGCTTTCTCCTGCTCCGGCGTGATCGACGTCTGGTCGCCGTAGATGAGCAACGCGTCGTAGAGATTCAGGCGTGAGGGGACCAGCGCGTCCGCGGGCGTGAGCACGGTCGTGATCTGGATCCCGTGTCGCGCGAGCGGCCCCGCGAGCAGCGAGTAGACAGGCGTCGCGGGATGCTGCCCCTTGTCGTCGCCCAGCATCAGGACTCTGAGCGCTCTCGGTTGGGCGCCTGTCGGCGCTGCTGACCGGCGCGGCTGCGCTGGTCGCTGCGTGAGCGCACGTCCGGACAGCGTGGCCGCCGCGATCATGGCCACCGCGGCGCACGCAGCGATCGCAGCCGATTTCGGGCTGGACATCAGGCAGACTTCGGCGTGCGCGACTGTATCACGGGCGCGTGCGGAACGACGAACGACGAAGGACGAACGACGAAGACCATTTCCGACGTTCGAACATTCGTCATTCGTCATTCGTCATTCGTCATTCGTCATTCGTCGTTGACGATAAGCTGGTCGGCGCAGATGCAAACGACTGATCGGGTATCGCCGGCAGCCGCGGGTTCCGGCACCTACAAGTGGTGGGTCGTCCTGATGCTCTGGGCGATCTGCTTCTGCAACTACGCGGACCGCCAGGCGATCTTCTCCGTGTTCCCGCTGCTCGAGCGCGAGATGGGCCTGACGCCCGTGCAGCTCGGGCTCCTCGGGTCAGCCTTCGCGTGGGTTTACGGACTGGCGGCGCCGTTCGCGGGCATGGTCGTAGATCGCATTCCCCGGCGGACGGCGATTCTCGGAGGTCTCCAGGGCTGGAGCGTCATCTGCGTGGCCACGGCGCTCTCACGCAACTTCCGGCATCTGTTCCTGTTTCGCGCCGCCGAAGGCCTGGGCGAGACGTTCTACTACCCGGCGTCGATGTCGCTCATCAGCGAGTATCACGCTCGCGAGACGCGCTCGCGCGCGATGGGGCTGCACCAGACGAGCGTCTACGTCGGCACGATCGCTGGCGGCTTCTTCGCGGGCCTGATCGCGCAGCGCTACGGCTGGCGGCTGTCGTTCGTCGTGTTCGGCGGGCTCGGCATGCTGCTGGGCGTCGCGTTGCACCGGTTTCTGCGCGAGCCGCCCCGCCGATCGTCGGTCACGCCGGCGTTCTCGCTGCGTGATTTCGTCCGGCTCGCGGTGCGCACGCCAACGTTTCTCTGTCTCATGGGCGCCTTCATGTGCGCCAACTTCGTCGCGATCGTCCTCCTCTCCTGGATGCCGAAGTACCTCTTCGACAAGTTCCATCTGGGACTCGCGATGGCGGGCTTGACGGCGACGATCTTCGTGCAGCTCGCGAGCCTTGCCGGCGCGCCCGTCGGCGGCTGGCTGGCGGACATGCTGCGGCGGCGTTCGCCAGGCGGACGCATGCTCGTGCAGATGATCGGCGTGCTCGGCGGTGCGCCGTTCGTCGCGCTCTGCGGGATGACCTCCTCCGTCGGCATCCTCATCGTCGCGCTCACCGCATGGGGGTTCTTCAAGGGCCTCTACGACGCGAACATCTTCGCGTCCGCGTACGACGTGATTCCGCCGGAGGCGCGCGGGACCGCCGCGGGATTCATGAACGCGATCGGGTGGCTCGCCGGCGGCGGCACGGCGCCGATCGTGATCGGGCTCATCGCGGAGCACAAGCCGCTGGGCTTCGCGATCGCGCTCACGTCCGGCGTCTATCTGGCCGCCGCGGCGCTGCTGCTGCTCGGAATCGTGGCGTTCGTCAGGCGCGATGCCGCGGTCGGACTGCGTTAAGGGTTATTCTTCCGACAATCGGCAAACCACTCTTGGAACGCCGTGAGCTGCTGCGCTCGCTTCGGCGAGAGCGGCAACGGCAGCGGGCCCGTATCGAAGCCCCGGGCCGCGAGCGCGATCCGGATGCCCCAGGGTGTGGGAAACACGGACAACCGTTCGATGAGATCCATGAGGCGGACGTGCAGCGACGCGGCGTCCTCCGCCCGGCCCTCTTCGACGCTCCGCACGAGCTTGACGAGCAGCTCGGGACAGCACGCCGCAACACCGGAGACGCCGCCGTCCCACGCCGCCAGGAGTCCCGCGTGCAGCAGCCGGTCATCGCCCACGAGCAGCGTGACGGGTTTGGCGCTCTCCTTCAGCTCCGCGAAGGTCTGCAGGTTCTCGGCACGCCCGCTGCTGTCCTTGATCCCGACGATGAATTCTTCGTGCCGGAGAAGCGTGAGCACGGTCGAGGGCTCGAGGCCCGTGGTGAATTCCGGCAAGTCGTAGAGAAGACACGGCACGCGTAGCGTGCGGCTCACGTGCTCACAGTACGCCTGGAGATCCTCCTGGTCGTAGGGGAAGAATCCAGGCATCGGCAGCAGCACCGCTCTGCTGCCGGCGCGCATCGCGGCGTCGCCGAGCTCCAGCGTCGCGCGGACCGACGGTCCGCCGATGCCGGTCAAGAGCGTCACGTTCTTCGGCAGTCGTGACGCCAGGCGGCGGATGACGGCCTTCCTGTCCGCCACCTCGAAGTGCGGATACTCGCTCGTCGCGCCTCCGATACAGACGCCGTCCACGCCGGCGTCGACGACGAACGCCACCAGGCGATCGAGCATCCCCTCGTCGACGCGGCCGTCCTGGCGCACGGGTGTGGGAATCGCCGCGAACAGTTCGGGCATGTCGTTCATTGTGACATTGCGGCGTGCGGAGTGCGGGGTGCGGTGCGGGGGGTGCCGGGGTGCGGCGTGCGGTGCGCGGCGTGCAGATGAGGGTCGGGAACCGGGAACCGGGAACCGGGGATCGGGAACCGGATCGGAGATTGGGGATCGGGGATGGGGATTCAGGATTGATGATTCGGGATTGGCGATTAGGGATTAGGGATGAGGGATTCGAGATAGAGTAACGCCGCGTGCCCGCTGTCAACGCCGCCTCTATCCTGACGATCGCGTTTGCCGGCGTTGCCCTGATCGTCCTCCTCATCACCTGGGTCCGCGTCCCTGCGTTCGTTGCGCTCGCGATCGGATCGCTCGTCGTCGGCATCGCGGCGGGTATGCCGATCGCGCAGATTCCGCGCGCGTTCGCGCAGGGGATGGGCGACACGCTCGGGTTCACCGCGATGGTGATCGGGCTGGGAACGGTCATCGGCAAGCTGCTCGCGGAATCCGGCGGGGCGGTCGTCGTGTCGAACGCGCTGACCGCCACCCTCGGTGAGCGGCGTCTCGATTGGGCGCTCCTGATCTCCGCGTTCATCGTTGGTCTTCCGGTCTTTTTCCAGGTCGGCCTTGTCCTGCTCGCACCCGTTCTCTTCACGCTCGCCCGCGACACGGGACGGCCGCTCCTCTGGCTGGGGATTCCCCTCGTAGCGGGGCTCTCGGTGACGCACGGGCTCGTCCCGCCGCACCCGGGGGCGCTCGCCGCGCTGGAGCGGCTCGGCGCCGATCCGGGCCGGACGCTGTTCTATGCGCTCATCGTCGGGGCGCCGGTCGCGGTGATCGCGGGGCCGCTGTTCGGAGGGCTCATCAGCCGGCACGTTCGCGTTGCGCTGGGAGGAATCGCGGAGCAGTTCGCCGGACGCACGGCCGCCGTCCGCGCCCCTTCACTCGGCGTGACGCTGTTCACGATCCTGCTGCCGGTGCTGCTGATGATGGTGGCGTCGCTGGTAGAGGCGGTCATGCCCGACACGGCCCTGCGGCGTGGGATAGCATTTGCGGGCGATCCGCTCGTGGCGATGCTGATCGCGACGATTGTGTCGATGTATACCCTCGGCGTCGGCTGCGGCTTCGATCGAAACCGGCTGCTGCGGTTCGCGGAGGAATCGCTGCCGCCGATCGCGGGTGTGCTGCTTGTCGTCGGCGCGGGCGGCGGATTCGGCCGCGTGCTCGTGGCCGCGCACGCCGACGCCGCGATCACGCAGGCGGTTGGCAGCATGCAGCTCTCGCCGATGGTGCTCGGCTGGATCATCGCCGCGCTGCTGCGCCTGTCCGTGGGCTCGGCAACGGTCGCCGTCATCACGGCGGCGAGCATCATGGCACCGGTCGCGACGGCCACGCCGCAGATGAATCGCGAGCTGCTGGTCATCTCGATTGGGGCGGGCTCGCTCATTGCCTCGCACGTCAACGATGGAGGGTTCTGGCTGGTGAAGGAGTACCTCAACATGACCGTTACGGAGACGCTCGTCACGTGGACGCTCATGGAGACGATTGTCTCGGTGGCCGCGCTCGGGGGCGTCCTCGCGCTCGGGATGGTGGTGCGATGAGCGGCGTGCTGATCATGGACGCGCACCTGGATCTCGCGATGAACGCGATCGAGTGGAATCGCGACTACACGCGCCCGATCGAGGAGATCCGCGCGCGCGAATGCAACCTGACCGACAAGCCGGACCGCGGCCAGGGCACGATCTCGTTCGAGGAGATGCGGCGGGGGAACGTCGGCATCTGCGTGGCGACGCAGATCGCGCGCTACGTCGCTCCCGACACTCCGCTGCCCGGCTGGCACTCTCCGGAGCAGGCGTGGGCGATGACGCAGGCGCAACTCGCCTGGTACCGCGCGATGGAAGAGCGCGGCGAGCTGGTGCAGATCCGCGATCGCGCCGGACTCGATCGCCACATCCAGGCGTGGACCACCCGCGGTTCCGAGCCCTCGGCCATCGGCTACGTGCTCAGTCTCGAAGGCGCGGACTCAATCGTCACGCTCCAGCACCTCGAGCGCGCGTACGAACAGGGCCTGCGCGCGGTCGGACCAGCGCATTACGGTCCCGGCGTCTACGCGCAGGGGACGAACGCGAGCGGCGGGATCGGCGCGCCGGGCCGCGAGCTGCTGCGTGAGATGGAGCGGCTCGGCATCATCCTCGACGCCACGCACCTCTGCGACGACAGCTTCCGCGAGGCGCTCGACTATTTCCAGGGCGCGGTCTGGGCGAGCCACTCGAACTGCCGCGCGCTCGTCCCGCACAATCGCCAGTTCTCGGACGACCAGATCCGCGAGCTGATCGATCGCGGCGCGGTGATCGGCGCCGCGTTCGACGCCTGGATGCTGGCGCCCGGCTGGGTCCGCGGCGAGACGACGCCCGAAGAAGCGGGCGTCACGCTGGAGACGGTCGTGAACCACATCGACCACATCTGCCAGCTCGCCGGCAACGCGCGCCACTGCGGGATCGGCTCGGACCTCGACGGCGCCTTTGGGCGGGAGCAATGCCCAGCGGATGTGCAGACGATCGCCGATCTGCAACGCCTCCCCGACCTCCTCGCGGGTCGCGGTTACACTCCCGCCGACATCGAAGGGATCGCACACGGGAATTTCGTCAGATTCTTGCGAGAGGCGTGGTTCTAAGGTTCTAAGGTTCTAAGGTTCTAAGGTTCTAAGGTTCTAAGGTTCTAAGGTTCTACGTTCTCAGGTCCAGGTTCTGGGTTCTTGAACCGGAGAACGTAGAACCTTAGAACCATCCCTGTCAGTGAGAACCGTTCAAGTCAGCGAAGTACAGATCTTCTTCATCGAGCCACAGATACTTTCCGACGAGGACGTAACCGTGCCGCGCGAAGTAGTCGAGGATCTGCTGCCGCACGGGCAGCAGCGCTTCGATGCAGACGAACCCCGGCTTGAAGCGATCGATGTCGAAGCCCTTCAGCGCCTGCGGCTCGTGCAGCTCGATGTCCATCGAGAGGAAATCAATCCGCGTCACCTTTTCTGTGTCGAGCAAATCGTTCAGCGTGATCGTCGGGACCGCGCGCACTTCGCCCGGCTTGCCCCAGGCCTTCACGAAGTCGGGATCGGACGAGGCGATCTGCGACCCGTGGCTGAGGATGTAGAACTTCGCGGTTTCGTGTGACACGTCGGAGACGAAGAACGGCAGGAACTTCGTCCGCGGACGGAATTTTACGTAATCGGCGCCAAGCTCCTGTTGCGGCTCGACCGCCAGGCCGGACCAGCGCAGCGACGATTCCAGGTAGTACGTCTTGCTGGCGTTCTTGTAGTGGTTCGCGCCGACGTCGACGAAGAACCCGGCGCGCCGATCCTGAAGGTAATCGCGGATCAGCCACTCCTCGACGCCCTGGGAATAGTGATTCGGACCGTATCGCTGCTCGTAGCGCTCGAGTTCCCGTTGCGCCTCCGACACGTTCCGCGCCGCCGGTGCGCTCGGCGGTGCGGCTGCAGGACTCTGCGCGGCCGTCCGGCGCGCCGACCACCATCCCGCCGCGACGGTCACGAGGAGCGCAACCGCGAGAAAGGTCTGCGCCCACGAATCCAGCCGCGAGCGCCTCATTGGGCAGCCGTACTTGGAACGATGTCGATCTGCAGCCCCGGATCCGCCGCGGGCACGTAGCTCGGTTGCACGCCAAGCTCCTGCCGCACGATGTTGCAGCCCTGCGCGATCGACGTCGCCTTGTAGAAGGCGATCTCGCGATTGCACCCCTGGCGTCCGAACCCGCAGTCGCTCGAGACGACGAGCTGCTCGGGCGAGATGTACTTCAGCGCCGTACGGATCGCGTCCGCGACGTCCTCCGGCCGATCGGCCTGGAGCGATCGATGGCTCACGGCGCCCACACAGATCTTCTTCGGCAGCTTCCCTTTCAGGCTGCCGAACAGCTCGATGTCCTTGAAGCCGCGATCGCGCGTCTCGATCGTCCACACGTCGCCGCGCAGCTCGTTGAGATACAGCTCGAACGACGCCTTGTAGCTCGTGTCCTCCATCACGCGCTGCATGTTCGGGTTCCCCCAGCACGTGTGAATCCAGATCTCCACGTCGTCCAGTCCCTGCACCTCGCGGTTGTAGCACTCGACCATGAACTTCACGTTCTCGTGCTTCGCGCCGTACGTGTTCGCCATGAAATGGAGCGTCGGCTCCTCGATCTGGATGCACCGGCAGCCGGCGTCCCTGAGCGCGCGCAGCTCGGCGTTCATCGCGACCGCCATGTCCCAGAGGACTTCGCGGTTGTCCTTGTATTTGTCGGTGTGGATGTCGAGGAAGAGCCCCATCACCTGCGAACAGCACGTGCCGAAGCGGACGGGACGACGGGTCTTGCTCTGGACGATGCGCCAGATCTTGGCGTAGTCGAGCGGACGGTGCTCGATCTTGCCGGTCACCCACGGCCAGCGCCATGCGGTGTAGATCTCGTTCAGCAGCGTGCCGGGTGGATACCGCAGCCACGGGCTGCGCGTTTCCTCGGACTGCAGGTAGTCCCCTTCGAAGCCGGTCCATCGCTGGAGCGGATAGTGATGCCAGCTCCGTCCCGCGAAATCCTCGTCGCAGTGGAAATCGCCGTGGGTGAGGATGTCGAGGCCCGCGCGCTCCTCGTCGCTGATCACGACGGCGAGCGCGTCCTCGAACTTCTCGCGGAAGCGCACGTCCATCATGCAGGTGTCGAGCGGCTTGCCCCACATGCTCGTGTCGAACCATCGCGGGCGCGGCCACGAGCCGGTGACGGTTGCGGGCAAAATCAGATCCTTCGTAACGGTATACGGCATTGTTCAGCGCTTGTCCTTCACATCGACGACCTTGACCTGCGGCGTCTCGAGCAGCACCTCGGAAAACGCTGCCGTCTCGAGGCGCGCCGTGTTGTGCGCGCAGACGCCGAGGCCGACATAGTACTCGCCGGCGAATTCGACCTTCACGGGCGCTCCTGCCGGCCTGAGCTCGCCCCCTTCGGCTGCCACCCACATCGAAATCTCGTCTCCGCGCTTCTCCAGGCGCAGGCGCTTCGGCGCCGTCATGTCGGCGCGAACCTCACGCGTGATGGCGCCTTTCGCATCCCGGTATTGCAGCGCGGTCAGGCCGTCGCCGTGTAGTGCCGCATCGGCGTAGACCGAATCGGGGTCGAGCGTCTGGCGAATGACGAGGCAGGCCTTGCGGTGTCCCTCCGGCGGGCTGTCGGACGGCTTCGTGCCGGTGAACGCGAGCGTTGCCGCGAGACGCAGATCGCCGCTGACCTTCTTCCAGACGTAGTGAAAATGATCCGCGGTTCCCCACATGTTCTCGCCGCCGCCGGAGATCGTGTAGACCTTCGTGGCGGGATCGTACGTGGCGCTTCCCGCCCCGATCGTCGACGGCAGTCCTACGTCGGTCTGGTTCGTGAACACGCCGAGGTCCTGGCGCATGCGTATGCCCGCTGTCCCGGTTGTCCACATTAGCAGGCACACAATTGCGGTGGGTGGCAACGCGCGCATGCCGTATCTAAACCTTTCGCAGCTTCGTGACGCGGCCGACCTCCACCCACTCGACGACGAAGATGTTGCCGGTGTGGTCGAAGCAGGCGCCGTGCGGGCAGATGAACTGCCCAGGAATGAACGTGTCGCGCGGTTGAGTACGCAAGGGGTTGTTCCAGTTCGCGGGGTTCGAGTCGCCGAGGTGCTCGATGATCTGATTGTCGCGGCCGATCAGCGTCACCCGCCCCTGCAGATCGGGAATCACGACCGCCCCGCGCTGCTCGTCGAAATGACACGGGAGCCGGAAGCCGGTGACGAAGTCGATGTGCCGGCCGTCGAGCGTGAATCGTTGCAGACGGTTGTTCCTGCGATCCGCAACGACGACAATCGGCTCGGCGCCTCGCGTATCCATCCAGATGCCGTGCGGCTCGTTCAGCTTCCCCGGCTCGGATCCCTTCCCTCCGAACGTACGGATGTACTCTCCGCTGCTGTTGTACCGATTGACGTAGTACGACCCGTAGCCGTCGCCGACGTACAGGTCGCCGTTCGGCGCGATCGCGATGTTCGTGGGATTGTAGCGGGCTGCGGCCTTGTACTCCGGAATATCAGGAGGCCCCTGAATCGTCCAGACGATCTCTCCGCGCGGTGTAGCCTTGACCACGACCGCCTGCATCTCAGGTTGCGGGGTCAGGCGCGCGTTGGCGGCGTTGACGGTCAGGTAAAGGAACTCGTCGCTCCCCTCTTTCCTGATGTGCAGCCCGTGCGCGACGCCCCGGAACTCGCGCCCCCAGGATCGGACGAACTTCCCGTCGCGATCGAACACGACCATCGAGTCGGCGCTCTCGCTCGTCGCGTGCACCGTGTGATGGACGTAGATGTTCCCCTGCGAATCTTCGACGACCCCGTGGGTGTTGCCCCATCGAATGCGCGCGGGCAGCTCGCCCCAGTCGTGGATGGCTTCGTAGGTGAATTCGCCGCTCCCGAGCACGGGCGCGCGCGAGCCGGCCTTGTCCTGCGTTCCGAGCAGCAGCGGCGCGGCGGCGGCGGTCTTCAGGAATTCCCTACGCGAACAGGTCACGAATAACCTTCCCCTTCCCGTCCTTCGTGACGAACACCGGCCGGCGTTCGACGACGTAGGACGTATCCGCCGCGATGCCCATCGCGCGATACATCGTCGCATGCAGGTCCTGGACGATGACGGGGTTCTCGATCGTCGTGCAGGGGCGCTCGTCCGCCGTCCGGCCGTAGACGAAGCCCTTCTTGATGCCGCCCCCGAACATCAGAATCGATCCGGCGGCAGTGAAGTGGCGATGCATGCCGTAATGGCGCGGCTCGCTCATGACGTCGGGGATGTTGATCGCCTGATCCTTGACTTCTTTCCCGACCTTCCCTTCCGTCATCGCGTCACGCCCGAACTCGCTCGCGAGCACGACCAGGGTGCGTTCGAGCAGGCCGCGCTCGTCGAGATCCCGAATGAGCTGGGCAACGGGCGCATCGATCAGCTTTTTCATCGCGACCGCGCGTTCGTGGCCGTTCTCATGGCTGTCCCAGTAGAGGAACGGGATGTACTCGGACGTGACCTCGACGTAGCGTGCGCCCGCTTCGACCAGGCGCCGCGCCAGCAGACAGCCCTGACCGAAGCGTCCCGTGTTATAGGCGTCGAAGGTCTTCTTCGGCTCGAGCGAGAGATCGAAGGCCTTCGCGGATGGCGAACGCAGCAATCGATCGGCCGCGTCGAGCGACTTCACGAGCGACTCACGCTGGAAGTCGCCGCCGTACTGGTAGACGGGCTCCTGCGCGAGCAGCTTCTCGAAGAGTTGGCGGCGGCTCTGGAATCGGCGCTCTCCCAGCTCTTTCGGCGGCCGGACGGCCGACGCGGCGTCCTGCGGATCGACGATGAGGAAGGGGCCGTGCTCCGAGCCGAGAAAGCCCGCGGTGTGAAATGCCTTCAGCGTCGCGATCTCGCCGGGACCTTCGACCGTCTGACCGATCGAGATGAACGCCGGCACGTCCGGATTCTTCGGCCCGAGCGTCTTCGACATCACGGCCCCGATGTGGGGCATCGCCATCGGCTGCGGCGGCACGTAGCCGGTGTGCCAGTGATACTGATGACGCGAGTGGAGGATGAACCCGAGGTCGGCCCCGTTGAAGGTCCGGATCACGGCACCGCGATCGATGACGCTCGCGATCTGTTCCAGGCCCTGCGTGAACTTGATCCCGTCCACGGCGGTCGGAATCGCGGGGAACGTGCTGAGCACCTGCTCGACGCGGACGCCGGGCGCGTACGGGGTGTAGCGCTTCGGATCGAACGTCTCCGTCTGCGCCATGCCGCCGGCCATCCAGAGGACGATCATGGCATCTGCCGTCGGCGAGAGCTTCTCGTCCGCCTGCGCGAGGAGCGGCTCGCGCCCGACGAGCGCGGAGAGGGTCGCTGCGGCAGTAGCGCCCATGAACCCGCGCCGGCTCACACGGCCGTAGACGTGGCGTTCGTCGCGTGTCATCGCATCCTCAGTAGATCAACCCGAATTCAGGTTTCATCACGACTGCCCAGAGCAAATCGGCAAGGCAGTCAGGTGACGGCCGGTTGTCACGCGAAGGATCGCGGAGCGCCGCTTCCGCAATTTCGCGTTCGGCCGCAGACGGTTCGCGGCCGAGCGCGTGCCGGAAAATACGGTCCACGACCGCGCGAGCGTCCGACAACGCTGGCGGGCCCGGCATCGGGACGCCCGGCGCAGGCGGCAGCAGCCGATCCATATCAGGCGGCGCATCGAACACGTAGAAGCGAATCTGCGGATTGAGCGTCGACCCGATGTCGCTCGTCCTGTTCTCGATCCCGATGACGCCGCGAAACCGTGTAAAGCCCTTGCCTGCGATGTCGTAAACCAGCACGGACGGATTCTTCACCCGCACGCCCTCTCCCTTCGCACCGGCGACGGCGATCGGGCCGGAGCCCTGCCGGACTCCCGACGGGTCCTCCGGTTGAAGCGACGAGAGCGGCGTGGTGCCTGTCGGGCCGACGAATTCCGCGCCGGCCCAGGCGGGCTGCATCACCTCGGGGACGTTCGAACCGTTCTCCTGCACGACGAGCCAGAGGCGCTTCGATTGCGAGACGTCGACGTCGAACGCGCTCGACGATGCGTTTCGTCCTTCGACGGTGCGGTTGTAGATGCTGAGCGGCTCCGACGGGAGCTCGCCGAGCATGCGCTTCGCCGCGCGCTGAAGCCATCGCGTGAGGATCTCTCCGTTCACCAGCTCCAGCGCCTGCGGGGTCGTCGACTCCGTGCTGCGGAACGAGATGACCTGGTCGCGAATCGGACGGCCGAGCGCGCGCGTGAACGTGCTCGACGCCGCCCGCCATTCGCGTCCGTACGCGCCCGATGTTGGCGGCATCGACGGCGCCGGGCCACCCGGCGGCGTCGGCGGCGTTCGCTCGCGGCGCGGATAGACGTCCCACTCGCCCGTGATCGATCCAATCGCATCGGCGAACTGCTCGGCGGTCATGCGCCGGACCTCGGGTCCAGTGAAGACGTATCCCCGCGCCGGCACTTCGGCCGGGCGCGCGACGGAGGGCATCTGATACGCGCGCGACGTGAGGATCGTCCCGATCAGCCGCTTGACGTCATAGCCATGATCGACGAAATCCGCGGCCATCCAGTCCAGAAGCTCCGGACTCCACGGCCGCCCGTCCATCTCGTCCGGATTCGCGACGATCCCGTGCCCGAGCAGGCGCATCCAGATCCGATTGACGAGCGTGCGCGGCATGCGGCCCATCCGCGGATTGGTGAAGATCGCGGCCGCCGCGGCGCGGCGATCGTCGAGCGTGGCCGATGCGGACGCTCTGTTGACGGCTGGAAACAGAAACGAGGGTTCCGCGAACTTGTTCTGCGCGACGTCGCACCGATAGAGCTGCAGCTTCGGCTCGGGCGAGAAGTACGCCGCCAGCGCATAGGCGTCTTTGAGCTTCCACTTGCTCACGAAGCTGTCGTGGCACGCGTTGCACTTCAGGTTGACGCCGAGGAAGATCTGCGACGAGCTTTGCGCCGCCTGCATCCACGGCGTCACGGCCGCGCTCGTCTCGCCGCGCCAGTTCACGCCGACGAGGAAGCCGTCCGGATCGCCGGGGGCGGCTGGATTCAGGAGGCGCGAGACGAACCGATCGTAGGCAAGGTTCGTTTCGAGCGCGGAGAGCAGCCACGGCGTGATGCTCTTCCGGCCGGCGGTCTCCGAGAAGTAAGAAACGCCGTCTTCGTTGCGGAGCAGGTCGTTCCAGAACGTGATCCAATGTTCCGAGTACCTGCTGTTATCGGCGAGCAGATGCTCGACGAGGCGATCGCGCTTGTCCGGGGCCCTGTCGCTGACGAAGGCGTCCAGTTCCTCCGGCGTGGGCAGCAGTCCCCAGACGTCGAGGTAGGCACGACGGGCGAACTGCGCGTCCGGAACGACCGCCGGCTCCGCCTTGCCGTGCTGCACGAGATATCGCGACACGATCGCGTCGATCGGCGTCGTCCACGACGGCCACGCGGGAGCCGACAACGCCGGTCGCGTCAGGCCGAGCGGCGCTTCCCACGGCTGCGGCGCGGGCGGCGACGATGGGGTCGGGCGCGCGCCTTGATCGATCCACGTACGGAATTGGGCAATCTGCGCGCGGCTGAGGGGGTCCTCGTCCTTCGGCATCTGCGGATCGAGCCGGCCGGTGAGGCGATCGATCAACGTGCTCCGCACGCTGTTGCCTGGCCTGATGATGGCACCGTTGCGTCCGCCTTCGAGGATGTCGTCGTAGGTCGCGAGCGAGAGGCCGCCCTTCCGCTTGTCCTGGCTGTGGCACTCGAGGCAGTTCTGCTCGATGAGCGGCCGGATCTGACGGGCGTAGTCGATTCGAGACGCGCTCCGCGTCTGCGCGGCGGTGAAGGCGCCGGTAAAGAGGACGATGGAAGCTGCGACCAGAATGACGCGCCGTTTCATGGTTCGAGCCTCGCTGACTTCCGTCTAAAGGCGGAAGCTACCGAGCGGAAGCTACGGAATCCAACCACCAACCACCAACATCCTCACTGCTCACTCTCCGCGATGCGCTGGCGATAGACCTGACGCGCGTGATCATATGCTGCCTTCGCCGCCTCCAGCTCGTCCGGCCGGATCTTCGGCTCCTTCTGGGACCAGCACTGGTTCACCGCCGCGAGACACCATTCGGCGCTGCGGCGCGACGCGCGAATGGGCTTCCCGCCCACGATTGCGAAGATCGGGTTCGTGTGCGAGGACGGAAGAATCCGCGCGGCGATCCAGCTGCTTCGATCGATCGCGACATCGAAGGTCAAGGTCCGAGTCGTTCCATCGGCGAGCAGCCGCTGCGATGCGACCGGCACGCCGTTGACGACGATCTCCACGGGCACGTCGCGCGAGTCGCCGATTCTCGCGCGCTCGAGATCCCAGTACGGCGTCGCATCGTAGCGCCTCGCGCGAATCTCCGGATTCGGCCGCTCGTCGAGGTTCGCGGCCGCACGAACGGTCACCTTCACGTGTCGCGGCTGCTCCATCCTGACTTCATCGTCACCGGTTCCGAGCTCCAGGCCGTCGACCGTGAAGTCCAGCAGATGGCTGCGCGCGTCGGACACGTAATTGCGTCCGGCGCGGATTGCGTCGATCCACTTGCGGTACGTGAGCGGACGATCGACCTTCGCGTACGATCGCGCGAGGCCGACGCGATCGTCGGTGATGCACGGGAAATCGGTTTCGCCGCTGATCGTCGTCCGGAAGCCGACGTTCAGCGTGTGATACCAGATGTTCAGCTCCCAGACATACGGCGTGTCGCCGGCGGAGATGAAATCGACCGTATCGGGCTGCGCGACGTCGACGATGTACTCGTTCGCACCGATGCCATCGAACGCGGGCATCTCGTAGTTCGGCAGATCCGTGCTGCGCGTCTCGAGCCCCCATCCGGAGTGCGCAAAGCCGACGACGGCGCCCTGCGATTTGGCCCAGCGCAGCACCGGCAGCGTCCAGCTCGGCCACTCCTCCAGGACCTTGGCGCCTGGATAATCCTGATCCTTCAGTCCGAGCAGGACGAGATGGCCCGCATGGCTGGACGGAAACCCCGAGATCTCGAGGTCGTAGTGCATCAACCGCTCGGGCGTCGAGAGCGGATGGTCCTTCCCGGTGAAGAACTGCTTCTGGTAGTAGTAGGACGGCCCCCACGTGAGGACACACGCAACGTTCAGCGCCTCGCCGTCGATCTGCGGCCACATGTCTTCGGGGAGGACGCCTTCGGTCGGGTTCTCGTAGTGCGAGCAGCCCGCCGCGTGAATGTGATGATCGCCCGAGTACCAGTCGTCGAGTGCCGGATTGATCCACCGTTTGAGCGCAACGCTCAGGTCCTGCGGACCGCTCATCGTGACCTCACGAGTCTCCGTCGCGTACTCGGGGCCGCGTGAGACGGCAATCGTGTAGTGTCCCGCGGGAAGGTTGATCGCGGCGCCGTCCGCCCTGTAGACCTGCGGCTGAAAGAAGAAGTCCGGTGCGAGACGTTTGGATGGATTCGGGTAGAGACGATCCTGATCGTCCTCGATGATGAACCCCGCCGTCGTCGGACGCCCGTGCTCGTCCTGCACGTGCACGCGCAGCGGAAAGGACGGGAGCGCCGTGAACACGACGTCGACGTCGCTGCGGAAACCGATGTCAGGGGTGCCCTGCCCGACATCGAACGCCACCGTCGCCGAGCGCTGCCCCGCGTCGCGGCTGTAGACCTGCAGGATCAGGTACTCGACGGCGAGCCCGCTCAGGCGCGGGCGCATCGGCGCCTTGTCGTAGAGCGAGATGTCCGCCCAGCGATCGCGCACACCCTGCTCCGTCAGGTCCATCGACGGCCGCGGCGTGTTGTGCGACGGCACGAAGACGCGCCCGCTGTTCGGGCTCTGCACGCGCAGCGGCGAAGTCACGCCCGCCTCGTTGATCACCTTCACGAGAAACAGCCGCGTGCCGCCCTGAACCAGCTCCGGCTTCGCCGGACCCTGCTCGACTTTGACGCGGCTCTCGGGGTTGATGTGAACGACCGCCAGCGCGTGCTCGTCGAGCACCTGCTGCACGCGTGCCGCGCCATCAGCTTCCTCGCTCATCCCGATCGCTTCGTCCAGCGCCTGCCGCTCTCTGGCGCTCAGCGGCTGGCCAAGGAACTTCAGCGTGGTCTCGAGGCGCCGCGCCTGCTGCGCGAGCGGCTGCAGTGCGACAGGGGCTGGCGCCTGGTGCGCGTGCTCCTGGGCGCGGAGCGTCAGCGTGAGGGCGATCAGTGCCGCCGAGAGGTGCAGGAAGCGGGACATACCCGGGCGTTGTAGAACAGGTTGGCGGGATCGTCAACTGGGCGGTCGTTTGAGGCGCCTCTAAAGAGGCGCCCTACATTCCGCGTCGTCCGCGTCGTCCGCGGCGTCCGCGGCCGTAGCCCGCGGCCCTATTCGAGCTGAATCGGCTCAGGCGTCGACGACTCGGGCTCGATCTCCGGCAGCGTCATCAGCAGGCGTGCGCACGTGTTCCACCGCAGCACCGCATCGTCGTTATGGGCGGGACGGATGCGCTCCGCGCGCTCGAAGCAGTCCATTGCTTCCTTCAGCCAGTCGATGGCCGTGATGACGGCGCCGTAGCGCTGGTGGTGGAGGACGGCCTTTGCGCGGCGCTCGCGGATGATCCCCGCGTAGTACGCGCGGTCGTATTCGTCCGTGAGCCGGCTGACGAGATCGGACGCGCGACCGGCGCTCTTCGACGATTCCTCCGGGAACTGATCGGTCAGCGCGAGGATCATGATGATGAGCGCGTCCTGGTTCGCCGCGTCGATCTGGAGCACGTCGAGACAGATGCTCTCCGCCTCGCCGGGCTCGTTGAGGAGGCGGTAGCGCTCGGCCTTTGCGAGGGCGGCGGGAATGGCGTCTTTCGAGAGCGGCTTGAGGTTGAAGGAGTGCGGCATGGCTCACCTCACGAACGAAAGACCCGCAGAAGCTTCTTCACCGGATCGTAATACCGATCGACGACCCGCTCCTTCAAGGGGATGATCGCGTTCTCGGTGATGGTGATGTGCTCGGGACAGACCTTCGTGCAGCATCGCGTGATGTTGCACAACCCCACGCCGTGGCGCTCCTTCAGTTCCGGCAGCCGGTCCGCGGCGTCGAGCGGATTCATCTCGAGCGCGGCAGTGTAGGTGAGGAACCGCGGACCGATGAACTGGTCGTGCATATTGTGGTCCCGCAGGATGTGGCAGACATCCTGGCAGAGGAAGCACTCGATGCACTTGCGGAACTCCTGGACGCGGTCGACGTCCGCCTGGCGCATGCGCCACGTTCCGTCCGGCGCGTCGGGACGCCGCGCCGTAAACGGGGTGATGCCTCCCTTCACGCGGAAGTTCCACGAGACGTCGGTCACCAGATCCTTGATCAAGGGAAACGCCCGCATCGGCTCGACGGTGACCGGCTGCTCCAGATCGAGGCTGCTCAGGCGCGTCATGCACATCAGCTTCGGGCTGCCGTTGATTTCCGCGGAGCACGAACCGCACTTCCCCGCCTTGCAGTTCCAGCGGACCGCGAGGTCCGGCGCCTGCTTCGCCTGAATCTGGTGGACCGCGTCGAGCACGACCATCCCGGGCACCGTCTCGACGTCGTAGTCGCGGTACCCGTTGCTCTCGCTGCGCCAGACCTTGAAAGTCGCCGTCGCCATCTATGCGCTCATTTCTGTTCTTCGATGACCTGCTTCAGCTCGGCCGGCATCTGAGGAATCGGCACGCGCGCGACCTCCATCGATCCGTCCGTTCCTTTCCGGCTCACGATGTTGAAGGTCCCGTAGCTGGGATCCTTCTGCGGAAAATCCTCCCGGAAGTGGCCGCCGCGGCTCTCCTTCCGCTCGAGCGCCGATCGCGTGATCGCCTCCGACACCGTGAGCAGGTGCCGGAGATCGAGTGCGGTATGCCATCCCGGGTTGTACTCGCGGTGGCCGCTGACGGCCGCATGCGACGCGCGCGTCTTCAGGCCCGCGAGGCCGTCGAGCGCGTCGCACATCTCGCGTTCCGTCCGGACGATCCCGACGAGGTTCTGCATCATCTGCTGCAGATCGCTTTGAATCCCGTACGGGTTCTCGCCGCCGGATTGCGGCTGATCGAACGGCCGCAGCGCGCCCTCGATGCCCGCGCGCACCTGCTTCTGATCGATCGCGACGCGCGCGTTCTGCCCCGCGAACGCCGCGGCGTGTTCGCCGGCGCGCTTGCCGAAGACGAGCAGGTCGGACAATGAATTGCCTCCCAGCCGGTTCGCGCCGTTGATGCCGGCGGCGCACTCGCCCGCGGCGAAGAGACCCGGGACGGTCGACATCTGCGTGTCCGCGTTCACGCGGATCCCGCCCATGATGTAGTGGGTCGTCGGGCCCACCTCCATCGGCTCCTTCGTGATGTCGATGTCCGCGAGCTGCTTGAACTGGTGATACATGCTCGGCAGCTTGCGCTTGATGTGCTCTTCGGCGTTCGGGAGCTTCTTCTTGATCCACGCGATGTCGAGGAACACGCCGCCGTGCGGGCTGCCGCGCCCGGCCTTCACCTCGCGCATGATGCAGCGCGCGACGTGATCGCGCGTGAGGAGCTCGGGCGGACGCCGCGCGTTCTTGTCGCCCTGCGTATAACGCCAGCCTTCTTCTTCGTCGTCCGCCGTCTGCGTCCGGTAGGCCTCGGGGACGTCGTCGAACATGAAGCGGCGCCCTTCGCTGTTCAGCAGGATGCCGCCTTCACCGCGGACGCCCTCGGTCACCAGGATCCCCTGGACGCTCGGCGGCCAGATCATCCCGGTCGGATGGAACTGGACGAATTCCATGTCCATCAGCTCGGCGCCCGCGTGGTACGCGAGCGAGTGGCCGTCGCCGGTGCCTTCCCAACTGTTGCTGGTGATCTTGAACGCGCGCCCGACGCCGCCCGTGGCCAGCACGAGAGCGGACGCGCCGAACGCCTGGAAGACGCCGCGCTCGCGCCCGTACCCCAGCACGCCGCACGCGCGGCCGTCGGCCGTGAGGATCGACACGACCGTGAACTCCATGTGCGCGTCGATCCCGAGATGGACGGCGCGATCCTGGAGCGTGCGGATCAACTCGAGCCCTGTGCGATCTCCCACGTGCGCCAGTCGCGGGTAGCGGTGGCCGCCAAAGTTTCGCTGCAGGATCCGGCCGTCAGCCGTGCGGTCGAAGACCGCGCCCCATGCTTCCAGCTCGCGAACGCGATCGGGCGCCTCTTTCGCGTGCAGCTCCGCCATCCGCCAGTTGTTCACGTACTGGCCGCCGCGCATCGTGTCCGCGAAGTGGACCTTCCAGTTGTCGCGATCGTCGACGTTCGAGAGCGCCGCGGCCACGCCGCCCTCGGCCATCACGGTGTGCGCCTTGCCGAGCAGCGACTTGCAGATCAATCCGACCTTCAGCCCGGACGCGGCCGCTTCGATGGCGGCGCGCAGTCCCGCTCCGCCGGCGCCGACGACCAGAACGTCGTAATTGAGGATGTCTTCGGTGCTCAAGGTGAGGTCAGAGAATCCTGAAGTCGGTCCAGATCCCCATCGAGCACAGCCGAACGTAGAGATCCGCGAATCCAACGGAGAAGAGACTGAGCCACGCGAACAACTGGTGGCGGCGATTGAGTCCGGACACGCACGAGTAGCAGGCCACTCGCGTACCCGACGTGGAGATCTCGTCGCGCCCGCCGCCGACGAGATGCCGCAGCGAATGGCAGCCGAACGTGTAGCCCGCAAGGAGCAGCGTGTTGATCGTCAGCAGCAGGGTCCCGACTCCGATTCCGAAATGCGTCGCCCCTGTGGCTGCATCCTCGAACCAGAACGAGTGGTACGCGTCCGCCAGGAGGATGACGATGAAGAAGATGCCGAGATAGAGGAAGTAGCGGTGCACGTTCTGCAGCACGAGCGGGAACGAACGCTCGCCGAGATACGACTTTCGGGGCTCGCCGACCGTGCAGGACGGCGGATCCGCCCAGAACGCCTTGTAGTACGCGCCGCGGTAGTAATAGCAGGTGAAGCGGAAGCCGCCCGGCGCCCACAGGATCAGCAGCGCCGCCGAGAACGGCAGCGCGCCCGGCCACCACGCCGGATTCGGGCCGAACCACGCGTGCCGGCTGTCGCCGAACAGCAGCGGCGAGTAGAAGGGCGACAGATACGGACCGTACTCGAAGTGGTTTCCCTGGAATGCCGCCCAGGTGGCGTAGACGATGAAAGTGGAGAGGCCCAGGAAAACGAACAGCGGCTGAACCCACCAGGCGTCGCGACGAGCAGTAACCCCGAACTTGCGCTCAACCAATGGCCACGTTTGTGCCATCAATTCTCCCGGCGAAGGTATGCGCGGATGAGATCGTCAAATGCTAACACGTGCCGCCGATGGCGGGCCCAAGAGGCCCGCCCTGCATTTGCTACATTTGCCACCGACGATCGTACGGCGGGCCTCTCAGGCCCGCCGTCTACGGCGCGACGTACGCCGTCTTCACGATCGTGTAGAACTCCTTCGCGTACGATCCCTGCTCGCGCGGGCCGTAGCTGGACTTCTTGCGGCCGCCGAACGGCACGTGATAATCGAGGCCCGCGGTGGGCAGGTTCACCATCACGAGGCCGCTCTGCGCGTTGCGCTTGAAATGGCTCGCGTGCTTCAGCGACGTCGTCACAATTCCTGACGAGAGGCCGAACGGCGTGTCGTTGGCAACCTCGAGCGCCTCCTCGTAGTTCTTCACGCGGATCACCGACGCGACCGGGCCGAAGATCTCCTCGCGGTTGATCCGCATCGCCGGCGCCGTTTCCGTGAAGATCGCAGGAGCCATGTAGTAGCCGTCGGTCTCGCGCCGCAGGCGCTCGCCGCCCTGGACGAGACGCGCACCCTCCTGACGTCCCACCTCGATGTACTCCAGATCCTTGTCGAGCTGACGCTGATCGACGACAGGCCCAATCTCCGTCCCGGGCTTCAACGCATCGTCCACGACGAGGCGCTTCATCCGCTCGACCGTCGCGTCGACGAACCTGTCGTGGATGCCTTCGGTGACGATGATGCGGCTCGACGCTGTACAGCGTTGACCTGTCTGGAAGTACGCGCCGTTCACGGCGACCGACACCGCCGTCGTCAGATCCGCGTCGTCGAGGACGACGAGAGGGTTCTTGCCGCCCATCTCGAGCTGCAGACGCACCCCGTTCTTGACGACGGAGGCGGCGACGGTCGCGCCGACGTCCTGCGAGCCCGTAAAACTCAACGCATCGATGTCGGGAGAGTTCGCGAGCGCGGCTCCGAGCTTCGAGCCGGGCCCCATCACGAGGTTGAGGACGCCGGCCGGCAGGCCCGCGCGCTGGATGATGTCGACGAGCGTCCACGGCGACGCGGGGGCAAGCTCCGCCGGCTTGAACACCACGCAGTTGCCGAACGCGAGCGCCGGCGCGATCTTCCATGCCGGAATCGCGAGCGGAAAATTCCAGGGGGTAATCGCCGCGACGATGCCCACGGGCTCGCGGGTGATCTCGACCTCGACGCCCGGCCGGACGGAGTCGATCTTCTCGCCGGCCACCCGCAGCGCCTCGCCGGCGAAGAACTTGAAGATGAATCCCGCGCGTGCGGCCTCGCCCACGGCGTCGCCGAGCGGCTTGCCCTGCTCGCGCGAAAGCAGTCGCCCGAGTTCGTCCTTCCGCGCGAGGATCTCCGTCGCAGCGCGATCGAGCACGTCGAAGCGCTCCTGCGGCGTCGACCGCGACCACTTGGGAAACGCCTTCCGCGCGGCGGCAATCGCGGCCTGGACATCCGCCGTCGATCCGCGCGCGAATTCGCCGACGACGTCCTGGATGTTCGACGGGTTGATGTTCGGCGTACGGTCCTTCGACTCGACGGGACGGCCGTCGATCACATTGGAAAAAGCCTGAGGCATCGATTCGCTCCTCGCAGGATCCGCTGATCACATATCAGACCCGCCTGCCGATTCAAGCCCGATTGTCCTCCTCGTCCGCCTCGTCTGCGGCCGTGATATGCTCCGAGCAGGAAGGGTTCCGTGGCCGACGTCGGGGCGCGTCTCCGGGCTTCACGGGAAGCAAAGCGGCTGTCGCTCGACACTGTCGCCGCGACCACGCGTGTCCAGTCCCGCATCCTCTCCGCCATCGAAAAGAACGACCCCGCCGCGCTGCCGCCCCGGCCCTATGGCCGCGGGTTCGTGCGGGCGTACGCGCGCGAACTGGGCCTGAACCCCGACGAAACCGTCCGAGACTACTTCGGGCAGTTCGCGCCGCCCGACCCGCCGGCTCCGCCGCCCCAACCGCAACGGGCCGCGCCCGTCTTCGACCTGCAGGCGGTCGTCGACCGGCTGCCAATCCGCTACGTCGCGGCCGTGCTCGTGGCGATTCTCGTGGTCGCCGGCGCCTGGATGCTTGCGCGTCGAAGCCCCGGACCTGCGACTGCCCCGCAGGACGCCGTCGGCACGTCAGGGCGCGTTGCGCCGCAGCCGCGCGCGGTCGACGCGCGCCCGACGCCGCCTCCTTCGTCCGCGGCCCTGAGCGTGCTGCTGAGCGCGTCGGCGCCGTGCTGGGTCGCCGCAACGGTGGACGGAAAACGCGTGCTCTATCGCGCCCTTCAACCAGGCGAGCACGCATCACTCGACGGAAACCGCACGATCTCGATTCGCGCAGGAAACGCTGGTGTGCTGGCATGGTCAGTCAACGGCCGCGACATGGGAGCGTTCGGCAGCCCTGGCGAAGTACGGACGTCGCGGGTCACACCTGACGGAATCACAATCGTCGAATCGAGCGCCCGGGACTAGATCATTCTATTTACCGTCACGTACAGCGGCCCGACGCCAAAAATCAACAGCATCGGGTACGTGGCGGAGCCCGCCCGGTTGATGACCTCGAAGTACGCCTGCTCGCCCGGTTTCAGCGTGAACTCGGCCGTCTTCCACACGAGCGTGTTGCTTACCCGCAGGCGGTGCTGCCCGGGCGGCAGGTCGCGCGTGATGGAGTCGCCGAACAGCAGTGTCGCCAGCCGTTCCCCATCGAGCCAGACGATGAGCTGCCGCTGCTTGAAATCCTGCTCGGAGGTTCGCGTCACCGTCAAGGACGCAGGCGTCTGATCCGGACGCACGGGGGTCTCCGGCGTGCGCTCGGTGACTGGATCCATCACGAGGGGCATGGCTGTCAGACTACACCGGCGTGCCCCGCTCCTTCGCGGCGCTCTTCTTGCTCAGACCCCCCGCACTGCGGGCAGGGAGTCATGGCCGACGAGCAAAAAGAGGTCGAGAGTCTGGAAGACTGCAAGAAAGCCGTCGAACAACTGGAGGAAGAAAATCGCCATTTGCGGCAAGCCGCGGGAGTCTTTGGGAAACTCGCCGAAAGACTCAACGTGACCCTGCGCGAGGAGCGTCGCCGCGAGGCTGACCGCCGGCAGGGGCAACGCCCGACGACGGATCGGCGGCACCCCAATGCAGGCGACGACGTTCGCGCCAGCGGCGACGATCGCTGAGGCAGACCCGACCCGGCTCAGCCGGACGCCCATTCGGCGCGCCGCTGGCGGTACTTGGCCACGAGCAGTGCAGCTTCCGTCCGCACGGGGTCGACACTCCCGGTAAACCGGGCTCCATCCACCATCAGCAGCGCCGGCGTCGTCAGGTGACCGCGGACCGATGCGCCGGGCAGCAGCTCGATGCGCTCGCTTGCGAGAATATTTCCCTCGACCACCCCGGAAATCGTCACCGAACGTGCCATGATGCGCGCGGCGATCACCGCCGATGCCGTAATCGCGAGATGATGGTCAGGGATGGTGATGTGCCCGGTCACCTGTCCTTCGACGATGAGGTCCTCAGCGGCTTCGACGCCGCCGAGAACGGCGGCGGCGGACGGGATTCGGGCGATCGTGGAGGAACGCGTCGGCGAGCCCATCGATCGATTGTCTCTCAGGAGTGGCACCATGCAGCCCGTCAGAGGACTTCACCACATTACGGCGATCGCCGGACCGGCGCAGGAGAATCTCGACTTCTATGCCGGCGTGCTCGGCATGCGCCTCGTGAAGCGCAGCATCAATCAGGATGACCCGGGCACATACCACCTGTTTTACGCCGACGCCGAAGGGCATCCGGGCACGGACCTGACGTTCTTCCCGTGGGCGCACATGGCGCCCCCGCGCATGGGACACGGCCTCGCCGTCGAAGTCGCGCTCGAAGTGCCGCGCAACACGCTGGAGTGGTGGGCAGCCCGCCTTGAAAAATACGGAACGAAGATCGCGGCGGTCGAGGCGCGATTTGGCGACCGCGTCTTGCCCGTCACCGATCCGCACGGCCTGCAGCTCGCGCTCACGGAGAGCGGCGCTCCGCATCAGCGGGCGTTCACGCCGTGGGATGGCGGTCCTGTGCCAGGCGAGCGCCAGATCCGCGGCTTGTACGGATCTCGTTTGTGGGAACGCGAAGCGACGCCGACCATCGAGTTCATCACCGGCTCTCTCGGATTTCACCGGATCGCGGAGGAGAACGGCTGGACGCGCTTCGGATTTGCGAACTTCCCAGGCGTGGTCGACATTCGGCCAGCGCCCGATGCGCGACGCGGCGCGTGGGGCGTCGGCAGCGTGCACCATCTCGCGTGGGCCGTCGAAGACGACGCGGAGCAGCTGCGCGTGCGCGCGCAGGTCGAGGCGGCCGGCGGCCGCGCCACGCCCGTCATCGATCGCTTCTGGTTCAAATCGGTGTACTTCAAGGAGCCGGGCGGCGTCCTGTTCGAGATAGCGACGCTGGGACCGGGCTTTGCCGTCGACGAGGATGCGCGCCACCTCGGCGAATCGCTCGTGCTCCCCCCGTGGTACGAGCGCGCCCGGCCCGAGATCGAACGGGTGCTCCCGCCGCTGACGATGCCGGCGGCCGAGTACCAGGAGTCGCACTGAGCGTGCCGGGCCTGACGTTCACGCACACCTTCACGCCCGGCGCAGACCCTGCAGCGAAGTCGAAACCAACGCTGCTGCTGCTGCATGGAACGGGCGGCAACGAACACGACCTCGTGCCGCTCGGCAGCACGCTGGCCCCTGGCGCGAACCTTCTGAGCCCGCGGGGCAACGTGCTGGAAAACGGGATGCCGCGCTTCTTCAGGCGCCTGGCCGAAGGCGTGTTCGACGAAGCGGATCTTCGGCGCCGCGCGGTGGATCTCGCCGATTTCGTGGCCGAAGCCGCGGAGCACTACCGATTCGATCCCGCGCGCGTCACCGGCGTCGGCTACTCGAACGGCGCGAACATCGCATCCGCCGTCCTGCTGCTCCGGCCGGGAACGCTTCGCGGCGCCGTGCTTTTTCGCGCGATGGTCCCGCTCGTGCCCGATCCGCTTCCGTCGACGGATGCACGCGTGCTCATCTCGAACGGGCGCGTCGATCCGATCGTGCCGCTCGCGGAAACAGAGCGGCTCGCCTCGCTCCTCCGCGCAGCGGGCGCTGGCGTGGACGTGCTCCTTCAACCTGCCGGACATCAGCTCACGCAGGCTGATCTCGCCGCAGCGCAGGCGTGGCTTCGCGGCGAGTCGGTGTTGTCCTCATAATGAGATATGACTGACAAGGCTGCGCCCGTTCACGCCGGCATTCGCAAGTGGGTCGATGACGTCGCTGCGATGACGAAGCCGGATCGCATCCTCGTCTGCGATGGATCCGAAGTGGAACGGGATCAGTTGATTCGCGAATGCCTCGCCTCGGGAGAGCTGATCGAGCTGAATCAGGCCAAGCTTCCCGGCTGCTACCTGCACCGCAGCGCCCCCCACGACGTCGCGCGGACGGAGCACCTGACGTTCGTGTGCACGGAACGCGAAGAGGATGCCGGGCCGAACAACAACTGGATGCCGCCCGGCGAGGCGAAGGCGAAGCTCACGGGCCTCTTCACCGCCGCGATGTCCGGACGGACGATGTACGTCGTGCCCTTCTTGATGGGGCCGTCGGGCTCGCGCTTTTCGAAAGTGGGCGTCGAGATCACGGACAGCAAGTACGTCGTCCTCAGCATGCGGGTGATGACGCGCGCGGGCAACATCGCGCTCGATCACCTGGGTACGTCCGACGACTTCACGCGATGCCTCCACTCCGTCGGCGATCTCAGCCCCGACCGCCGCTTCATCATGCACTTCCCCGAATCGAACAGCGTGTGGTCTATCGGATCGGGCTACGGCGGCAACGCGCTGCTCGGTAAGAAGTGCCTTGCGCTCAGGCTCGCGAGCTGGATGGCGAGAACGGAAGGGTGGCTCGCGGAGCACATGCTGATTCTCGGGCTCGAGAGCCCCGCACGCACGAAGCACTACGTTGCGGGCGCGTTTCCTTCCGCGTGCGGCAAGACGAACCTCGCGATGCTTCTGCCGCCTGCGTCGATGCCTGGATGGAAGACGGCGACCGTCGGGGACGACATCGCGTGGCTGCGGCCGGGCAGCGACGGACGGCTCTGGGCCGTGAACCCCGAGTTCGGCTTCTTCGGCGTCGTCCCCGGGACGAGCCGCCGGACGAACCCGACGGCGTTCAACATGATTCAGCGCAACACGATCTACACGAACGTGGCGCTGCGCCCCGACGGGACGCCCTGGTGGGAAGGGCACGACGACCCGCCTCCGCTGGAAGCGATCGACTGGCAGGGGCGCCCCTGGACGCCGAAATCGACAGAGAAGGCCGCGCATCCCAACAGCCGGTTCACGACGCCCGCCTCGCAGTGCGCGACGCTCTCGCCCGAATTCGACAACCCTAACGGCGTCCCGATCGACGCGATCCTTTTCGGCGCCCGCCGGCAGCGGCGCGTGCCGCTCGTGTACGAGTCGTGGAACTGGCAGCACGGGACGTTTCTCGGCGCGACGCTCTCGTCGGAAACGACGGCAGCCGCGACGGGCAAGGTCGGCGTGCTGCGGCGAGATCCGATGGCGATGCGCCCCTTCTGCGGCTACAACATGGGGGACTACTTCGCGCACTGGCTCGACGTCGGCGCGTCCATTGCCAAGCCGCCGCTGATCTTCCGTGTGAACTGGTTCCGGACCGATGAAGAAGGGCGATTCCTGTGGCCCGGCTTCGGCGACAACCTGCGCGTGCTCGAGTGGGCGCTCGAGCGCACCGAAGGGAGAGGCAAGGCGCTCGCGACGCCGATCGGCTACATCCCGCCGATCGAAGGGCTCGATCGCAAAGGGCTGAACATGTCGGACGAAGACCTGGCGGCGCTCCTTCGCGTCGATCCGGCGGAATGGGTCGAGGCGGTGGCAGGGCAGGAAGACTTCTTCAGGATGTTCGGCCGGCACATGCCGCAGGCGCTGTGGGACGAGCACTGGAATCTCGCGCACCGCATCGAGGAGATGATCACGCCCAGCGAGTTGAAGGGCCGGGATCTGGGGAGCTGAACTATGATCGGCCGGTGCCGCTCGATCACGCCTTTACCATTGGCGTCGAAGAGGAATTTCAGATTGTCGACCCCGAGACCTGGGAGCTGCGCTCGCACGTCTCGGAACTGCTCGCATCGGGGGCGCCCGCCCTCGGCGACCAGCTGAAGCGCGAGCTGCACCAGTCGATCGTCGAGGTCGGCACCAAGATCTGCGCAAACGTCAGCGAGCTGGAAACCGAGATCTGCCGAACGCGCCGCGACCTCGCGGAGAGCGCCGAACGTGTGGGCCTGCGTATCGCCGCAGCCGGAACGCACCCGTTCTCCAGCTGGAAGGATCAAGTGATCTCCCCTGGCGAGCGCTACGAGCACATCGTCGAGGAACTGCAGCAGCTCGCGCGATCGCTCCTCATCTTCGGCTTGCACATTCACGTCGCCGTTCCCGATCGCACGAGCACGATCGAGCTGATGAACGAGGCCCGGTACTTCCTGCCGCACCTGCTCGCGCTCTCGACCAGCTCGCCGTTCTGGCAGGGGCGCGACACGGGCCTTAAGTCCTACCGGACGACGGTGTTCCGGCGCTTCCCGCGGAGCGGCATTCCAGAGCACTTCACGTCGTGGAGCGAGTACGACGAGTATCTGACGACGCTCGTCGATCTGCACTGCATCGACAACGGCAAGAAGATCTGGTGGGATCTGCGGCCGCATCCGACGTTCGGCACCCTCGAGTTCCGCGTCTGCGACGTGCCGACGTCCCCGCGCGTGACCATCGCGCTGGCCGCGCTCGCCCAGGCGATCGTCGTCAAGCTGTATCGGCTGCGCCGCAGCAATCTCGGGTTTCGCATCTACGCCCGCGCGCTCGTGGAAGAGAACAAGTGGCGCGCGGCACGATACGGCCTCGATGGACAGCTCATCGACTTCGGGCGGCGCAAGGAGGTGCCGATGCGTGACCTCGCGCTCGAGCTGCTCGACTTCCTCGACGACGAGCTGAACGAACTGGGCAGCCGCGAGGCGGCCGATTACGTGCGCGCGATTGTCGCGGAAGGCACGAGCGCGGATCGCCAGCTCCGCGTGTATCGCGAAACGGGAGATCTCCGCGAGGTGGTGCGATGGCTCGTCGAGGAGACGCGAGCCGGCAACAGGAGGGACACGTGAAAATCGGTCTGCTCTGCGGACGGGAATACGCGTTTCCTCAGGCGTTCATCGATCGCGTGAACGCGCTGGGGCAGGCGCGCGGTATCACCGCGGAGATGGTGAAGTTGACGGGCACGCGCATGGGCGAGCCGTCAGGCTATCGCGTGATTGTCGATCGCATCTCGCACGAGGTGGAGTACTACCGCGCATTCCTGAAGCACGCGGTGCTGGAAGGCACCTACGTGATCAACAACCCGTTCTGGTGGACGGCCGACGACAAGTTCTTCAACTACTCGGTCGCGCGCCGGCTTGGCGTCGCTGTGCCGAAGACGCTGCTGCTGCCGCAGAAGTCGTATCCCGCGGACGTCGACCTGACGCCCGAGTCGCTGCGGAACCTGGGATACCCGATCGACTGGGACGGCCTGCTCGATTACGTCGGCCGCCCGGCGATTCTGAAGCCGTATTCGGGCGGAGGCTGGAAGCATGTCTACAAGGTCCACGACCGCCAGGAGCTGATCGCCGCGTACGACGTGACCGGCCCTTACTGCATGACGCTCCAGGAGTTCATCGACTTCGACCAGTACGTCCGCTGCTTCACCTTCGGGCAGACCGACATCGTTCCGGTCGCGTACGATCCCGGCGAGCGGCGCTACCTCGTCGAGCACGCGTACTTCTCCGCCGAGCTGGGCGCGCGCGTCGTCCGCGACGCGCAGACGCTCAATACGGCGCTCGGGTACGAGATGAACACGATCGAGTTCGCCGTGCGGAAGGGCGTCCCGTACGCGATCGACTTCCTCAACCCCGCACCCGATTTCGAGCGGGATCGGATCACGCCGCACTATTTCGACATCGTCGTCGAGAAAATGGCCGCGCTCGTCATCGATCGCGCGCTCAACGGCCGCGCGCAGCAGACGTGGCCGCGATGGGCGGACATGACGGGACTTGCGACCGTCGCGGACCGTTCGCGGCCAACGGCCGTGTAGTAGGCCGGGGCTCTTAGACCCGGCAATGGCCGGGGCTCTTAGACCCGGCAATGGAGGCCGGGGCTCGGACCCGGCTGCGGCAACGGTTCGGAGGAGCCGCCCTTGTCGACTGCTGACCCGCGCGAGGTCTGGAACCATCTCGTTCGACGCTCGATTGATGCGTCGTGCGAATCGCTCGCGACGCGCATGCGCGAGCGGCGCCTGACGTTCGGCGGCCGGCTGCTCTGCCCGTTCCTCCGCCCCTTCTTCCTCTCACCCGACGACGAACGCCGCGTGATCGGCGCGGCCGAGATGATGTGGCGCCTGGGAGAGCGCGTTGCGTCGGCCGCCTCCGATCGGCCCGACCTGCTCGACGACCTGGCATTGAACGAGGACGAGGTCCGCCTCGCGCGAATCGATCCCGGTTACGGCGTCGCGAGCACCGCCGCGCGCGCCGACGCCTTCCTCCTTCCCGATTCGCTCCGCTTTGCCGAGTACAACGCCGAATCGCCGGCCGGCGCCGGCTACAGCCAGCGGCTCGCGGAGCTGTTCGACGGCGAGCCGCTGATGGGGGCGTTCCGGCGTGATTTCGACACGCGCTTCTACACCCCGATACCGCGCCTGCTCGACGCGCTCCTCGAGAGCTACCGCGATTGGGGAGGCACGGCGCGGCCGCCCCGCATCGCGATCGTGGACTGGCGCGAGGTTCCGACCTGGAGCGAATTCGAGCTCCTCCGGGACGCGTTCGGCGCCATCGGTGTGCCGACGGTGATTGCGGATCCGGGCGATCTCGTCTTCGACGGTTCGCGTCTTCTCGCCGGAGGCGAGGCGATCGATCTCGTGTACCGCCGCGTGCTCATCAACGACGTGGTGGCGAGGCCGGACGAGTGCCGCGCGCTCGTGGACGCATACGCGCGCCGCGCGGTCCCGGTCGCGAATACGTTCCGCTGCAAGCTGCCGCACAAGAAGGCGTTCTTCGCGGTCCTCACCGACGAGCGGTTCGACGCGCTGTTCGATCGCCAGGAGCTTGCCGCGATCCGCGCGCACGTCCCGTGGACGCGCGTGGTGCGCGACGTGCCGGCAACGCGGGACGGCTGGACATTCGGCCTTCTCGACTACCTGCGCGCGCGGCAGACGGATTTCGTGATCAAGCCGAACGACGAGTACGGCGGCACAGGGGTCAGGCTCGGCTGGGAGATATCGGCGTCCGAGTGGGACGCCGCGATCGAACGCGCTATCAGCGGCGCGCACGGAACGTGGGTCGCGCAGGAGCGCATCGCGATCCGGCGGGAACGATTCCCTGTCTGCGAGGACGATGCAATCCGGGAACGCGAGATGCTGGTCGACTTCGCGCCGTACCTCTTTCGCGGCCGTCTCGCGGGGTTCCTCACCCGCCTCAGCGCGACCGGGCTCGCCAACGTGACCTCGGGCGGGGGGCAGGTGCCGGCGTTCGTCGTGTCGCCGCGGCTGCCGTAGGGCGGCGCTTTCAGGGCCGCCAGCGATTCGGGCGGTACAATTGACGAGATGCCCGCCCTCTTCGGCACTGCATCGACGGACCTCGCGCCTGGCGCGAGGAACGCCGTCGGCGTGTGCCTCGCCATCCAGCCGCGCGAGCGCGTCGCGCTGATCGCGGACGAAGCGACCCGCGAAGTTGCCGCGAGCCTGGCCGAGGCGTTGGCCGCCGCAGACGCGGAGACCGAGAGCGTGCTCATCGAGTGCGTGGCATCGAGGCCGCTGCAGCGCGCGCCCGACGAAGTCCTCGACGCGCTCGGCCGCGCCGACGCCGGCATCCTCTGCGTACAGCCGCGCGAGGGAGAGCTCGGCGCGCGCATGGACATCGTCGCGACGGTGGAGCGGCGCGGCATCCGCTACGCGCACATGGTCGGCGTCACGCCGCAGATCATGATGCAGGGCATGCGCGCCGACTACCGGCTCGTCGATCGGCTCAGCACGGTCCTTTGCGAGCGGATGCGCAGCGCCTCGTCGCTGCGCGTGCGCACCGATGCCGGCACGGAGCTGACGGCCACGTTCGATCCGCGACTCTCGTGGATCAAGACGAGCGGCATCATCAGCCCCCGCTACTGGTCCAACCTTCCGGCGGGAGAAGTCTTCACGACGCCCGCGTCCGTCGACGGCGTGTTCATCTGCGATGGCACCGCCGGCGACTACTTCGGCCCGAAGTACGGCGACCTCTCGTCCACTCCGCTGGTGCTGCGCATCGAAGGCGGGCGCCTGGTCGAGGCGCGCTGCGAGCGGCGCGACCTCGAGCGGGAGTTCTGGCAGTACTGCCACACCGACGCGAACAGCGACCGCGTGGGCGAGCTCGCGTTCGGCACGAACCTCGCGCTCGATCGCATGATCGGCGTCCTGCTCCAGGACGAGAAGATCCCCGGGGTCCATCTCGCGTTCGGCGATCCGTATGGCAGCCAGACCGGCGCGGACTGGAAATCGCGCACGCACGTGGACGTCCTCACGCGCGAGTGCGACGCCTGGATCGACGACGAACAGGTCGTCGACAAGGGGAAGTATTTGTTGGAGAAGGTCCTGGATCGACGGCCCTGATGCAGGGCGGCCCTCTCAAAGCCGCCATCAAGTAGGGCGGGTCTCTCAGACCCGCCGTAACGCAGGGCGGGTCTCTCAGACCGGCCGTAACGCAGGGCGGGTCTCTCAGACCCGCCGTAAAGCAGGGCGGGTCTCTCAGACCGGCCGTAAAGTAGGGCGGGCCTGTCAGACCCGCCACCACGCATGCAGCAGATACTCCCGCATCTGATGCTGCCAGTACGGCCAGTCGTGGCCCCCCATCGAGCCCCAGTCGTCGAGGTGATGCGCGATGCCGCGGCTCCACAGCACGCGCGAGAACGCATACGCGTCCTCGCTGCGCTCCCACGGACCGGAACCGGTCGCCAGATGGATCTCGCAGGTCGCGAGCTGCCCCAGCGTCCACGGATCCGACAGGTTCGCGACGTAATCCATGGGGTTGTTGAAATAGAAGTTGTCGTCGTAGTCGCCGCTCATGAAGCGCTTCAGGTCGTACACGCCCGATAGCGCGTAGCAGCGCTTCGCCACGTCGGGGTGCTTCAGCAGCGTGTTGACCGCGTGGTACCCGCCCAGCGATGCTCCCATCGTCCAGATCGCGATATCGCCGCTCTGGCAGTGATGGCGCACGAACGGCACGACCTCCTGCATGATGTAGTCGTCGTACTGGCGCTGCATCCAGCTCCGGTGCCGCGGGTGCGCGGCACCGTTTCCGAACGAGTCGCGATGGTTCGTGTCCACGGAAAAGATCTTCACCCGGCCGGCGTCGATCAGGCCGCCAATCGCGCCGATGAGGCCCTGGCGCTCGTACTCGCCTTCGTCCCCGCCGCTCGTGGGAAATGCAATCATGGGCGGCCCCCAGTGGCCGTAGACGACGAGGCCCATGTCGCGCCCGAGCCGCTGCGAGAACCACGAATGCCTCTCACGGCGCACGCGTAAACCTTATCAGGCCCGCGCCGCACGATGGAAAAGCACACGTTTCAGATCTGGTCGCCGCAGCTTCGCAACCGCCGTGGCGTCGACGTGTACCTTCCCGCCTCGTACGGCTCGGCCCGACGCAGATACGCGGTGGTGTACCTCCACGATGGCCAGAATCTGTGGGATCCAACCATTGCGTTCGGAGGAACCACGTGGCAGCTCGATAGGGCGATCCCGGCGCTCGCGGACCGCGGCTTCGAGGCGATCTTCGTTGGCGTGCACAACACCGGCGCGGCACGGCTCGCGGAGTACAGCCCGTTTCCCGACCCTCGACACGGCGGCGGACGCGGCGCGAGGTACGTCAGCTTCCTCCGCGACACGTTGAAGCTGCGCATCGACGCCGCCTATCGCACCCGCAAGGATCGGGACAGCACCGTCACGATCGGGTCGTCGATGGGCGGACTGATCAGCCTCTACGCGTTCTTCACGCGTCCCTCGCCGTTCGGCCGCATCGGCGTGATGAGCCCGTCGGCCTGGTTCGGCGAGCGCGCCATTCTCGAGTTCGTTCGCGGCGCGCGCTACACCCGCGGACGCATCTACCTGGACGTCGGCACGTCGGAAGGGGCCGTCACCCTGCACGACGCGCGGCTCCTCGCCCGTGCCCTGCGGGAGAAGGGCTACAGTCGCGAGACGCTCCGCTACGTGGAGGCGGAAGGCCATCAGCACACCGAGCGCGACTGGGCACGCCGCCTTCCCGGGGCGCTCGAGTACCTCTTGCGTTGAGCCGGGATGGCATCACGCTTCCACTGCGACGCCGTTCTTGTAACCAGCGCGCCTGATACGAAGTCGCGCGCGTCTCAGGGACGGGCCTCCGGACACGCGGAAGGCGCACCGCGCCCTGGCACAATCCTCGCAGCACCCTACGGCGATCCCGTGCGCATCAAGACCTCAGCGACTGCCCGAATCTCCGAGCGGGCAGCCCGTGACGCGCGCGATGCCGCCGGGCAATGAAGGCCGCGCGCTCCCTTCCACTCGTGCTCATTGCCGAAGACTTCGAGGACGCGCGCGAGCTCTATCGCGACTACCTTCAATACTCCGGCTTTGCCGTCGAGACGGTCGGCAACGGACGCGAAGCGATCGATCAGGCCATCGCGCTCCAGCCCGACCTCATCCTCATGGACGCCAGCATGCCCGTGCTGGACGGATGGGAGGCGACGCGGGCCCTCAAGGCCAACCCCACGACGCGCCATATCCCCATCGTCGCCCTCACCGCCCACGCGTTCGACGATGCGCGGCAGGAGGCGAAGGCCGCGGGTTGCGACGGCTTCATCACGAAGCCCTGCCTACCCGACGACCTCGTCGCGCAGGTCCGCACCGCGTTGAAGCCGCGGAATGCACGGAGGTCCGGGAGCCACGGATAACACGGCAATCGGGAGCCACGGACAACACGGAACGACACGGAAATCACCAGCCACGGAACACGCGGAACGACACGGCAATCGGCAGCCACGGACCACACGGAACGACACGGAAATCACCAGTCACGGAACACGCGGAACGACACGGCAATCGGCAGCCACCGACCGCACGGAACGACACGGAAAATCACCAGTCACGGAACACGCGGAACGGCACGGCAGTCGGCAGCCACGGACCACACGGAGCCACACGGCAATCGCCAGCCACGGAACCACACGGAACGACGCGGAACAAGTCCGATCCGAGTCCCCGATCCCGAGTCCCGAATGCCGAGCCCGAGTCCCGAGCCCGAGGCCCGAGCCGCGAGTTTGAGTCCATACGGAAGGACTCCGTCCGCGGTAAGCTGTGCCGATGAATCCGATTTCTGCGCTGCTCGCGGCCCTGGCCGCATTGACGGGCGTCTATGTCGTGGGCTGGGGGCGCGAGGTCGCGCAGGCGCGGCGCGAGGCGGCCGCGGCAACACCGTCAACCGATGTCCACGCGCCGACCCCGACACAGATCGGCGTCGGCGCGGTGACCAACTTCTTCGACACGCTCGGCATCGGGTCCTATGCGACGACGACGGCGCTGTTTCGTGCGCTGCGGCTGGTCCCCGACCGGTTGATTCCCGGGACGCTGAACGCGGGACACACGCTCCCGACCGTCGTACAGGCCTTCATCTATACGTCGATCATCCCGGTCGATGTGCTCACGCTCGTCAGCATGATTGCGGCGGCGGTGCTCGGTGCCTGGCTTGGCGCCGGGGTGGTGTGCCGGTGGCCGAAGCAGAAGGTGCAGATCGGAATGGGCCTCGCGCTGCTGGCGGCGGCCGCGCTGATGTTCATGACGCAGATGAAGCTGCTGCCGGGAGGGGGCGCCGACCTCGGCGTCCGCGGCGTGCGGCTGGTGATCGCGCTCGGCGGCAACTTCATGCTCGGCGCGTTGATGACGCTCGGGATCGGGCTCTACGCGCCGTGCATGATTCTCGTGAGCCTGCTCGGGATGAATCCGACCGCCGCCTTCCCGATCATGATGGGCTCGTGCGCGTTCCTGATGCCGGTCGGCAGCCTGCGGTTCATCCGCAACCGCTGCTACAGCCTTCGTCCCGCGATCGGGCTCGCGCTGGGCGGCATTCCCGGCGTCCTGCTCGCCGCCTACATCGTCAAGTCGCTGGATCTGGGAACGGTCCGTTGGCTCGTGATCGTCGTCGTCATCTACACGGCAATCACGCTGCTGTATTCGGGGTTCTCCGGTGCGAGCGCCGAATCGGCGGCAACGCTGGAGGCGGAGGCGTGAGGCGGGTCTGACAGACCCGCCTCACTGTTTGCCGCCAGCTTTCGACAGCGAGCGGTAGTACTGCTCGACCAGCTTGCGGTATTGCTCCGGCACGTCGTCGTTTCCTGACAGGAACACCTGGTTCGCGTTCGCGTCGAGGCGGCGGCGCAGCGTGTACTCGAAGCGCTTGATGCTCTCGGTGACGGATCCCTGCAGTCGCGCGAGCGCTTCAGGATTCTGATACGCGCGGTCCTCGTCGAGCTGACGGAGGCCGCGCACGATCTCGTCGAGATCCTTCGCGTCGATGTTCTGTCCCTTCAGCAGGCGCCGCAGCTGCTCGGCGTCCTGCGCGCGCTGACGGATCTCGCCGCGGAACTGGCGGATGTCTTCGGGAGAGAAGCGACCCGGGCCGGGACGGCTGTCGCCCATCGCGCCTGCGGCCGGCTGAAACGAGCCGCCCTGCGTGTCGCCTTCGCCGTTGCGTCCACCCGGCGTCGGCTCGCCGGAGTTGCGGCCGCCATTGCCGCCTCGCGCTCCCTGCTGGCCGTTCTGGCCGCTCTGACCCTGCTGCCCGCCCTGGCCCTGCTGGCCGCTCTGGCCCTGCTGGCCGCTCTGGCCCTGTTGCCCGCTCTGGCCCTGTTGTCCGCGCTGGCCCTGCTGACCCTGCCCTTGACGCCCGTTCTGTCCCTGCTGACCTTGCTGGCCGTCCTGAGCCTGCTGGCCGTCTTGACCGCGCGCGCCAGGTTGCTGACCGTTCTGGCCGCGGCCCGACCGATCGTTCTGCCCGCGTCCGCTCGCGTTGCGCATCCGCTCTTCGAGCGAGTCCATGCCTTGCGCGAGCTGGCGCGCCTTGTCGAGCGCCTGCGCGGTGGCGTCCGGCTTGGTGTGCCCGACGGCCGACGCGGCCTCGCCGATCTTGTTTCGGAGATCGTCCAGGTTGGCCTGAATGTCCTTCTCGAACGCCGCCACGTCGCCCGGCTGGCCGCCGCCGCGCAGCATCGAGCTGGAATAGCGGATCTTGTCGCGCACGCGGCGATCGCGCAGCCCGTTCGCCGCCTCGCTCAGCTTGCGCGACGCGTCGCGCTCGTCCTTGAACATCGAGGCCGCCGTCTGATCGAGCTGACGTTCGAGCTGATCCACCTTGCCCGCGAGCGTGTTCTTGCGCTCGGTGAGCTGCTGGATCTTGTCGGACTTCGATGTCGCCTGCGCGGACCCTGACTCCGGCCCCGCGCCCGCGTTCTCGAGGTTCTGGACGTCGTTCTGGATGTCCTGCTGCTCGCGGGCGAGCGCGTCCGCCTGGCGCTGCGCGTCGGCGATGTCGCGCGTGCCGCGCCCGGCCTGCGACTGCGAGAGCTGCCGCTCGGCCTCACGCAGCTGATCGATCGCCGATGCCGCCTCCGCAGAAGCGTTCGGATCCCCGCCCGCCGCCGCCCGCCGCATCGCGTCGGCCGCCTGCTGAAGGCGCCGCGCGGATTGCGCGAGCTCCGGACGGTTCTCTTCGCGCGCCAGACGTTCGAGCTGGCGGGCCGCTTCCTCCGCCTGCTCCGCGAGCGCGCGCTGCGACTCGCCGCCTCCGGATCCCTGGCCCGACGCCGCACGCCGGCGCTGGCGCTCCGCCTCCTGCTCCTGCCGGCGCGCCAGCTCCTTCAGCTTCTCGGCGAGCTCGTCGATCTTCTGATCCGACTGCTGCTGCTGCGCGCGCTGCGCCGTCTCGTACTGGTTCGCCATCCGATCGACTTCGAGGTCGAACAGATCCGCCAGCTCCTCGGCCATCTTGTTGTCGCCGCCGCCGCCACCTCCGCCGCCGTTGCGGCTCGCGCTCACCTGCAGCTCGTACTCCTCC
>JBKPTE010000008.1:0-10040 GCA_046735335.1 Acidobacteriota bacterium | reverse complement strand
ATTCGCCAAGGGCAGAGCCCTGGTTCAAAGGCCTCGGAGGTGTCGGGTCGGAACTCCACACGATGTAGGGCAACTGGTCGTCGGGAATGCCGGCCGTCTTCAAGCGTTGAGAGATGTCGGCGACGTCATAAGCACCCGCGCGGATCAGGGGGATCGTGACCTGCACGCCTCCAGGGGACCTCGCGTAGAGCACCTTCACATTCTCGAGACCCATCGCACACCTCCCCAAAACATGAAAGCCGAGAAATCATGGCCGTTTGGTGACATTTCGCGAATGTTTACGGGCGCTGGGTCGAATTGACCGAGGCGATGGACCCATGGCCGCAGCCGGGATAGGCCGACGCTGTCGGCCGTTATGGGGAGCGCTTCGCCGTTTGTCTGCACGAGGACGCACCCGAGAGTTCCATTCTGGTTGAACCGAGTCGGTACTCTTATACACCCACAACGGCCAGCGGCGCCCAGTATTCGCCGCCGATTCGACAGGCGCATGGACCGTCGGCGGGGGTCGAGCGGTTGCACCGCTTTCGATCGCCGGCGAGCCCATTCGTAGTGACGGAGCTGCTTCTCCTCGTCATCGTGACGGTTGAGAGTCCGCCCGTTCTTGCGCCGGTTGGAGAACCAGAGCTCCGCCATGGCTCTCTGCATCGGTCTGGCCTCGCCACCTGATCTCGGCGCTGCGCCACGAGCGATGGCCTTCCGGGGCTGTCGATGCAGGCGGCTGCGAAGAAGAACACCCCGTTAGTGGTGTCTCGTTCTGCTCGAAGGGAACCTTCGCAGCCACGGGTACACCCATCTCAGACTTGTTTTTTCACCAAGGTCAGGCGACGCGCTCACGTCACACGCATCGCCGATTGCTACGGTGCCGGTGGAGGAGAGCGCCCGAGTTGCGTGAGGGCGGCGAGATTGTCCCACGATGTCCAGGTCTCGGCTTTCAGGACTCCTCGCGGCACTCTCAGGCACTTTTGTTCTTGTCGTCCTAGAGACCTCCGGCTCTCAGAGCTCGACCGTGCTTTCGTCTGGGTGAATGATCCGCGCAGATTTGCCGTTCTCGTGCGATTCGGGTCCTCGGATGACTTCTACACCCCGCACGCAGTTGCTCCAGCAACTCGCCGAAGTTGTCGCCCGGTAGTTGATCATGAACAAAGATGTGCTCGGGCTGAACCACTGGCTGTCTTTCTCCGTTTTCTGCATGTGAGAAAAGCCGCACGCACGGGCGTCTCTCATTGCACCTTCTCTAGATTGGACAGTATTCAAGTCTTATCGAAGAACGGCTTCTCCGGGCCGTACAGACGGAACAGCACCTCGAATTGTCCGCTGGCGTTGGTAGGAACCCAGTTCGATTCTCTCCCCGTCGGCGCGTGGGCCCTAGAGTAAACGTCCACCGATCCATCGGCGCTCTTCTGTAGGGACGGCGTGTTCGAGCCGCGGCTTGGAAAGCGTGTCCCTCGATGTTCTACGCGGCGCGCTTCAAGCACTCGAGCCGACGCAGCCAGGTCGTCACCGTGTTCCAACTGGTGAAAATCTGGGCCACCATTCGACTCGCCTTCGTCTCGCCTCCGGCGAGCCGAAGGCTCGCTCATGGCGCGCCAGCGACAGGGAGAATGCCCTGAGCGAGCGACGGTGGGAGCGAGTCGAAGGGCTCCTGATTTCCATTCGACTCGCCTTCGTCTCGCCTTCGGCAAGCCGAAGGCTCGCTCATGGCGAGCCAGCGACGGGGAGAATGCCTGTAGCGAGCGACCCGAGGGCGCGAGTCGAAGGGCTGCTGATTCCCATTCGACTCGCCTTCGTCTCGCCTTCGGCAAGCCGAAGGCTCGCTCATGGCGAGCCGGCGACGGGGAGAATGCCCTGAACGAGCGACCCGTGGGAGCGAGTCGAAGGGCTTTCGATTCTCATTGAAAGTCGCTCCTCGACGATGGCATCGTCGTCCGGTGTGGTTCGTCTACGTCCTCCGCTGTGCAGATGACTCTCTCTATATCGGTGAGACGGGCAACCTCGACGAGCGAGTCGTCAGGCATCGGGAGGGGACCGCATCTGCGTACACCGCGCGCCGCAGGCCTGTAAGCCTTTCGTACTCTGAATGGCACCCCACTCGCGATATCGCTCTGAAACGTGAGCGGCAGCTGAAGCGGTGGACGCGTGCGAAGAAGGAGGCACTGGTCGCTGGCGACGTCGAGCGTCTCAAAAAGCTCTGACCCCGCCACAGTCAGTAGTCGAGACGTTGGCCGCCCGCGTAGTAATCGCTACGCCCCTCAGACCAGCTTCCGGTGAAGGCGGCGTCCGTACGAGTCGGAACGAACGAAGTGCCGCGCAGCGGAAATCTGGATGCGCGCGCCGTGCTCGGCACACGGCCGACAGAATCGGCCTCGCGCCTGTACCAAGCCGTCCCCGGGAACGTGCCAATCGCACTGGAGTCGCTGTCGTCCAGGCACGAATAGCTCGGCCGCTGCAAGCGTCGACTGGCTGATTAGAAGCTCCGTACTCCTGGACGATCGTCTCCAAACGTGTGTGAAGCGACTCGCGATACCGGTTGGCCCTGCGAGTTCGTTACCAATCACAACGATAGCATCGCCCTGGTGCAATAGCCCGAAGCCGCGAACGTTCACTGGTGACTCTCTGGTTTCCTTCAGCCGCTCCAACCAAGTACGGCGGGTAAACTGTTCGCCGTCCCCGTCAACTAGGATCGAATCGTCGGCGAGCAGGCGTGGAATCAAGGCCGAATCACGAGTAGCGAACGTCCCTTCTTCACTCAGTGGCGGTTGCTCATTTTGATACTCCGCGGGCCATTCGCTAGCGACCGGCGAGAACTTGGCCGTCCGCGAGCGCACGAATGTCTCCTGGAACACCAGCAATCGCCAAGATCCGCCTTCGCTTGCCCACACATAGAGACGCCGTCCCGAATATGGCGTACCCTCTTCCCCGCCGCGCCCAGCGATGATCACAACGTCGCCGTACGAGGCCGTCCAACGCTCGGTGAGCGAAGCCGTCGAAACATCATCGAACCTTGTGTACTTCTCGATTGCCTGTGATCGCGTGAGCACGCGGCCGTCGGCCTGAATCTCAACAAAGCCGTCGGCAAGCAGTTGAGTGACCGGTTGCCGGCGCATTCGAGCACTGTCGTAAGCTCGCTGGAGATCAAACACCGTCCGCGTGGCCTGTTCCACTATGGGTACGCGTTGGCGCGTTTGTGCGGCCAAATAGGCCCGCGCCGGAACCAGGGATGCCCCGATCCAGAGGATTATCCACGGCGCAACCTTGCTGCTCTTGGAGGCTTTCACGTCTGGTTAGACACCACGGCTGCCAGGGAGTGGCGTGCTAGGCTAATCGTTGCTCGCAGACGAGCGTAGTCCCGGCGAATCTTCTTCAATCGAAGCGGAACACTCGCCAGCCCCGGTGGTCCCGTATATCCGCCGATGACGGGAACCCTCGTCGGCGTTCCACTTCGTCGCCCTGGAACAGCAGCAGGTCGCCGTCGTGGGCCCTGCATCGCGCTGGGCGAAATCCACTCTTCGCCAGACGCTTGCGCCGATCGCGGCGACCGGCGGGCCAGCTGTAGAGGAGCTCCATGGAAAGAATTCTCGTCCTGCTCGCGGTTCTAACGCTGGCGTCGCCCGCGCGCGCCGCCAACAGTGTGACGTCCGGCCAGTTCGTGATCGAGCCGGCCACGCTGATCTGCCTCGGCTTCGAGTGGGACATCACCGGTGATGAGAATCGCAACGCGACCGTGGACGTCCGTTATCGCGTCTCGGGCCAGACGGCATGGAGCGAGGGCATGCCGCTTCTCCGGATGGGCGGCGAGCGGATCATGCGCGCGCCGTATACCGTGCCGGACCGCTTTGCCGGAAGCATCATCGATCTTCAGCCGGATACGGAATACGAGGTCGGTTTGACGATGAAGGATCCCGATGGTGTGGCAGGAACAGCGGTCCAGAACGTCAAGGTGCGCACGCGGGCGGAGCCGAAGGCCGCGCCAGGCGGCCGAACGATCCACGTCTATCCATTGACCTGGCCGGCGAACCGGCCGAAGGAGAGCCCGAACGTCACGGGTCTCATGGCTGCGTACAACGGCTATGCGGGCACAGGCGACTGGAACGTCGTCGCGCTCCACAAAGCGGAGCCCGGCGACATCTTTCTCGTGCATGCGGGTTTGTACAAGGGCGATCGGCACAACTACGTCGATCCGTACGGGCTGACGTTCGACGGTACGTATCTGCTGACCGCGAAGGGCACCGCGGAGCGGCCGATCGTGATCAAATCGGCGGGCGACGGCGAGGTGGTCTTCGACGGTGACGGCGCCTTCAGGTTGTTCGATGTGATGGGCTCGGCGTATCACATCTTCGAGGGCATGACGTTTCGCAACGCTGAAGTGGCCTTCTGGGCCGGCGTCAAGGACGTCGCGGGCGCCGAAGGGCTCGCCGTCAAGAACTGCCGGTTCGAGAGCGTCGGCATTGGCATCGAAGCCCAGTTTGCGGGATCGACCGGCTTCTATGTCGCGGACAACGTCTTCATCGGGCGCGACGATCACTACCGCACGCTGGGCTGGGCGAATCCCGGCCTGTACGGCGCGCATCCGATCAACAGCTACTACGCGATCAAGGTGTACGGGTCGGGCCACACGATCGCGCACAACGCCGTGGCGTTCTTCCATGACGGCATCACGATTTCGACGCATGGCATTCCCGATCCCGATCGCAAGCGTTGGGCGGTGGCGATCGACATCTACAACAACGACATCTACGTCACTGGCGACGATTTCATCGAAGGGGACGGCGGCGTTCACAACATCCGCATCATGCGCAACCGCGGCGTCAACGCCGCGCACACGGCCCTGAGCGCGCAGCCGATCTTCGGCGGTCCCGCGTACTACATCCGCAACGTGGTCTACAACACGCCGGTCGCGCTGAAGTTCAGCAATCCGGCGGGTGTGATGGTGTACCACAACACGATCGTCGCCGAGGACAGCACGAACCAGCAGGTGTCGAACGCGCACTTCGCGAACAACCTGTTTCTCGGCACCGATCGACAGAACGGCATCGCCTCGCTCGGCGGGCCGACGACGTACTCGACGTACGACTACGACGGATTCCGTCCGAACAAGGGCGTCGAGCAGAACTACACCTGGATCGGGGCCAGGCCGCCAGCGCTTGCTGACTACGCGCAAGCGCAGCCGCAGCGATTCAAGACGCTGGCGGAGCTGGCGGCGGCGACCGGCCAGGAGGCCCACGGCATCGAAGTCGATTACGACGTCTTCGAAGGCCTTCAACCGCCGAATCCGCCGCCGAATGCCGGCACCTACGGCAAGCCGTACCAGGCCGCCGATCTGAACTTCACGTTGAAGGCGGACAGCAGAGCTGTTGATGGAGGCGTGAGGATTCCCAACGTCAACGACGGCTTCGCGGGCCGAGCTCCGGACCTTGGAGCGTATGAACGTGGGCAGCCGTTGCCGGTGTACGGACCGCGCGGATCGACAGGCACGAGGCCGTTTTACTGGTAAGGAAGTCGAGAGCACACCGACTGCAGTAGGATGCACCGAATGAAACGTGTCACGTGCCTCCTCCTCGTCGCCATCGCCTTCGTTTCAACCGCGTACGCCCAGCGTGTGACACGGGATATCCCGTACGCGACAGCGCACGAACGGCAAGTACTGGATGTGTACGCGCCCGACGGCGCGAAGAACCTCCCCGTGGTGTTCTGGATTCACGGCGGCGGCTGGCAGGCGGGCAACAAGAGCATGGTCGGCGTCAAGCCAACGGCGTTCATGCAGGCCGGTTTCGTTTTCGTGTCCATCAACTATCGCCTGCTGCCCACCGTCGAGATGGCGGCGCTGACGAGCGACGTTGCAACCGCGCTCGGTTGGGTCCACAAGAACATCGGGACATACGGAGGCGATCCGGCGAGGCTGCTGGTCATGGGACATTCGGCAGGCGGTCAGCTCGCCGCGCTGATGTGTACGGACGACAAGTATGCGAAAGCTGAAGGCCTCTCGTTGACGATGATCAAGGGATGTGTACCCGTGGATGCCGACACCTTCGATATTCCCGCAATCATCGAGGTGGCGGAAACGCGCGCCCGGGTGCATCACCTGCCACTGCCAACCAACGGTCATCGGCAGAAGTTCGGCAACGACCCGGAGAAACATCGCGACTTCTCGGCCGTGACCCACGTCGCGCCGAACAAGGGCATTCCGCCATTCCTCATCCTTCATATCAGCGGCAATCCCGACACCAGTGCGCAGGCTCGACGCCTTGCCGCGGTTCTTCAGGCAGCAGAAATTTCCGCAAAGGTCGTCGGCCGCGACACCACGCACGAGGGTCTCAACGACGCGATCGGCGCGCCAGACGATCCCGTGACGAAGGAAGTGTTCGCGTTCGTCGCCGACGCACTCAAACGCTAGCGGGGGAGCGGACCGCGCGGAGTGCCGCGTGTCCAGAAGGAACTGACATGGCCAGGCTCGTGTTCGGAATGAACCAGTCGCTGGACGGCTACGTCGACCATATGGCATTTGCGCCCAGCCCCACGCTCTTCCGCCACTTCGTCGCGGAGACTCAGAAGCAGGCGGGCAGTGTGTACGGCCGGCACATGTACGACGTCATGCGTTACTGGGACGACGATCATCCTGAATGGGATGCGGAGGAACACGCCTTCGCGGCGGCCTGGAGGAAGCAGCCGAAATGGGTCGTCTCGCGCTCGTTGAAGTCGGTCGGCCCCAACGCCACGCTTGTGGAGAATGATCTCGACGGCGCGATCCGCACGCTGAAGGCCGAGCGGGACGGGGAGATCGAAGTTGCCGGCCCGACCCTGGCGCAACGCCTCACCGAACTTGGCCTCATCGATGAGTATCGAATCTACCTGCACCCCGTCGTGCTTGGCCACGGAAAGGCATATTTCGCAGGGCCCCGGCCGCCGCTCCGCCTGATGGCTCATGATTGCATTGGCGAGGATGTGATCAGGTTGGCCTACGTTCCTGCTTGATCCCGCGACTCGCCGTATGGAAATCACCGGGAGCTCCGCGTGCTATCCCGGAAGCAAATGAGAACACATCGAGAGGATCAATTCCTCGCATGGGCCGATCGGTCGGGCTTCCAGATCGACCCTCGCTATCCGCACTCGGCCGTCCTGACCTTCCGTCCCGATCCGCAGCACGACAGGTTCTGGGAGGTGCCGAGCGAGCCCGAGAGGCGCCCGTACTTCATTGCCTCGCTGCTCGACTGCATGGGCGACTGGCACGCGTGCTACGCGTGGAGGCACTTGGGCCGCTGGCCGCAGTCTGCCGTTCCGGAGCGCATCAACGACATCGTCGAGCTCCGAATTCTGGACGGCCTGGGGCTGCCGCTCGGCACGAATGCGGTTGTGGAATTCTCGCGGGCCGAATACGACCGGCTCGTCACCTTGCTGTTCACCACGACGATCTTCGGACGGTCGGTGGGTGACGACCTGTACGTCGTACCGGAGCATGGACGACATCTGCTGCAGACGGATCACCATCGGGTGATCCACGTGAGTTTCCGGACCGAGGAGAGCCTCAACCTGTGTGTCGACGAGATGGACCGGCGAGGGTTTGCGCTCCCGAGTGAAGTGCCGGATTCCACGTTCAAGCAACCAGGCTGGATGAAGTGATGAAGCGCGTGAGCTTCGGCTCGGCAAGCGACGCGGAAGCGCGTCGGGTCAGATCTTCCCGCCAAGTGATCCGAGGTTAGTCGACCCGGCTTCTTGCGAACCATTGATGCTTGATGCCTCGAAGCAGTTCTTCCGCCTCACCAGGCCACCCCGCGTTTGTTGGAAGGCAAACAGACGTCGCGCTTTCGATGTTCATGTAGACTGCGTCCGCCGGGAGCGGCACCGCCGGAATCGTCCCGACTACAGGCTTCAGGAGTGTCCAGTGCAATTGGGCCGCTTGGAACGTACGATCTCCTCCCTGGCGGTCGCTACAGTCGTCCTTCTATTTGCATCCCGCGCGTGGACCGGCGCGCAGGGCGCTCCAACGGGCCGGCTGCTGGTCCTGTCCAAAGGCGCGCTCACGCTGGCAGCGGTCGATCCGGTGACGCTGCGCGTGGTAGGGAAGGCGCCCTCCGGACCGGATCCGCATGAGGTGGCGGCGACACCCGACGGACGGACCGCCTACATCTCGAATTACGGGGCGGGTCGCGGCGGCTACAACACGCTGACCGTCGTGGATCTCGTCAACTTCACGGCCAAACCACCGATCGATCTAGGCCCGCTCCGCGGCCCGCACGGAATGTTCGAAGCCGGCGGAAAGATTTACTTTACGGCGGAAGTGGCGAAGTCGATCGGCCGCGTCGATCCCATTACGAACAGGATCGATTGGGCGATCGGCACCGGCCAGGACATCTCCCACATGGTGGTGGTCGCGCCAGATCTGAAGCGGTTGTTCACCGTCAACGTCCAGTCCGCGACCGCGAGCATCATCGAACGCGCCGTCGGCCGTGCCGGGCGCTTCGCGCCGGCGGCAGACGACGATTGGACGATTACGTCCGTGAAAGTCGGCGAGCCGACCGACGACTTCGAGGGGTTCGACGTGTCGCCTGACGGTCGCGAGCTTTGGACCGCGAGTCCGCGCGGCAAGATCGCGATTGTCGATCTCTCGAGCAAGAAGCTGGCGCAGTCACTTGACCTGCCCGTTGTCACGGGGGCGAATCGTGTCAAGTTCACGCCCGACGGCAAGCGCGTCCTGGTATCGAAGCTGTCCAGGTCCACCGAAGGCACGGGCCACATCATCGTGTTCGACGCAGCGACTCGCGCGGAACTGAAGCGCATCGACGCGGGCGGCGGCGTTGGCGGAATGGTGATGCAGCCGGATGGTGCTCGCGCATTCGGTTCGTCGCGAACGGGAGTGGTCGTCATCGACTTGCAGACGCTCGAAGTCGTCGGGCGTATCGACGTCGGGCCGAATCCCGACGGCGTGACGTGGACTTCACGTCCGTGACGGCATGACGCAGCATGTCGCGATCGTGACTGGCAAGGCAGCAGGAGAACCTTTGAAGCGGACGTCGTTATTGGTCCCGTTGGGCGTGTGTGGTCTTTCGGTCTTGACACTTGCTGGTCAGCAGCCACCGATGCAGCCGTCGATGGCAGACGCTCTTGTCGTCGACCCGCCCGACAAACCAACGTGGGCCTACGCCGTCGCGCCAGGCTCGGGGATCGCCGGCGCGCCGCGTAGCGGTCGCCCTCCGGCCGGGGCCGCCGCCCAAGGCGGCGGGCGGCAAGGACGCGGTGCACCGGATCCAACTCCCCGCTCCATCCCGGGATCGACGCTCACGTTCACGGTCGCCGAGGTCCGCAACGCGTTTGCGCCGGCCGACTGGTTTCCGGAGGATCACCCGTCGATGCCCGACATCGTCGCCCACGGCCGTCAGCCCGACGTTCGAGCGTGCGCGTTCTGTCACATGCCGAATGGAAAAGGGCGGCCCGAGAACGGGCCCGTCGCCGGCTTGCCGAAGGCCTACATCGTCCAGCAGTTGCTCGACTTCAAGAGCGGCGCGCGGAAGACTGCCGAACCGCGCAAACCGAACGACATGGGCAATCTCGCGCCGTTCCTGACCGACGGCGATATCGACGCCGCCGCCACGTACTTTTCGTCGATGCCGTGGACTCAATGGATTCGGGTCGTCGAGACCGACGCCGTCGAGAGGACGCGCGTCGCCGGGCAGATGTATCACCTCGTGGATGACGGCACGACCGAGCCCATCGGCATGCGAATCGTCGAAGCTCCTGAAGATGAATCGCTCGAAGCGCTCCGCGCACCGCGCTCTGGCTTCGTCGCTTACGTGCCGACCGGCGCGATCAAGAAAGGGGAAGATCTGGTCATGACCGGCGGCAACGGCAAGACGACGCCGTGTGTCGTGTGTCACGGAGCCGATCTGAAAGGCATCGGTCCAATCCCGGGAATCGCGAACCGATCCCCCAGTTACCTCGGCCGGGAGCTCTGGGACTTCAAGGTCGGGACACGCAACGGTCCGATGGCGACACTCATGAAGCCGGTCGTCGAAAAGCTGACGAACGAAGACATCGTCAATATCCTCGCC
>JBKPTE010000007.1:0-44462 GCA_046735335.1 Acidobacteriota bacterium | reverse complement strand
TGCCGTGGACTCAATGGATTCGGGTCGCCGAGACCGACGCCGTCGAGAGGACGCGCGTCGCCGGGCAGATGTATCACCTCGTCGACGACGGCACGACCGAGCCAATCGGGGTTCGAATCGTCGAGGCGCCGGAAGACGAATCGCTCGAAGCGCTCCGGGCCCCGCGTTCAGGGTTCGTGGCCTACGTACCGACTGGAGCAATAAAGAAAGGAGAGGCGCTCGTCACGACGGGAGGCGGCGGCAAGACGACGCCGTGCACGGTGTGTCATGGTCCCGATCTGCGCGGAGTGGCAACGATACCCGGACTCGCGAATCGGTCGCCGAGTTACCTTGGCCGGCAGCTTTGGGATTTCAAGACCGGTGCTCGCAACGGCTCGATGGCGGCTCTCATGAAGCCGGTCGTCGAGAAGTTGACGAATGAAGACATCGTCGACATCCTCGCCTACACGGCATCCAGAAAGCCCTAAAGGACTTGAACAGCGGCCGAAGCTGGCGCGAGTTCGCGGCCTACCGGTGCTTTCGAGGCGCGCAGGAGGGTCGTGCCCGCCACGGGATTGCCCCACCAGAATCTCCACCCCAGCCGGTGCCGCTCGACGCTGGCGGCGCCAAGCGCGCGCAGCGCGTCCTCGTAGACCGCGGTTGCGCGGATGTCCGCGATCGCCAGCATGCCTCCGGGTTTGAGCACGCGAAACGCCTCCGCGATGGCCCGCCGCCGATCGCCATTCGATCGGATGTTGTGGATGGCGAGGCTCGAAACGACGACGTCGAATGTCGTATCCGGAAAGGGAAGCGCGCGCATGTCCCCCGTGGCGATCTGCACGCGATCGGCAACGCCCTCGAGCGACGCGTTCCGCCGCGTGACCGCGCCCGCGTTCCCCGATTGGTCCTTGCTGCTCCAGATATCGATGCCCGTCACGCGTCCCGAGGTCAGGCGTGTGCCGACTGCCGCCAGCACCGCGCCGCGGCCGCAGCCCATGTCGAGCACCGATTCATCTCCGCGGAGGCGCAGGCTGTCGAGGATTCGATCCCACTCGATGAACTTGCCGCGCCTGGTGGTGTACAGAAAGCTGGCCGCGTTCGCGAAGAAAAAGGCGAAGTAGAAGGTCATGAGCGCGCGGGTGCGGCCGGCTTCCTGCGCCCATCCGATCGCCGCGGCGATTCCGCTCGCCGCGGCGAGGCCGGCGAACATCGTCAGCGCGTAAGGTGCGTCGTACCCGTAGTCGCCTCGCCGCATGGCGGACGATGGTGAACGACAGCTCCGTTTCGGGCAAGCGTCCCGGCGTCCTCGTACGCCGGCCGTGACGACAACGAGCAGTCCTCAGCCCGTCGTGCGAAGACGAACCCCGATGTCGCCTTCCGGATGTCCCCAATTCCGGCCGCTACTCGGCGCGCGAGCTGTGCCATGAGCCGCTCCGCCGGTCGGGGCGACGGATCCGGCTGGTCTATTTCGAGCCAGCCGGCACCACACGTCCGGCAGCGAAACTCGCGCAGGTTCGAGCAAGTGATTGAGATGGCGTGCGATCCGCACGCCGCGCAGGTCGTCATTGGCTCCTCCGTGAGCGCCGGGGTCATGGTGGAGAAGGGATGGGCCGAGCTGGGCTCACCGAGTGGTCCCGCGCGGAGTTCGTACGCCCGCGGCCGGTTGTGCTCTGATCTGCTGCTCACTCGCCCGTTTTTGCCTACCTGCTGTGTTGGCGTGTGATGCAGATCGAGCCACATTTCCCCTCACCACCGGGCTGTTGTGCAGAACCAGCGCCAGCCGCCCGATATTCCCGGGCCCCAAAGGAGGGCCCGTGGCACGGATTAACCGATTTCCATTATTGATGGCCCCGCCACGCTCTCCATACAATCCGGCCTGATCCCGCGGAGAGCGGGTGTGTGGAGCGGCGCCGTATGATCAAGGATGCCCGCCGGCCCCTGACAGGCCGGGGCCAGAACGTCCGCAACGAACCGTCATGGCGAACATCGATCGAGTCAGGAACGGCGTGCGGCTGGGGATTTCGGCGTTCGTGCTGATCCTTCTGATCACGATTGTGCTCGGAGTGGTATGGACGAGCCATCATCAATCGCCGCCGCTGCGGACGGCCAGTCACCTTGTCCTCCTGATCGCCGGCGCGGCGGGTCTGTTCGGACTGGTGAAGATCTGGCGCACTGATGTTGCGCCGCCGGGACAGCGGGGGGCGTGAGCTCGCCGCAAACGCTACCATCAGAGACGCTTCGATGCATCCAGCCACTGCAGCGACCATGGGTCTGAGCTCGAACGCGACGTTCATGGAGCGGCTGAACACCGATCGTCACGAGCTGGCGCTCCGTATCTTCATGTTCATCGTGCTGGGCCACTGGGTGGAGCACCTGCTGCAGGGGCTGCAGATCTACGTCCTCGGATGGCCGGTGCCGGAAGCGCGCGGCGCGCTCGGGCTGCTGTTTCCCGCGCTGATTAAATCCGAGAGCCTGCACTACGGCTACGCCGTCGTGATGCTCATCGGACTCTGGATGCTGCGCACCGGATTCACCGGGAAGGTCGATCGCTTCTGGTGGACGATGGCGCTCTGGATCCAGTTCTTTCACCACTTCGAGCACGCGCTGCTGCAGGCGCAGGTGATCCTGGGGCACAACCTGCTCGGCCGCCCGGTGCCGACGAGCCTCGTGCAGCTGTGGGTCCCTCGCGTCGAACTGCACATCTTCTACAACACGATCGTGTTCATCCCGATGGTGATCGCGATGTACTACCACCTGTTCCCGCCGGCTGCGGAGAAGTCGAAGCCGCAGTGCTCGTGCGCCCTCGTCGCCGCCTGAGCCGCCGCCCTGGTGCGCCCGCGACGCATCGTTGATGCGCATCGGATCGCCACAGGAAACCTCGATGCGCCGGCTCATGGTCGTGGAGGAGGGTCCGGCGCGTAGCATCGACGCGCTTCGCTGGCCGATCGTCGGGCGCGTCCTGCGCTGGAAACATCTGCGAACGGCGTCGCAGATCCTCCTGCTCCTCGCTGCGGCGGCCATTGTCGTGCACGGTCTTCTCGGGCCGCAGATGGCGCCGCTCAACCTGTCGACCGTCCTCACCTGGATTCACTATCGCGGTCTCCTGATTGGTGTGCTGCTCGCAGCAGGGAACGCATTCTGCGGTGCCTGCCCGATGATCCTCGTCAGGGATCTCGGCCGCAGGCTGCATCGGCCATCGCGCCACTGGCCCCGGTGGCTCGGGCGTAAGTGGGTGGCGCTCGTGCTGTTCGCGGCGGTGCTGTTCGCGTACGAGTTGTTCGATCTGTGGTCGCTTCCCGCGGCGACTGCATGGCTGGTCATTGGCTATTTCGGCGCCGCCCTGGTCGTCGACATGACGTTCACGGGCGCCGCATTCTGCAAGCACGTGTGCCCGGTCGGGCAGTTCAACTTCCTCGCGTCGACGCTGTCACCCATGGAAGTCCGCGTCCGCGAACCGGCGATCTGCCGCGCGTGCACGACGGTCGACTGCATCAGGGGACGGCGCGACGATCCGGTGTCCGCGACCGTCATCCAGCGCGGATGCGAGCTCGGACTCTTCCTTCCGCTGAAGGCGGGTAACCTCGACTGCACGTTCTGTCTCGATTGCGTGCAGGCGTGCCCGCACGACAACGTGAGCATCGGCTACAGGGTGCCTGGGGCGGAACTCGCGGATGATAGACGGCGATCGGCAATCGGGAGGCTTTCGCGCCGCCGCGATCTCGCGGCGCTCGCGCTGGTGTTCACGTTCGGTGCGCTGCTCAACGGGTTTGCGATGACGTCGCCCGTCTATGCGGTCGAAGACCGCCTCGCTGCGGCGCTCGGCACGACCGCGGAAGCGCCAGCCCTCGGGATCGTCTTCGTGTTGGCGCTGGCGATTCTGCCCTTGGCCGCATGCGGCGGCGCGGCGTGGCTGACGCGCCGCATGACCTCAGGATCGCGAGGGAGCGTCCGGGAAATCGCGGCGCGGTACGCGTACGCGCTCGTACCGTTCGGCGTTGGCATGTGGCTGGCGCATTACAGCTTTCATTTCCTCACGGGGATGTGGACGATCGTGCCCGTCGCGCAGAGCGCGGCGATCGACGCGACGCGACGCGCGCTGCTCGGCGGCCCCGACTGGCGATGGATGGGTATGCGTCCGGGCTCTGTCTTCCCGCTGCAAATCGGCATGGTGCTGCTCGGCGCCCTCGGATCGCTCGTCGTCTCTCAGCGTATCTCCGAACAGGACTACGCAGACGGCGCCATGCGCGCATCGCTGCCGTGGATCGTGATGATCGTTGCGCTCGCCGCGGCGGCGCTCTGGATCCTCGCACAGCCGATGGAAATGCGGGCCATGAGCATGGGCGGATGATTCGCGCTGCGCGCCCGATCGTCGCGTGCATCGGCGTCCTCCTGCTGTTCGAAGGCCGCGTCGGCGCGCACAGCGGTCCGCCCTATCCGATCGTGTCCAGCCGCATGCTCGGCGCGTACAACATCTCCATCTGGACCGACCCCGACACGACGGACAACGGGACGCCGGCCGGCCGGTTCTGGATCGAGATCGGATCGGCCGACGGCAAGACGACGATTCCCGCCGGTACGCACGCGGCAGTGTCAATTCGTCCGCTCGATCGTGAGGGCCCGACGCACGAAGGGCGTGCCGAACCCGTGCAGGGGAACGTCGCGCGTCAGTTCGTCGCGCTGCTGATGGATCACGAGGGACCGTTCGCCGTCCACGCGGCCATCGATGGCCCGCTGGGCCGGGTTGCGGTCGACAGCACGGTCGACGCGACCTACGACCTGCGCCCTGCGCCGTGGTTGATCGCGTTGTACCTGTTTCCGTTCGTTGCCATCGGCGCGCTGTGGGGGAAAGTTCTGCTGCGCCGCCGGCGTCGCGCGTGAATGCGGTGACTTAGAATACGGCTATGCTGCGCCCCATCGAACGTATCGTCGATCTCATCGATCCCGAATTGAACCGGCTCCACGGCATCGACGCCGAGGAAGCGCGTCGCCGGGTCCTGAGCGGCGACCCCGCAGCGGTGCGCGCCATCGACGGATCGTTCGCGCTCGTCGCCGTCGACGGGGTCACGGTGCGGATGGCCCGTTCGCTCGATAGGCCGATGCGCTACTTTCTCGCCAAGCGGCACGAGGGTCCCGCGCTGTTCGTTGCGGATCGGATCGACACGCTCCGCGGCGCCCTCGGGACCGCCGGCCTGGAAAGGCAGTTTCATCCCAGCTACACGCGCATGGTCCCCGCGCATCACATCGTCGAGCTCGCGCTCGTCGGATGCCCCGATCCCGAGCCGAGCTACACGAGGTTCTTCACGCCGGGCCGCGGCACGCTTCCCGCAGATCTCGACGAGATAGGCCGCCGCTACATCGGCGCGCTGAGCGACGAGGTCGCGAAATGGCTCCGGCGCATCGATCGAGCCGATGACAAAGGCGCGCCTATCGGTGTGAGCTTCTCGGGAGGGATCGACAGCGGGTCCGTCTTCCTGGCGATCTATCACGCGATGTTGCGGCTCGGTATGGCGCCGGCGCGGCTGAAAGCGTTCGTGCTGAACCTCGGCGATGGACCAGACGTCGAGCAGGCGCGATCGTTCGTTTCGAGCGTCGGACTGTCGATCTTCCTCGAAGAGATCGACCGCAGCGCTGATGATCTCGACGTCGAGCGGACGCTGCGCGTGCTCGAAGACTACAAGGCGCTGGACGTCGAGTGCGCCGCCATGGGGCTGCTGCTCTGCCAGGGCATCCGCGACCGCTACCCGGACTGGCGCCATCTCGCTGACGGCGACGGCGGCGACGAGAACCTCAAGGACTACCCGATAGAAGAGAATCCCGAGCTCACCATCCGCAGCGTCGTGGACAACCTGATGCTCTATCAGGAGGGATGGGGCGTCGGCCGCATCAAGCACTCCCTGACATACAGCGGCGGCCTCAGCCGGAGCTACGTGCGGACCTACGCGCCCGCGACACAGTATGGATTCGCCGGCTTCAGCCCCTACACGCGCCCGAACGTGATCGAAGTCGCCGAAGCGATCCCGTTCCCGCAGTTGACCGGCTACGACGTGCCGACGCTCTATTCGCTCAAGGGGGAGATCGTCCGGCGGGGTATCAAGGCGATCACCGGGATGGACATGCCGATCTTCCCGAAGCGTCGATTCCAGCACGGCGCCGCCTCCGTGGATGCGATGCGGCAGCGGCTCGGGCACCCCGAGCGCGAGTACCGCCGCGCGTTCGAGCACCTCTATGCCTGACGCGGGGGTCTTTCCCGCCAGCACGATCGAGCGCGATCGTTTCGTGCTCGATCGCCGCGGGTCCCGCGTTCAGCACGATCCGTTCACGCATCACGGCCTCATCGTCGAAGACGAGCGAACGAGCGAGGGCGCACGCGCGCGCGTGGCCACGGTGCTGCTCACGGGACGGGAATGTCCGTGGCGCTGCACGATGTGCGACCTGTGGCGCTACACCACGACGACCGATACGCCGCGCGGCGCGATTCCGGCGCAGATCGCTGGCGCCCGCGGGGCGATGGGCAGCGAGCCCGTCACGGTCTTCAAGCTGTACAACGCCGGAAGTTTCTTCGACCCGCGCGCGGTGCCGGAGGCGGACTACGACGCGATCGCTGCTGGACTCTCGGGACTCGAACGCGTCGTCGTCGAGTCGCATCCTGCACTCGTCGGACCTCGCGTCGATCGATTCCTGGCCGCGCTGAAAAGGCACGCGCACAATCCGCCGCGGCTCGAGGTCGCGATGGGGCTCGAGACGGCGCATCCGGATGCCCTCGAGCGGCTGAACAAGCGGTTCACGCTCGAAGCCTTCCATCGTGCCGCACGGGCACTTGGCGACAGAGACGTGGCGTTGCGCGTCTTCCTGCTCATCTCTCCTCCGTTCGTGCCGGCGGACGAGCAGGAGTCATGGTTGCTCGAATCGGTCGACGCCGCGTTTTCATGCGGTGCGACGGTCGTCTCACTCGTGCCGACGCGGGCCGGCAATGGCGCAATCGATGCGCTCGCCGACGCCGGGATGTTCCGCAGACCGGATCTCGACGACATCGAGCGCGGCTTTGCCCTCGCGCTGGAGCGCGGCCGACACCGCGGACGCGTGTTCGTCGATCTGTGGGATCTCGATCGATTCGCGACGTGCTCCGGATGTCTTGCGCCACGCCGCGAGCGGCTGCACGCGATGAACCTCGAGCAGCGCGACGTGCCTCCTGTCGTCTGTTCGGCCGGGGATCACGCGCTCCACGCATGACGCTCGCTCCCGGTTTTCGCGTCGATGCCGACGTCGCCATCGTCGGCTCCGGGTTCAGCGGATCGCTTGCCGCGCTCGCTCTGGTGAAGCGGGGACGGCGCGTCGTGCTCGTCGAGCGGGGCCGTCATCCGCGATTTGCGATCGGCGAGTCGTCGACGCCGCTGGCGAACCTGCTGATCGAAGAGCTTGCGGATCGGTACGACCTGCCGCGGATTCGACTGTTCTCGAAATGGGGAACATGGCAACGCGCGAGACCCGATGTTGCATGTGGTCTGAAGCGCGGTTTCACGTTCTTCTTTCATCAACCTGGCGCTGTCTTCGAGGACGGCGCGGAGCACGAGCGACAGCTCATGGTCGCGGCGAGCCCGCACGACCGCATCGCGGACACCCATTGGTTCCGCCCTGATTTCGATCGGGCACTCGTGGAGGAGGCGCAAGCCGAAGGCGCGGTCTATCTGGACATGACGCGCTTGGACTCGCTGCGGCAAGAGGGCACCAGGACGATCGTCGAAGGGGAGCGCGAAGGACGGCCGATTCGAATCGAGGCGGAATTCGTCATCGACGCGAGTGGACCGCGGGGCTTCCTGCATCGCGTGATGTCTCTCGGGCAGGCGCCGCAGCGCTGGCTGCTGCCGACGCGGGGGCTTTACGCGCACTTCGAAGGGGTCGAGCGATGGGACCGTCTTTCAGCACCGTCCGGACTGCCGCCCTATCCGACCGACGATGCGGCGCTTCATCACGTCTTTCGCGGCGGATGGATGTGGATCCTGCGCTTCAACAACGGGATCACGAGCGCCGGTGCGGCGCTGACCGATCCCGTCGGGGCGGGGATTGGAGCGACGGACGGCTCTGCGGCTTGGGAACGCCTCCTCGACATGCTCCCGTCGGTCGGCGACCAGTTCCGAAGCGCTCGCGCCACGATGCCGTTCGTTCACGTGCCGCGGCTCGCATTCCGGAGCGCGTGTGTCGTGGGACCCACATGGGCGATGCTGCCGTCCGCTGCAGGCGTGATCGATCCGCTTCTCTCGACCGGGTTTCCCCTGACCCTTCTCGGGATCCTTCGCCTCGTCGATCTGCTGGAGGGAACCGCCCCCGGAGGGGAACGGGACGCAGCGCTTGCCGCATACGAACGGGCGACGCTCGAGGAACTCGACGCGACCGAGCATCTCGTTGCCGCGCTCTACGCGACGATGGATGACCCGCCGCTGTTCAAGCGCCTGGCGCTCCTGTATTTCGCGGCGGCGAGCTTCAGCGAGGCGACGCGGCGGCTCGGACGGCCGGAGCTCGCGCCGGGATTCCTGCTCTGCGCGCATCCGGCCTTCGGTCCGGAACTGACGGCGTGCGCGGAGATCGCGATGTTGCGTCCGGAGGGTTCGGCGCGTCGCGCGCTCGAGGCACGGATCGATCGCGCGATCGAGCCGTTCGACATCGCCGGCCTGCTCGATCGCACGCGCCGGAACTGGTATCCCGTGCGGGCCGACGACCTGATTGCCTCGGCACCGAAACTCCAGGCCACGCCAAGCGAGATCCATCGGCTGCTCGAACGCAGCGGCTTCACGCCGCAGGAGGCGTCGTGAGCCTCGTCAGGCGTGCGCGGCGGCTGGCGGTGCGTCAGCGGCGCGTTTCGTGAGCGCCATCTCGATCGCATTGGCGATCGGCCCGATGATGAAGAGCGCGTAGAACGGCGCGTAGACGAACTGCATCAGCCGGAAGATCATTTCGAGGGCGGCAATCAGCACTGCCACCAGCGATTGCGCCCACTTCGGCCTCACCGTTGTCTTCGGGTCGGTGATCATGAAGAAGATGAAGAGCTGATACATCGGGCCCGTGATCGGCGCGACCTCGCTGAGGAACGGGTGGCCGGTTGCGAGCGAACGAACGTATCCGAAGAACAGGAACCCCGCCACGTAGGTGAGCGTGATGTGCAGGCGGCCGACCGCGCGGAGGATGAACGTCCCCAGCACCCACACGAAGACCATCGGCAGAAGGTTGTTGCCCCACTGCACGCTCAGGCCGGCGACGGCATCCGCCGCCAGCAGCAGCATCATCACGATGCCGAAGTTCGTCGGGTTCCAGAGATGGCGCCCGCGCACCCGCAGCACGTATTTCGACGTGATTGAAATCGCGGCACACAGCGCGTAGGGCCAGAAGGCGGGGGAGCGGACGAGGATGCCCACGCTGATCCCCGACACGTACGCGCTCGCCAGGTGCGGCCACTTGCCGTAGAGCGCGCGAACCGTGACGAGCTCGACGAGCATCGCGGTCGCGATCGCGAGGAAGGTGCGCGACCAGCTCTCGAGAAACCCGAAGGTGACCTGCCCGCCAAGCAGGATGCAGGTGATGAGGAGCGGCGCGAAGTAGCGCTGATCGAGCCGGAATCGCCGTCTGGGCGCCGCGGGCCCGGCTTGTGCGATCGTCTCGACGCTCATGCGGGCTCCTCGATCTTGTGCACGCGATTCGGCGCGGGCTGCTGCAGCTCCTGCACTTTGCCCGATGGCCAGCGAACGACGGCCTTGTCGACTCCTGCTCCGGCTCCGAGCCCGAAGTGGAGGCGCCGCTGGTTCTGCGCGCAGAAGCCGGATCCGCCCGACACTTCCTGGACCTGCTGCTGTCCGTTCCAGAACACGGTGACCTCCGCTCCGATCGCGCTGCGGTTCGTACAGCCGCCTGGAGCGTCGCCTTCACGGCACGACCCTTCGAGATCGAAGTCGATCCAGGCGCGGCCGGGCGCAACCTCGTTCCTGTACAAGAGGAGGGGACCGCGCTGGTTGGCGACGACGACGTCGAGGGCGCCACGGTTCTGGAAATCCGCTACGACGACCGATCGGCCGTCGTACCGGTCCGTCGCGCCGACCATCTGGGCGACGTCGAGAAAGCGCCCCGCGCCGTCGCTGATCCAGACCTTCTTCTGTTGATAGCCGCCGAGGCTGCGCGTGCCCATCGCCGGCCAGTTCCTGGCGTCGGAGATCACGAGCTGGTTGCCGCCGGCGATCTTCGAGAAGTCGTACCAGTAACTGTCGTTCTTCGACGCCGAGACGTAGCCGTTGACGAGATACAGATCGAGGAACCCGTCGTTGTTGAGATCCGCGAACTGCGCGCCGAAGCTCCAGCCGCCGAGATCGATGCCCATCGCGCGCGCGAGATTCTCGTACTTGGGCGCGCCGCCCGGCGGGCCGGACGGCACCCAGAGGTTGTTGCCCTGGAGCAGGATCCCTTCTTCGGAAATGTTCGAGACGTAGACGGCGAAGCGCCCCTGGTTGAACACGTCGCCGACCGCCGCATTCATGCCGCTTTTCGGCGCGTAGCCGACGCCCGCGTCGCGGCCGATCTCGCGAAAGTGCCCGTGGTCGTTCGCGAACAGCTCCGACACGCCGTAGTCGTTCGCGACGAAGAGATCGGGATAGCCGGTGCCGCGCAGATCCGCGGCCACCGCCGCGAGCGCCCAGCGTCGCGAGACGAGGCCGACCTTCTCGCTCACTTCTTCGAATCGTCCGCCACCGAGGTTTCGAAAGAGATACTTGCGCCCGCCGTTGTTCGCGTACTCGAAGCTCTCCGGCATCATTCGGGTGTTCGCGAGCTTCCAGAGGTTCACCGACTCGGGGTAGTACCCGCCAACGAAGAGATCGAGCCTGCCGTCCCGATCGAAGTCCAGCCACACGGCGGTGTTGACGTTCGCCCACGCGGGGAGGCCCGCTGTCTCCGTCACGCGCGTGAAGCCGCGGCCGCCGTCGTTGTGAAAGAGCTCGGGGCGTCCCCAGCGATACAGAAACAGATCCTCGAACCCGTCGTTGTCGCAGTCGCCCCACACCGCCCCCATCGAGACGCCGGTGTCGGCGTGATTGAGGTCCGCCACGTGCATTCGCTCCGCGACATCCTCGAACGTGCCGTCGCCGCGATTCCTGAACAGGTGATTCTGCGAGCCTTCCTTGCTGTCGGTGACGTAGAGATCCGACAAGCCGTCGCGATCGAAATCGACGACCGAGACCGCCGCGCCCATCGACGCCACCTCCGGCATGATGTGCGCCAGCTTCGGATCGAGCGTGGGCCCCTCGTGGACGGCGTCGAGCCCGGCGGCCTTTGCCGATTCCGTCAATCGAAATCCATACTGCGCGATCGGATCGGCGTGCGACGAAGAGGGCGTCGCGCTGACCGGCCGTCCGAGATGGCGGACGAGATATGGCGTCGAGAGCAGTCCCGCGAAGATGCCGACGAGTGCGAGCCGGGCGTAAGGGTTCATGGTCTCCGGGTGGATGAGGCGGCGCCGGGCGCGACGCGCAGCGCGTCGCGTACCGAATCGGACGTCACATATCGAGTATGGTATCTGGCAAAGTCGTCCGGGTGTTCGCGGTACACCGGATCGGCTTCGAGCCGCAGCGCGGCGGTATCGTAGCGCCCGCTCCCATGCGTCGGCAGCGGCAGGACAGTCCGCGAGAAGGTGGTGTTGTAGTCGCCGTCCTTCTCCCAGCCGTCCGCGACCGCCACGAAGTCCCGGACGAGGCCTGGCGCGGGGGGCGGCGCCTCGGGAAACGTCACGCGCAGCTCGTCGCCGGCGTTCATGATGACGTACCGATCGTCCACGCGCGTGAGGAGCTCGCGGACGTCGCCGAACCGCGTGTAGTACCCCTCGAGATCGCGCCAGAGGGGCGCCGTTCCCGCCAGCATGTAGCGCGGACGTTCGGGCGAGCTCGGGCTCGACTGTTCGGTGACCGAGTAGCCGCGGAAGGCGAGCTCGGCGGATTGCAAATCGAGCCGCCGCGGCTGGATCCGGACGTCGGGCCGCGCCACCGCCCATCCCAGCCGGTCCCAGAAGATCTCCAGGTTCGTCGCAAGCCGGAGACGACGGGGTGCCGTCGGTCCGAAAAGGCCTGTCAGATCGATCAGGATCGTCTTGTCCTTGCCGGATGGAAAGCCGAGTCCTTTGCGGACTTCGTGAAAGCGGCCCGCAGCATCGGCGACGTGGAGCGAGAGTCCTTCCGGCGCAGCGTGCGCGCCCTGCGCGATGGCGACGTTGATCGAGCTGTCGGTCGGATGAATCCATCCTTGCGCGACGAGCCACAACCGTCCGGTGCGTGGCGCCGATTCTGGCAGGTTCATCTCGACGAAGTGCCGGCGCGTGATGCCCTGGTAGTCGCCGCGTCCGACGTCGACGTGACGGGAATCGCGCGACGATGCGAGCTGCGTGACGTCGTGCCCGCCATCGTCTCTCACCGAGGCGAACGGCTGAACGTGTCCGGTCGCGACCACCTGCAGCTTCGGCGGCGGCACTGCGAAGCGTTCGTCGACGAAGACGTCCGTGTCGGCCGGATGATCCACCACGAGCAGCGATACGAGATCGAAGAAGTGCGTCTCCCAGAGCTCCGCGGTCACGCGGAGATCGTAAAGCCCGTTCTGTGGCGCGAGCTGATCGCCGCGCACCTTGACCCAGTCCTCCGTCATGAGCACGTCCGCCGTTGTCTGCGCGTTGATGCGCAGCCCGAGCGGCGAGCGCCAGAGGAGATCCGTCACGAAGGACATCTCGCGGCCGTTCCACGCGAACAGCCAGGGGCACGATCCCTTCAGCCGCTGGGTTGCGGCGACCGCCTGGTCGGCTTTCGTGTCGAACTCTGCCTGGAGGATGCCGTTGGGCCAGAGAAGGCGAACGACTTCCGCGCCGCCGGCCTCGCCCAGGCCGAAGTGCACCGCGGGGGACGCGATGATCCGTCGCTGCAGGTGCAGGCCGGACCGCACCTCGATCTCGCCGCCGATCCCGAACGAGTTGATGCGCTGATCGCCTGTGGCGGTCGCGGCTCGCGGCCGAATCACCTGCCATCGGTACGACTTCGTCGCCTTGCTCACCGCGCGTGACGGCTGTGCGCCCTGGCCGAGACCAACGGCTTCGAGCTTCCCATCGCCGTCCAGATCGGCGACGCCCTCCACGGCGAGCGGAAGCGATGCCCGAATCGCGGTGAACGCTCCACCAGGTCCGCCCAGCAGGACGCGGGTAGCGGCCGGGCCGGACACGATCACGTCTGCGGCGCCGTTGTTGTCGAGATCCGCGGTCAGCAGTCGCGCGGATCCGGGCTCGAGTCCCGCCGGCGGATCGACGCGCGACAGCGGCGCTTGCTTCCACGTGCGATCGTCGGGGTCGCGCGCCACTCGCGTGATGGCCCCGTCACGCGCAAGGACGATCAGATCGAAGATCGATGCACTGGTGTCTTCGAGCGGCGCGATCGCGACGGCCTGTCCGTCGCCTTCGGGCAGGGTCTCTTCGCGGAATATGCCGCCCCGCCCGTTCAGGAAGACGTGTACGGCGCCGCTTTCCTCGAGAAAGGCGGCGTCCGGCACGCCCTCCCCGTCGAGGTCTGCCCACACGAATCCGCGTGCGCGAGTCACCGATCCGAACAGATCGCGTGAAGTAAACGTGCCGTCGGCGTTGTTGCGGAGGACGACCGGATGGCCATCGCGCGTGGCGAGAACGAGATCGAGGTCGCCGTCCGCATCGATGTCGGCGGCCCAGACGCCCGACGCCGGCGTCCCGATCAGGGCAGCCGGCAGCTTCGACTCCGCATTGACGTCCGTGAACCGTCCGCTCGCGTCCTGCCGGAGCAAACAGAGTCCGCCGGGGCCGGCGATCGCAAGGTCGGTTCGGAAGTCGTAGTTGAGATCAGCGGCGGCCACCGCGTGCGCTGTCACCGGTGCATTTCCAACCGCAGCCGTCCATCCGCGACACGTTGCAGGCGCCGCGCCGGCGGGTAGGTGGATGCCTGCGCCATCGACCGTGGCGACAACAGGGTTGCCTTCGCCTGACATGAATATCGGACCGGCCCACGTGACCACACCCTGCGCATTTGCAATCGGATCGACGGCGAACGTGATCGCCGTGTCGGCGGGCGCGGGCTCCGGGTCCGGGTTCTTCAGCCGCACGAACCGCATCAGCGGCCGTCCGATCTCCGACCGCGGCGTGCTGAGCTCGGCCAGAGCGGCCCGGTAGACCGGCTCGCGCAGCAGGACGTTCTTGAGGAACGTCACCGGCGCCGATGTGGATCGAGGATCTCCGGCGGCGACCTTCATGACGTTTTCGAGCTGCGATTGCGCCTCGGGCGACCACGCGCGTGACACGCCGGTCAGCGGCGCGATCGCGTCGTTCAGCGCCTTCTGGTCGCCGCGTTTCGCGGCCACGCGCGCGTACTCGAGTCGCGCGGCGAGGTTACCGCTTCGCGCCACGAGTCCCGCCAGCAGCCGCTGCGCTTCGGCCTCGTTGTCCGGGTCCCCCTGACGCTCTGTCTCGAGCGCGAGCGCGTACGCGGCTTCGGGATCCGCGGGATCGAGCTCGAGCGCGCGCCGCCAGTGGCGCGTCGCATCCGCGAGATTTCCGCGCTGACTCTCGGCAAGGGCCTGCAGCTTCTGGATGTCCGCGTTGTCGGGCGCAAGCGATGCCGCGCGCGCGAGATCCTGCGTGCCTTGATCGAGATTGCGTTGCCGGAGCAACAGAAGGCCGCGGTCGGCCCACCCGGCGGGCTCCTCCGGCACCAGCGCGACCACGCGATCCAGCTTCTGCCGCGCCAGCACCTCCTGCGTCGTCTGCATCGCCGAGACGCCGACGTAGAAGGCGGTGACCGCTTCGCGATACACCTCAGCCGAAGGGCCGCGACTGCCGGAGCATCCGGCACCGGCGGCGATCAGCAGCAATGCGGTGATCAGACCTCTGGTCGGCATTCGATCGCGAGTGAGGAGTTCATGGATCGTAACAGGTCCGCGAATGCCGGACGAGCGCCGCGCGTGGCCGATCCTTCGAAGTGCCGAACGTCGCGATCGCGCTCGACGACTCGTCGTGAGCCCTTTTCGCGGCGTTCTGCGCGTGTGGATTCAGGGGAGGGTTCTTCTCGCGATCGGAGACTGCCCTGACGAGGCGAGAAGAATGGCTCGACCGAACGGTCGAGTTGAGGACCCGGCCCACTTCCGGAAGGGGGACAGCATGCGACAGAAGTTTATTTCGCGCCGCAGCGTCTTGAAAGGTGGCGCGGCGCTGACAGGACTGACCGTCTTGCGGGTCACCGGCCCCGCGCGCGCGTTTGCTGCACAACGGGATCCACGCGTCACGACCGGAGCGGAGGATGCAACGCAGGCGTTCGGCCCCCCCGGAGGAGAGGTCATTCCATGGCTCGACCAGCCGCCGCCCAGTCCGATTCCCGCGATCGTCGGCAACGTCCTGAAATGGGAAGATCTCGACTCCTGGCTGACGCCCTCGAACAATTTCTTCTATGTGGCCCATTACGGTGTACCGGATGGCCTCGACGCCGGCAACTGGCGCGTGGGCGTCGCCGGACTGGTCGATCGCCCGATGTCGCTGACGCTGGACGACATCCGCTCCCGGCCACGCCACGACGTCGCGTTCACCCTTGAATGCTCCGGCAACAACGGTGAAGGGCTGGATTTCTTCAAAGGAGGCATCGGTAACGCCATTTGGGGCGGAGCGAGACTGGCCTCGGTCCTGGAACACGCCGGCCTGCAGGATGAGGCGAGCGAAGTCGTGTTCTGGGGAGTGGATCGCGGCACGGCGACCATTCGCGACAATTCGGGCATCGTACGCAGCGGCATGACGGGCAGCACGAAACCCGACGGTGAGGAAGGTCTAGATCTGACGATCACGGAGCAGTTCGCCCGAAGCATGTCCCTTCGCGATGCACTCGCGCGAGACAATCTGCTGTGCTACGAGATGAATGGCGATCCACTGCCGCCGGAGCACGGGTTTCCGATCCGGTTGATTGCGCCCGGATGGTACGGCGTTGCGAACGTCAAATGGCTGACGCGCATCGAGGTCATCGATCGTCGTTTTGCGGGTCGCTTCATGGCGCGCGACTACGTTTCGATTCGAGAGGAGCAGAAGAACGATGAGACGGTCTGGACATTCAGGACGGTGGGCCAGGATCGGCTGAAGTCGGCGCCTGCGCGCGTCACGCGCCTCGGAAACCGTTACACGATCATGGGTGCCGCATGGGGCGCAGCAATCGCGGGGGCGCAGGTGAGGATAGATGACGGCCTGTGGCACGAGGCAACGGTGTACGGTCCGGGGCGCCGACACAGATCGAGCGGCTATGCCTGGAGGTTCTGGGCGTTCGACTGGGGCACGCCAGCATCGGGAGAGCATCGGATCACGTCGCGAGCGTACGACGTGAACGGCAACGTCCAGCCCGCGCCAACGGATCCTTTCGTCGCGAGCCGCGTGACGTACTGGGAGAACAACGGATACGTCACACGGCACGTCCTGATCGGCTGACGAGCCGAAGCATCCGCCGCGCGTGAACGCGCGGCGGACGCTCTCAGCGCGGTGGCTGTTACCTGAAATGCTCGATCCTGAGCGACCTGATCGCCCTCGCTCCAGGCCACCAGCAACCCAGTCACGCCCGGCGCATCGCTCATACACGCCCTGGCGGCCGAGTCTACGCCCTGACTGCCCCGGATAGCCGGTTCACTTGCACTTTCCGCGTGTCTCCCAGAGGCCGGACGTCTGCCTGCTCGATCGCGTTATGCGTTGTGTGAGCCGGATCAGCGGTTCCGCACGCGCGGAATGGTGGTCGCCCAGCGTCGCCCCGGCGATCGATGCGTCGGGCACGCGCGTCGTGTCCTCGTCAACGCAGCCACACGATGCGCACCGACCTCGGCACGGACTTCGATCTGTTCTCTTCGTTCGCGAGCGCGCAGGGAGGCGTGCCGAGCGCTTCGCCTCCCGCCGCAGACGATGATTGGACGATTACGGTCGTTGTTGGCACGCAACCAGGACACCTCCCGAAGCAAGGCAGGAACGATCACGGAGCGGCTGGCCTATTCGGGCCGCATCCATCGTTGGCGTGATATCCATCCGGGCCAGCGTGATAGGCTTCCGGCGGCATGCCGCCGCGGAGGACGTTCATGACGCTCGCCCGTACCATTACGCTCATCATCGCGGGCGTGCTGCTGTTCGCCGCCCGGTCCCCGCAGGCAGCCGAGGAGCACGCCGTCACGTTCGAATCCAACGTCCCCGTCAAGATGCGCGACGGCGTCACGCTCCGAGCCGACGTCTATCGCCCGAAGGCGGACGGCAAATTCCCGGTGCTGCTGCAGCGCACCCCGTACAACAAGAGCGGAGAGTTCGAATTTGGATTGCAGGCCGCCGCACGCGGATACGTTGTCATCGTTCAGGACGTGCGGGGCCGGTATGCGTCCGAAGGCGAGTGGTACACGTTCAAGCACGAGTCCGACGATGGCTACGACACGGTGGAGTGGGCGGCGGCGCTCCCGTATGCGGACGGCAGGGTCGGCATGTTCGGCGGTTCCTACGTCGGCGCGACGCAGATGCTCGCGGCGATTGCCCATCCGCCGCACCTCGCAGGCATCTGCCCGTTCGTGACGGCGAGCAACTACCACTCGAACTGGACGTATCAGGGGGGCGCATTCGAGCAGTGGTTCAACGAGTCGTGGACGTCCGGCCTGGCGCAGAACAGTTTCAATCGGGACATCAGCGACCGGACGAACGCGACGAAAGGCATGTGGCAGCTGCCGCTCGACTCGTATCCCCTGTTCAACGGCCTGACGGACGGCGGCGCGCCATCCACCATGAAATCGCTCGCACCGTATTTTCTCGACTGGGTTGCGCATCCGAACGAGGACGCGTACTGGAAGCAGTGGTCGATCGAGGCGCACTTTTCCGACATCACCGTCCCGCAGCTCACGATCGCGGCGTGGTACGACATCTTTCAGGGCGGCTCGCTCCGGAACTACGTCGGCGTGAAGACCCATGGCGCGACCGATGCCGCGCGTCGCGGCCAGCACCTGCTCGTCGTCGTTGGCGGTCATTCGGGGAACGGGCCGAAGATCGGCGACGTCGACTTCGGCCCGTCGTCGCGCTTCGACCTCGATGCGGCCACGATCGCCTGGTACGACTACCTGTTCAAGAACGTGCAGAACGAATTCGCGGGGAAGCCCGTGAAGATCTTCGTAATGGGCGCGAACGAGCCGCGTGAAGAAGACGACTGGCCGCTGGCCCGCGCGCAGGCGACCAGGTACTTCCTGCACTCTTCCGGCAAGGCGAACTCGCTGCGCGGCAACGGCACGCTGTCAACCGTTGCGCCTGCCGCCGCGGAGCCGCCGGACGAGTACGTCTACGATCCTGCGAACCCGGCGCCGACGATCGGCGGTCCGCTCTGCTGTGACGCCGTACATCTTCCCGCTGGTCCGCGCGATCAGCGCCCCGTCGAAGCGCGCGAGGACGTGCTCGTGTACTCGACGGCGCCGCTCGCCTCCGACATGGAGGTGACCGGCCCGGTGAGCCTGGAGCTCTACGTGAAATCGTCCGCTGTGGACACGGATTTCACGGCGAAGCTCGTGGACGTCTGGCCGAGCGGATTCGCGCAGAACCTCACGGAGGGGATACTGCGCACGCGCTATCGCGAGTCCCAGGAAAAGCCGGAGTTGATGAATCCGGGCCAGATCTACAAGCTCACGATCGACGTGTGGTCCACGAGCAACGTGTTCAAGAAGGGACACGCGTTGCGCCTGGAAGTCTCGAGCAGCAATTTCCCGCGATTCAATCGCAACCTGAATACGGGCGCCGACAACGGAACGGGTCAGCGATTCGTCTCGGCCACCAACACGATCCTCCACGACGCGCAGCACGCGTCCGCTTTGACGCTACCCGTCGTCGGCGGTGCGGCACGAACACGTCCGTAAATGGATATTGGCGCGGAAAGCTGATCTGTTCGCAACGGCTCTCCGGTTGCACCGGTTTCCTGCGGATGTCTCATTGAAAAAGGATGGTGCACCGCAATGGAAAATCAAAGGACCCGCGCATCGGACGAAGAAGCCGTAGTCGCGACTGGTGGCCGGCTCGTCTACGCCCCGGTCGCGCACATGAATCGGTGGGGATGCCGTCCGCTTGGAACCATCGACGTCATGGATCTTCAGGACCGGCGAGTCGGACAGCTGGACGGGATCGTCCTCGATCGTGACGACAATCGGCCCGCATATCTGTCGATCACCCGCATGACGGAAAGCGGCGGGCGTGGGAACGGGTTCCTCGTGCCCGTCGGCGATGCGTGGTTCGACGGGACCGCCCGCGCTGTTCGGGTCGACACCCCCGCGCGGGAGCGGCTCGCGTTCGATCCTGATGAGTTCGTTCGCATGACGCCGGATCAGGCAAACGCGTACGAGCGTCGCGTTCTCGCCGAATGCTGTCCCGAGGTCGGCTTTCATCGGGACGGGCGTCCGGACTATGCGCGCCTGAGCCGGTTCGAATGCCCCGCATGGCTCCGAGAGTAGCCATGCGCTGAATCGGCTCCCCAACGCCGCTCGGCAGTACTCCGAACAACTGAACGTCCGGCGCGAGCCGAACCGGTGTAGGATCGCTTTCCCCCCAAACAGCAGAGGCGGCACCGTGTCCATGATTCGTGTGGAACATCTGGTGAAGACGTTTGGCGAGCTCAAAGCGGTCGATGACGTCTCGTTCGACGTGGCGCCAGGCGAGATCTTCGCGTTTCTCGGCCCGAACGGAGCCGGCAAGACGACGACGATCCAGATGCTGACGACGCTGCTGCGGCCGACGAGCGGGGTGATCCACCTCGACGGTCTCGATCCTTCGAAGCGGCCGCACGACGTGCGGCGGCGCTTCGGGATCGTGTTCCAGGATCCCAGCCTCGACTCGGAGCTGACCGCCTACGAGAACATGGAACTGCACGGGGTGCTGTATCACGTCCCGCGCCGCGCGCGCGTAGAGCGCATTCAGCACCTGCTCACGCTGTTCGAGCTGTGGGATCGCCGCGACACGCTCGTCAAGAAGTTCTCGGGCGGCATGAAGCGGCGGCTCGAGATCGCGCGGGGATTTCTCCACACGCCGAAGATCCTGTTTCTCGACGAGCCGACGCTCGGCCTGGACCCGCAGAGCCGCAACCAGCTCTGGACGCACGTGAAGCACCTGAACGCAACCGAGAGCGTCACGGTCTTCCTCACCACGCACTACATGGACGAAGCCGATCGTGTGGCGCATCGCATCGCGATCATCGACCACGGCCGAATCGTGGCGCAGGGATCGTCGCAGGAGCTGAAGGCGCAGACGGGCACGGCCTCGCTCGAAGAGGCGTTCCTCTCCCTGACGGGCACGACGATTCGCGACGAGCGCGCCGACGGGGCGGATCAGATGCGTCAGTTCGTCAAGATGTGGAGGCGGTGACGTGGGCGCGATTTACATTCTGTGGCTTCGCGAGCTGAAGCGGTACGTGCGATCGCGCGCGCAGGTCGTCGCCTCGCTCGGCTCGCCGATTCTGTACTTGATTGCGCTCGGATTCGGGCTCGGCCCCGTGTTCCAGAAAGCCGGACAGGGCAGCTACCTGCAGTTCATCGCGCCGGGCGTGATCGGAATGTCCGTGCTGTTCACGTCGGTGTTCTCGGGCATCGGACTGCTGTGGGATCGCCAGTTCGGGTTCCTGAAGGAGACGCTCGTCGCGCCGGTGCCGCGCCTGCAGATCATGATCGGCAAGACGCTTGGCGGCGCGACGGTGGCGCTCATCCAGGGGGTGCTCGTCGTCGTCGTGTGTCTCATTGCCGGGTTCCGGCCGGCGCACGCGTCGACGCTGCCGCTTGCGGCGTTGTTCATGGCGCTCATCAGCATCGTGTTCGCAGCGCTCGGCATCGCGATCGGCTCACAGTTGCAGAACATGCAGGGCTTCCAGCTGATCATGAATTTCCTCGTGATGCCGATCTTCTTTCTGTCCGGCGCGCTGTTCCCGTTGACGGGGATCCCGAGCGGCCTCGCGATCGCGACCCGGATCAACCCGCTCACGTACGGGATCGACGGCCTGCGCGGCGCGCTGGTGCAGACAGCCTATTTCGGACTCGCGACGGACATCGGCATCATGGTGATTATCGCGGCGGTCTTCTTGATGATCGGCGCGCGCGCGTTCGCCAGGATTCAGATCTAAACCAGACGCCTCCATGTGAATGTGCAGGACGCGCGCGTAGTCATCGTCGGCGCCGGCGCCTCGGGGCTCTCCGCCGCAGGCGCGCTGGCGCGCCACGGCATCACGGCCGTAATCCTCGAGCAGGACGGTGGGATCGGCGGAACCTGGGCGCGACGATACGATCGCCTCCGCCTGCACACGATTCGCGGCTTCTCGGGCCTGGCGCACTTCCCAATCCCCCGCGGCTATCCGAGCTACCTGTCCCGCGACGAGTTCGTCGAGTACCTGAAGGAGTACGCGCGTCACTTTCAACTTCAGGTCATCACAGGGACCGGAGTGCGGACGATCCGCCGCGCTGAAAACCGCTGGATCGTCCAGGCGATGCGGGGAGAAGCGTGGCGCGCGCGGGTCGTGGTGATCGCGACGGGACAGTATCGCCAACCGTTCGTTCCGCTCTGGCCCGGACGCGAGCTGTACCGCGGCCGCCTGTCGCACTCGATGACGTACGCGAATGCGGCGCCTTATGTCGATCAGCGCGTCCTCGTCGTGGGCGCCGGTAACAGCGGCGCGGAGATCGCCACCGATCTCAGCGATGGCGGTGCGGCGTACGCGGCGATAAGCGTGCGGACGCCGCCGCCCGTCGTGCCCCGCGACCCGTTCGGCATGCCCGTGCAGCGCACGAGCATTCTGCTGAGCGCGCTGCCGCCGGCCATCGCGAATCGCATCGGCCGAACGATCGCACGTCTGGCGCTCGGTGACCTGACGCGCTACGGGATGCCGCAAGGCGCATTCGCTCCGTACACGACCAGGCGCGTGCCGCTCATCGACGTCGGCTTCGTCGATGCGCTGAAGCAGGGACGCGTGAAGGTGCGGCCGGCGCTGGAGCGTTTGACCACGACCGGCGCTGTTTTTACGGACGGAACGAACGAGGCGTTCGACGCGATTATTGCCGCGACCGGATTTGCCGCTGGGCTGACATCGCTCGTGGACGTCCCGGATGTGCTCGATGCGGCTGGTGAGCCGATCAGCGCGTCCGGCGAGCGTTCGTCGGCTCCAGGCCTCTACTTCATGGGCTTCATCCACACGCTGCGCGGACATCTGTTCGAGGCGAACCGTGCGTCGCGCCGGCTCGCGCGGCATGTGGAGGCGTACCTCGCTTCCGCGTAGAAGGTGCTTCCGCCTAAAGGCGGAAGCTACAGGATCGCGCCTGCCGCAAGAGGAATATGATCTCGTCTGTGCTTCGCGCATCGCGCGGGATTGTCGCCGCGCTCACGCTTCTCGCGTTCATCGCATCAGCCGGGAACGCGCAGGAGATCACCAACGACGATCATTCACAGGACCTCCGTCACGGCACGATCATCGACCAGGTGAAATGCGCCGCAGATCCTGCGCAGACCTATGCACTGTACATTCCGTCGGGATATTCGGCAGACCGGACGTGGAACCTGCTGATCGGCCTGCACCCGGCGGCGCGCGGACGCGCCATGGTCGAGAAGTACGCCGCGCCCGCTGAGCGATACGGCTACATCGTCGCCGGATCGAACGTCTCGCGGAACGGGCCCTGGTCGGTCTCGCTCGCAGCGCTTCAGGCCATGCTGAAGGATCTAGGGAGCCGGTTCGCCATCGATCCCCAGCGTGTGTACCTCACCGGGCTCTCGGGCGGCGCTCGTGTGGCGCTGCAGGTTGCGCTCGCCGGCAACCACATCGCCGGGGTGATTGCGTCGAGCGCCGGATATCCGGACAGCGAGCCCCGCGCGAGCGTCGCATTTCCGTTGTTCTCCACGACGGGAACCGAAGACTTCAATTACGTCGAGATGCGACGGCTGGATCGCAAGCTGACGTCGCCGCATTTCCTGGCCATCTTCAACGGCGGCCACGCGCTGCCGCCGGACGATGTGGCGATGGACGCGATCGAGTGGATGGAGCTGCAGGCCATCAAGGCCGGCCGGCGCACCCGGGATGATGCGCTCGTCGATCGGTTCCTCGAGAAACGGCGTGCGCAAACCGCGGCCTCGACCGAACCAGCGACAACCGTAGACCTGCTCGACGCGTTCGTCTCCGATTTCAAGGGCCTACGGGACGTCTCGGCCGAGCAGCGCCGTGCGGGCGATCTGTCGAAGGAGCGCGATGTGAAGAGAGCGCTGTCGCAGGACCGGGCTGCAGTCGACGGCGAAGCGCGAATGCTCGAGCAGATCTACAGCGCCGAGGCGGCCCTGCGCGACGAGACGCGCCATGACGTCTCGCTCATGACGCTTCGCGACCGCCTCTCGACGCTCGCGCGCAAGGCTGCGTCGGAGATGGACTCAGTAGAGCGCAGGCAGGCGAGGCGAGTACTGCGCGCGGTCGCCGTGGGCGCCCAAGGACGCGTGCAGGATCGCGCGTACCTCGCCCTCGTCGACGAGTACGCACGGCCGCCGCGATGACGCTCGCGCACTTGACGCTCCCCACGCGCGACGTCGAGCGCACCGCAGCCTTTTTCGAACGGACGCTCGGTTATCGACGGAATCCGGTGCCGGGGAACTCACCGGTGGAGGCGCTCTGGCTCGACGTTGGGGCCGGCCAGGACCTGCACGTCATTTTCGTGGAGGCCTTCGCCGTGTCGCCGTTCGAAGGTGAGTTCGGCCGGCACGTCGCGATGTTCCATCCGCGCGGCGACTTCCCGCGGCTCAAGCGGCGGCTCATGGACGAAGGTGCGGCAATCATCGAGCCGCTCCGCGCGACGCCGTTCGAGCGCTTCTTCTTCAGAGAGCCGATCAACGGCTACGTCTTCGAGATCATCGACGCCGATCGGCATCCCGTCTGAGCGCTAGACGCCTTTCGCCAGCCACTTCGACCAGTAGAACGTCATCGGCACCTTTCCGGTGTTGACGATGCCGTGGAGCACGTTGGCGGCGCAGTACATGATCGAACCGGGTGCGACGCGCGTGGTCTTGCCGTCGCAGAAGATCTCGCCGGTGCCATCCGCGACGATCATGAACTCCTCTTCGGGATGCTGGTGCGGCGGGTGGGGGCTGGCGCCCGGATCGAGGACGGCCATCCCCGTGCACATGCCCGAGAGCTGATCGGTCGGGCCGTTGTAGTGGACGAACACGCGGCACCCGTTCTGCACGTCGGCGGCGAGCGCGTTCAGATCGATCACGCCGTCCGGCAGTTTTCCTGCGGCCGCGTTCACGTCGACGACGATGGTGTTGGTCTTGTCAGGCATGGGGCGATGATTCTCGATCTGCGCGACGCCGGTCAAGCCTTTGGCGCGACGTAGCTTTTCCGCGCGCGCGCCTTCACGCCCCCCTTGTTCACGCGAACGCTGATGTCGTGCACCTTTCCGTCGCGTTTCGGCGGCTCGAATGCGAGGAGATACTGCGTGTGCAGCTCGTCGGCGACCGCCGCGAATGCCGCGCCGAGATCCTGACCGAAGCGAATCTCCGTGTAGCCGCCGCCGGTTTCCTCGGCGACGCGCGCGAGCCCGGGATCCGGGAGGTCGGCGAGCAGCATTGCCTCGAGTCCGCCGCGTCCCATCCCCGGAGGCATCGCCTGTCTGCTCCGGCTGCGCATCCCGACCGCGTAAATCATCGCATCATCGCGCCGCGCGTGATCGATGACGTCGGCCTGACTGGACGGACGCTGACGCAGGTTCATCGTGCCGGTGTCCTTGCCGTCGCTCAGCACGAGGATGACCTTGCGGCGATCGTCTTCGTCGCCGAACGCGCCGAGCGCCTGATCGAGGGCGCGCCACAGCGGCGTCGGAGCGTCCGGCGCGATGAAGGTTGGCATCGCGGCATCGAGCTCCCCGGCGTCGCGCGTGAAGGATGGACTGATCGTGATCTCGTTCCCGAACGAGCCGACCCGCGCGCCGTCGTTCGCCAGCAGGCGTGAGAAGAGCTGCGCGCCGGCCGACCGCAGCAGCGGAAGGTTGCCTTCCATGCTTCCCGAGACGTCCAGCATCACGATGAGCCGGATCGGCTGCGGCTTGTTGTCGAACTGCGTGATGGGCTGCGGCTTCCCCTCGTCGCGCACTTCGAACGCATCCTGCGTCAGGCCCGTGACGAGCCGTCCGTCATGGTCCGTGACCGTCGCGAACACGCGGACCGCCTCGCTCCGGCCGCGAAACACCGGCGGCTGCTGGCCCGCCGCGCCGACCACGGCTGAGGCACACGCGGCCAGCAACCCGTACCCGAGAAACCGTTTCATGTGGGACTCCGTCAAACGCAGGCGAGGCAGCTCTCCTCAGTGATAGCACGCCTCGAAGGTCTGGTGGTGAGATAGTGGAGCATCTCATGTCGCGCTGGATTGAAAGGCTCGGTCAGGACCTTGGGTACGCCGTCCGGTCGTTTCGGCGCAGTCCCGCGTTCGTGGCGGTCGCGCTGCTGTCCTTGATGCTGGGGATCGGCGCGACGACCGCGATCTTCAGCGTGATCTACGGCGTCCTGATCGCGCCATACCCGTACGCGAACGCGGCGGAGATTTGGGCCCCGCAGGTACGCGCCATGGAGGACCGCGGAGGGCACCAGTATTCGCCCGACGAGTTTCCCGCGCTCCGCGCGCTGCCCGCGTTCTCCGACGTGATGGGCACGTCCTTCGAAACGGTCCTCATGACGGGCGATTTCGCGCCGGAGAGCTTCGGCGGCGTCCTGCTGACCGGCAACGCATTCAATTTTCTCGGCGTCCCAGCCCTGCTCGGCCGGACGATTCAGCCGACGGATATCAGGGCCGGCGCTGAAGCCGAGCCGGTCGTTGTTCTCAGCCATCGGCTGTGGCTTCGATTGTTCGAAGGCGATCCCTCCGCGATTGGTCGCCAACTGCGTCTCAACGGGCGGCCTCACACCATCATCGGCGTCATGCCCCCGCGCTTCGGCTGGTATGGCAACGACGGGTTCTGGCTGCCCCTTTCGCTTGCGCGCAAGGATCTGCCCTGGATCAATCCGATCGTGCGGCTCGCGCCGGGCGTGACGAAAGAGGTGGCGGAGGAGCAGCTGCACGCGCTCAACACGCGCCTTGCGCAGGAGAAGCCCGGGACGTTTCCCGCCCGCGGGTTTACGACGAGGCTTCGGAATTACCTCGACGTGACCGTGGCCAGCGGTGAGATGCGCACCAGCCTGCGCCTGCTCCTGGGCGCTGTCGTCTTCCTCCTTCTGATAGCGTGCGCAAATGTGGCGAACCTGCAGCTCGCGCGGGCCACGGCGCGTGCGCGCGAGATGGCCGTGAGAGTGTCGATCGGCGCAGGACGCCGGCGCCTGCTGCGCCAGCTTCTGACCGAGAGCGTGCTGCTGTCGCTCGCCGGCGGGATCCTCGGCGTGCTCTTCGCCTATGGCGCCGTCCGCCTCATCGTCGGATTGATGCCGGAGTTCTACGTGCCGAACGAGGCGCGCGTCACGATGAACGTGCCGGTGCTGATCTTCTCGTTGGGCGTCTCCCTACTGACGGGGATCGTCTTCGGCATCGTGCCGGCGCTGCAGGCGTCCAGACCGGAGGTTGCCGAGGCCTTGAAGGCGGGCCGGAGCACCGGCGCGGGCGTGCACGGCAGCCGCACGCGGAATCTGCTGGTGGTCGCGGAGGTCGCGTTGTCGGTCATGCTGCTCGCGAGCGCCGGCCTGACCATCCGGACGTTCATCGCGCTTCAGAATGTCGATTCGGGGATACACGCGGAACACGTCCTGTTCGTGGGCGTTCCGCTCGCGCCAGCCAAATATCCGAGGCTCGAGCAGCGCAACAACTTTGCGCAAGAGCTGCTGGATCGCGCCGCTGCTCTGCCTGGCGTGGAAGCGGCGACCTTCGGCCATCCGTTTGGCGCGCCGGAGAGCTCTTACAGGATTTCCGGGCAGCCCGCTGACGATACGAAGCGTATCGGCGTGACGCTCGCGGGTGCCGATCATCTCCGCACGTACGGCATCGCGCTGCGCGCGGGCCGCATGTTCGACGCAGCGGACGTCCGCCGCGCGGACCGGGTCGCCGTCGTCAACGAGGCGGCGGCCAGGCTGTGGCCTGCAGGCCAGAACCCGATCGGCGCGATCGTGCGGCTCGGAATTCTCGAGCATCCGCCCGCGCGCGCACTCGTCGATGGCAGCCGGCCACCAGACGTCACGATCGTCGGCGTAATCGCCAACACCAAGAACGCCGGTCTCAGACAGGAGCCCACGCCTGTCATCGTGATCCCATACACGATCATCGCGCCGCTGCAGCGCATGTTCGTCGTCCGTACGGCAGGCGAGCCCAATCTGCTGATCAATCCGATTCGCGCACAAGTGAGAGCCATCGATGCGGAACAGCCGTTGGGACGTCCGATCACGGTCAGCGAAATCCTGGGACAAGAGGTGGTGCAGCCCAGGTTCACGATGGCGCTCTTCAGCGTCTTCGCGGCCCTCGGGCTCGTGCTCGCCACTGCGGGCATCTACAGCGTGTTGTCGTTCCACGTCGCGCGCCGCACGCACGAACTTGGCGTCCGGATGGCGCTCGGTGCGCCGCGACGGCACGTCCTCGGTCTCGTGTTCGGCATGGGAGGACGTCTCGCCGTCGTCGGCCTCGCGATTGGCGCAGCCGCGAGCCTTGCGGCAACGCGTCTGCTGCAAAGCCAGCTCTTCGGTGTGCAGCCGGCGGATCCCGTCTCGTACGCCGCGGTCGCGCTCGTCCTCGGAATTGCCGCGCTCATCGCCTGCTATCTGCCGGCGCGCCGTGCGGCGGGGGTGGACCCGATCATCGCGCTACGGCAGGAGTAGCGCGGTCACGATCTCACGCGGTGCAGCGAACGCCTCAGAACTGAGAGCGCCCTTCGCTCTCGTGCGGGCTCCGCGAGAGATCTGACCGTATGATCCGGGGATGCGCGCGGATAGCGAGCTGCTCACCGTCTCAGGACGCGAGGTCGCGGTTTCCAATCCGTCAAAGGTTCTGTTTCCCGCGGCCGGGTACACGAAATTGGATGTCGCTCGCTACTACATTGCCGTCGCCGATGGCGCGTTGCGGGCGGCGGGGAACCGGCCGAACGTCCTCGTGCGCTACCCCAATGGCATCGACGGCGAGTTCTTCTTCCAGAAGCGCGCGCCGAAGTCCCGCCCCTCCTGGATCGACGTCGTCGAACTCCGATTCCCATCGGGCCGTACCGCCGAGGAGGTCGTGCCGCGCGACGCCGCCACGCTCGTATGGATGGCCAATCTGGGGTGCCTCGAGCTGCACCCGCATCCCATCCGCGCCGATGACCTGGATCGCCCCGACGAACTGCGAGTCGATCTGGATCCGGTTCCAGGCGTCGAATGGCCGCAGATCCGACAGGTCGCACACCTCGTTCACGCCACGCTCGACGAGATGGGGCTGGTCGGATGGCCGAAGACGTCGGGGTCCCGCGGACTGCACATCTATGTCAGGATCGCGCGCCGATGGACGTTCGAGGAGGTCCGGCGTGCGGCGCTCGCGCTCGCGCGCGACGTCGAACGGCGTGCGCCGAATCTGGCGACCAGCAAATGGTGGAAGGAAGAGCGGCGGGGCGTCTTCCTCGATTACAACCAGAACGCGAAGGACCGCACGATTGTTGCCGCGTATTCCGTACGCCCGCGTTCGGACGCGCGCGTCTCCGCGCCGCTCGCGTGGGACGAAATCGACGCGTGCGAGCCGGGCGATTTCACGCTGGCGACGATGCCATCGCGGTTCGCGGCCGTTGGCGACCGTCATGCGGCAATGGACGAGTACGCCGGATCGCTGGACGCGCTGCTCGATCTGTCTGCGCGGCAGGCGGAGGAAGGTCTGGGCGACGCGCCGTGGCCGCCGCATTACCGCAAGCAGCCCGGCGAATCGCCGCGGGTTGCGCCGTCACGCCGGCGCACCCCAGTGCATCCTTTATTAGAGATAGCCCGTGCGCGCGACAAGAAGGACGCGCTGGCGGGCCTCGATCGATGGAAGGCACGGCATCGGGAGGCCGCGGCGCATCTCGAGCCCGCCGACGTGCTCGTCGATGCGATGCGAGGGCGCTACAGAACGTGGACGCGAATCCGCGTGAACCTGCAGCACGTGCCGGAGGCGCTGCGCCCCGCGCAGGAACCGCTCGACCCGGACGACAACGTAGACGACTGGAGCGGCGTCAGCGGCCACGCCCCGCCGCGCCGAAGACCTTCGAAAGCTCGTACGGAACCGTGACGTCGAGCTGATCGTAGCGGCAGTCCTTCGGCCGCTTGTCCGGACGCCACCGAAGGAAAATCGCGGCGTGGCGGAACCGCGGCCCCTGCATGTGGTCGTACTTCACCTCGCAGACGCGCTCGATCCGCAGCGGCTCCCAGGACAGGTCTTTTCCCGCGCTCCAGCGGCTCTGTCCCCCCGGCATGCGCGTCGACTCGCCCCCATCGGCGGCGGCCCACTCGCGCCACGGATGGCCATCGAGCGCGTGTTGCCTCAATGGCGCCAGCTCCACCGCAAGCTGTCTGCGCTTCGTCATCGTGAACGACGAGGTCACGCCGACATGGTGCAGGTGATCGTCCTTGTCGTACAGCCCGAGCAGCAGCGACCCGATCAGATCGTTCTTGTGGTCCTTGTACCAGCGGAAGCCCGCAACGACGCAGTCGGCCGTTCGCACGTGCTTGATCTTGATCATCGCGCGCTTGCCGGGCTGATACGGGCCGTCCGCCGGTTTGGCGACCACGCCGTCGAGTCCCGCACCCTCGAAGCGGTCGAGCCATTCGGCGGCGACGTCGGGGTCGCGCGTCATCGGCGTCACGTAAATCGGAGGCGCCGCCCGCCGCAGCAGCCGTTCGAGGCGCGTGCGCCGCTCCTGCTGCCGGGCGTCGCGGAGATCCTCCTTGTCGACTGCCAGCACGTCGAACGCGACGAATCCCGCGGGCGTCTCGCGCGCGAGCTTCGCCGCGCGCGAGGCTGCCGGGTGCAGGCGAAGCTGCAGCGCGTCGAAGTCGAGTCCGCGGCCCGTCGCAATCACGATCTCGCCGTCGACGACGCAGCCGTCGGGAAGTCCGGTCAGCAGGGCGTCGTGCAGCTCGGGAAAATATCGGTCCAGCGGGCGCAGGTCGCGGCTCTGGATGTAGACGTCGCTGCCGCCGCGAAACACGATCGCGCGAAAGCCGTCCCACTTCGGCTCATACAACAGGTTGCCGTTGCGAGGCAGGTCCTCGGCGACCTTGGCGAGCATCGGCTCGATCGGCGGCGCGAGCGGATAGGGCGAGGGCACGACACAGAGTAGCGCGACTTCGCCGACGCGCAACGCTGGCCGTGGACCTCCCCTGTCACACGGTGCGACTACAACCGAAGGGGCCTCAGGCCTGGCCTATTGGACGTCCGTGGGCGAGGCTCAGCCAACGCCTGAGCTCGGCGGCGGCTTCGTCGGGCGTCCGGCCGTAGAACGGCATGAGGGCGCGGGATCCGCCGGGCACGCGCGCAATCTGCGCACGCCATTTGCCAAGGGCGACCGCGGAGACCTCGATCCGGTACTCGCGGCCGTTGATGATGTGTGCAAAATGATGAACGGTCACGGCTGTGCGACGGCGTTGTCTCGGGGAGTCGGGGAGCATTCTAGCGCGCCGCGCGCGGCGCGCAAGCGAAAGGAGGATCGAAGGCGCATCAACATGCAGCAGGGCCGCGCAAACCGGAACAGACCGCGAAAAAATATTCTGCTCGTGACAGAATGTCCACAGGCTTTCCACGTTCCGTCCACATGTTTTCCACAGCGACGTTTCGCGCGGTTGTCGCGGCCTGCCTGCTCTCGCCCGCGGCGCTCGCGAGCGCGCAGTCGGCGTCCTCGCGCGCAACGCTCTTTCGCGTCTTCCTCAACGACGGCTCCACGCTCGTGAGCTACGGCGAGTACGCGCGCGTCGCCGATCAAGTGGTGCTCTCGATGCCGCTCGGAGGGACGCCGGACGCTCCAACCCTGCAGCTTCTCAGCATCCCTGCGTCGACGGTCAACTGGGAGCAGACGGACGCGTACGCCGAAGCGGCACGCGCCGCCAGGTATGCCGAAACGCGCGGGCCGAACGACTACGCGCTCTTGAGCGACGCCGTGTCGCGCGCGTTGAGCGACATTGCCGTCACGAGCGATCCCGACCGCAAGGTCGCGATGGCGCTGGAGGCGAGGCGGAACGTCACGCGGTGGGCCGCGGAGCACTACGCGTACCGCGCCACGGACGTCGCGAAGCTGGCCGGCATGTTCGACGACGTGATTGCGGAAGTGCGCGAGGCGGCCGGCGGCCGCAATTTCGACCTGACCCTCATCGCGAACCTCGCGGCGCCCCCCTCGGTTCCCCTGATGAACGCGCCCGATTTCCACGAAACGACCGAGAGCGCCTTCCATGCGGCGCAGTTGACCGAGGATCCGGCGGAGCGCACGACGCTGCTTCGATCGATCACGCAGAGCCTCGCGGGCCGCGACGATGCGGAATGGATTGCGCCGCTGCGCGCGCGCGTCGCCTCCGCACTCGCGATCGAGGAGCGGATCGACAAGAACTACGTCGAGTTCACGCGCGGGTTCATCGACGCGGCGGATCGCTACGCGCGCGGCGCAAACGTGCGCGCGCTTCAGGCGCTGCAACAGCGGGCGCTCGTAGTGGATCGCCGTCTTGGCGAGGCGAGGCCCCGCGAGCTGGCGTCGCTGCTCGCCTCGCTCGACGCGCGCCTCGATGCCGCGCGGCGCCTGCAGCTCGCGCGGGATCAATGGGCGGCGCGCCTTGAAGTGCTGCAGGAATACGAGCGTGCGATGGCGGCGCCGGCGGCCATGCTGCGGGCCAGCCGCGGCCGCCTCGAAGCCATCCGTCAGCTCGAGAGCACGCCGCGGCAGATGCTCGTGTGGCTGGCGGGCCAGACGGCGAACGCGTCCAGGCTGCTGAGCGGCATCACGCCGCCTCCGGGCGGCGAGAAGGCGCATGGTCTGCTCACGAGCGCCGCGCAGCTTGCCGCCCGAGCGGTCAGCTCGCGCCAATTGGCGGTCAGTACGAATGAGATGCAGCCGGCCTGGGAAGCGTCTTCGGCGGCTGCTGGAGCCCTGATGCTGCTCGACCGCGCGTCCGAGGAGCTGCAGCGATTGAAGAGAGTCCCCGATCTTCAGTGATTACGCCTCGTACGACGCGACTCATCCGCGTCCCCGATCTGCGAACGTTTCAGCGCGCCATTCTCGACCGCCTGGGAATCGAGTCAGCGGACGCACGTCCGTGCGCCGTCATCGTGCCGTCCCGCACGAGCGCGGAAGAGCTGCGTCGCGCCGTGCCGGGCGGCACCGACGTCGCGCTGCTCACGCGCGACGAGTTGTACGAGGATCTGGCGCACCGGCTCTCCATCGTCCCGCTGAGCGCGCTCGAGCGCGAGGTGATCCTGCGCCGCGCGGCGTCGGAGGCCAGCGCGGGCGGCGCCGAGCCGCCGTTCCGCCTTCGCGCGGGGCTCGTCGTGGAAATGCTGGCGCTGTACGACGAGCTGCGACGGCGCGGCCGTACGGTGGCGGATTTCGATCGACTGCTGACCGGATCGCTCGAGCATGATGCCACCCACGATCGCGGCGCCGCGAGGCTGCTCGAGCAGACGGCTTTTCTGACCGCGGCGTTTCTTCAGTTCGAGGTGCGCATCGGTGCGACCGGCCGCACCGACGAGCACGGCGTCCGTGCGGTCGCGCTCGACGCCCCCGAACCGCTCTATCGAAGCGTCGTCGTCACGACAGGCGACCAGGCATCCGACCGCCATGGGCTCTGGACGGCCGACTTCGATCTGCTCGCACGGATTCCCGGCCTCGAGCGGATCGATATCGTCGCAACAGAGGCACGGCTCGCCGCTGGCCTGCACCAGCGGCTGCACGATCTGCTCCCAGGGCTCGAAGAGGTTCGGCTGACATCCGCCGATCGGCCACCGATGCTCGTCGTGCCGGATGCGAGCGGCACGGACGCGCCGCGTGCCTTCGTCTTTCGAGATCGTGAGGAGGAGCTTGCGGGCGTTGCGAGATGGGTGAAGGATGCGCAGGCCGCCCGCGCCGAGCGCATGGCAGTCGTGTTTCAGCGCCCGCTTCCGTACGTCTATCTGGCGAGCCAGGTGTTTGCCGATGCGCGGCTCCCGTATCAGGCGTACGATAGTCTGCCGCTCGCTGCCGAGCCGTTCGCGGCGGCGATCGATCTGGTATTCGGCGCCATAGGCGCTGACTTCACCCGGAGCGCGCTGGTCGAACTGCTGCGCTCGCCGCACTTGTGCTTCGGCCCCGGGGACGCCCCGCTCGATCGCGGCGACGTCGCGGCGCTCGATCGCCTCCTCGTCAATCGCAAGTTCCTGGGGGGCATCGAGCGGCTCGAAAAGCTGGCGGCGGATGCGACGGCCGACGCTTCACCGAAGCGCTGGCCGCAGCGCGCGGTGCGAGCGCTCGGGATTGCGGCCGCAGCCGCCCGCGAGCTGCACGCGGCAATCGTGGCCGGTACGGCCGGCGATCAGATCCACGGACTTCTGTCGTTCGTGGCGGCGCACGAGCGCCTCCCCGCGCCGGAGGACGAGTGGTGCGCGCGCCACATGCGCGCCCGTGCCGCCGTGCTGGGCGCGCTTCACGCGCTGGAAGCGGCGCACTCGGCGCACGACGCCGAGCGGCTCTCGATCGGGCAGCTTTCAGGCATGGTCCGGCGCTGGATCGAAGGGCAGATGTTCTCGCCGCGCCTGGGCGAGCAGGGTCTCCGTCTCATGGACGCGGCCGCTGCTGCATTTGCCGACGTCGATGACCTTCGGATAGTGGGGCTCGTCGAAGGAGACTGGCCCGAGAGGAGTCACCGCAGCATCTTCTATCCGCAGTCGCTCCTGTCGCAGCTCGGGTGGCCGTCCGAGCAGGACCGTCTCGCGGCGGCGCGCGCGCAGTTCCAGGATTTGCTGAGCCTGCCACGGCGCCGCGTGTCGCTCTCCACGTTCAGCCTCGAAGACGATGCGCTCGTACCTCCCTCTCCGCTCATCGAGGACGTCGAGGCCGCGGGGCTCGTGATCGAACGGCACGTCCCGTCGCCGTCGTCGCGTGCCTTCGTTCATGAGGCGCTCGCGATCGAACCTGTTGACCGCTCGGTTCTGTCGGAAACCGCCGCCGCCTGGCTGGACGTCAGGGTGGGCCGTACGTTCGGCGATCGACGGTTTCAGGGCTACACGCATCCGCGTCCGCCCGCCGCGTACGGCGTCAGCTATGTCGAGCAGTACGTGCATTGTCCCTTCCGTTACTTCGCCGCGCACGTTCTGAAGCTCCCGGAGGAACGCGACGAGCAGGGGTGGATGACGCCGCAGGAACGCGGTCAATTCGTACATGCCGTCTTCTGCGAGTTCTTCGAACGGTGGCAGGCGGATGGACGGGGCGCGATCACGCAGGAGAACGTTGCCGACGCGGTCGAGTCGTTCTCGTCGATTGCCGAGCGCCATCTCGATGCCCTGCCCGAAGGGGATCGGGCGCTGGAGCGTACGCTGCTCCTGGGATCCGCCGTGAGCAGCGGCCTCGCCGAACGCGCGTTCGCCTTCGAAGTGGAGCATGGCGTTCCCGTGATCGAGCGGCTTCTCGAACACGAGCTCGAGCGCCCGTTGGTCCTGACGGGAGCCGATGACGAGGCGGTGACGATCTCCGTCAGGGCGAAGGCCGATCGGATCGATCTTCTCCAAGACGGCACGCTGCGGATCATCGACTACAAGCTCGGGCGCGCGCCCGCCAGAGATCGCGCGCTGCAGCTTCCGATCTACGGCACCGGCGCCGTGCAGGCGCTGGACGGCCGCCACGGCCGGCATTGGACGGTTGGCCGTGCCGGCTACGTGGCGTTTCGCGAACGGCAGCCGTTCGTGCCGCTCGGGCGTACGCCGCACGATCTCGACGCGGCGCTCGCGGACGGACAGTCGCGATTCGTGGCTGCGGTTCAGGGAATCGAAGCAGGTGCCTTCCCGGTGCAGCCCGCCGAGCTGTTCCTCTGCAACTGGTGCCCTTACCCGAGCGTCTGCCGGAAGGACTACGTGGGCGATGAGTGATCAGCTCTCGCTCTTCGATCCGCGGTGCGCTCGCACGGATGCGGGACTGCTCGACGAGGACGCCGAGGCGCGGGCCTTTGCGGAATCCCCGGACCAGAACGTCGTGCTCGAAGCCTCTGCCGGAACGGGGAAGACGTCGGTCCTCGTCGCACGATACGTCAACCTGCTGGCCAAGGGCGTGGACCCGGCGAACATTCTCGCGATTACGTTCACGCGCAAGGCGGCTGCAGAGATGCGCGCGCGCATCGTCCGCGAGCTGCGCCGCTCCGCCCAGAGCTCTCCAATGGATCGGAGCCGATGGCTGGCGCTGCGCGATCGCCTGGCGGACATTCACATCAGCACGATCGACGCGTTCTGCTTGGCGCTGCTGCGCGAGTTTCCTCTCGAGGCGGATCTCGACCCCGGCTTCACACTCGCAGACGAGACGGAGGTGCCGCGGATCGTCGACGCCTCGCTGGACGCGTCGCTCGCGATCTTCATTTCGCTGGCGAAGCGTGAACCCGACGTGGCGCTCGTGCTCGCGCAGCTCGGTCTGGCGAGAGCCCGTGACGGACTGGCGCACCTGCTCCAGCGGCGGCTGGTCGCGTGGGACGTGCTGGATCGATTCCTCGAGAAATCCCCGGCGCACGTGACCGGCCGCACGGCCTGTACTCGGGCGGTGCGGAGCCTGATCGATCTGTTCGATGCCCTGCCAGGCGGCCGTGCGGCATTCGTCGACGAGGGGCCAACCCGGCATCCGAGGTACGCGATGCTCGCGCGCGAGCTGCACCGCCTCGAGTCGTTCCTCCAGGCCGACGATGCGCAGGTGCGTGCGCTGCTCGATCGGGTGGCCGCCCACTTCCTGACGACAACGGGCAAAGGACGGAGCAGCGAGCGGATTCACCCGTTCGTGAACGACGACTACCCGAGCGTAACGGGGGGACGGCAGCATCGCACGACGGCGCTGGCGCTCAGCGAACCCGTCGAGCGGATCGTCCGCGCGTTCGCGCGGGATCTGAATGGCGTGCTCGCGCGTGGCATCCGGCGCATGTTCGCGATCGCGCTCGCGCAGTACCGAACCGCGCTGGACGAGCGGTCGGTCCTCGACTTCTCGGACGTGCTGCAGCGCGCCGTGGATCTGCTGCAGCGCATGGACGAGTTTTCGCAGAGCCGCTTCCGGCTCGAAGGCCGGTATCACCACGTGCTGGTCGACGAGTTTCAGGACACGAGCCGGAAGCAATGGGAGCTCGTCTCGCTGCTCGTCAAGGCATGGGGCGAAGGCGCAGGCATCGCCCGCCACCCTTCCATCTTCATCGTCGGAGATCGCAAGCAGTCGATCTACCGGTTCAGGGACGCCGACGTCTCGTTGCTGAACGATGCGCGCACCTTCATCGAGGGTCTGCGTCCCGGCGCGAAAGTCACGCGATCCATTTCGAGAAGCTTCCGCGCACGTCCCGAGCTGCTCGCATTCGTGAACGATCTGTTCGAGGAGATCGGCCGAGACGCATCACGTCCGGGCGATTTCCGCTACGACAGCTCGGATCGTTTTCCGATTGGCGATCTCTCGGATGGACGCGGATTCGCGCTCGGCGTGGCGGCAGCAGAGGATCCTGTCGCCTGCGCGGCGCTCGTCGCGGCCGAGATCACGCGTGTGCTCGGGGCCGAGACGATTCGCGACCGGGAGACGGGGCTCGCGCGCCCGGCGCGGCCCGGTGACCTGGCGATCCTGTTTCGATCGCGCGCGAGCCATCGCGAATTCGAGCAGGCGCTCGAGGCGGCCGGGGAGCCGACGTACGTCTACAAGGGCCTCGGGTTCTTCGACTCGGACGAAATCAAGGATCTGTCGGCCCTCATCAGGTATCTGGCCGACCCGACGTCGGAGCTGCGCGCGGCGGCGCTGCTGCGTTCGCGCCTCTTGCGTGTGTCCGACGAGGCGCTTGCGCTGATGTCCCCGAATATCGCGGCTGCGCTGACCGCGGAGGAGCCGCCGATCGCGCTCGATCGCCTGCCGGAGGACGATCGGCGGGTCCTCGAGCAGGCACGACGCGAAATCCCGCGCTGGATCTCGCGCGTCGATCGCGTGCCGCCGGCGGACCTCATCGAGTGGATCCTGGCGGAGACGGCGTATGCGTACGAGCTTTGCGGCCCCAGGCGCCTGCAGGCGTGGGAGAACGTCAAGAAGATGCGCGGGCTCATGCGGCGCATCCAGAACCGCGGCTACGCAACGCTCGCGCGAATCGCCGACCATCTCGAGTCGTTGAGCGCGGGCGACGAATCGAATGCGGTGCTCGAAGCCCTCGACTCCGTCAATCTCATGACGGTCCACGCGTCGAAAGGCCTGGAGTTTCCAATCGTGTTCGTCGTCAATCTGGCGAAGGGCGCGAGCGGGCCCCCCAGACCGGTTCGCGTTGCCGGGGACGACGTCGCCGTCGGGCCGTTCGTTTCGGAGACGGACGAGCTCGAAAGGAGCCGCGAACGGGAGGAAACCAAACGCCTGTTCTACGTCGCGCTGACGCGTGCGCGCGATCGTTTGTACCTCTGCACCGTGCTCAGGGACGGGACGATGCAGCCGGGCCGTGGAAGCCTGGCCGAGGTGCTTCCCGAGTCGCTCCGAGCGATGTTTGCAGTCGCAGGTTCGCCGGGCGACGGCCGCCTGGTATGGATCGCGCCGGGCGGACATGAGTACGACTTCCGGCGCTGTCATGACGGCTCGGCAGACGGCGCGCGCATTGAACGATGACGGTTGCCGGCCTTGCGCTCTTCACGATCGGGCACTCGACGCATCCGGCGGACGTGTTCGCCGCCCTGCTCAAACGGCACGGCATCACGCGCCTCGCGGACGTTCGCACGGTTCCGAAATCAGCCCGCAACCCGCAGTTCAACGCCGCGACGCTCAAGGCGTCTCTTCGTGCGAGGGGGATCACTTACCGCCATTTTCCAGCGCTTGGCGGGTTGCGAAAACCGCGACCCGATTCGACGAATACCGCCTGGCGCCATCCCAGCTTTCGCGGATACGCGGATCACATGCAGACGCCCGCGTTTCGGGAGGCGCTCGACAGTCTTCTCGAGTTTGCACAGGGGCATCCGACGGTGGTCATGTGCGCGGAAGCCGTTTGGTGGCGATGCCACCGACAATTGATAGCAGATGCACTTCTGGCGCGAGGTGTTCCGGTCCGCCACATACTGCCGACGGGTGAAGCTAAGCCGCATCGGCTGAGCGAGTTCGCGAAAGTCGATCACGGACGGGTCACGTATCCGGGCCTGGTGTAGCCTGCAGGCGTCACGCCCGGCGCCGGTAGGTCGCGCGGGAGCACTCGTCGGAAATCGCGCATTCTCAGTTAGTTCGCCGGCCGCGGGAACCAAATCCCCCACAAGCCTGTCTAACCGAATAGCTGGCGTATGTATTGCACTGAACGCCGGCGAGCGCCGGACGCCTCGAGTATCCGGCGAGCGGAGGTACGGTATGGCAGTCCCAGCGGCGACGCTCAGTTCCGTCAGGCCCACGAGTACGATCTTCGAGCTCGAAGCGCTCGAAGGGCTGCCGTGCGGATGCGTGGCGGCGGCGTACCGCGCTCGCCCCTGGGATGTCGCGGTTGTCTCGCTCGAAGCGAAGGGGCCACACTGCATTCTGTCGGGCCACGCAACGGGCCAGATTCTTCGCCTCGGCGATCCAGCGGAATTCGAGGAAGGGGAGGAGGACGAGTAGCTGCGCCTTTGCGCGTTCCCGAGTCCCCGCCGGTCCCCGTTCGTCGCCGCCGCCGTCATCTCCCCGTGCATCTTCTTTCCGGCAGCCGAAGATCTTGATTGCGTATGGCTAACCCCTCCCGTACAATTCGGGGGTTTGTGGCGCCCTTCCGGCCGGCTCCGAGTGAGACCGGCGTCGCGCGGGGCGGACAGGAGTAAGGCTCGATGTCGTTGACGTGTCCGAACTGCGGGAACGACCGTAATTTTCTGGTCAAGACCCTGCAGATGCACGTGGTGCGCCTGGACGACGCGCGCGTGGAAGTGAACGAGGAAGGGCGGCCCGCCGTTATCGAAGTGCTCTGTGACGAGTGCGAAACCGCGCTGAAGTTCGAGGATTTCGACGACGCCCTTCGCAAGGAAATGCTGCTGACGCTCGGGGCCCGCTAGACCTGCCGCGCCGCTGGCGCTACTCCTCGCCGCTTTCGGCTTCTTCCCAGTAGTCGCATTCCGGGCAGACCCATTCGCGGACGTGCCGGACGGAGGTCTGGCTCGATCCGGGCAGGCGATCCGCTCGCTCGCGCTCCGTCAGCCGCATCATCTCGCCGCACAGAGGACACTCTTTCAATCCGATAATCCCCAATCCGGAATCGGCAATCCCGGCCCCGAACCCGGACCCCGAACCTCGGATCCCGAACCCCGGATCCCGCACCCCCGAAACGCGATCAGCGAATCACGATGCGCGCGACGATCGTCGTCTCGCGCACGGCGGGCGACGCGATCCTGAAGCGGACGCGGACGCCGTCGCGGACGCCCGCCGGAATGCGGAGACGGATGTCGCAGGCGAGCGGCGTGTCCCCGAGGCCGCCGCACGCGGAACACCAGTCGCTCCACACCTCGCCGCGGCCGCCGCACCCGGCGCACACGCGGCGCACGGACAAGTGCACGGGAACCGTTGCGCCCCAGAACGCTTCCTGCGGCGAGACGACGACGTCGGGCGCGTGCTGCGCGGCCGAGCGATCGCCGAAGAACGACTGGCGCATGCGATCGAGCACCGTGTTCACAGATGGGAAATCGATCGCAATTTCGTCGGCGAGACAGTCGATAGCCGTGCCCGCCAGCTCCTCGCCCGAGATGTCCGGGTGGTAGCGCCGGGTCAATTGACGGTGCGCGCGCTTGATTTCGTCCGCGCCTGCATCCGCCGATACGCCGAGCACTTCGTAATAGTCGCGCATCGCCTTCGCGGTCGTGCTGCAGAAACGATGCCGCAGCGTGCGCCTCAAGTCAACGCCGGAATCGGCCTTCACTTTTTTGCGCGTTTGTGCTTGACGTACGGCGCGTTTCGCGCGCCAGCGGCGGGCCGCCGGGACACTCGTCAACCTGATAGAATCCGGGGAGAGACGGCTCGCGGACGGCCATGCGCTCCCACGTGAATCTGCTCGGCATTCTTCAACTGGCGTGGGGCGCGATGGGGCTCCTGGTCGGAGTGTCGCTGATGCTGCTGGCGGCCGGCGCCGCGGCGATCGCGCGCACGGATGCGGATCCCTTGACGGCCGCGTTCACCGCGCTGCTGTTCGTCGTGTTCGGGCTCGCGCTCAGCGCGGCGGGGTGGGCGAACGCCTGGACGGGCCGGGCGATTCGCGCGTATCGCGCTGCGGGCCGAACGTTTGCGCTGGTGCTCGCGCTGCTGAACCTGTTCGTGCTCCCGTTCGGCACGGCGCTGGGGATTTATACGTTCTGGGTCCTGCTGCACAACGAGTCGCGCGCCATGTTCGAACCGCCGCCCGCCGGCGCGGCGTAGGACGCATGCCGCTCCTCCACACGGAGAAGACGTCGACAGGGCTCGACGCGAATCTTGCCGCCGCGTTGAGCTATCTGGTCGGGTTCGTGTCCGCCGTCGTCTTCCTGCTCGTGGAGAAGGAGAACCGGTTCGTACGGTTTCACGCGATGCAGTCGTTGCTGACGTTTGGCGGCATCACTGTCCTGTGGCTGCTGTTCAACGCCGTGCCGCTGCTCGGCATCGTGCTGGGCGTGGTCGTGATCGTTCCGGTGTCGGCGATTCTCTGGCTCGTCCTGATGTTCAAGGCGTACCAGGGAGAGGAGTTCAAGCTGCCGATCGTCGGCCCCATCGCCGCAGAGCGTGCGTGAGCTGAGATCGAGCGTGCGGGTGAATGCGTAATGAGTGAGTTGATGAAGGTTTCAGAGGCCCAGGTGCTCGACGCGCTCAGGGCCGTGCGCGATCCCGATCTGCACCGCGACATCGTGGCGCTGAAGTTCGTGAAGGACCTGCGCATCGACGCCGGGCGCGTGTCGTTCACGATCGAGCTGACAACGCCCGCGTGCCCGGTGAAGGACCAGATGCGCGATCAGGCGCGGGCGGTCGTCTCGGAGATTCCAGGCGTCGCCTCGGTCGACGTGCAGATGACGGCGCAGGTCCGCCAGGCCGCCGGGGCGGACTTCAGCAAGAGCCCGGTGCCCGGAGTGCGGAACATCATCGCCGTCGGTGCGGGAAAGGGGGGCGTCGGAAAGACGACCGTCGCGGTGAATCTCGCGATCGCGCTCAGCCAGGCCGGCGGCCGTGTCGCGATGATCGACGGCGACATCTATGGCCCCAACGTCCCGATCATGCTGGGCATCCAGACGCAGCTCACGACGGACGGCAAGAAGATCGTTCCGGCGGAGCAGTTCGGGATCCAGCTCGTCTCCATGGCGTTCCTGACGCAGGACGACTCGGCCGTCATCTGGCGCGGCCCGATGCTGCACGGGGTCATCCAGCAGTTCTTCCGCGAAGTGGCCTGGAAGGACATCGATTACCTCATCGTCGACATGCCGCCCGGAACGGGCGATGTTGCGCTCAGCCTCAGTCAGAGCGTGCCGGTGGTCGGCAGCGTGGTGGTGACGACGCCGCAGACCGTCTCGCTCGCCGATACGCGCCGTGCCGTGCGGATGTACCAGAAGCTGAACGTGCCGCCGCTCGGGTTGATCGAGAACATGAGCCACTTCGTATGCCCCGTGTGCCGCAGCGAGAGCGACATCTTCGGGAAAGGCGGCGGCGAATCCCTCGCGGGCGACATGGGCGTACCGTTCCTCGGGCGGATACCGATCTACGAGCCGATCCGCATCGGCGGCGATACGGGCGTGCCGATCGTGATCGGCGAGCCGAAGTCGCCCGCGGCACAGGCGTTCCGCACGGCGGCGGAGCAGCTCGCCGCGCAGATCTCGATCGCGAGCTACAAGAAGACGGCGATTCCGCTGATGCCCGTCCGATAGGCATCATGGACATCCCGTTCGTCAAGCACACGCTGAACAACGGCCTCGACGTGGTCGTGCACGAGGACCACGGCGTTCCGATCGTCGCCGTGAACGTCTGGTACCACGTGGGGTCGAAGAACGAAGTTCCCGGGCGCACCGGCTTCGCGCACCTGTTCGAGCACCTCATGTTCGAGGGGTCGGAGCACTACGACCGAGGGTACTTCCAGCCGCTGCAGCAAGCCGGCGCCGCGCTGAACGGCTCGACCAATGCGGACCGGACGAACTACTGGGAGGTCGTCCCGACCAACGCGCTGGACCTGGCGATGTGGATGGAATCGGATCGCATGGGGTATCTCCTTCCCGCGCTCACGGACGAGAAGTTCGAGAACCAGCGCGATGTCGTACTCAACGAGCGCAGGCAGAACTACGAGAACCGCCCGTACGGAATGGCGGGGATGGCGATCGTCGAAGCGTTGTTCCCGCCCGATCATCCGTATCACTGGCTGACGATTGGAGCCGCGGAAGATCTGAAGGCGGCGCGGATCGACGACGTGCGCGCGTTTTTTCAGCGCTACTACCATCCGCGGAACGCCTCGCTGGCGCTCGCAGGCGACGTCGATGCGGGCACCGCCATCAGGCTCGCCGAGCGGTACTTCGGGGATATTCCTGCAGGACCGGCCGCGGCCCCCGTCGTCGCGCACGGTGGCGATCGGCCGGCCGGCGAAGTCAGGCTCGTCCTCGAGGATCGCGTGGAGCTGCCGCGCCTGTACCTGGCGTGGCATTCGCCCGCGCTGTTCGCCGACGGCGACGCGGAACTGGATCTGGTGGCCGACCTGTTGGCGAGCGGCAAGACGTCGCGCCTGTACCGGGCGCTGGTGTACGAACAGCGCGTTGCGACGGAGGTGGCCGCCTCGCAGAATTCACGCGAGCTGGGAAGCTTCTTTCAGATCGTCGCCACCGCGGCGCCCGGCCGCCCGCTGGCCGACGTCGAGCGCGCGATTGGCCGCGAGCTCGCGGCGTTCGCGGAACGCGGCCCGACTCCCGCGGAGCTGGAGCGCAGCCTCGCGCAGGCGGAGGCGCACTTCCTCTTCCGGCTGCAGACGGTTGGAGGGTTCGGAGGGAAGTCCGATCAGCTGAACGCGTACAACACGTTTCTCGGCCATCCCGGGTTCTTCGAGCGCGATCTCCAGCGCTACCGCGATGCCACGCGCGAATCGCTCCGTCTCGCCGCGTCGACGCACCTGCTCACGCCCAAACGGGTCGTGCTGAGCGTCGTGCCGCGCGGGCGGGTTGGCCTCGTGATCGAAGGCTCGCGGCCGGTGTCGGTGTCCTGATGATTGCAGTCGACCGGTCCCAGCTGCCCACGCTCGGCCCCGAGCGATCCTTTTCCTTCCCGCACATCGAGCGGCAGACGCTCGACAACGGCCTGCGCGTCTGGACGGTGGAACACCGGCAGGTGCCGCTCGTGAGCGCGCTGCTGCTCGTGCCGGCGGGCGCCTCCGCCGATCCGCCGGATCGGCCCGGGCTCGCCGCGATCACGGCTGACATGCTCGACGAAGGATCCGGCGATCTCTCCGCGCTCGACGTGCACGAGGCGCTGGGACGTATCGGGGCGCAGCTCGATACGGACGTGGGCCACGACGCGACCGTGATCGGGCTGACGACCCTCGCGCGTTCTCTCGATCGCGCGTTCGACCTGCTCGCCGACATTGTCATGCGACCGCGCTTCGAGCAGCGCGAGGTCGATCGCGTGCGCGACCTGCGGCTCAATCGGCTGCTGCAGATGCGCGACCTGCCGCCCGCGGTGGCGGAGCGCGTGTTCGCGCAGCTGCTGTACCGCGCACACCCGTACGGGCATCTTCCCATCGGCACCGAATCGTCGCTGCGCGGCGTCGGCGTCCGCGACATCGCGGCCTTTCATCGCCGCGCGTTCGTGCCATCCACGGCAACGCTGGTCGTCGTCGGCGACGGCAGCCACGACCAGCTCGCAGCGTCCGCCTCGCGCGCGTTCGGCACGTGGAAGAGCGCGGCTGACATGAATCTTCCGTCACCCGATTCGTTCGGCGCGCCCGTGCCTCCCGTCAACCGTCTCGCGGTGGTGCACCGGCCGGCGGCGGCGCAGTCCGAGCTGCGGATCGGCCATGTGGCGCTCTCGCGCGCCACGCCCGACTACCATGCCGCGCTCGTGCTGAACATGGTGCTTGGCGGCCAGTTCGTGAGCCGCATCAACATGAACCTGCGCGAGGAGAAGGGATACACGTACGGCGCGCGGACGGCGTTCGAGTTCCGGCGTGCGCCCGGCCCGTTCGTGCTGCAGGCGAGCGTTCAGTCGGACGCCACCGTCGACGCCGCGCGCGAAGCCTTGGCGGAGATCCGCGCGATTCGCGGTGACCGCCCGGTCACTCCCGAGGAGCTCGAACTGGGACGCGCCGCGCTGACGCGCGGGTATCCGCGCAGCTTCGAAACCGCGGATCAGATCGGCCGCGCGGCCGCGCAGCTTGCGTTGTA
>JBKPTE010000006.1:0-41240 GCA_046735335.1 Acidobacteriota bacterium | reverse complement strand
GGATACTGCGTGGATTTGACGCGCACGGTCCAGCTCGGGCCAGCCGCGACCGGCATGCAGCCGCTGTTCGATGCCGTATCGGAGGCTCACGACGCGGCGATTGCCACCGTTCGTCCGGGCATTCGACCTAGCGAAATTGATCGGGCTGCGCGCGACGTGCTCGTTCGGCACGGCCTCGGCAAGGCGTTCGGCCATGGCACGGGACACGGCCTCGGGCTGGAGATTCACGAAGAACCGCGCATCGGGCAAGCAGTTGCGGGTCGGCCCGACGAGCCGGTCGAGCCCAGGATGGTCTTCACGATCGAGCCGGGCGCGTACGTGCCCGGGCTCGGGGGCGTCCGCATCGAAGACGACGTGCTGGTGACCGCCGGAGGCTGCGACCTGCTCACCGATGTGCCGATATGGATGGAAATCTTGTAGGGTTGGGGGTTCACAAGGTTCACGGGGTTCACAGGGTTCGGGGTTCGCGCGGTTCGAAGGTTCCCTGGGCTCGCGACCCATGACGTCAACTTGGAGCGCCGAACCCGGAACGGATTGAACCACGTGAACCTCCGAACCCCGAACCGACGCGATTGCAGCAGCTAATGGACTTCGCCGACATCGAACGGATCCTCGAACTCGTGCGGCAGCACGACCTTGCGGAATTCGAGCTCGAAAAGGAAGGCCTGAAGCTGCGCGTGCGGAAGGCTGGTGCGATGCCGGTGTTCGTTTCGTCGGCCCCCGAGCTCCCGGCTCCCTCGATCGCGAACGGCCCCGCGCCTGCCGCGGCGCTGCCCGCGCCGGCAGCTGCCTCGTCGCCGGTCTTCGACGATTCGACCGTCGACATCGAGGACTCGGTCGAGCTCGCGGTCGTGAAATCGCCCATTGTCGGGACGTTCTATCGCTCGTCAGAGCCCGGCACCGCCTCGTTCGTCGAAGTCGGCCAGCGCGTCAAGAAGGATCAGGTGCTCTGCATCATCGAAGCGATGAAGCTGATGAACGAGATCACGTCCGAGTACGATGGCGAGATCGTGGCCGCGTATGTCGAGAACGGCAAACCCGTCCAGTACGGCGAGCGGCTCTTCGCCATCAAGACGGATTAGCCACGGTGCGGATGCCGCATGTTTAAGAAGATACTGATCGCCAACCGTGGGGAGATCGCCCTTCGGGTGATCTGCGCGTGCCGCGAGCTGGGCATCCGGACAGTCGCGGTCTACTCCGAAGCCGACGAGAACTCGCTGCACGTGCGGTTTGCCGACGAGGACGTCTGCATCGGTCCGGCGAGGAGCGCGGACAGCTATCTGAGCGTGCCCGCGATCATCAGCGCCGCCGAGATCACCGGCGCCGACGCGATTCATCCGGGCTACGGCTTCCTGTCGGAGAGCGCGTATCTCGCGGAGGTCTGCGAGGCCTGCCACATCAAGTTCATCGGGCCGACGCCGAACGTGATCCGGCTGCTGGGCGACAAGGCGCGCGCAAGGCGGGCGATGCGCAAGGCGGGAGTCCCCGTTCTACCAGGGAGCGAGGGTCCCGTCGACAGCGAGGAGCGCGCCGCGCGCGTCGCGAAGGATCTCGGGTATCCAATCATCATCAAGGCCGTGGCGGGCGGCGGCGGGCGCGGCATGCGCGTCATCCGCAACGCGGGGGAGCTCGGGAAAGCGCTGAAGACGGCGCAGCGCGAAGCGGAAGCCGCGTTCGGCGTCGGCGACGTCTATGTCGAGAAGTACGTCGAGAATCCGCGGCACATCGAGTTCCAGGTGCTCGGCGATCATCACGGCGCGGTCGTCCACCTCGGCGAGCGCGAGTGCTCGATTCAGCGCCGCCATCAGAAGCTGCTCGAGGAAGCGCCGTCGGTGGCGGTCACGGAGAAGATGCGCCGCAAGCTCGGAAGCACGGTCGTCGACGCGGCCCGCGCGGTGCAGTACACCAACGCGGGGACGTTCGAGTTCCTGCTCGACGATCGCCAGAACTTCTATTTCCTCGAGGTCAATACGCGCGTGCAGGTCGAGCACCCGGTGACGGAGTTCATCACCGGCATCGACATCGTCAAGGAGCAGATCCGGATTGCCGCCGGTGAGCGCCTCTCGTTCAAGCAGGGGGACGTCACGTTCAACGGCCACGCGATCGAGTGCCGCATCAACGCCGAAGATCCGGACACGTTCGCGCCCTCGCCGGGCGTCATCCACGCGTTCAGCGTCCCGGGCGGCCCCGGCGTCCGCGTCGATACGTTCGCGCACTCGGAGTGCACGGTCTCGCCCTATTACGATTCCCTCGTGGCGAAGATCGTCGTCCACGGACGCGACCGCCAGGAAGCCATCGCGCGCATGCGGCGGACGCTGGAGATGACGGTGATCGACGGCATCAAGACGACGATTCCGCTGCACCTCAAGATCCTGGCGGAGCCTGATTTCAGCGCCGGCCGCCTGGGGACGGCCTTCATGGAGCGCTACGCGACCGACCGGAAGCGCGGCAGCGCCGGCCTCGCCGAAGCCGTCTGAGCCCCCTCTACGCGATCATCGATACGGCTCTCTGCGGGGCGCGCGGCCGCGACCCGCTGCGCGTCGCGGAGGCCTGCCTTCGCGGCGGCGTGCGGCTGCTGCAGCTTCGCGACAAGACCGCATCGGGAGCGGCTCGCCTCGCGCTCGCGGACGCCGTCGTGCATCGCAGCCGCGACGTCGGCGCGCAGGTCATCATCAACGATCGCGCGGACATCGCGCGGCTCGCGAGCGCCGATGGCGTCCACGTCGGCCAGGACGATCTGTCCGTCGACTCCGTGCGTCTCCTGGTCGGCGCGCAAGCGATCGTCGGCCTGTCGACGCACACGGAGACGCAGATCGACGCCGCGCTCCGGACCACGGCGAGCTATATCGCCGTTGGTCCGATCTTCACGACCACGACGAAGGATACCGGCTACACCGCGCGCGGACTCGAGCTCGTGCGCCGCGCCGTGCGAGGCGGTCGGCCCGTGGTCGCGATCGGCGGCATCACGCTCGATCGCGCGCCGGAGGTCCTGGCCGCCGGGGCCTCCTCCGTTGCCGTCATCTCTGATCTGCTCGAAGGAAATACGGAGGAAAAGATCGGCCGATATCTGAAGGTTCTAGGGTTCTAGGGTTCTACGTTCTATGGTTCCGGTTCTCCGGTTCGTCCGGTGTATGCTCTTGCGAACCGAACCCTAGAACCCCAGAACCGTAGAACCGTAGAACCGTAGAACCGTAGAACCGTAGAACCGCCACTATCATGTCCATTCTCGCGACCAAACCGATCGATCAGATCAAGGCCGAGGCCCAAGACGGCGAACACGGCCTCAAGCGCGTGCTCGGACCGGTCAATCTGGTCTCGCTCGGCATCGGCGCCATCATTGGCACCGGCATCTTCGTGCTCACGGGACAGGCGGCCGCCGCGCATGCCGGGCCGGCGATCGTGCTTTCAATGGTGCTGGCGGGTATCGCGAGCGCGCTCGCCGGCCTCTGCTATGCGGAGTTCGCCTCGACGGTTCCAATTGCGGGTTCGGCCTACACCTACGGCTACGCGACGCTCGGGGAATTCTTCGCCTGGATCATCGGGTGGGACCTGATCCTCGAGTACGCGCTTGGCGCCGCGACGGTTGCGGTTGGATGGTCCGGCTACGTCATCAGCTTTCTCCACGATCTCGGGATCACCTTTCCGGCCGCGCTGAGCGCCGCCCCGGGCACCCAGGTCATTCTCGCCGACGGCGGCGTGGCAACGGCGGTGTTCAACCTGCCGGCGGTGATCATCACCATCCTCGTAACGATCCTGCTGGTCGTCGGGATCCAGGAATCGGCGTCGGTCAATTCCGCGATCGTCATCGTCAAGGTTGCGGTCGTGCTGCTCGTCATCGCGGCCGGGGCCTTCTTCGTGGACACCGCCAACTGGCACCCGTTCATTCCACCGAACACCGGATCGTTCGGGCAGTTCGGTTGGAGCGGGATCATGCGCGGCGCCGGCGTGATCTTCTTCGCGTACATCGGGTTCGATGCGGTCTCGACGGCGGCGCAGGAGGCGCGCAACCCGCAGCGCGACATGCCGATCGGGATCCTCGGGTCGCTGGTCGTCTGCACGATCCTCTACATCCTGGTCTCGGGCGTCATGGTCGGACTCGTGCCATACACGCAGCTCGGCGTCGCCGCGCCGATGGCCGTGGCGATCGATGCCGCGCGCGCACAGGCGGCGGGCACGGGATGGGAAGGGCTGATGAACCTGATGCCCTACATCGTGAAGCTTGGCGCGATTGCGGGCCTCAGCTCGGTCATGGTCGTGATGATGCTCGGTCAGCCCCGCATCTTCATGTCGATGGGGAAGGACGGTCTGCTGCCCGCCTGGGCGTCGAAAATCCACCCGAAGTTCCGGACGCCCTACGTGACGACGATCATCACCGGCGTGGTCGTGTCGCTCGCATCCGGCTTCACGCCGATCGGCATTCTCGGTGAGCTCGTGAGCATCGGGACGCTGCTGGCGTTCGTCATCGTTTCGCTCGGCGTCATCGTGCTGCGGCGCAAGCGTCCGGATCTGGAGCGGCCGTTCAGGACGCCGCTCGTGCCGCTCGTCCCGGCCCTCGCGGCGCTCGTCTCGTTTGCGCTGATGGCGAGCCTCCCGCGTCCGACGTGGGAGCGGCTGATCATCTGGATGGTGCTGGGGATCGTCGTGTACTTCCTGTACGGAGAGAAGCACAGCGTGCTGCGGCATGGCAGCCGCGCGAGCGCGCCCGCCGGGAGGCGGTAGGGCCGCGGACGCGTGGCGGAGTCCGCAGGGAACACGCGCCTCTCATGGCGAGGCTGACGGCCGCGAAGATCCGGGAGGATGCCACGACGGCGCGCCCGCTGCCGTGGTGGGCGGGATGGCGCGTCGTCGCGCTCGTCATCACCACCGTCATCCTCGCGGGCACCGTCGGCTACGTCCTCATAGAGCGCTGGAGCTGGTGGGACGCCTTTTACATGACGGTGATTACCGTCACGACGGTTGGATACCGGGAAGTCCACCCGATGACGCGGGCGGGTGAGGTCTTCACCGTTGTCATTCTCCTCAGCGGCGTCGGATCGTTCTTCTATGCGTTCACGCTGTTCATGGCGCTCCTGGCGGAGGGGCAGATCGTGGATCGCGTGGGACGGCGGCGGCACACGCGGATGCTCGAGGATCTGAGCCATCACTTCATCCTCTGCGGCTTCGGCCGCATGGGGGAGATCATCGCGCGCGAATTCTCGCGCCGGGCCGTCCCCTTCGTCATCATCGAGCGCAGCGCCGACCGGATGCAGTCGGCGCTCGAGCGCGGGTATCTCGCGGTCGAAGCGGACGCCTCGAGCGAAGACGTCCTCCGTCGCGTGCGGATCGATCGCGCCCGGGGGTTGATCGCGGCCGTCAGCACGGACGCGGAGAACGTCTACACGGTGCTGAGCGCGCGCCTGCTCCGGCCCGACCTGTTCATCATCGGCCGCGCCGAGACGGAAGACGCGCGGATCAAGCTACGGCGTGCCGGCGCCGATCGCGTGATCTCGCCCTACCAGATCGGCGGCCTGCAGCTCGCGCAGACCGCGCTGCGCCCCGCGGTCGTCGACTTCGTCGAGCTGGCCACCTCGTCCGACAACCTCGATTTGAATCTCGAGCAGGTACGCATCACCGCGGGCTCGCCGCTCGACGGGTGTACGCTGGTGGACGCGAGCGTCCGTCAGCGCTTCGGGGTCGTCGTCGTCGGGATTCGGCGGGCGGACGGCCACATGGATTTCAATCCGCCGCCGGAAACCGCGATGCGCGCGGGCGACGATCTCGTTGTCCTCGGGCGGGCGGGAAGCCTGCGAGAGCTGGAGAGCGCGGCGCTGTCGAGCGGAAGGACAGGCGCCCGCACCACATCATGACCGCACGTCTGCTCAATGGACAGGAGATCGCGGCGCAGATTCGGTCGGAGGCGCTGCCGGAGATTCAGGCGTTCGCCTCACGATTCGGCCGTCCGCCCGGGCTCGGCATCCTGCTGGTCGGCCAAGACCCCGCGTCGGAAGTCTACGTCCGCAACAAGGTCAAGGCCGGAAGCGAGACGGGCCTGTGGGTCGATCTCCAGCGGCTCCCGGCGACCGCGTCGCTCGACGAGGTGCTGCGCACCGTTGATCGGCTGAACCGCAGCGATCGCCACGACGGGATCCTGGTGCAGGCGCCGCTTCCGGCCGCGCTTGGCAAGGCGGCGGCGCACCGCGTGTTCGATGCGATCGATCCCGACAAGGACGTCGACGGCTTTCACCCGGTCAACGTGGGACGGCTCGTGCAGGGGCGCGCCGTGCTGAAGCCGTGCACGCCGTCGGGCGTGATTGAAATCCTCGATCGCTCGGGGATCGCGATCGGCGGACGCCATGCTGTCGTCATCGGCCGCAGCGAGATCGTCGGCAAGCCGATGAGCCTTCTGCTGCTGCAGCGTGACGCGACGGTGACGATCTGCCACTCGAAGACGCCCGACCTCGCCGCAACGGCCGCGCGCGGAGACATCCTCGTCGCCGCGATTGGCCGTCCGGGGTTCGTGACGCACGACTTCGTGAAGGCGGGAGCGGCCGTGATTGACGTGGGAACGACGCCGGTCGCCGATCGTGCGATCGTCGAGCGTCTCTTCGGTCCGGCGTCGCCGCGACTCGAGGCGTTCGATCGGCGCGGATCGATCGTCGTCGGCGACGTGCACCCCGAGGTGGCGTCCGTGGCGGGCGCGCTCACGCCGGTGCCGGGCGGCGTGGGCCCGCTCACGATAGCGATGCTGCTCCGGAACACGCTCACCGCGGCGACGACGCGTATTCCTGCCTGACGTCCATGCTTCGCGTCGCCTTGACCGGCGGCATTGCCACAGGTAAGTCGTACTGTCTGGCGCGCTTTGCGCACCTCGGCGCGCCGGTAATCGACGCCGACGCCCTCGCGCGCGAGGCGGTCGCGCGCGGCACTCCAGCGCTCGAGGCGGTCGCGGCGCGCTTCGGCTCCGGCGTTCTGACCCCCGAGGGGTCGCTCAATCGCTCGGCGCTCGCACGCATCGTCTTTTCGGATGCGCGTGCGCGCGCATCTCTCGAGGCGATCGTGCACCCGGAAGTCTATCGCCGTATTCGCGACTGGTTCGCCAACCTGCCGGGGGGCACCAGGCTCGGCATCGCGGATATTCCGTTGTTGTACGAGACGGGGCAGGAGCACGAGTTCGATCGCGTGATCGTGGCCGCGTGCGATGTGGTCGAGCAGATCCGGCGGATGGTCGTGCGCGACGGCTTCACGGACGCGGACGCGCGCGCGCGCCTGGCCGCTCAATGGCCGATCGCCGAGAAGGTCGCGCGGGCGCCGATTGTGATCTGGACCGATCGCGGATTCGAGGAAACCGACCGGCAGGTCGATGAACTCTTCCGATCGTTGACGGCGTGATCGAGTCGCCCAACGAAAGTTGCGCCCCCTGTCGCGCTTCGCGCTACGGCGCGGCAGGCCGCTACGGTCCAACCTCCAACGACCAACCTCCGTCACACTTCAGCATTCTCCTTCGCGGGCGCGATGCGCTCCTCGACGAACGTATTCCACTCGTGGCAGTGCGGGCATTGCCAGAGCAGTTCCGTGCTGCGGTAGCGGCATCGCACGCAGACGTGCGGATCGAGATAGAAGATGGCGTCGCGCGTCAGCTCGATGTACCGGCTCACGAGCGTCGGCGGGAGATCGAGCGACGAAAGCGTCTGCCAGATCGTCTGGTGCAGGGCGAGCGCGTGCGGATTGTGCACGAGCGCCTCGAACAGGAGCTCCAGCGATTCCGTCGGCCGGCTGTTCGCGGACAGATGGCGCGCGAGCGCGAGCCGCGCGCGCCAGTCCTGCGGATTCATCGCGATGAGCCGCTCGCAGAGCGCGGGGAAGCGCTCGGGCGCGGCGAGCTTCGGATATGCGCCTTCGAGGCGCGAGAATGCGAGGTACGCGCGCTCGGGCGACGCCTCGACCAGATGTTCCCAGACCTCAACGGCATCCGCGGTCCTGCCCTGATAGAAGCGCACGTCCCCGAGACTGAGCTGGGCGGGAGCGTTTCTCGCGTCCAGCTCGATGGCCGCCTCGAAACGGCGTGCCGCTTCGGCGTAATCCATGCGCTTCAGCGCGGCCTGCCCGAGCTCGTTCTCCAGGAACGCGAGGATCTCGTTGTGCCGCGCCGCGTCGTCTCCGGCGCCTGCGATTGACGCGAGCTTCTGACGCGTCGCGTATGCCGCGTCCCATTGGTGCTGCTCTTCGTACAGCTTTTCGAGGTTCGACAGCGCGTACCGATTCTGTGGGTCGAGCCGCAGGACTTCGGTGAACGCTTCGATCGCGCGATCGACGAACCCGCCGCGGCGGTAGTCGAGCCCGAGGCAGAGCAGCACGTTCGCGTGCTCCAGCTTGCGCAGGTTCGACCGCTGCAGCAGGCTCTGGTGCTCCTGGATCGCGCGCCCCACCTGCCCCTTTTCCCGGTAGAGATTGCCCAGAATGAGGTGAATCTCGAGCGGGTCGCCGGCCGCCTGGGCCGCCTTGCTCAATTCGTCGATCGCCGGGTCAATCTGGTTGGCGACGAGGAAGTTCAGCCCGAGCATGTAGTGCGGGGACTCGCGCGCACGGCGCCGATCGATCCAGACGCCGTCCTGGAGCTTGTAGCGTTCCCACGCCTTGCCGACGGCGAGACCGACGAGAAGCGCGAGCAGAGATCCCAGCAGAACGAACGAGGTCATCGGGAGTCGAGGTACTCGGCGACGGCGTCGGCCCAGACGCCCTGGAGGTGCAGCACGTGCTCGATGAGTTCCCGGGCGGCGCCCCGGCCGCCCGCCTTCGAGCTCACCCAGTCTACACAGCGGCGCACCTCTGGAGCGGCGTCGGCCGGCGCGGCCGAAAAGCCGGCGCGTCGCAGCACGGGCAGATCCTGCAGATCGTCTCCCATGTACGCGATCTGGTCGTCCGGCAGGCCCGCCTCCCTGGCGATTCGATCGAAGGCCGCCAGCTTGTCGCCCGCCCCCTGCACGACGAGGGTGATTCCGAGCTGGGCGGCGCGCCGGGTCGTCGCATCCGACGTTCGCGCCGACAACAATCCGATCGTGAGGCCCGCCCGCTGCGCCCACACCATTCCCGCGCCGTCGCGGATGTGGAACGTCTTCGACTCCGTGCCGTCGTGGTGGAAGAGGATCGTGCCGTCGGTCAGCACGCCGTCGACGTCGAAGAGCAGGAGGCGGACATGCCGCGCATCACGCGCCATGCATCAGAACATCTGTGTCCGCCACAGATCGTGCAGGTGAATGACGCCTTCGACGATGCGTTGCGCGTCGATGACGACCACGGACGTGATCTTGCGCGTCTCCATCACGCGGAGCGCTTCGACGGCGAGCGCGTCGCGTGGAACCGTGAGCGGGTTCGTCGTCATCACCTCGCCCGCCGTGAGCGCGAGGACGTCGCGAGTCAAGGTTTTCTCGTCCGCGTTGTCCGCGCGATCAGCGGCGCGATCCATGAACAGACGGCGGAGATCGCCGTCGGTGAACACGCCCGCGAGCCGGCCCCGTTCGTCGATCACGCACGTCATGCCGAGGCGCTTGCTCGACATCTCGTGGATGATCTCGGGCATGCCGGCGCCAATCGGGACGCGCGGCGCCGCATCGCCGCCGTGCATCACGTGTTCCACGCGCATCAGGCGCTTTCCGAGCTTGCCGCCCGGATGCAGCGAGGCAAAGTGCTCTTCGCGGAACCCTTTGCGCACGAGCAGGGTCATCGCGAGCGCGTCCCCGAGCGCGAGGGCCGCCGTCGTGCTCGCTGTCGGGACGAGGTTCATCGGGCACGCTTCTTCGGCAACGCTGCAGTCGAGCGCCACATCGGCCGCGCGGGCCAGCGTCGACGCCGGATTGCCGGTGACGGCAATAAGCCGCGCGCCGATTCGGCGGATCGATTCGAGCAGACGGAGCAGTTCGTCCGTTTCGCCGCTGTGGGACAGCGCCATCACCACGTCGTCTTCACGGATCGCGCCAAGATCGCCGTGCGTCGCTTCGGCCGGATGCAGGAACCATGCGGACGTGCCGGTACTCGAGAGGGTCGCGGCGATCTTGCGGCTGATGATGCCCGATTTGCCCATGCCGGTGACGATCACGCGACCCTTGCAGTCGAACAGGAGTTGAACCGCCTGCTCGAACGCGCCGTTCAGGCGATCGCGGAGCGCGAGGATGGCGTCCGCCTCGATGCGAAGCACCTTGCGCGCGAGATCGAGGGCCGTGGCGGTGTCGGGCATCATCGAGAAAGAGCTGCGGCGGGCGAGTGCTCCCGAGCGATCGCATGTATGCGCACGAGCCGGTCGAGAAGGCCGGGCAGCAGATCGAGCCTCAGCGCATTCTGTGCGTCGCTCTTCGCCGCCGGCGGATTCTCGTGTACTTCCATGAAGATGGCGTCGACGCCCGCGGCAACGCCAGCGGACGCGAGCGGCTCGATGAACTCGGCCTGCCCCGCGGTCACGCCGTCGCCCGCGCCGGGCAGCTGCAGGCTGTGCGTGACGTCGTACACGACGGGACAACCGAGCGTACGGAGCAGCGGAAACGCCCGCATGTCGACGACGAGGTTGTAGTAGCCGAAGCTCACGCCGCGCTCGGTGACGATGACGTTGTCGTTGCCGGTCGATCTGACCTTCTCGATGGCGTGACGCATGTCGAGCGGCGCGAGGAACTGGCCCTTCTTGATATTGACCGCGCGTCCCGTGGCCCCGGCGGCGAGCAGCAGATCCGTCTGGCGCGACAGGAACGCGGGAATCTGCAGGACGTCGGCGACCTCCGCGGCAGGCGCAGCGTGAGACGGCTCGTGGATGTCGGTGAGAATCGGAACGCCCGCGCGCTCGCGGACCCGCGCCAGCACCCGCAAACCGTCGGTCAGCCCAGGGCCGCGAAAGGATCGAAGCGACGTCCGATTCGCCTTGTCGTAGGACGCCTTGAAGACGAACGGTACGCCGGCGGAGCGGGTGATCTCGCGCAGCGCCAGAGCGGTGTCCACCGCGTGGGACTCGCTCTCGATGACGCAGGGGCCCGCGATCAGCATCAGCGGGCCGCCGCCGATGCTCGCGATGCCGATTCGGACGGGCAGCACCCGCTTACCCTACCACGGTCGCCGCGGTGGGCTGCCCGGCGGAGAGCTTGTGCTGGTAGCTTGCTTCCACGAAGCCGCCGAACAGCGGATGCGGCTTGAGCGGCTTCGACTTGAACTCGGGATGGAACTGGACGGCGACGTACCACGGATGCGACGGCAGCTCGATGATTTCCACGAACTTCCCGTCGAGTGACCGCCCGACGATCTCCAGTCCGCCTTCCGTCAGGGCCCGCTCGTACAGGCAGTTGAACTCGTAGCGATGGCGGTGACGCTCGTGGATGACGTCGCTGCCGTACAGCGCGTGCGCGCCCGAGCCGGGCTTCAACTGGCATGCATAGGATCCGAGGCGCATCGTGCCGCCGAGATCGTCGACGCCGAGCAGATCCCGCAGCTTGTAGATCACGTTGTTGGGCGTTTCGGGCGCGCATTCCGTGGAGTCGGCGTCCGCGATCCCGCAGACGTGCCGCGCGTACTCGACGGCGGCCCACTGGAAGCCATAGCAGATGCCGAAGTAGGGGATGCGGCGCTCGCGCGCGATCTCCGCTGCCCGCATCATCCCGCGCGTGCCGCGATCGCCGAAGCCGCCCGGCACGAGGATGCCGTCCGCCCCATCGAGGAGTTGCTCGCCGCCGGGTTGTTCGAGCGCTTCGGCTTCGACCCAGCGAATGTTCACGCGCAGCCGGTGCTTGAAGCCGCCGTGATACAGCGCTTCGTTCAGGCTCTTGTAGGAATCCTCGTACCCGACGTACTTGCCGACCACGTGAATCGTGATCTCGTCGGAGGGGTTGCGGATCCGATCGACGAGATCCGCCCACTCCGTCATCCGCGCCTCGGTCTGCGGCAGGTGCAGCCGCTGCAGCACGATGCGGTCCAGCCCTTCGGCAGCGAGCACCAGCGGCACCTCGTAGATGCTCGACACGTCCTTGGCCGTGATGACTGCTTCCTCGTCGACGTCGCAGAACAGCCCGATCTTGCGTTTCAGGTCCTGATCCAGGAAGCGATCGGTCCGGCAGAGCAGGATGTCCGGCTGGATGCCGATGGCGCGCAGGTCACGGACGCTGTGCTGCGTCGGTTTCGTCTTCAGCTCGCCGGCCGCCCCGATGAAGGGGACGAGCGTCAGGTGGATGTACAGCGTGTTGTCGCGGCCGACGTCCTGCCGGAGCTGACGGATCGCTTCGAGAAAAGGCAGGCTCTCGATGTCGCCCACCGTGCCGCCAATCTCCACGAGGACGATGTCGACGCCCTGCGCGACGGCGCGGATGCTGTCCTTGATCTCGTTGGTGATGTGCGGGATGACTTGCACCGTTCGTCCGAGATAGTCGCCGCGCCGCTCCTTCTGGATGACCGACAGATAGATCTTGCCCGTCGTCCAGTTGTTGTAGCGGCTGGTCGTGGTGTTCGTGAAGCGCTCGTAGTGGCCGAGATCCAGATCCGTTTCGGCCCCGTCGTCGGTGACGTAGACCTCGCCGTGCTGATACGGGCTCATCGTGCCCGGATCGACGTTGATGTACGGGTCGAACTTCTGCAGCGCAACTTTGTAGCCGTGTCCTTCCAGCAGCGCGCCGATCGAAGCTGCGGCGAGACCTTTGCCCAGGGAGGAGACAACGCCGCCGGTGACCAGGATGTACTTCACGGGCCGGGATTCTGACTGCTGCATGAGCTGGGGACCTTGTTCGCTACGTCTGTTGGATTGCTGCGGGCATCAGCCGGCGGACCCGTTCGAGATCATCCGCCGTATCCACGCCAATGCTGTCGAATGCTGTCTGGACCGCCTTGATTCGGATGCCGTGCTCGAGCGCCCGAAGCTGTTCCAGCGCTTCCGCGCGTTCCAGCTCCGTCTGCGGCAGGCGCGCGAGCCGCAGCAGGCACGCGCGCCGGTAAACGTACAGCCCGACGTGGCGCCACGCCGCCGCCGCGGGCGAGCCGGTTCGCGTGTGCGGGATCGGAGCACGGGAAAAATAAAGCGCAAACCCGTCGAGATCGACGACGACCTTCGTGACGTTCGGGTTCCGGAAATCGGCGGCGTCATCGATGCGCCGCCGCAGCGTGCTCATCTCGAGCGACGGGTCGCCGCAAAAGGGGGACACGGCTTCGTCGATCATGTCGGGCTCGAGCAGCGGCTCGTCTCCCTGCACGTTGACGACGAGATCGCAGACGAGGCCGGCGGCGACTTCGGCGAGACGATCGGTGCCACTCTGGTGCGCGGCGGACGTCATCACCGCTTCGCCTCCGAAGCGCTGAACGGCGTCGGCAATGCGGCGATCGTCCGTCGCGACGATCACGCGCGCGATGGAGCGAGCGGCGGACGCGCGCCGGTAGACGTGCTCGATCATCGGGCGTCCGCCGATGTCGGCGAGCGCCTTGCCCGGGAGACGGGTCGACTGAAACCTCGCGGGGATGATGGCGATTGCGGAGAGAGGAGCCTGGAACGCGGATGGCCCGGTGTCTGAAACAGGGGGCACGGCAAATCTTACCACAACATCCGTCGGGCGCCCGCGTAAGTGCTACAATCCTCTGGCCGGTCTGGGACACATGCAGGTGACGCGCACGGCGGCGTACGTCGGAGGCGGGGCGCTCCTCGTGGCCTGGTTTGCCGCCGCCAGTGCGCCGATGCGCGAGCAGATGCCGCCGCGCGACGCGCCGCGCGAAACGGCCGCGACGTCCGGCACCGATTCACTCGCCGGCGAAATCCAGTCGCAGGCCGCACGCCTGCGCGACCGTCTTGCGCAGGCGCCCGCGCCCGATCTCCATCAACGCAACCCGTTCCGCTTTGCGCCGGTCCCCGCGGCGCAACCTTCGGGAGGGGCAACCGCTCGATCGACCCCTTCGTCCGGGCCCCCGCCATTGCCGGTGGAGTTGCCGCCGGCTCTGACGCTCATGGGGATTGCGGAGGATCAGACGCCGATCGGCCTTCACCGCACCGCCGTCATCGGCGGCATGGGTGATGCCGTTTATGTCGTGATGGAAGGGCAGGCGGTTGCGGATCGCTACCGCGTCACCACCATCGGGCAGGACGCGGTCGAACTGAAGGATTTGGCCACCGGCGGGTATCGGCGTCTCGCGCTCAGATAGTTCGCGCCACCAAAGTTGCGCGCGACGGAGATGCGACATCCGCGCATCGAAAGATGCGCGCTACAGGCGCACCGCCACCGCTTCGCGGATCGCCGTCAGATTCCGGATCTCCTCGACCGCCGCGTCGACTCCGGGCGCCGCGTCGACGCTGATCACGCCCACGGCTCCCCCCTCACTGCGTCCGAGCGCAAAGCTTCCAATGTTCACGCCATGACGTCCCATGGCGGAGCCCACCTCGCCGATGACGCCCGGACGGTCCTCGTTCGACAGCAGGACGAGCGTGCCGCCTCCGAGCGGGGCTTCGACGGCCACGCCGTCGAGCAGGCTCAGCCGCGGGCTGGACGGCTCGAAGACGGTCCCTTCCACCCAGCGTTCGCGATCCCCGCCGCGGAGCTTCACCGAGATCACGTTCACGAAGTCGCGCGCCCGCGTGCTGCGCGATTCCACGACGTCGAGGCCGCGCTGGCTCGCGAGCGCGCGCGCGTTGATTGGTGTCACGCCGTCCATGTACGCGGACAGCGCACCCGTGAGCACGGCGCTTCCCAGCACCTGTTCGTGCGCCGTCGTCAGCGGCCCGTAGTAGCGGATCCCGATTGATTCCGCCCGCGCGCGGAGCGACTGGGCGATCATCGCGCCGAGCATTTCGGCGAGCTTCAGGTAAGGGCGGAGCTTCGGAAAATCGTCTGGGGCGATCGCCGGAAAATTGACGGCGTTTCGAATGAGCCCCTCCGAGAGATAGTCGCGCACGCTCATCGCGACCTCCAGGCCGACCAGCTCCTGCGCTTCGGTCGTCGATGCCGCGATGTGCGGCGTCGCGATTACCTGCGGCATCGCCGTGAGGCGGGCGTCGGTGGGCGGCTCGGTCTCGAAGACGTCGAGCGCCGCGCCGGCAACCTGTCCCGCCTGGATCGCATCGGCGAGCGCGGGTTCGTCGATCAGCTCGCCCCGTGCCGTGTTGACGATGCGGACACCTCTCCTGCAGAGCGCGAGCGTCTTCGCGTTGAGCAGGTGGCGCGTGTCGGCGAGCGCGGGCAGGTGAAGCGTGAGGAAATCCGCGCGCGCGAGCAGGTCCTCGAACGCGACGAGGGGCACGCCGGCGGATTCAGCGGCGCGCGAGGCGATGAACGGATCGTGCGCGGCGATTTCCATGCCAAACGCCCGCGCCCGTGTGGCCACCTCGCGGCCGATGCGCCCGAAGCCCACGATGCCGAGCACCTTGCCGCGAATCTCCGTCCCCGTCAGCTTCTTCTTCTCCCAGACGCCGCGCTTCATCGACGCATCCGCCGCGGGAATCGAGCGCGCCAGCGCGAGTAGCAGCCCCATCGCGTGCTCGGCGACGCTGACGCTGTTCGCGCCGGCCGCATTCATCACGACGACCCCGCGTTCGCTCGCGGCGGGGACGTCGACGTTGTCAACACCCGTGCCAGCGCGCGCGACGACGCGCAGCCGCGGGGCCGCGGCAAGAAGCGACGCGGTGACCTGCGTCGCGCTGCGCACGATCAGCGCGTCGGCAGACGATAGATCGCGCGCGAGATCCTCGGGAGCGCGGCCCGACTTGGCGTCGACGGTCCAGCCGAGGGCACGGAATGGTTCGGAAGCGGAAGCAGGAAGCGAGTCGGCGATGACGATGTGCATGTATGAAACGAAGCCTTCACCTCAGCGCCCGCGGGATGCGGGGCGCGCATCCCCAAAGTATAATGGCGCGTTTGCCGCGCGCATCCGGCCGCGTCCGTGAGCGCCGCGCACCATCGTGGTGCAAACCGCACGAAACATCCGATTTGATGCGGGGAAGCGCGCGTCGGGAACGGACTTTTCCACAAGCTTTTCCACAGTTTCTGTGAAGATCCCGTAACGCCTGAGCGGGGACGTGACCTAATGCCGAACTTTACGACTCTGAAGCCGCCGACGACCGGAACGGCGATCGTTCGCACCGGCGGACGCCTCGTCGTGCCCGACGATCCGATCCTTCCTTATATAGAAGGAGACGGAACCGGACCCGATATCTGGCGCGCGAGCGTGCGCGTGATGGACGCGGCCGTCGAGAAGGCCTATCGCGGCACGAAGAAGATCTCCTGGCTGCAGGTGTATGCCGGCGAGAAGAGCTTCAAGCAATTCAACACGTGGCTGCCCGACGACACCGTCGAAGCGTTTCGCGCGTATCTCGTGGGGATCAAAGGGCCGCTCACGACACCGGTCGGCGGCGGCATTCGATCCCTCAACGTCGCGCTTCGGCAGATGCTCGATCTCTTCGTGTGCCTGCGCCCCGTCCGCTGGTACAAGGGCGTGCCATCGCCGGTGAAGCATCCCGAGCTGGTGGACATGGTGATCTTCCGCGAGAACACCGAGGACATCTACGCGGGCATCGAATATGCCGCGGGCACGCCCGAGGCACAGAAGCTCCTCGACTTTTTCGTGACGGAGTTTCCGAAGGAGGCGAAGAAGATCCGGTTCGGCACGGAGGACGCGTCGCGCGACTGGCAAAGCACGCTCGAGCAGATTGGCGCGCCACACCGCACGGTCGGCGTGCAGGTCGGCCTCGGGCTCAAACCAATCAGCTACCTCGGGTCCGAGCGTCTCATCCATAGCGCGATCGGGTACGCGATCTCGAACAAGCGCAAGAGCGTCACCTTCGTCCACAAGGGCAACATCATGAAGTTCACCGAAGGAGCCTTCCGCGACTGGGGCTACCAGGTCGCGAAGAACTTCTTCGGAGCCGTGGAGATCGACGGCGGCCCGTGGTGCCGGATTCCGGAAGGGAAGCCGGGCGCCGGAATCGTCATCAAGGATGCGATCGCCGACATCACGCTCCAGCAGGTCCTCACGCGTCCCGACGAATTCGACGTGATCGCGACGCCGAACCTGAACGGTGACTATCTGTCGGACGCGCTTGCCGCGCAGGTGGGGGGCATCGGCATCGCGCCGGGCGGAAACATCAACTACATCACGGGGCATGCGGTCTTCGAAGCCACCCACGGCACCGCGCCGAAGTACGCGAATCAGGACAAGGTGAACCCGGGATCGGTGATTTTATCCGGCGTAATGATGTTCCGTTATCTCGGATGGGAGGAGGCGGCGGACCTGATCGAGCGCGCGCTCGAGACGACGATCGGGCAGAAGCGCGTCACGTACGACTTCGCGCGTCAGATGGAGGGCGCGACGGTGCTGAAGACGTCAGAGTTCGCCGATGCCCTGATTGGAAATATGAAAGGTTGAAGCCCGTCGCGGCGTCGGCCGTGATCTTGCTGACTGAGGTGATATGAATCGAAAGGTCACAGTGGTGGGAGGAGCCGGGGCGGTCGGCGCCACGGTTGCGCGCGCGATTGCCGACAAGGAGCTCGCCGACGTCGTCGTCATCGACATCGCCGATCAGAAGGCGCGCGGCGTCGCCCTCGACATTTACGAGGCGTGCCCGATTGAAGGGTCTGATTCGCGCGTCCTCGGCGCGGGCTCCGATGAAGCGGGCTGGCGCGAAACGGCCGACTCCGATGTCGTCGTCATCACGTCGGGCGTACCCCGAAAGCCCGGCATGAGCCGCGACGATCTGCTGCAGACGAACTACAAGATCATGCAGTCGGTCACCGAGCAGATCGTCAAGCACTCGCCGAAGACGATCATCGTGCCGGTGGCGAACCCCCTCGATGCGATGTGCCAGGCCGTCTACCGGCTGAGCGGCTTTCCGCGCGAGCGCGTCATCGGCATGGCGGGCGTGCTCGACTCGGCGCGCATGAGCACGTTCATCGCGATGGAGCTCAATGTCTCGGTCGAGAACGTCCACGCCTTCGTGCTCGGCGGACACGGCGATACGATGGTGCCGCTGCCGCGCTACTCGACGGTGGCGGGGATTCCGATTACCGAGCTTCTGTCGAAAGACCGAATCGACGCGATCTCGAAGCGGACCGCGGACGGTGGCGCGGAGATCACCAAGCTCGTGGGCACGAGCGCGTGGTACGCACCAGGGTCGGCGGCCGCTCAGATGGTGGAAGCGATTCTGAAAGACAAGAAGAAGATCATGCCGTGCTCGGTCTTCCTGCAGGGGGAGTACGGGATCCGCGATCTCTTCGTCGGCGTGCCGGTGAAGCTCGGCGCGCGCGGCGTCGAGCAGATCGTCGAGATCACGCTCACGGCGGACGAGAAGGCGGCGCTCGAGAAATCAGCGCGCGCCGTGAAAGAACTCGTCGGCGTGATCAACGTGTGAAGTGCGCGCGTGTGTGTGCGCGCGTGTGCGCGTGTGCGGATCACATTCGAGTACGCGTGCGCGCGTACGGATCACCGACGAGACGTGACGGCGCGCGTGCGTGCACGTCAGCGCGTGTAGATCGTGCACGAGCGGGAAGTTGCTTTTACACCGTTACACGATTCGCGCGCCGATTCCGACCTCTGCCATTAATTTCCACGATCGCATTTCGTCCAAAAAGTCGCGGTGATTCGCGACTTTTCCAGCTGAGCTCGAATCCGGCAATCGTCTTGCCTCTCGGGTAGCCGCTCACCAACGAGCACTCTTCGAGATTCCCTGGAGGATAGGAATGTCACGAGTCCGCTGTGCCGGGCTGCCGGCACGGGTGTGGATATACGTTTGCGCGTTCAGTGTCATCTTCGCCGCAGCCGCCACAGCACAAACACTTCCTTCCCCGTGGGCGGCGCGGGATATCGGATCGCCGGCGCCGGCCGGCAGTTCTTCATACGTTTCGACATCACGCACTTTTCAGATTGATGCAGGCGGGGCGGACATCTGGGGAACGTCCGACCAGTTCCGGTTCGTGTATCAGCAAATCACGGGAGACGTCGACGTCATTGCGCGCGTGGACGGCGTGACACCCGCCGACGTGTGGTCGAAGGCGGGCGTCATGATCCGCGCATCGCTTGCGTCGAACGCCGCGCACGCCTACGCGCTCGTGTCGGCCGCGAAAGGCACCGCGTTCCAGCGGCGCAAGGCGACGGGGGCGCTCTCCGCGCACACGTCCGGCACCTCGTACGGGGCGCCGCGATGGGTGCGCCTCGTTCGCTCGGGCACGCGCGTGACCGCGTACTACTCGTCGACGGGCACCTCGTGGACGACGATCACGAGCGATACGATCGCGCTCGGCTCCGCCGCCTACGTCGGCATCGCGGTCACCAGCCACAACACGTCGGCGCTGACGAGCGCCGACGTCTCGCAGGTGAAGATCTCAACGTCCACGGCGAGCGGGAGCCTGCCGTCCGGTCAGCAGGGCGCGGATATTGGCGCACCGGCCATCAAGGGCTCCGTCTCGTACAACTCGGGCTCCTACACGGTCTCGGGTGCCGGCGCGGACATCTGGGATACCGCCGATCAGTTCTATTACGTCTACCAGCAGGCGACGGGTGACATCGACGTGACCGCTCGCGTCGGATCGCTGACGAACACCGACTCGTGGGCCAAGGCGGGCGTGATGATACGCGCGTCGCTCGCGTCGAATTCCGCGCACGCCACCATGTTCGCCACCACGGGAAAAGGGTACGCCTTCCAGCGCCGCGCATCGACGGGCGCCTACAGCGATCACACGTCTGGCGGGAGCGGCGCGCCGCCCGGATGGGTCCGGGTGAAACGATCCGGCTCGCTCTTCACCGCGTACCGCTCCAGCGACGGCAAGACCTGGACGACGGTTGGATCGGATTCGATCTCGATGGGAAGCACGGTGTACGTAGGCATCGCCGTCACGAGCCACAACACGGGCGCGGCGACGAAGGCGGTGGTGGACAACCTGACCGTCACGCAGTCCTCCCCCACGACGAACCAGCCGCCGACCGTCACGCTCACCGCGCCGGCGGCAGGGTCGACGTTCAAGGCGCCCGCATCGATCGCGCTGTCCGCGACCGCCTCCGATCCGGAAGGCAAGCTCGCGAAGGTCGAGTTCTACGCCGGCTCGACGCTGATCGGAGTGGATACGACGTCTCCCTTCTCGTTCACCTGGTCGTCGGTCGCTGCCGGCGCGTACTCCCTGAAGGCGGTTGCCTACGACACCGCCGGCGCAAAGGGCACGTCGTCGACCGTCTCGATCAGCGTGGCCGCGTCCACGACGACGACCGTGCCGCGGGCCGTCTCGTTCCAGAAGTCGGCCGATCACGCGACGCTGGTGACGTCGTATCGGCTCGACGTGTTTGCCAGTACTGCGAATCCGTCAACGGCAACGCCGGTCAAGTCCGTCAGCCTCGGGAAGCCGGCGCCGGACTCGACGGGGCTCATCACCGTCGACGAATCGTCCTTCTTCAGCGCGCTCGCGCCCGGCAGCTACCTGGCGACCGTGAGCGCAATTGGCAGCGGAGGCACGTCGCGAAGCGCGGCGGTCGCGTTCATCCGCTGACGTCGATGGCCTGGATCGATCTCGGACGGCGCTCCCCAGCGCGGCCAGAACGCAGGTGTTCGTAGCTATAGGTGTCATGAACAAAGTCTGACCGCGGCAGTTGCACTGCGCGGGGGTGAACTTTCGATACCGGTGGCGGATGCGCGACCCCAGCGCGCATTGAATCCTCATCGGTACATCCCTCTTCCTTTTGGGCTCTCTGGCAGGGCCGCTCCGCGGGCGCCGATCGGGCGTTCCGGAGCGGACCACGCTGGACGTGCGCGCGCTGCGGCTGACGCGACCCACTGGAGGTTTACATGCGTGTCGGCTTGAAAGTATGCGCGGGCGTGCGCGCGCGTTGTGCTACAGCATTCATCCTTGTTTCTCTCGCGGCTGCCGTTCCGGTGCACGGGCAGACCGCGACGCTCCCGTCCCCTCAACTGAGCCAGGACATCGGATCGCCAAGGCTTGCCGGCGCCGCTTCCTACAGCTCGGGCGCCTACACGATCAAGGGCAGCGGCGCCGATATCGGCGGCACCACGGATCAATTTCAGTTCGTGTTCCAGCCGATCGCCGGCGACTTCGACGTCTCGGTTCGGGTCGGCTCGATATCGGCCAAGAACAACTGGGCGAAGGCGGGAGTCATGGTTCGTGAAGCGCTGACCGCGAACTCCACGAACGCGTTCGCCCTCGTGTCCGCGAAGCGGGGCTACGCCTTCGAGCGCCGCGGACTCACCGGTGCAACCACCGACATGACGTCCGGAGGGAACGGAGGGGCGCCGGGATGGCTGCGCCTCGTGCGATCCGGCTCGCAGTTCGACGCGTACCGATCGACCGACGGCAAGACATGGACGCTGATGGGAACGGACGTGATCCAGATGCCCGACAGCGTCTACGTCGGGATGGCGGTCACGAGTCACTCGACGCAGTCGATGGCGACGAGTGTTCTCGATACGTTTACCGTCAAGCAGGCGGCGGCGCCGAACGCGCCGCCAACCGTATCTCTGACCGCTCCCACGGCCGGGGCTTCGTTCAAGGCGCCCGCGACGATTGCGCTCGCGGCCCAGGCGAGCGATCCGGAAGGGCGGCTCGCGAGGGTCGAGTTCTATTCCGGCAGCACGAAGCTGGCGACGGCGACTACGTCTCCATATACCGCGACGTGGTCCTCGGTGCCGGCCGGCACGTACAGCCTGACCGCGATCGCCTACGATGCCGACGGGGCGCAGACGACCTCCCCCGCGGTGACGGTGCAGGTCAACGCCGCCAACGCGCCGCCGACCGTATCGCTCACGGCGCCCGCGACGGGCACGACCTACACCGCTCCGGCGACGGTGGCGATGAGCGCGAACGCAGCCGATTCGGACGGCACCGTGGCCAAGGTTGAGTTCTACCAGGGATCGACGCTGCTCGCGACGGACACGGCGTCGCCGTATACGTGGTCGTGGTCATCCGTCCCGGCTGGCAGCTACTCGCTCACTGCGGTCGCGTACGACAATTCAGGCGCGAAGACGGCGTCGAATCCGATCGCGATCACCGTCGCGTCCCAGAACAAGCCACCGACGGTGTCGTTGACGTCGCCAACGAACGGCGCGACGTTGACCGCTCCTGCGACCGTGAACCTGGCCGCAACCGCCGCCGATTCGGACGGCACCATCGCCAAGGTGGAGTTCTATCGGAATGGGACGCTGCTCGCCACCGACACCGCGGCTCCCTATGCGTGGAGCTGGGCCTCGGTTGCCGCGGGAACGTATACGCTGACGGCGGTCGCATACGACAACGCCGGTGCGAAGACGACGTCTGCCGGCGTCTCCGTGACCGTGAACGCAGTTGTGAGCGCGCCGCGCGCCGTGCAGTTCCAGGCCTCCGCCGATCACGCCACGCTCGTCACCTCGTACCGCCTCGATGTGTTCGCCGCGGGAGCCGACCCGAATACCGCCACGCCCGTCACGTCGGCAAATCTTGGAAAGCCGGTGCCGGACGCGAGCAACAACATCACCGTCGACGAGTCGACGCTGTTCAGTGGGCTGGTGCCAGGGACCTATCAGGCGACGGTGAGCGCGATCGGCAGCGGCGGCACGTCGCGGAGCGCGGCGGTGTCGTTTACGCGGTGAGTGAGTAGGCCGGGTCTCTTAGACCCGGCTATCTGTTGCCGCTAGACCCGGCTATCTGTTACCGCGGATTCGGCACTCTGCTACCGTCCGCGCAGCAGCGTGGCCTTGAGATACTCGCGATTCATCCGCGCGATGTTGCTGATGGAGATCTCCTTCGGGCAGACGGCTTCGCACTCTCCTTCGTTGGAGCAGCTGCCGAAACCCTCGGTGTCGTGGCGATCCACCATGCGGACGACGCGCGCAGAGCGCTCGATTTGCCCCTGCGGCAGCAGCGCGAGATGGCTGATCTTGGCGGACGTGAAGAGCACCGCTGACGCGTTCTTGCACACCGCCACGCAGGCGCCGCACGCGATGCAGGCGGCCGAATCCATGGCCTGCTCGACGGTGTTCGTGCCGATGAGAATGGCGTTCGCATCCTGCGCGCCCCCGACGTTGATCGACGTGTACCCGCCGGCCGCGATGATGCGATCGAACGCGCTTCGATCGACGATGAGGTCCTTGACGATCGGGAAGGCCTTCGCCCGCCAGGGCTCGAGCAGCAGCGTGTCGCCGTCCTTGAACGCGCGCATGTGCAGCTGACACACCGTCGTCCCCCGCATGGGGCCGTGCGGCAGCCCGTTGATGAGGAATCCGCAAGTGCCGCAGATCCCTTCGCGGCAGTCGGAGTCGAACGCGATTGGATCGAGCCCTTTCGCGATCAGCCCCTCGTTGACGACGTCGAGCATCTCGAGGAAGGACATGTCAGGCGACACGTCGTCTGCCGTGTGCGTCTCGAACGCCCCGGGCGCACCCGGGCCGGCTTGTCGCCAGATCTTCAGATGGATTCGCATCATTTGTAGCTGCGCTGCGAGGGCTTCACGTATTCGAACTCCAGCGGCTCCTTGTGCAGCTCCGGCGCCTTTCCTACTCCCTTGAACTCCCACGCCCCGACATACGAGAAGTGCTCGTCGTCGCGCAGCGCTTCGCCCTCGGCCGTCTGGCTCTCTTCGCGGAAGTGAGCGCCGCAGGATTCCGTCCGATCGAGCGCGTCGATCGCCAGAAGCTCCGCGAACTCGAGGTAGTCCGCGACGCGTCCGGCGTATTCGAGGTTCTTGTTCAGATTGTTCTGCGGACCCGGGACGGACACGCGGTGCCAGAACTCCTCGCGCAGTTGGGGAATGCGCTGCAGCGCGCGGCGGAGCCCCTCGTCGTTCCGCGACATGCCCACGTCGTCCCACAGAACGGCCCCGAGCTCGCGGTGGAGCTGGCGCGGCGTTTCCGTGCCCTTGACGGACAGCAGCCGATCGATGCGTCCCTGAACGGATGCGGCGGCCTCGCGAAACGGCTCATCGTCGGTCGAGACGGCGGGGAGGACGGAGCTGCCGATGTACTGTGCGAGCGTGTAGGGGATGACGAAATAGCCGTCGCAGAGCCCCTGCATGAGCGCGCTTGCGCCCAGGCGATTCGCGCCGTGATCGGAGAAGTTCGCCTCGCCGAGAACGTGGAGCCCGGGCACGTTGCTCATCAGGTTGTAATCGACCCAGAGACCGCCCATCGTGTAATGGATCGCCGGATAGATCCGCATCGGCACCTTGTAGGGATCCTCGTCGGTGATCTTCATGTACATGTCGAAGAGGTTCCCGTAGCGGGCGCGGATGACGTCCTTGCCGAGACGGTTGATGGCGTCGGTGAAGTCGAGATATACGGCGAGTCCGCTGTCGCCGACCCCGCGCCCTTCATCGCAGACGGACTTGGCATTGCGTGACGCGACGTCGCGCGGCACCAGATTGCCGAAGGCCGGATACTTTCGTTCGAGATAGTAGTCGCGCTCGGATTCGGGAATCTGCAGCGGCGGCCGCTTGTCGCCAGGCGTCTTCGGAACCCACACACGTCCATCGTTGCGCAGGCTTTCGCTCATCAGCGTGAGCTTCGACTGATGCGTGCCCGACACGGGGATGCACGTCGGGTGAATCTGCGTGTAGGCGGGGTTCGCGAAGAACGCGCCCCGTTTGTACGCGCGCCATGCGGCGGTCACATTCGAGTTCACCGCATTCGTCGACAAATAGTACGCGGTGCCGTAGCCGCCGGTGCAGAGCAGCACCGCGTGGCCGGCGTGCCGCTCCAGTTCGCCGGTCAGGAGGTTGCGGCAGATGATGCCGCGCGCCTGCCCGTTGACGATCACCAGATCGAGCATCTCCCGATTCGGCAGCACCTCCACGGTTCCGCGGTGCGCCTGCCGCATCATCGACTGGTACGCGCCGAGGAGGAGTTGCTGGCCCGTCTGGCCGCGCGCGTAGAACGTCCGCGAGACCTGCGCGCCGCCGAACGAGCGGTTGTCGAGCAGGCCGCCGTACTCTCGGGCGAACGGGACCCCCTGGGCGACACACTGGTCGATGATGTTGACGCTCAGTTGCGCCAGCCTGTACACGTTCGCTTCGCGCGAACGGTAATCGCCGCCCTTTATCGTGTCGTAGAACAGGCGCTGCACGCTGTCGCCGTCGTTCTGATAATTCTTGGCGGCGTTGATCCCGCCCTGCGCCGCGATGCTGTGCGCGCGGCGCGGGCTGTCGTGAATGCAGAAGCTCTTTACGTTGTAGCCCAGCTCGCCCAGCGACGACGCGGCCGAAGCCCCCGCGAGCCCGGTCCCGACGACGAGGATGGTGTACTTGCGTCTGTTGGCGGGGCTCACCAGCCGCGACTGGAATTTGTGGCGGTCCCATTTGTCGGCGAGCGGTCCGGCAGGAACCTTTGAATCGAGCACCATGCGCTATCTCGAGAAGTACACCCAGATTGGAATCAGGGCGAAGCCGACGCCGATCACGATCGCGGCAACCGAGCCCCACACCACGAGCCGTCGCGTATAGACCGGATGATCCGCGCCGATCGATTGAAAGGCGCTCGAGATGCCGTGCCGCAGGTGCAGGCCGACGAGCAGCACGCACACCACGTACACGATGACCCACACCGGCGCGCTGAAGATCTCGATTTCCGTCCGGTACAAGTCGCGAATCGGCGGACTGCCGACTTCGTACCACGCGCCGAACTTGAATTGCCTGAGATGGACGATGACGAAGAAGAACGTCACGAGACCGCTGTAGATCATCGTCGAGGACGACACGCTCTTGCGGCTCTTGTAGCCCGCCCATTCCTTCTTCGCGTACGCAGTCGGGCGCGCGCGCCGGTTGCGCACCCAGTTCGACACCGTCTTGTAGACGTGCAGCAGGAAGATCAGCAGAAGGCCGATCTCCACGGGAACGACGAGCGGATTGGAGATCAGCTTGTGCGAGTACTCGTTGAACGTGTCCTGTCCGGCGAGGATCAGCAGGTTTCCGACGAGATGAAGGATGAGATAGGCGAAGAGTGCGAGTCCCGTCAGCCCGATGAGGACCTTGGTACCGACCGACGACGCGAACACCCGACGGAATGACGACATCGACCGCTCCGATCCTCCGAATTGTACCGCGGACGTACCCGTAGCTTCCACCTTCAGGTGGAAGCACCAAAGTGTATGATTAAAAGATTGCGCGCATAGCGACGGACGCGCCCGAGCGTCCCTCGTGAGCATCTCCACACGATGAAAATCCACGAGTACCAGGCCAAGAGCATCCTCGCGCGCTACGGTGTCCCCGTGCCGCAGGGTGAGGTCGTGTTCAGCGCTGCCGATGCGGCGGCCGCGGCAAGGCGTCTCGGCGGAACGGTCGTCGTCAAGGCGCAGATCCACGCAGGCGGGCGAGGCAAGGGCGGCGGCGTCAAGGTCGTGAAGAGCCCCGAGCAGGCGCAGGAAGCCGCGCAGAAGATGATCGGGATGAACCTCGTCACATACCAGACCGGTCCGCAAGGGCAGCGCGTCGAGCGCGTCCTCGTCGAGCAGGGGCTGTCGATCCAGCGAGAGCTGTACCTCGGGCTCGTGCTCGATCGCTCCTCCGAACGTCCCGTCCTGATGGTCAGCCCCGACGGCGGCGTCGAGATCGAGAAGGTCGCCGAGGAGACGCCGGAGCGCATCTTCAAGGAATTCGTGCATCCGGCCATCGGCCTCAGCGCCTACCAGACGCGGAAGCTCGCGTTTGCGCTCGGGCTGCAAGGTGCGCAGGTTGCGCAGGCGTCCAGGCTGATGTCAGCCGTCTACGACGCATTCGTGAAGACCGACGCATCCCTCGTCGAGATCAATCCTCTCATCGTCACCGCGGACGGCAGCCTGCTCGCGCTGGACGCGAAGATCAACTTCGACGACAACGCGCTCTACCGTCACCCGGACATCAAGGAGATGCGGGACCTCGCCGAAGAGGATCCGCTCGAGATCGAGGCCTCGAAATACAGCCTGAACTACATCAAGCTGGACGGAACCGTCGGCTGCATGGTCAACGGCGCAGGGCTCGCGATGGCGACGATGGACATCATCAAGCTCGCGGGAGGGGAGCCGGCGAACTTCCTCGACGTCGGCGGCGGCGCCAATGCGGAGCAGATCCGCAACGCGTTCAAGATCCTCATGTCGGACAAGAACGTCCGAGCCGTCCTCATCAACATCTTCGGCGGCATCCTGCGCTGCGACGTCCTCGTTGAGGGCGTGATTGCCGCGGTCAAGGAGCTCGGCGTGCCGGTCCCCATCGTCATTCGCATGGAAGGCACGAACGTCGAGAAGGGCAAGCAGATGCTGCGTGACAGCGGTCTGAACTTCACGACGGCCGACGACATGAAGGAAGCGGCCGAGAAGGTGGTGGCGCAATCGCATGGCAGTGCTCATCGATAGGAACGCGCGCCTGCTCGTGCAGGGGCTCACGGGACGTGAAGGGACGTTTCACGCGAAGCAGGCGGCAGCCTACGGGACGACGGTCGTGGGCGGCGTGACCCCGGGGAAGGGCGGCACGACGCACGAGGGTTGGCCGGTATTCAACACCGTCGCCGAGTGCGTCAGCGCAACCGGCGCGAATGCGTCCGTGATCTTCGTGCCGCCGCCCGCCGCCGCCGATGCCATCCTCGAAGCGGCCGACGCCGGCCTTCCGCTCGTCGTCTGCATCACCGAAGGCATTCCGACGCTGGACATGATGCGCGTGTTCGCCGCAATCCGCGGCGGGAAGACACGCGTGATCGGCCCGAACTGTCCGGGCTTGATCACTGCCGGGCAGGCAAAGGCGGGAATTATCCCGGGCCACATCTGCAAGGAAGGGCGCGTCGGGATCGTGTCGAAGAGCGGGACGCTCACGTACGAGGCGATTCACCAATTGACCAGGTTGGGGCTTGGTCAGACGACCTGTATCGGGATTGGAGGGGACCCGCTCATCGGGACGAGCTTCATCGATGCGTTGTCGCTCTTTGGGTCAGACGCTGCGACCGAAGCGGTCGTGATGATCGGCGAAATCGGGGGGAACGCCGAAGAGGATGCGGCCGCCTGGATCGCGCAGCACTTCAAGAAGCCTGTTGTGGGTTTTATCGCTGGCCAGACGGCGCCACCCGGCCGGCGGATGGGACATGCGGGTGCCATCATCGCCGGGGGAAAGGGGACGGCCGCCGAGAAGATGTCCGCGCTGCAGAAGGCGGGCGTCCACGTGGTCAAGAGTCCCGCCGAGATTGGCGCCGCCGTCAAGACCGCGCTCGGCGCGTAAGCGGACCCGGCGCGCGACTCCGAACGCCACCTTTCCCCGCCTTTCTCGATCCCGGCGACCGCTATGCCAGCCGCGTGCCGCGTCGTATAATCAAGGATCGGAACCACTGCGAAAATCCCGTAAACACAGAGGACTTCATGGCATCCAGTGACCTCGCGCAGGGAGCGGGGCAGCCCGCTTCGCGGCGCGTCGTCAACGATTTCAGCATCCAGGTCGCCACGGTCAACGGTTCAGGCAGCCAGACGGCCAACCTCGTCCTGCTGCGCTCGATCTTTCAGATGGGCGTGCCCGTTTCCGGCAAGAACATGTTCCCGTCGAACATCGCCGGGCTTCCGACCTGGTACACCGTCCGCGCCAACAAGGACGGCTACATCGCCCGCAAGAAAGAGGTCGATTTCCTCGTTGCGATGAACCCCGAGACGGCGCGCGACGACGTGCTGTCGCTCGAGCACGGTCGGGCCGTCCTCTACGACGCGCCCCTGAAACTCGATGCCCTCCGCACGGACCTGACGTTCTATCCCGTGCCGTTCGACAAGATCGTCGCGACCGTCTGCACGGACGCGAAGCTCCGCCGCCTCGTGAAGAACATGATTTACGACGGCGTCCTGTCGCAACTCCTCGGCATCGACATGGCCGAGATGGAGAAGGCGCTCCGCAAGCAGTTCGGAAAGAAGGTGAAAGCGGCGGAATTGAACCTTGGAGCGCTCCAGGCCGGCTCCGCCTATGCGGCGGAGCATCTCGCCAAGCGCGATCCGTACTCGATCGAGCGCATGCAGAAGACGGACGGCATGGTGCTGATCGAGGGAAACGCGGCGGCGGCGCTCGGCGCCATGATGGCCGGCGTCACGATCGTCGCGTGGTACCCGATCACCCCCTCCTCGTCGCTCCCCGAAACGCTCATCGGCTACATGCGGAAGTACCGGATCGACAAGCGAACGGGCAAGGCGACGTTTGCGATCGTGCAGGGTGAAGACGAGATCGCCTCGATCGGGATGGTCATCGGCGCCGGATGGGCAGGGGCGCGCGCGATGACGTCGACATCAGGCCCCGGTATCTCGCTGATGAGCGAATTCGCCGGGCTCGCATATTACGCCGAGGTGCCGGGAGTCGTGTTCGATATTCAACGGGTGGGCCCGTCCACGGGCTTGCCCACGCGTACGGCCCAAGGCGACATCGCGACCGCCGCGCTGCTGTCGCACGGCGATACGAAGCAGGTGCTCCTGATTCCAAGCTCGGTCGAAGAGTGTTACACGATGGCGATGGACGCCTTTGACATCGCCGAGCGGCTCCAGACGCTCGTCTTCGTGATGAGCGATCTGGATCTGGCGATGAACACCTGGATGGCGATGCCGTTCAAGTATCCCGATCGCGCACTCGATCGCGGGAAGCTGCTCGACCAGGCGACGATCAAGCGTCTCGGCGCGCAGTGGGGCCGCTACAAGGACGTCGACGGCGACGGGATCCCCTACCGGACGATTCCAGGCGACGGCATGCCGGCGTACTTCACGCGCGGGTCGGGGCACAACGAAAAGGGGCAGTACAGCGAGCGGCCGGACGACTACGAGAACAACGTGAACCGCCTCGCGCGGAAGTTCGAATCGGCGAAGCGCCTCGTTCCGGCGCCGGTTGTCGAGGACGCGGCGGGCGAAATCGGGATCATCGGTTACGGCACGAGCCACTGGGCGATCGACGAGTCGCGCGATCAGCTCGCGCGCGAGTCCGGCATGGACGCGGCGTATCTTCGCGTCCGCGCGTATCCATTCACCGACGACGTCGAGGCGTTCGTCGCCCGGTACGAGCGCATCTACGTCGTCGAGCAGAATCGCGATGCGCAGCTTCGCAGCCTGCTGAAGATGGACCTGCCGCCAGAGCTCGTGTCCAGGCTTCGGAGCGTGCTGCACTACAACGGGCTGCCGATCGACGCGCGATCGGTGACGGATGAGATTCTGATTCAGGAAGGGCGGAAACAGCGCGAGCCGCAACAGCCGCGGGTTGTCGCGGAGGTTGCCGCGTTCGGCGGCGAATAGAGCGTAGCGTGCAACTTTAGTTGCGCGAGCAGACGCCGCACAACGCACGCCGCACAACGCACGCCGCGCGCCGCACAACGCACAACGACTATGGCCTCAATTACCACTACACCGGACGGGAAGAAGATCAATCGCCTGGGCCTCGAGATGCAGCCCTATCGCGGCGGGAAGACGACGCTGTGCGCCGGCTGCGGGCACAATGCAATCTCGGAGCGCATCATCGACGCGTTCTTCGAGATGGGCGTCGAGCCGCGGCAGGTGATCAAGCTGTCGGGCATCGGCTGTTCGAGCAAGAGCCCGGCGTATTTCCTTGGCGGATCGCACGGCTTCAACTCCGTCCACGGGCGCATGCCGTCGGTCGGGACCGGCGCGATGCTCGCGAACCGCAAGCTGCTCGCCATCGGCATCAGCGGCGACGGCGATACCGGCGCGATCGGAATCGGCCAGTTCGTCCATCTGATGCGCCGCAACGTGCCGCTCATCTACATCATCGAGGACAACGGCTGTTACGGCCTCACCAAGGGGCAATTCTCGCCGACCGCCGACCTCGGCTCGACGCTCAAGAACGGCGTCGTCAACGAGCTGCCGCCGATCGACACGTGCATGATGGCCGTGCAGCTCGGCGCGTCGTTCGTTGCGCGCTCGTTCTCCGGCGACAAGAAACAGCTGCTCTCGATCCTGAAGGCGGCCATGAGCCATCACGGAACGTGCATGATCGACGTCATTTCCCCCTGCGTGACGTTCAACGATCACCAGGGCTCGACGAAGAGCTACGCGTACGCGAAGGAGCACGACGAGGCCGTCGGTGAAGTCAGCTTCGTCCCGTTCTTCGAGGACATCTCGATCGAATACGATCCCGGCACGACGAAGGAAGTCGTGATGCACGACGGCTCGAAGCTGTACCTGAAGAAGGTTGCAGAGGATTACGATCCGACCGACAAGATGTCCGCGATCCGGTTGATGTACGAAACGCACGGCAGGGGAGAGTTCCCGACCGGCATTCTGTACATCGAGCCGGACAAGAACGACTTCATCGACCAGTTGAACCTCGTCGACGAACCCCTCGCGACGCTGCCGCTCGAGATGGTCCGCCCGGGTCCCGAAATCCTCGAAGAAGTGATGGAAAGCCTCAGGTGAATGATGCACAAGAAGCCGATCGTTCTCCTGCTTGCCCTCGCGCTGCTGCCGGCCTCCGCGTTTGCGCAGAAGCGTCCGCTGCGGGCGGATGACATCTACAACCTTCGCGACGTGCGCGACCCGCAGCGTTCGCCCGACGGGAAGTGGGTCGCCTACGTCGTCGCCCGCGCGATCAAGGACACGGACAAGAACGATTCCGACGTCTGGATGGCAAGCTGGGACGGCGCTCAGGACATTCAGCTCACCTCGTCGCCGGAGAGCGAATCCACGCCGCGCTGGAGTCCCGACAACAAGTATCTTGCCTTCCTCTCTTCACGCCAGGACGCCAAGAAGGGTCAGGTGTGGTTGATGAACCGCGCTGGCGGGGAAGCGAGCAAGCTGACGGACGTCAAGGGCGGAGTGTCGGATTTCGCATGGTCGCCGGACAGCACGCGCCTGGTGCTCGTGGTCAACGAACCGGATCCGCGGGACCCGCAGGACGACGACAAGAAGGATCCTGAGAAGAAGAAGACGCCGCCGCCGATCGTCATCGATCGGTATCACTTCAAGGAAGACGTGAGCGGCTACCTGCGGGGCGAGCGTACTCACCTCTACTTGTTCGACGTCGCCGCGAAGAAGGCAGAGCTCCTCACGCCCGGCAATTTCGACGACGAGTCCCCGGTCTGGTCCCCGGACGGGATGCGGATTGCGTTCGTCAGCAAGCGCGGCACCGGCGATCTCGATCGCAGCAACAACACTGATGTGTACGTGGTCGACGCGAAGGCGGGCGCGCAACCGCTGCAGGTGACCACGTCGCCGACTCCCGACGGCAACGGCCGCGTCTCGTGGAGTCCCGACGGCAAACAGATCGCGTATCTCACCGGCGACGAGCTGAAGTACTCGGCGTATGCGCAGAACAAGCTTGCTGTCATTCCCGCCGCGGGCGGCCAGCCCCGGATTCTTGTTGAATCGCTGGACCGTCCGGTCGCCGACCCGCTCTGGTCCGCCGACGGAACGTCGTTGACCGTTCTCGTCGTCGACGATCGTTCGGAGTATCCGGCGCGCGTCACCATCGGCACGGGGAACGTGGACCGCCTGATCCAGGGGCCGCGCGTGATCTCGAATCTCTCGCCGGGCTCCGACGGCGCTTTTGCCGTACTGGCGTCGACGGACACGGAGATCCCTGAAGTGAGCGCCTTCGAGAACGGGCGGCTGCGGCGGCTGACGCACCAGAACGACTCGTGGATGGCGCAGCTGCTGCTCGGCACGACCGAGGAGTTCACGTCGACGAGCAAGGACGGCACCGAGGTCCACGGTCTGCTCGTGAAGCCGCCTACCTACCGCCAGGGACAGAAATATCCGACGCTCCTCAGAATCCACGGCGGTCCGAACGGGCAGGACGAGCATTCGTTCAGCTTCGAGCGCGAGCTGTTCGCGGCGAACGGATACGTGGTCGTGGCCGTCAACTATCGCGGAAGCAACGGACGGGGAAGCGCGTACCAGAAGGCCATCTTCGCCGACTGGGGAAACAAGGAAGTCGTGGACCTGCTGGGCGCGATGGACCACGTGCAGAAGATCGGGCTTGCCGATCCCGATCGGCTGGGCATTGGCGGCTGGAGCTACGGCGGGATCCTGACCGACTACACGATCGCGACGGATGGCCGCTTCAAGGCCGCGACGAGCGGGGCCGGCAGCGCGCTGCAGTTGACGATGTACGGCGTCGACGAATACATCACCCAGTACGAGAACGAAATCGGTCCGCCGTGGAAGTCACAGGACCTCTGGATCAAGATCTCGTATCCGTTCTTTCATGCGGATCGGATCCACACGCCGACGCTGTTCCTGGGCGGCGACAAGGATTTCAACGTGCCGCTCGTCGGCGGGGAGCAGATGTATCAGGCGCTGAAGAGCCTCGGCGTCGATACCGAGCTGGTGATCTATCCGAACCAGTTCCACGGCATCACGGTGCCGAGCTACAAGGTGGATCGCCTGCAGCGCTACCTGGCGTGGTACGACAAATATCTGAAGAAGCCCGCGCCGACGACGACAGCGGCGTCGCGCTGACGCGCGTCAGCCCTGCGTCTCGTCCAGGTTGGCGCCGATCACGTCCTGGGCGATCTTGTTCTCGTCCGACGGAAGCCCCTGCTCGTCCAGCGCGGGGGCGTTCTCGTTTCCCTGCTGCCGATCCGTCGGCCGATCGCCTTCCACCGCGCCTTCGTGCTGATCCGCCGGCTCGCGCTGTTGTCCGTGCATGTGACCTCCGTCGTTCATGAGAGATTCAGTAGCTTCCGCCTTCAGGCGGGAGCCCCTTACTCTATAATCGATAGCTTATGTCCGAACGCACGCTCGCCATCATCAAGCCGGACGCCGTGGCCGCCCGCCACGCGGGCGCGATCATCGCGCGCATCGAGGCTGCAGGATTCCAGATCCGTGCCATGCGCATGCTGAACCTCACGAAGGCAGAGGCGGAAGGCTTCTATGCCGTTCATCGCGAGCGGCCGTTCTTCCCGAGCTTGACCGCGTTCATGTCGTCGGCCCCCGCGATCGTGATGGCGCTCGAAGCGCCCGACGCGATCAAGAAGTGGCGCACGCTCATGGGCGCGACCGATCCCGCGAAAGCGGACGCCGGCACGCTGCGCAAGGAATTCGGACGATCGATCGAGAACAACGCGACGCACGGGTCGGACGCGCCGGACACTGCCGCGTTCGAGCTGGGCTACTTCTTCCCCGGAATCGAGCTGGCGCGCTGAGGAGCACGTGGGGCGACTCGTTGTCGTCGTCGGATTGATCATCACGGCCGCCGGCATTCTGCTGATGCTGGGCGTCCCGTTCGGCCGGTTGCCCGGCGACGTCGTGATCCGCCGGGGGAACGCGACGTTCTACTTCCCGCTGGGCACGTCGATTCTCGTGAGCGTGGCGCTCACGCTTCTGTTTGCGCTTCTGCGGCGTTGAGCCGGCGACTGACAACGACTATGGCAATCAAGTCCGACAAGTGGATCAAGAGGATGGCGCTCGAGCACAAGATGATCGAGCCGTTCGAGGCGAGTCAGGTCCGGCGCGGCGTCGTCTCGTACGGCCTGTCGTCGTATGGATACGACATCCGCGTGGCCGACGAGTTCAAGGTGTTCACGAACATCAACAACACGCTGATCGATCCGAAGAGCTTCGATCCGCGCTCGTTCGTCGACATCAAGGCGGACACGTGCATCGTCCCGCCCAATTCCTTCGCGCTCGCCAGGACGGTCGAGTACTTCCGCATCCCGCGCGACGTCCTGACCGTCTGCCTGGGCAAGTCCACCTACGCGCGGTGCGGGATCATCGTCAACGTCACGCCCTTCGAGCCGGAATGGGAAGGAACGGCGACGCTGGAGATCTCGAACACGACGCCGCTGCCGGCGAAGATCTACGCCAACGAAGGCATCGCGCAGGTCCTCTTCTTCCAGAGTGACGAGCCGTGCGAGGTGTCCTATGGCGACAAGGCCGGCAAGTATCTGAAACAGCTCGAGGTCACGCTGCCGAAGGTGTAGGGGCGTGCCTGATTCCCCTCTGGCGCACGCGCCTGTCGTAGCCGGGCTCGGGTACATCGAGCGCATCCAGCAGTTGCCATCGCGTTTCACGGCCACGCTCGCGGCGGAGCCGGACAACCGCTTCAACCGCGCGGCCGTCGCGGTCCACGCCGGGGGCGACAAGATCGGATATCTGCCACCGGAGCTCTCGCGCCACTACTTCGAGACGCTGAAGGATGGCGGACCCGTGGAATGTCCGGCCCGACGCGCGCCGATCTCCGAGCGCGAGGACACGGGCGTCGAAGTCCTGCTGGACCTCACCGGCGTTCCATGCGTTCGGTAGTCGTAGCGGCGACGCTGCTCGCGGCCGTGACGGCGAACCGCCCGGCCGCGCAGCTCCCTCCGTCGCTTCCTCCATCAGCCTCACGCGCGTACGACGCCATCAAGACACGCGTCGACGGCGACAGCGCCATGGACATCGTCCGCTTCATGGATCAGTACTGGAGGATCGCGGGCAATCCGGGTTTCAACGCATCCATTGATTACGTTCGCGACAAACTGCACGCTGCCGGACTCACGGCCCGCGTCGAGGAATATCCCGGGCGCACGCGCGGCTGGGACTACACCGTCGGCACGGTTGCGTTCGCGGACGATGGCGAGGTGGTGCTGGCGAGGGAGCGCGACCGCGTCTCGCTCTGCATCAATTCGTTTTCGACGCCGGCAGGGGGCGTCGAGGCTCCGCTCGTCGACGTCGGGAACGGGGCCGCTGCGGCGGACTACGGCGGGGCCATCAAGGGCGCCATCGTGCTCGGGAGCGCCGAGCCCGCGCGCTTGTGGCGGGAAGCCGTCGTCTCGCGCGGCGCGATCGGGATCATCTCGACGTCACTCGCTCCGTACATCCGTCCAGCCGATCCGCGTGCGTTCACGTCTGCCGATCAGCAGGACGTGCTGCAGTGGGGAAGCATTCCCTACGACGCGACGATCAAGAGATTCGGCTTCAAGGCAAGCTGGCGGGCGGCGAACCGGTTGCGCGAGCGCCTTGCGAAAGGCCCGGTGCGGCTGAAGGTGGACGTGCGGTCTTCGTTCTCCGATGGCCCGGCCCGGATGCTCATTGCGGAGATTCCCGGAGCGCGTCTGCCGAACGAGCGGATCGTCATGGTCGCGCACGTTCAGGAGCCCGGCGCGAACGACGATGGGAGCGGATGCGGAACGCTGCTGGCGCTTGCGGTCGCGCTGTCGCGCGCGATTGCGGATGGCGCGCTGGCGCCGCCCGGCCGCACGCTGACGTTCATCTGGGCCGATGAAGTGGCGGGCAGCCGGCGCTGGTTGACCGCGCACGCGGACCAGGCGAAGGGCGCGCAGTACATGTTCGCGCTGGACATGACCGGCGAGGACACCGCGAAGACGGGTGGAACGTTCCTGATCGAGAAGCAGCCCGATCCGTCGGCCGTGTGGCCGCGCCCGTCGGATCCGCACACTGCGTGGGGGGCGAGCGAGGTGTCGGTCGACGCGTTGCGCGGCAGCCTGTTGAACGACGTCCACCTCGCCGTCTGCCTGCGTCGCGCCGCGGACACGGGCTGGATCGTGAAGACGAATCCGTACGAAGGCGGATCCGATCACACCGCCTTTGGCCAGGCCGGCGTTCCGTCGCTGCTCAACTGGCACTTCACGGATCGCTATTACCACACGAATCTCGATCGCCCTGACAAGACGAGCGCGGCGGAGATGGTCAACGTCGGCGTGTCGGTCGCGACGAGCGCGTGGTTCCTCGCGTCAGCGAATGCGGGGGACGCGCGTGCGACCGTCGATCTGATCGCGAAGGCGGCTGCCGATCGTCTGGCGATGGAGCGACGGCAGGGAAGGGCCATCGTCGCCGCGGCGGCGGATCGGGCAGCGGCGGAGCAGACCGAGCATCAGGTCCTGGCGGCATGGACGAAGTGGTACGCCGAGGCGCTGCGATCGGTTGGGCGCCTGCCGATCGAGAGTGCGTCGCCGGAGCTGAACGCGCGCATCGACGCGGCCGTCCGCGCGCTCGACTGACCGGCCTGATGATATGGTGGAGCGTTGAAGGAGAGCATCATGGGCATGTTCGATGGCCTGCTCGGAGGAATCGTCGGGGCCGGGATGGTCTCGGTCGTCAACGGCATCATCGAGAAGCACGGCGGGCTGCAAGGGCTCGTCGGTGAGTTCGAACGCAACGGCCTCGGCCCGACGATCAAGTCATGGGTCGGGACGGGTCCGAACCAGCAGATCTCGGCCGACGATCTGCGCCGCACGCTGGGCCCGCAACTGCTGCAGCAGCTCTCGGCGAAGTCGGGGTTGTCCGAGGACGATCTCGCGCAGAAGCTGGCGCAGGTGCTGCCGCAGGCGGTGGACAAGATGACGCCGGAGGGGAAGGTCCCGGCATAGCTGAGCTCGGCTGTTCCGTGGCTTCCAGGCGTTGTTCTCCGTAGCTTCCACCTTCAAGCGGAAGTCAGCCAGCGGTGTGGTACAATAGAATCTTCCTGACGCGGGGTGGAGCAGTCCGGTAGCTCGTTGGGCTCATAACCCAAAGGTCGCGGGTTCAAATCCCGCCCCCGCAACCAGCTTTATTTGGACCAGGAGGTCGCCGGTATCTGGCGACCTCTTGCTGTCTGTGGCCGCACTCAGCATTCCCGCCAGGTCGCCCTTCAACGTGATCTTCAGCTCGTCGCCGTCTGGTTCGAGCAGGATCGTCTCAATTAGCGCACGAATGGCGTCCGCGGCGCCTGTGCGGCTCTCCTCGCTCTCCAACGACCGACAGAGACTCCCGACCTTCTCGCGATACACGTCGGCCATGCGCGGGTGCAGCAGCTCTGGCATCTCCGGAGCGCTGAGGCGCGACTGCAGTTCGGCTTTCCTGGCTTCGAGCGATAGGAGCTCGTCCTTGATCGACAGCGCGGAGACGCCGTCCTTGATGGCTTGAACTAGCTTGCGGATCTCCCTGTCGGCGCTTGCGAGCTCGCTGCGGGCGCTCGAGAGTCCCGCGCGATGTTCCATTCGCAGCCTATTCAGCTCGCGCACGTATTCGCGACAGAAGTCCTCGAACAGATCGCGGCGCATCAGCTTCTCGCGAAGCGCGACGAGAACACGTTCTTCCACCTCCTGGCGGCTGATGGTCAGGCGGTTTGTGCATGTGCCGCGGCCTCGCGCGCCGAAACACGCCAAGCGATCGCGCCAATACATCACGTAGCCGCCGCCGCACTCGGCGCACTTCGTGAGACCGGAGAAGAGGTACTTTGGGCGCCGTCCCCGGTTGAACCGCTTCGGATCGCCGTTCGATGCCACGCGGCGCATCTCCACCTGGCGCGCCTTCACCTGATTCCAGAGTTCATCGTCGATGATCCGCAGCTCGGGAACGGCAGTCGTCACCCACTCGGATGGCGCGTTCGGGCGCGAAACACGCCTCCCGGTGTCCGGATCCTTGATGTACCGGAGGCGATTCCACACGAGTCGCCCGATGTATAGCTCGTTGTTCAGGATTCCAGTGCCTCGCCCGGGATTGCCGTGAATAGTGCTGGGATTCCACGGTGTGCCGCCCGGTCCCGCGCAGCGTTCCGCGTTCAGTCGCTTCGCGAGGGCTTTTGGCGACACGCCAGCTGCATAGTCACGGAAGATCCGCCGGATCACTTCCGCTTGAGCAGAAACGATCTCGCGGGTGCCGGTCGTCCCTGCATTGTCGTGCGTCGCGCGCGTCACCTTGTAGCCGTAGCAGAGACCGCCTCCCGACTTTCCGAGTTCGACGCGGCCGCGCAGGCCCCGCCTCGTTTTGTCGGCAAGGTCTTTCAGGAAGAGCGCGTTCATCGTGCCCTTCAGTCCGACGTGCAGGTGCGTGATGTCACCCTCGGCGAGCGTGACGATGTTCACGCCGGCGAAGGTGAGGCGCTTGAAGAGTCCTGCGGTGTCTTCCTGGTCCCGGCTGAATCGATCGAGTGCTTCGGCGAGGACAACGTCGAATCGCTGGTTCAGCGCATCCTGCATTAGTGCCTGGAATCCGGAACGCAACAGGGTCGCGCCGGAGATCGCGTGATCAGTGAACTCCTCAACGACTGTCCACCCCTGGCGAGTCGCGAACTCGCGGCATACCCGGAGCTGGTCCGCGATCGAGGCGTCGCGCTGGTTGTCGGACGAGTACCGGGCATAGATGGCGACGTTCAATGCAGTGTCACCCCGGGTTGTGTCTCTCGCTCTGCTGCGACTTCACGCTCGAACCGCTTACGCGCGGCCTGTCGAGCAAGGATGCGAACCAGCACCCGCAAAGGTTCGTCGCGGTGATCGCACGGCGCTCGTTGCCGTGTTACACGTGGAAGTGGCCGATTTCGCCTTCCTCGAGACCGGATCATAACGCCGCAGCTCCCTTCGCGTTGGGGATGTTTGCTCCGAGCCGAGTACGCCGCCGATCGCACTTGCGGCCATCACGCAATTGCCAGACAGCCGGCGGAGCCGCAGGCGCGGTCAAGCCCGCAGCCCGTCAGGGACGGAGCGAAGCGGAGTGGCTTGACCGGGCCGAGGACCGCCGGACAATCCTGTCGTGATGGCCGCATCAGTTGGCCACCAGGTCGCTCAGCATGAGAACCTATGGGACGAACGAAAACGCGCGGGCTGGAAGACAGGCAGGAGGTGACGGCGGTGACCGTCTCAGTCGTTGATTCAGTGCAGGTGCGCGTTCACCTCTATGAACGCAGTCTGCTGGCAAAACCTGTCAGACGTGTTTGCCGCGCGGATGGAAACGACGCGGGCACCGACGACGACACTCGCGGCGCACTCGGCGATGTCACGGACAGTGCGCCTTTGCTCCGGAGGACAGAGACACGCGTCTGGGGCGTGAGCGACCCCCTCGGGGCTGCGCCTGGGGCGAAGTCGGGGGCAGGAAAGTGGGGGTCGCTCACGCCCCACTGGCCCGCACTGCTCGGCTGCGACACTGGCGCCGACTCGAGACCGGCGGCACAGAGCGCCGCCGGCTGCGGACGAGAAGCCGCGGACGGGCAAGAAGATAGAGCGTCCGTCATCGTGCAGCGGGCGATGGGCCCTTGCACACGCGAATAGTCCGGGTGTCAGCCGGGGGGAACGGTGCTCCCGAGTTTTGGTTCCCCCACCCTGTTCCCCTCTGAAGTGTCCAGACAACCGGCAACCAGGGAAGGCGAGACGGGCCGATGACCGTCACGGCGACGAGCGTTACGGCAGGTTCTTCGATCAGCGCAGAGGCAGCAATCTCACACGCGTCGCTGCCTCGTCGATCGAGAGCAGCGCGCCACGCTCGATGTGGTCCACGTGCGCTTCAAGGGCGTGAACGACGGTGCTGACGACCTCGTCAGAGAGAAGGTCCTGAGTTCGGATTTGCACCACGCTCGGCGTGGAGCCGGCGCTGGCCGCGAGGATTGCCGAGAAGTCCAGATCGTTGGTGATGAGGACGAAATCGTGCTCGTTCGCCCACGCCAGGATCTCGACGTCCGGCGCGGTTGCAGCACCGATTGTGGACCAGTGGACGGCCTCGAACCCGGAACGCGCCAGCCGTTCGACCCAGCTTGGCGACAGGTTCATGTCCACGAGCAGTTTCACGGCTGGCGCAGCGGAACTTCGACTTCCTCGGCCCGCCAGGCGGCGTAGGAGAGCGCCTCGGCGATGTCCTCGGCCTCCAGGTAGGGATACTCGCGAAGAATCTCGTCCCGCGTCCGTCCCGCGGCGACGAGGCCGACGATTGTCCCCACCGTGACCCGCATGCCGCGGATGCAGGGTTTGCCGCCCATTATTTCAGGGTCACGAGTGATGCGCGTCAGATGCGGCATGGCGAAACTCCAGTCGTTGCTCCTCTATTGTCAGTCAAGGTGGCCGGTTTGGCCAGACTGAGAGCAAGGTGCCGTATATCTGTCTGCTGGCGCCTCAGTTCACCCGCCGCGGAAGGTAGGAGGTACGCTGTCGGCGCTCAGGCCCGTCAAAACTTGAACACGGTGATGTAGACTTCTGCGGCATATGCGGACCTTCCTTGTGGCCGTCGCCGTCGTCACAACGGCCGCGAATCAGAGCAGCGCCCCTCAGACGATCACGTTCAATCGCGTGTTTCCCAATGCGGGGCAGATCGGGCTGTTCATCGCCGCGAGCGACGGCAGTGGTGAGCGCCCACTGCTGGCGGACCCCCGCGCTGACTACAACGCGACGTGGTCGCCCGACGGTACCTGGATCGTGTTCACGTCGGAACGAGGCGGCTCGGCGGACCTGTTCCGGGTCAGGAGCACCGGCCACGATCTCGAACGCTTGACTGACAGCCCCGCGTACGACGACCAGGCCGCATTCTCGCCAGACGGGACGCATCTGGTGTTTGTGACGTCACGGCGAGAGGGAACCGCCGACCTCTACACCATGGATGTGCAAACGCGGCGAACCAAAATGCTCACGTCCGGACCGGGTGGCGACTTCAGGCCCGCCTGGTCGCCGGATGGAAGCTGGATCGCCTTCTCGTCAG
>JBKPTE010000005.1:0-74207 GCA_046735335.1 Acidobacteriota bacterium | reverse complement strand
GGTGTACAACGTGTCGTTCTTGGACTCCAATATCTGGCGCCTTGACAATTCCAACGCTGACCGCCAGAAGTCAGCGACCAAGTTGATCTCCTCCACCCTACAGGACCACAGTCCACAAATCTCCCCGGATGGCAAGAGGATCGTCTTTGTCTCGGATCGCTCAGGCAACGCTGAAATCTGGATATGTGAGAGCGACGGTTCCCATCCCGTGCAGTTGACGTTCTTTGATGGCACGGTCTCCGGGACACCGCGTTGGTCTCCCGACGGTCAGCAAATCGCGTTCGATTCGCGCCCTGCGGGCAACGCCGACATTTACGTCATGAGCGCCGACGGCGGGAAGCCGCGGCCGGTCACAGTCGAGCCGTCGCATGAGGTATTAGCGAGTTGGTCCCGCGATGGGCGTTGGCTCTATTTCTGCTCCAACCGCAGCGGCGGCTACCAGATTTGGAAAGTGCCGGCCGCGGGTGGGCAGCCCATTCAGGTGACGAAACACGGCGGGTTTGAAAGTTTTGAATCACCAGATGGTGAACTGCTTTACTACACCAAGGGCCGCGGCCCTGGGGGCATCTGGCAAATACCCGTCGCGGGCGGTGAAGAGAGGCCAGTGCCGGAACTAATCGATGCCGCATATTGGCGCTATTGGGCCATGCAGGACAAGGGCATCTACTTCGTCGCGCCGGTGGCGTCCGCGCGCCCCGCAATCAAGTTCTTCAGCTTTGCCACGCACCGGGTGACGCAGCTTGGAGTGCTTGAGCGTGACCCGCTCCAGGGACCGGGAGGATTGACGATTTCTCCTGATGGCCGATGGCTGCTGTATGCCCAAGTGGATCAGAGCGTGAGCGATCTCAACCTGGTAGAAAACTTCCGTTGAAATATGTCAGGGGGCACCCTGGACGGCTTTTCGCAGCAGGTCGATCGCGGCGTTGGTCCTGCCGCAGCAGGCCAAAGCGCCGCCTGCCGGCGGCAGCACCGCCGACCCCGACGGCAGCGGCACGCAGCACCGATGCACCGCCTCCGCCGGCACGGCCAATCGGCCCAAAGAACAGCAGCGTCAGTCTCCGTGGCGTGACCTTATGGGATGGATGTGTGTATCCGGTACGGGCAACGGGTGTGGCGTCAGGATGTTTCCGCGAAACTCCCTCGATCCGCCGGCCTCGACATTTCTGGCGCCACGACATTTCTGGCCCGCACGGCGACCCGTCGCTGCGCACCGGTGTGAACTGCGAACGTGCGTCAGTGGGTTGCGGCGCCCACGGTCGCCCCCCCTGAAGAATGTACTTAAGGTCGGACCCTTTCGCTTCGCCGGCATAATCAGCCGGCGTCAGGAGGGTTCATGACAGACAGCATTCCGCCAACCTGACCGGTACGTTCCGCCGTATGCGCTCGCCCTCGTGAATGCCGGGCTGGGCGATGCGGACGCGGCCTTCGTATGGCTGGATCGCGCCTACGCCGTGCACGACGTGCACCTGATGTACCTCACGGTCGCCGTCAAGTGAGATCGGTATCGCCCTATCCGCGATTCGGAGATCCTCTCGCACGCTGCGGCTTCACTACGATCGGCACGCGACCCGGCAAAGCGATCGAGCGCTGAGTGCGCGCGCGGGGCTACTTCGGCGCACCTGAAAAACCGTCCGCCTTCCGAGTTCGTCGGCGTTCATGAGCGCCCTGTTCGACATCACCTAGCGCGTGCGCCACATGGCGGCCACGTCTTGGAGACGTATGCCGCCATGTTCGTAGATGTGTGTCGGCGGAAGTTGCAATCCGGATTTGTCAGAACTGTGTCAGATACCCCCTGAAACGCCGGTCAGATACCGTGGTTTACGGGGGAACACTCTGATGCATATCGAAGTGATGGCCGGCCTATTCCCGATACTGGCCCGCTGACACCCCCGCCCACGTCATCCAGACCGAGATCATCCGGCACGCCTCTCAGCTCGAATTGATCCGCGAGCGAGTCCCTCACGGCGGGCGCGTCATCGATGTCGGTTGCGGCTGGGGCGCCTTCGCCGCGGGCTGCGCGTCGCTCGGCTACCGCGTCACGATGGTCGACGATCACGGCGACGCGGGCTTCGCTGACGCGGCCGATCTGCGGCATCGCATTCCTGCGGACTTCGACATCAGCGCGGTACGCTTCAACGCCGTCCGCGATCCGTGGCCGTTCCCCGCCGACAGCCTGGACGCGGTCACGACGTTCGATTCGATGGAGCACTGGCACGACTCGCCGAAGCGGCTGTTCGGCGACATCGCGCGGTCGCTCAAGCCGGGCGGCTGGCTCGTGATCGGCGTGCCGAACGCCGCCAATCTCAAGAACGCATCGACGCCATGATTGGCGTCACCGAATGGTCGTCGATGGGCGAGTGGTACGAGAGGGATTCCTTCCGCGGCCACGTCCGCGAGCCGACCGTTCGCGACCTGCGCTACATCGCCGCGTCGCTCGGGCTGGTGGACGTAACCGTGCACGGCTACAACTGGCTCGGGCGGGCGAATCCGTCGCGCATCGTCGCAGCCGCGACTCCGGTCGTGGACGGGTTGCTCAGGATGCGCCCGACCTTGTGCTCGGATATTTACATGACGGGACGGAAGCCGTAAGAGGCGCCCTACCCGAATCCCTGATCGTCCGCGGACGGTCCGTAGATCGCCGGCACCCTCCGATCGTTGAGCCGTAGATACACCGTCAACTGCCCGCGATGGTGCGCAAGGTGGTTGATCGTGTCGCGCAGGACCATATGGCGCGGCTGATCGAGGACGACCTGCCCGCCGGCACGCAGCCGCCAGTTGGTCGTCATCAGGTAATCGTCCGTCGTTCTCCGAAGCGTCTCCCGCGCCTTGGCGACGTGCTGGTCGTGGACCTGGACGAGCTGGTCGATCGTCGGCTGCTGATATTGCCCTTGCCCGGGCGGTGGCGTCAGATCCAGCTCGTCCTGATCGATGATGAGCGACACCCACGACGGCATCGACGCAACGAGGCCCGCCAGCCGCGCGAGCGGCATCGACTTGTCGTGCGGCTTCCAGTCATCCCGTCCCGTCGGCACCTGTTCGAGCGCGCGGCGGGTGCGCGCGGCCTCGCGATCCAACTCCTCGAGAAATAGCTGCGTCAACATCCGCCAAGGATAAACCCAATTGCTCCTGAACTCCTGCTGTGCGGGGCTCAGGCGCGCGCCACGGCAACGAGCGCGTCCGGAACGACGAACTCGTGCTCCGGATGACGCACGGTCAGGACGGGGCACGGCGCGGCTCGAACGACCCGCTCGGCGACGTTGCCCATGAACATGTGCGCGACGGCGCCGCGGCCATGCGTGCCGAGCACGATCAGATCGATCATATGCGTCCGGGCGTAATCGACGATCGTGGTTGCCGGGTTGTTGCTGGTCACCGTCACGGCGACGGCCCGGAGCTCCTCGCGATCCTCGCCGTCGAGCAGCGCTTCGGTCTGCCGTCGTCCCGCTTCTTCGATGTCTTCCTGCAGACCGGGCGGAACGCCGATGAATCCGTATCCGTCGGCAGCCCTCACGAAGATGTTCTCGGTCACGTGCAGCAGGTGGAGCTTCGCGCCGAATCCGCGCGCGAGGGCGCGCCCGTAACACAGCGCATTGTCGGAGGCTGGCCCAAAATCGGTCGCCACCAGGATGTTTTTGAGAGCAATCATGACTCCCTCCGCAGGAGTCCGTGGCGCAACGCCCGTGCCACGAAAAACGCTCGTTTGGCCGCACCAACAACGTGTTCGCGACCGGATGACCGCGGAATTCTTCACGCGGACGCGGAATAATTCGTGCCCCCGAGCGCGCTGCCGCGTGCCCTCGCTCGCGTTTACTCGAAGAAATGCACGGCCAGCTCCAACCGCGTGCGGCACGTCTCCTGCTCCATACGCATCGGCGCTCCAGCGCGGCGATCGCGCCGCCAGCTGCCGGATCGAAAGGACATCATGTGGCCCGTTCTGCTCTTCTTCGTGCTCGTCGCGGCGGCAATCGTGGCTCTATGGGAGCTGAGACGATGGGCGCTCACCTGGGGCGCCACGCCGGCCGAACTGGTTCGGTCGTGGCCCGGAGATGAGCTGTCGCCCAATGCCGCCGAGATCTCGACGCGCGCGGTGACGATTCACGCGCCGCCGGAGACCGTCTGGGCGTGGCTGGTGCAAATCGGACAGGACCGTGCGGGCTTCTACAGCTACACCTGGCTCGAGAATCTGTTCCGGTGCGCGATGCCGCGCGTCGAGCGCATCGTTCCCGAATGGCAGCAGCGCACGCTCGGCGACATCGTCTGGCTGGCGCGCTGCGACCGGTACCACGGGGAGGCGCGGCAGAAGGTCGTCCGGATCGATCGCGGGCGCGTGCTGTCGCTGGCGTCGCCATCGGACTGGGGACGCCTCGTGCGGCACGAAACGAGCCGCGGCGGCAACTGGACCTTCGTCCTCGTCCCCATCGACGCGTCGACGACCAGGCTCATCGTGCGCTCGCGCGGCCCCGAAGGCCCGACGTTCCTCTCACGGCTCTTCTGGCGGGGGCTGTTCGAGCCGGCGCACTTCATCATGGAGCGCAAGATGATGCTGCAGCTCCGCGGGCTGGCCGAACGCGAACCGGTAATGCACGCGCTCGCGTCCTGAGCGCGTGCGGGCGGGCGCTAGGTGTCCGTCTGCTCCGTCCGGCGGCCGCTCACGGTTTCGACGTGGATGCGATAGACGACCACCGCCGGGCGTTCCTCGCTTCCGATCTTCGCGATCGCCGGAAACCACCAGCGCGATCGCTCCTCGAACAGCTTGAGTGCGCGCGCGCGCACGCCGCGCTCGTCGGGTGTATCGCCGATCTCGTCGTACCGGCCGAACACGACAATGGTCGTCCAGTTGTAGCGGTCGGCGACCTCCTCCACTTCGACGCACACCTTCGGGTTCTCGCGCATCCAGTCGACTTTCTTGCCGACCGCGGAAAAGCTGAAGATGCAGTTCGCCAGGACGTCGTAGCTGAACGAGATGGGCACGACGTACGGCTGATCCGCGCGCGCACACGCCAGCCGGCCGACGTGCGTTCGCGAGAGGACTTCCCAGCATTCAGCCGCGGATAGTTCGTTGACCCTCATCGTGTGGACCGCGAGTATATAGCAGCGGTTGCCTGCACGCGTCGGCCATAATGCTCGGATGTCCGTTGCAGGGCAGCTTCGCCGTGCGCTCACCGCGAGCTGGCTGAACGTCCTCCTCGTCGCCGCCCCAATCAGCTGGTGGGCAGCGCTTCAGCACGCGCCAGTCTGGGTGTTCGTGATGGCGGCCCTCGCGCTCATACCGGCCGCCGGTCTCATCGGCGAAGCGACCGAGGAGCTCGCGCGCCGCGCCGGCCCTACGCTTGGCGGCTTTCTGAACGCCACCTTCGGAAACGCCGCGGAGTTGATCATCGCGATCATCGCGTTGCGGGCGCATCACGTGGAAGTCGTGAAGGCGTCCATTACCGGCAGCATCATCGGCAACCTGCTACTCGTGTTCGGCGGCGCGTGCTTCGTCGGCGGCATCACCCACGGCACGCAGCGCTTCAACCGCGTCGCCGCCGGCAGTGCGACGACGATGCTGGTGCTCGCGGTGATTGCGCTGGTGATGCCCGCCGTAGTCGACCTGTTCGCGTTCGGGTCGCTGCACGCCCAGCCGGAGGTGATCGATCGTCTGAGCTTCGCGGCATCGATCGTTCTGCTAACCGTCTACGCGGCCGGGCTCCTGTTCTCGTTCCGCACGCAGCGCGACCCGCTCCGAGCGGGGAGGCGCGAACATCGCCCCGGCGGGATGCGGACACCCGCGGCAATCGGCCTGCTCCTCGCCGCGACCGTTCTCACCGCGATTCAGGCGGAGATCCTCGTCGGCGCGCTCGAGCCCGCGCTCCACACGTTCGGCATGACCGAGCTGTTCGCGGGCGTGATCGTCGTCGCGCTCGTGGGTAACGCCGCGGAGCACTACAGCGCCATTTCGGCGGCGCGCAGCAACGAGATGACGCTCGCGCTCGAGATTTCCGTCGGGAGCAGCGCGCAGATCGCGCTGATGGTCGCGCCCCTGCTCGTGCTCGTCTCGCCGTTGTTCGGCCAGCCGATGTCGCTCGTGTTCAATGCGTTCGAGATTGCCGCGATCGGCCTCTCGGTGGGTACCGTCACGCTCGTCGCGCAGGACGGGGAGAGCAACTGGCTCGAGGGCTTTCAGCTCCTGGGCGTGTACCTGATTCTCGGCGCGGCGTTCTATCTGGTGCCTGCATGAGGCGCGCGCATGCTTCGCAGGCAAGTGGGTAAGAAATTCATATCCCCTTCATCACCTCGGCAGGGTTCACGGCGGAAATCAGGGGTATCTGTCGGCCGAGCTCGGCATGGCACCCCCCTTGCTCAAAACCCCTGTGAACTGAGACGGTCGTAAATGAGCCTCAGGAGGATTGAGTGATGAAGCGCTCCACTGCACGTTGGACCACCGCGATGGCGGCGGCCGCACTGATCGCGCTGCCGTCCGCAGGGTTCGCGCAGGCATCAGCAAGTCCGCAGTCACAGCCACAGAGCCAGACGGAACCAAAGCCGTCGCCGTCCGATCGATCCGCGAGCACGTCCCAAACGGCGAACAGCCCCGCCGATCACGTTCGGGAGGCCAAACAGGCGCTGAGCGAGATTCAGACGAGCAGCGTGCCCGCAAGCGCACGCGGCAAGATCTCGCAGATTCGCACGCACCTGAACAACCTCGAGAAAGAGGTCGCAAGCAGCGGCGCCGCCGAGAGCACGCCGGCGGCCGGAACCGCATCGAAGTCGAAGGCCACCGCAAATGCCTCGTCGAAGTGGGGAACCGACGTCGCGGCAGTCGACAAGATCATCACCGACCTGATCGGGTCGGACACGGGCGCAACAACCGCGCCGTCGGCGAGCGCGCCGGGTGCGACGGGCACGTCGGGCAGCGCCGCGGCGCTCGACGAAGCGTCCAAGGACAAGCTGCGCGAAGTCCGCAAGCACGTCACGGAGCTCGCCGCGTCAATGAGCTCGAACTCGTCGACGCCGCCTTCGGCCGCAGCGAACACGTCGCCTGCATCCAGTGCGGCCGACACGATGGGCTCCGCGCCTTCCTCCAGCTCGATGAACAGCGCCGCCGCGAGCAGCGCCTCGAGCGCGGGACAGAGCCAGAACCCGACGACGTCGCCGTCCAGCGCGGCGCCGGAATCGGCCGCGGCCGCGTCGCAGTCGACCCAGGCGCCCACGGCATCACAGCAGCCGTCGCAGTCGCCGACAGCGTCGCAGCCCGCCGAGTCCGCGGCAGCGGGATCACAGGCACCGGCGAGCGGACAGGCCGATGCGCAGGCGGCGAAGCAGCAGCTGAGCCAGGCGCGTGAGTCACTGAGTCAGTTGACCGCGCTGCCCGAGGCCACGCGGCTGCAGGGTGAATCGCGCGCGCAGGTCTCGAAGCTGATCTCGGACTTCAACGAGCTGATCACGACGCAGACGGACTGGAAGGCGGCATACGCGAAAGTCGACGCGGACGTGAGCACGCTGCTTGGTCCGGAAACGGGCGCGGAAAGCACGGCGGCTCCGGCGCAGCCGAACGCGCAGACGCCGACAGGAACCACCGGCACGACGGCCGCGAGCGGGCAGGTCGATCCGGCGATTCGCACGAAGCTCGTCGAGTTCCGCACGCACCTGAAGGCGTTCGAACAGGCGGCGGGCGGTGGCGGCGGCGCGACGCCGTCGTCGACAGGCTCGATGGCGCCGTCGGCGAACACCGCGTCTTCGACGAACCCGTCGAACCCGGAAATGTCGACCAACCCGGCGACCGCGACGAATCCGTCCGCGTCCGCGAATCCGTCCGCGTCGGCAAATCCGACATCCGCGGCGAACGAACCCGCAACCCAATCCTCGGCGTCACCGTCGATGGCAGCGGCAGCGGCGACCTCCGGTGCGACATCCGCAACGGCAGGAGCAACGGGGACGTCCGGCACGATGAGCGCGGCGGATCAGCAGCTCGCGGCGATTGACGCGATCCTGAATCAGGCGAAGGACGGAAAACTCGACAAGGCGCAGACCGCGCAACTGAAGGCGCACGTCGAGCAGCTGCGTCAAATCGTCAGCAAGCAGTAGTCCGCGCAACTCGCGCAACTAGAGTTGCGCGCGACGAGTACGCGCGACGAAATGCCCGCGACCGAACGACAGCGGAGACGCCCGGAACAGCCGTTCCGGGCGCCTCCGCGTTTTTGTGTACGCGGACGTCCGGGGATGGAATAGACTTGCGCCGCCGGTTGTTATACATCCTTCAAAGGAGGCATCGATGAAGAAGATGTACGTCCTGCTGGCGGCGGCGGTCCTCTTCGCCGCGGGCCCGGCGCTGGCGGCGGAGAAGACGCTGAACGGCACCATCAGCGACAGCAACTGCAACGCGAAACATCCCGGCGGCGAGCACAACGGGAAGAAGATGACCGAGGCCGAGTGCGCGAAGGCGTGCGTCGAAGGGCACGACGCCAAGTTCGTGCTGATGTCGGGCGGGAAGGCGTACGCGATCGAGAACCAGGATTTCGCGGGCCTGAAGGATCACGCGGGCCACAAGGTGGCCATGACGGGCGACGTCAAGGGCGACGCGATCACCGTCACGAAGATCGAGATGCCGGCCGCGAAAGGGTCGGCAGGCAAGTAAGCCGTCAACGCGTCGTCACGTTATCGAACACGCCGCGGGCCCTGGCGGTCTCCGTATGGCTCGAGACCGCCAGCCCCGCCAGCACGTCCCGCCCCATCGCAATCTGCTCGGTCGCCACGAGCCGCCACGTACGACCGTCCGACGACAAGTACCCGGAGAACAGGTTGCCCTGGCGCACGATGCGCAGCCAGACCGGCAGCGTCGGCACGCCTGCGCTCGTGTTGACGCTCTCCCCGCCCGATGTGAGCCGCCGCTGGAACGCGGCGCCCTTTCCGGCTGACATGAGCATGAACGCGTGCGGCGCGCCGGCATCCCGCGAGGCGCGAATCATCACGCCAGCCTTGGTCCAGGCGCGAACGGCCTCGACGCTCACGAGGCGCGCGACGACCTCGCCGTCGCCGGACATCGGCCGCCACACGAATCGAAACGCGTCCGCGCTCGACCACACGTCCGCCCCTGCGCCGAGAACGTCGATGCGATCCGAGGTAATCGTCTGCGATCCCGCAACGCCGACGCGGCCGATGTCCTCCCCGGTCCAGCGCGGCAGCCGCGTGAGCGTTGTGCTCGAAAAGACCGCCGTTGCCGATGCCGTCGCGTCGTGGCTCGTGACGGCAAACCCCGCTTCGACGGTCGTGCCCATCTTGATCGTGTCGGTCCCCACCAGTTTCCACGTGCGTCCGTCGTCGCCAGCGTAGGCGTCGAAGCGGTCGCCGCGCCGCGACAGCCGGAGCCACTTCGGCGCCGCGCCCGCGATGGGGTCCGAACTGAGCGACGTGTCGCCGGGCAGGCGCCGCCGCTGAAACGCCAGCCCGCGCCCTCCCGAGACGAGCATGAAGGCATGCTGCGCCGAAGGATCGCGCGTCGCGCGGATCATCACGCCGGCCTTGCTCCAGCGCTGGGGGTACTTCAGCGAATCGACGCGCGCGACGATGTCGCCGTCGCCGCTGAGCGGCTGCGACACGAAGGTGAACGAGTCGGCGACGTCCCAGATGTCCGCGCCCCTTCCGGTGATCGTGATCGTCGTCCCCGAGCGCGTTGCGGATCCTGCCGCGCTGACCGAGCCAATATCCGTCTCATTCCAGCCGCTGCCGAGGGTGGACATGTCGCGCGACGCGTACAGCGTCCGGATCGCCTGGATGTCGGATGCGGCAAGACCGGTCAGGACGCCCTGATAGCTGGGATACATCACGGAGTCCGGATCGCTGGAGTGGTTCAGCCCCAGCGAGTGTCCAAGCTCGTGCAGCGCCACGCTGAACACGTCGTACGTGCCGGGCTGCGACGCGCCCCAGAGGTACTCGTCGTTGAAGTGCACGTCGCCAGCGAGCGTTTCCGAGCTGGGGGGCGCCGGATAGAACGCGTGCGCGATGTCGCTCGGGCCGAACGGGAACCCGTCCCCGTGATTGGTGGGTCCCCAGAGAATGTCAACCGACCGTGTCAGCCCGGCACCGGAAGCGCGCACCCAGTCGACGGCTACATACTTCGACCATTCCGCCATGGCGCGCGACAGCTCGGCAGACTGAAGCGAAACCGAGAGGTCGCGAGACGGGGTCGTCAGGATGTAGCTGAGGCGAGCGGAGGAGCGCCCTGTGCCATCCCACCCGTCCCCTTCCGTCGCGTATGCCGCCACGACGCCGGTATCGCTCACGAGACCAGCGCACATGACGGCCTGCGAACTGCCGATCAGCGCCTGGCTCGCCGGGAACATCCACGCGACGGCGTCGAACTGCGCAAGCGCCTCGATGGCGGCGCGATCGGTCTGAATGACGAGCATGTGATCGGGCAGACCCGCGAGATCGATCGTCGCGGCGCCGGCGCGCTGCGCGAGACCGGCGGCCGACGACCGGGTGGTGTCCGGATGAAACTCGACGACCGTGAACGGGTACTTTGGCCTTGCGGAGCGAATGTCCGCCCGTGTCTCGGCGCTGAGCTTGTCGTCAGGATCGAGCGTCCCGATCCACCGAATGCCCCGGACCTGCGACGGATCGAAGCCGGCTCGGGCCGCAACCGCGACGGCATTTTCCGGGACGGAGCGAAGCGGTATGGCGCCCGCCGCCCTGAGCGCCCTCAGGTCGTCCGCCGTCGGGTGCTCTTCGAACTGAATCAGCAGGTGCCGCGCCCCGCGGGCACGAGCGGTCTGCGCCGGCGCCGAACCAATCGCGGCGGGCAGGAACGTTCGCGCGCGCAGCCGAATGGGCTTCTCGGCCGCGAACGACGCCGCAGCGCTGAAGACGAAGACGAGGACGGCTGCCGCAGCAGCGACAAGACGACCGTAAACGCGCGACACGCCGCTGCTGGTGTGCAACCTGTATTCCTGATGGGTCGGATCGAAAAACCCTGAGGCGCTGCGTTACTCTTGTAGCCGCGCCGCCGGAAAAGAGAATCCATTCTTGCCGACACGCCGCAACTATCTCAAGGTGGACAATTTCTTTCCTCTGCGGCGACCTCATCCGACTCTCGCCCATCAACCTCATGCAGAGACTTCTTTCGCTCGCCGCGGCTCTCGCTGCCGCAACGTGGACGCTTGCGCCGAACGACCCGACGACCGATGCCGCCCTGCAGGGCGCACGGTTCGACTGGGATCGCGGCGATTACGTGGCCGCGCTGACGACATACCAGGAGCTGCTGAACGGCGCGGACGCGGCACGCGTGGCGGAGCCGATCGCGCTGCAGACCGGTGAACTGTTTCGAACGACGGAACTCACGACCGACGGAGGCTACCCGGCGTTCTCTCCGGACGGCCGGTGGCTGTCGTTCGAGACAGGCGCCTCGATCGTCGCCGCCGACGCCCAGGGGATCGATCGGATCACGCACGTGCGCGCGACGCGCTCGCCGCGCGACGATGCGTTCACGGTGCCTGGCGGCAATGCGAGCTTCTGCCCTGACGGCCGCCACATCTCGTGGCTTCGCGTGGAACCGACCGCCGACATCCGCGCGGCGGAAGCGGATCTATCGAAGGCCACCAGCTCGGCGGAGCGCGTGCCGCGGCTGCAGGCGTTGAACCGGCTCATCGCGCGCGACGGCCGCATCATGCTTCGCGATACCGGGACGGGACACGACGAGGAATTGAACACGGGCACGCTGATGAAGACGTCGCCGATCTGCGCGGCGGACGCTTCGGTCCTGTTCGCGGGCGCGGCCGCAGGTGAACAAGCCGCCACACAGATCTATTCGGTCCGGACCGGCGCGACCGCGTCCGCGTCGACCGGCGGCGTCGGGTTCAAAATTCCGCGGGCCATCGATGCCGCGGGACACACGCTGATTTATCAGCTCCCGCGCCTCGGACCCTTCCGTCCGCCGTCCGCGCCCGCCCCGCGCGGCCCCGGTTCGGCGACGGCCGCGTCAGCCGCGGCGAGCTTCGGGATCCTGACGGCCGAAGGTGGCGCGACGGTCGTACCGGGCGGCGCGCCGGCGCTCTCGCGCGACGGCCGTTTCGTCGCATGGGTCGATCGCGGAAACAGGGAGGGCGATCAACAGCGTCTCATGGCGGCCTCCACCGCAGATCCCGAAGCGGCAACGGCGCTGCACACCGGACGCGAACGGCTCGACGCGCCTGCGTTCTCTCCCGACGGGAGCCGCATCGCCTTTCAGATGATGCCGCGCGAGGACTGGGACCTCTACGTCATCGGGCGCGACGGGACACGCGAGACGCGCGTCACGCGCGAGATCCAGCACGACGTCACGCCGCAGTTCCTGTCGAACGGCCGCCTGCTGGGCGCCATCGGGGAGCCGCGGCACCGCCGCTCATACCTCTACGACCTGGCGTCGACCGAGCGCACGCGCCTCTTTCACAACAACACGGTCCGCACGCTCGCCCCCGAGTACACCTGGGTGCCCGACGCGAGCGGCACGAAGATCCTCATCGTCGCCGAACGCGACGGCAACACCGTTTCCCCCGACAGGGGCGTGTACCTCATGGATCTCGATGCGAAGGTCACGGTCGACGAGCTGCGGACGCGCGTCGCGTTGAACCTTGGCGCCGAACGGCAGCTGCGGGAGGAAGGACGCCGGCTGTTCGCGCCAATTGCGGAAGACGTGAAACGCACGGTCGCGAACGTGTCGACGGCGCGCGTCTACTCGTACGAGAAGGCGCTGTTCGACTTCGATTCGAAGCACATCTCCAGGCCGGGCAACCGGCTCGCGTCCGAGTATCTGTTCAACACGTACGCGTCCTTCGGATACACGCCGGAGTATCAGCCGTTCTCGCCCAGGGGCGCGCTCGGCGGCCAGACCGCGAACGTGATCGCGACGCTGAAAGGCACCGTCAACCCGGAGCTGATCTACGTCGTCAGCAGCCATTACGATTCGGTCGCCGTCGGTCCCGGAGCCGACGACGACTCATCGGGAACGGCGGCGCTGCTCGAAACGGCGCGCGCGCTGGCGGGGCACCCGATGCCGGCCACGATCGTGTTCGCATCCTTCACCGGCGAGGAAGGGGGCCTGCTCGGCAGCCGCGAGTTCGTGCGGCGCGCCGTGGAAGCGCATTTGAAAGTCGTCGGTGCGCTGAACAACGACATGATCGGCTGGGCGAACGACTTCCGGCTCGACGACACGATTCGCTACTCGAACCCCGGCATTCGCGACATCCAGCACGGCGCGGCCATCGAGTTCTCCAACCTGATCACGTACGACACCGTGTACTACAAGAACACCGACGCCGCGGCGTACTACGAGCAATACGGCGACATCGTCGGCGGCATCGGCTCGTATCCGCTGCTCGGGAACCCGCACTACCATCAGCCGCACGACCTGCTCGAGACGATCAACCATCAGCTCGTCGCCGAGGTCGCAAAGACGACGACAGCGACGCTGATGCTGCTTGCGTCGAGCCCATCGAGACTCACGGGATTGGAGGCGACGGCAGCGGGTGGCGCGGCGAACGTCTCGTGGACGCCGTCGCCGGAGAAGGACGTAGCCGCTTATCTGGTGACGTGGGGGATGCCCGACAACCCCGCGCGGCACTCCACGCGCGTCACCGTCCCGCGCGCGAACATCCCCAACGCTCCGGCGGACACGCTCGTGCGGGTGAAAGCCATCAACGCCAAGGGGCTCGAAGGGTGGGACTGGGCGCGGGCGACGGTCAACTAGCGTGGTCGATCACTGCGGGCACATGCCGCCCGAGACGACAACGACCGGCGTGATGTCCCTGGGCCGGATGCGCGTCACGCAGTACGACTCGTCGCGCCAGCTCGACATCTGATAGACCCAGTACACCTCGTCGCCGAGCGCCATCGTGCCGAACGGCAGCATGAACGTGGTGTCCGCGCGATCGCAGTACGCGATCTGCGCGCCCACGTCGATCTGCGGCTTCCTGCTCGATTCCTCCGTCACCCACCCGCGCGCGAACGTGATCAGCCCGCAGCCTTCGTCCTTCGGTCCGGGCGGAAATTCACGCACCGCTTCCACGTACGACGTCCGCCACTCGCCGCGCGGCGTCTTCGGGATGCTGCGATAAAAGGCTTCGAGCTTGATCGGGCGTGCCTGCCGCTCCGCGTCCGAGAAGGGATGCTTCCAGCGCGTGAAGCGCCGGCTGGCGTCCTTCTCCTGGCGATTGAACTCGTCGGTGATCGCGGCGAGGATCGCGTGTCCATCGGGCGCAAGCGGCGAGATGCTCGAAATCGGCATGACCGACGCGCCGCCCGCCACGGCAATTCCGTCCTTCGGCACCGTCGGCTCGCGGCGATCGAAGGGCTCGCCCCTGTAGTCCGTCGTGAGGGCGATGCGTGTGCCGCAGAAGATCGGCACTGAAACGGGGGCGATCAGCTTCACCTGCATACTGTCGCCGCCGGCGAGAAATGCCTTCCATTCTGCGTCCGGACCCGCCGCGCCCCACCACTTCTTCGGCACGTCTCCCAGTCCGATGGGCAGCGCGCCCGCTCGCGACGGCTCGGGCCATGGCGCGCTCCAGTCGCCGTCGTACGACGCGAACGGCAGCAGCAGTCCGTCACGCCGGAGGACGCCGATCGTGACGCGCGGATTGTCGCCCGGCGCTCCGAGCGCGCGATCCGCGGCGAACAGGGGCGCCGCGACGGCACTCCCTGCGCACGTCAGCGTCCGCAGGAAGAAGCGTCTGCTGATCTGTTGCATGCGGATTCGCTGCGCCTCCAAGAGGCGTTCTGCCCTCTAGGATTCTCGCATGTCGGGCACTTCTTCAGAGGTGCCGCAGGTCAGCGGTCCAGGACTTCGCGGACCTTCTGGAGCAGCTCGTCGCGGGAGAATGGCTTGGCGAGAAAATCCGGAGCCAGATCCGGATCGAGGGTCCCCGGGTAGCCCGAAATGCACAGGAGCTTCAGTGTCCGGCGCCGTCCGCGCAGATGGTGCGCCAGCTCTCCCCCGTTCATGTAGGGCATCCGCATGTCCGTCAGGAGCATGTCGATCGCATCGCCGTGCTGATCGAAGACCCTGATCGCTTCCTGCCCGTTGCGCGCCTCGTGAACCGTATACCCGGCCCTGCTCAACGCCTGCGCGAACAGCTGGCGCACGGCCGGCTCGTCCTCCACCAGGAGGATTGTTTCGAGTGCGCTGGGGCTCTGATCGGACATCTGGCTTTCCTGTCGCTCGCGCTGGCGCAGCAGCGCCACTCTGGACATCTGGAACATCAACAGACCTCCGCGTCTGCGATGTTCGCCTGCAAGGATTGGTGCCGCCGGACGAAAGAGATTTCCCGCGGCAAGCGCTGTATCGGCGGGATGCGGGTGCGAGTGTATGTGCGGAAAGGGCACACGAAGGAGACGGTGCCGCACATTGTGGGCCGCGCCAGAAGGCGGGTCCAAGAGACCCGCCCTACGAAGGCGGGTCTGCAAAGGCGGCTCTGAAGACCCGCCCTACTGCTTCGGCACGAGCTTGATCGTGCCCTGCGCTTCGCGTGCGCGCAGCACGGTCATCAGATCGGCGAGCGGCAGCCGCTCGAATTCGCCAGAGAGAAAGTCGCGGATCTCGAGGACGCTCTTGTGCTTCCCGAGCAGGATCGCAAGCTCCGCGTTCATGTGCTGCGGCAGAGAGGGACCCGTCGGGCGCGCGCCCGGTCCACCGCCGCGCCCGGGGCCAGCGCCGCGGCATCCGGAAACGGTCGTTTCCGCCCCGCATTCGACGACGAGGTTTGCCGCCGTCTTCTCTTCCTCGCTCATCGTCGGCTCGTAGACGGGCTGCGTCTGGAGCCGCTGCGCAGCCAGCGCGTACGCCGCGCGCGCCTCGCCGAGCAGCGCTGCCGCCGTGCGATCGATCGAGCTGACGACCGGCGCCAGGCGCTTCGGCGCCGATGCGGGATCCCCATAGAGCACCGCGGACGAGTTGATGACGTCCTTCTCCACGGCCGCTTGATGATCGATTGCCACACGCGCCTCTTTCCACGCGGCCACGAGCGCCTCGGGTGAGACCGCATCCGCAAGGTAGCTGGTCCCCTTCCGCTCTGCAGCGCCCAGCCGCTCCGTCCCGCGGGCGAGATTGTCGCTCGTAATGCGCGTCGCCATCTCGTCGCCGCCCGACGCGAGCGCCGCGAGCGCACCAGTGCCCACGACGGCTGCGCGCTTGTACTGGGTGGGATCCTGCTTGTCGGGTGTGTCGCCCGAGGAGTGGTACCACATGTCCGGCCAGGTGATGAACATCACGGCCGGAATCCCGTGCTGCATGTAGGTGACGTGGTCGCTCGCGCCGTAGTGCTGGTCGATCTTGATGTAGAACGCGTCGCGGCTTCCGGTCGGCGCGGTGATGTCGACCGACGGCGCGTAGCCGTTCGCGCGGTAGCGCACGCGCTCGCGGGTCAGCTCGGAGACGTACTCCATCATGCTCTGCGCGACGTCGTTGATGTACGACGGAAACGTGTCGGGCGTCCGCTGCAGGATCCAGTAGCTCCGGCTCGTCGTCAGCCGGATGCCCTCCATGTCGAAGTTCAGGTCGCCGACGATGTGCTTCGCCTTGTCGGGATGGGCGTTCAGCCAGGCGTTGGTGCCGCTGATCTCCGGCACCCATTGAAAATCAATCGTCCGCTTCGGCCTGGGCAGCCGGCCTTCGGCGATCAACTTCAGGTACGTGCGTCCGATCTCGAGCGTGACCGCGCACCCCGAGTTGTCGTCGTTGGCGCCCTGCTTGATGTAGCCCTCGAACAGGTGGCCGCCAATGGCGACTTCCTGAGTGCTGCTCCCGTCGCCGGGGATCTCCGCGTGCACCACCTCCATCTTCCCGGGCAGCATCTCCGACTTCACGATGGATCGGATGCGGATCTTCTCGCCGCGTGCGAGCCGCAGCGCCAGATCACGGCCGACGCGCGGCTCGAGTGCCCAGCCGAACGCAGGCTTCCCCTGCGGTGGCACGAAGCGGGACTCGGGGATCTGGTCGGGATATTCGTTCGGTCGAAGCGCGGTGTACCCGAGGATGCCGACGGCTCCGCGGCCGGCGAACTGCGCGAATCCCGACAGGCCGTTCGAGCAGAGGATCACCTTGCCCGTCAGATCCCCCGGCAGGGCGTCGGGGCCGCACGCTCCGCCGTCGACGAGATCGCCGCTGATGTCACCCGTCGGCGTCCCTTCACCGAGCACGAGCGCCACGTCGTGGATGTCGTACAGCTTGCGCTCGACCGGTGCCGTGATCCACAGCTCGCCCACGCTCGGCTGCCAGAGCGGCGTCTGGCTCGGAAAGCTTTCGATCGCGACGTTGCTGAACCCGTACGCCTTCGCAAAGCGCGCCATCACCTCGCTCTCGCGGAAGTGCGTCTCGTACTCGGCGGCTGGCCGGACGCGCTGGTACGGGACCAGCTCCAGCACGTGGTGCATCGCGCGCTCGCCCGATGCTTCGTTGATGATGGCGTTCATCTGCTCGTGCGAGAGCAGCGTTCGATCCTCGCGCTCCTGTGCCGGGACGATCGCGGTCATCATCATCGCGATCGCCAGCGCACCCATCCTGCGCCTCATCCTTCGTCCGTCCGTCCTTTCGCCTTGATCATCAGGACCGGGATCCCTACGTTGTGCCGCACGCGATCCGCGGTGCTGCCGCGCAGCAGGTCATTGAGAAAACGGTGGCCGTGCGTCGACATCGCGATCAGATCGACGTTTTCCTCGACGGCCACCTTCACGAGCTCCGTCGCAGGATCCCCCATCGCAAGGCGCGTCCGCACGACGAACCCGCACGTCATGAGCTCGTGGCAGATGCGGTCGAGATATGCGCGGTCTTCGCGAATCTCCTCGGACTCGCGCAGCTCGAGCTCGTCGAAGTGCCGGGCCGCCCACCCGTCAGCCACGTGAACGAGGAGCAGCGCTGCCCCGGTCAGCCTCGCCAACCGCTGCACGTGATCGATCACCGTCCGATCGGCGTCGGAGTGCTCGAGGGCGATGAGGATGTTCGAATACATCAGCCGACGAACGTCTTCCACAACAGCCACGCGTTCAGCGCCGCAATGATCACCGCGACGGGCCACGAGATCGCGAGCATCCACCGAGGCGCGACGAGATCCCCCATTTTCTTCCGATCGCCGGTGAACATCACGAGCGGAAAGACCGCGAACGGCAGCTGCAGGCTGAGGATCACCTGACTCAGGATGATCAGCGTTCCCGTGCCTCGCTCGCCGTACAATACGACCGTAATCAGGGCTGGAATGATCGCGATGAGCCGCGTGATCAGCCTCCGCAGCCACGGACGGAGACGGATGTTAAGGAAGCCCTCCATCACGATCTGCCCGGCGAGGGTTCCCGTCAACGTCGCGTTCTGGCCCGAGAACAGCAGCGCCACGGCAAAGAGCGTGCTGGCGAGCTGCGTCCCGAGAAGCGGCGCGAGCAGCAGGTACGCGTCGCCGATGTCCGCGACGTCGTGATGGCCGCTGCCATGAAACGTCGCTGCCGCCATCACGAGAATCGCGCCGTTGAGGAACAACGCGAACATGAGCGCCACCGTCGAGTCGATCGAGGCGAAGCTCACCGCCTGTTTCTTGCTCTCCACATCGTCGCCATACTTCCGCGTCTGGATGATCGACGAGTGCAGGTACAGGTTGTGGGGCATCACCGTCGCGCCGAGGATGCTGACGGCGATGTAGAGCATCTCCGGGTTGCGGACGATCTCCGTCGACGGCCACAGGCCCCGCAGGACGGCGCCGAGTTCCGGCTTCGCGAGGGCGAGCTCGATCGCGAACGAGCCGGCAATCCCGAGAATCAGCAGGATGACGAGCGCTTCGACGTAGCGGAAGCGGTAGTGCTGCAGATAGAGGACAAGGAGGACGTCGAGGGACGTGAGGCAGACGCCCCAGATCAGGGGCAGCCCGAACAGCAGGTTCAGCGCGATGGCCGCGCCGATGACCTCCGCCAGATCGCAGGCCGCGATGGCAATCTCGCAAATCACCCACAGAAAGATCGTGGTCCCGCGCGAGTAATGGTCGCGGCAGGCCTGCGCGAGGTCGCGCCCGCTGGCGATCCCGAGCCGCGCGGCGAGCGCCTGCAGCAGGATAGCCATCAGGTTCGAGAGCATGATCACGCTGAGCAGCGTGTAGCCGTAGCGCGAACCGCCGGCCAGATCGGTCGCCCAGTTGCCCGGGTCCATGTAGCCGACCGCCACTAGGTAGCCGGGGCCGGTGAACGCGAACAGCTTCCGCCAGAAGCTCCCCGCCGGTACCGGCACCGACGCGTGGACTTCCGGCAGGCTCACGCTCCCCGACGCAAGCTTCCAGCCTGGGCGCAGATCCCGACGCATGACTCTACTTTATCGTGACTTCGCTGTAGGTTCGCGCGGTTCGGGGTTCACAGCGTTCAGGGCTGGGTTCAGCGGTTCGGGGTTCGGGGTTCGGAGTTCGGAGTTCGGAGTTCGGAGTTCGGAGTTCGTTTACGGCGGCCGTAATGCTTTTCTCAAATGGAAGGTCACCGGGAAGCGAACCACGCGAAAACGTGTTGAATGCTCGATTTTCGACGTGAGCGGCGAGGCACGCCGTTTGCCATCTCGCTGCGTCGAACATGAGGACGCACTCGTACGTCCGTGTGGCGGTCCTGGTCGTTTCTGCCGCCCTGCCATGGACCGCCTCGGCGCAGGATGCGTCGCAACCGGCCGTCTCGACCGCGTCGCCGATACCCGCGCAGATTGACGAAACGATCGTCAACCTGCCGACCACGCTGCCCCTGAAGGAGCACGCCAGCTACTTCCGGCTGACGCACCGCTTCGCGCGCGATCTGCGCCGGGGATCGTTCGGCGATCTCGCGCAGGACCTGTTCAGCCTCGACAACGGCGCGATCATCGGCCTCGAATATCGCTACGGGATCACGCGCACGCTGCAGGCAGGCGTGCACCGCTCGATCTTCAACAAGGCGATCGTCGCGTTCGGGCGATGGGACGCCTGGGCGCAGACGGAGGGCCGCCCCTACGCTCTCTCATTCGGCGGCGGAATCGAAGGCAACAACAATCTGCGGCAGGACTATCAGCCGGCCGCATCGGCGACGGTGTCGCACACGCACGGCGATCGGCTGGCCGTGTACGCGACGCCGACCTATGTGCACAAGGCGCATACCGACACGCTGCTGGAGCTGCACGAAGGGCATCAGCACGACACGCCGGAGCTCGAAGGAGGCGGCGACGCACGGGACACGTTCTTCCTCGGCCTCGGCGCGCGGGTTCGCTTGCGCCCGACCGCGTACATCGTGTTCGAGGCCTCGCCGCGGCTCGCGGGCTACAAACCTGATCGCGCGGCGTGGAACGCCGGCATCGAGAAGATGACGCACGGCCACGTCCTGCAGCTCAATTTCGGCAACAACTTCGACACGACGCCGGGCGAGCTCGCGCGCGGCGGCGACAAGCACAACGTCTACATGGGATTCAACATCAGCAGAAAATTCTGGTAGCTGACTGTGTCAACGACGAACGTCGAATGACGAACGACGAATGTTGGATGCAAAGTGCATCCATTTGGTGGGAGGGTGAAATGAAACGTCTCGCGATTCTCGCGTGTGCAGCCCTGTTGATGGCCGGCTGCGGCAGCAACAACAACCCGAACGGGCCGTCCAATCAGCCGACGGTCTTCACGGTCGCGCTACGGGCATCGAATGAAGTCCCGCCGGTGACGAATGCCGACACAAACGCTACCGGGACCGCAGTGATCACCGTGAACACTGTGAGGGATTCCTCCGGCAATATCACCTCTGGCACGTTGGACTTCAACGTGACGATGTCTGGTTTTCCGAATGACACGAAGCTGACCGGAGCTCACATTCACCCCGGTTCCGCTGGCAACACAGGGAGCGTGCTCGTCGGCGTGATTACCAGCGGCGATAACATCACGCTGCCCAATGGATCGGGCAGCTTCACGAAAACGGGTCTTACCGCCCCGAACGTGACGGACCTGCAGAATATTGCGAACAATCCGCAGAACTTCTACTTCAACGTGCACACGACGATAAACCCCAGTGGCGCGATTCGCGGCCAGCTGCGTTGATCACACGAGCCGGGTGGTCAGGAGGAAGAACAGGAGATCAGAAATTCAGGAGAACAATCTATTCTCCTTATCTCCTGGTCCCCAGTAATTTCTCCTGGTCTCCTGTGCTTCCCCGGACCCCGAGCCCCGTCGCCTCTCACTGAATCTTCCCCGTCGCCCCCTTTCCCTTGCGCGGACCTTTCTTGTCCCGCGCGGGGAAGTGGTCGAGATCCGCGACGTCCATCCCCGTCGTGTAGACCAGCTGCGCGATGTGCGCCATCTTCGGGAAGTCGATCTTGCTGACCTCGTCCGTCAGGTAGTGATAGTCGCGGTGCAGGCCGGTCGTGTAGAAGATGATCGGAATCCCCTTCGCGGCGTAGCTGTAGTGATCGCTGCGCGTGTAAATCGACTCGGGATCCGCCGGATCGTTCATCTCGTAGTCCAGCTTCATCGGCTTCGGCATCGACGCGTTCGCGTCCTCGCTCACGTTGTGCAGCTCGGTGCTGATGCGATCTGAGCCGACGAGATAGACCGTGTTCTCCTCTGACGCCTGGTCGCAGCGGTTGCGCCCGATCATGTCGATGTTGAGCTGCGCGGCGATCTTGTCGAGCGGCACCTCGGGATAATCCGCCATGTAGCGCGATCCGAGGAGTCCCGCCTCCTCGCCCGCGTGCCAGACGAACATCACCGAGCGCTTCGGCTTCGGTCCGAGCGCGAACGCCTTCGCGATCCCCATCAGCGCCACCGTTCCCGACCCGTCGTCGTCGGCGCCGTTGTTCACGATGTCGCCGGGCTTCGGCGTGTCGCGCGTCTGGCCGACGCAGCCGCCCGCCGGATTGCCGCCGCCGAAGCCGCCGCCGCGGCCCGACGAAGGCGAATACTGCTGATAGCCGATGTGGTCGTAGTGCGCGCCGAAGAGCACGTACGTGTCCTTCTCTCCCGCATCAGTGCCTTCCACGATGCCGACGACGTTGCGGGTGAGCCGTGTCTGGACGATGTCGTAATCGGCGTCGATGTTGATGGTCAGCGAGACGTCACCGAGCGAGATGTCGGGCAGCGGTTCCTTTGCGTCGGCCCTCGCCTTGACGTCGGCGTACTGCTGTCCCGCTGCGCTGAAGAGGAATTCGAAGAACTCGTCCGATGCGGTGATCTGCGGCGGCGTCTTCGTGTCGAGCCGCTGCACGGTCTGGAAATCGCCGATGTTCCCGCCGCGGCCGCCCCCTCCGAAGGAGGGCGCCGCGGGCGTTCCCGGCTGCCCGCGTCCGGGCTGCGCGGTGGCGTCGCCGCTCTGCGCCGGCGCGTTCGCGCCCCGGCCTGCGCCGCCACGCCCGCCGAAGGTGCCCATCGGACCGATCGCCGCGACGGCGTGGTGCAGCTCGATCGCCTGTCGCGCGCGGCCGTACAACGTACGGAACGGAACGGTCCCGCGCCCCTGGCCCACGTAGATGACGATCTGCCCGCTGACGTCGCGTCCTTTGTACGCGTCCTCGTTCTGCTCCGGCAGCGTGAGGCCGTAGCCGACGAACGCGGCCTTCGCCGTAATCGTCTGCTTGCCTCCCTGGTTCTTCGAGAAGGTGACGCCCTCGCCGTCCTTGAACGTCCGCGACTGCCCCTTCACGTTGACGGTCACGCTCGAGTTGCTCTTCGTGTTGACGCCGAGCACCTTGACCGTCTGGAAGTACGAGCCGTCGTCGCCGCCGGGCTTCACGCCCCATTCCTTCAGGTGATCCGCGATGTACGCGGCCGCGAGCCCGAGGCCCTCCGTATAGATCTGGCGCCCCTGCAGCTGGTCGCTCGCGATGTAGGATAGCCAGTCCTTCAACTCGTCGGGCGTGATGGACGCGCCGTTGCCGGGCGCCATCGCCGCCGCCTGGGGCACGGCCGACGCGTGCAGCATGAATGCGAGGGCCAGCGCCGACGCGAGCGCCGCCATTCTCGAATGAAATCTCATGAATCCAAGTCCTCCAGAAAGGAACCGTATTGTATGACTACGTTCGGCGGCCTTCTGGCGCTTACCCGAGAAGATCGGCCGGCATCCGGACGATTACGCAAGGTGCTCGACGCGCACGAGGACGCCGCCGACCCAGGCGGCCGGCGCCATGAAGACGAGCGCGGCGATCTGCGACCAGATGGACTCGGATGAACCGGCCAGCAGCGAGATGAGGGCTCCGGCAGCGATGAGCGCCGCGAGGACGGCCGCGTGCGTCCCGGGACGCCGCGCCGCGACGCGCGCGGTCAGCCATCCCGCGACGAGCGCAAACACGACGCCCCAGACGATGCTGCTGATTTTGAAGCCGGTGGACGAAGGTGCGTGCGGATCGACGCCGGAGAGCTGGAACAGGAGCGCGGCCGACGCCGCGAACACCACGTAGCCCGCCACGACCGCTGCAACGCTGCGCATCACCAACTCCCAACGCGCAACTGAAGTTGCGCGCTACGACTCCAACGATCGCGCAACTGAAGGTGCGCGCCACGAATAGCTAGAGTCGCGCGCGACGATTCCAACCTCCAGCTTAAAACCTCCAGCCTCCGCAGCGTCAGGCCCCTTCCGCGACGATCATCTGCGTCTTCGACGTCGCCTGCCGGAGCGCCTTCGCGGGCGCGTATTCCTCGCACGCCCACCAGGCCTTCGCGCGCTCCATGCTCGGGAACTCGAGCAGCACGAAGCGCTCGGGGTGCCAGTCCCCTTCGAGCGTCTCCGTCCGCCCGCCGCGCACGAGAAAGCGGCCGCCGTATTTCGCGAGCGTGGGCGTGACCATCCGCTTGTAGTCTTCGTAGCGAACGGGATCGTCGATCGAGACCTGAACCACGAGGTAGGCAGCCATCGCCTACCTCGCAGCCACCGGCGCGGGCGCCGGCGCCGACATCGCGGGGTGCAGCACGAGAGTGTCGATGAAGAACTCCATCATGCGCTGCTGGTTCACGGCGGAATGCCCCTGATCGGGGCCGACCTGCACCTCGAAGCTCTTTCCTGCCGCCTGCAGCGCCTTGATCAACTGCAGCGAGTTCGACGGGTGGACGTTGTTGTCCGCGGTGCCGTAATACAGCAGCAGCCGTCCGTTCAGCTTGTCGGCATACGTCATCGCGGCGCCCGCGTCATAGCCGTCCGTGTTCCCCTCGGGGGTCCACATGTAGCGCTCGGTGTAAATCGTGTCGTAGTTGCGCCAGTCGGTCGGCGGCGAAGACGCCGATGCCGCCGCGAACACCTCGGGATGCCGCAGCAGCTCCATGACGGCCGTGTAGCCGCCATATGAGGTCCCGTAGATCCCGACGCGGTTGCGATCGACATACGGCCTGTTCCAGAGCGCCTTCACGCCCGCGGCCATGTCGTCCATCTCTACCTGCCCGAGCTTCAGGTACAGGCTGTCGAGGGTTCGTTTGCCGAGGCCGGGGACGGCGCGCGAATCGAGATCGATCACGAGGAACCCGTACTCGGTGTTCGGGTTCGGCACGGTGAAACGCTCCGCGGCAACGTTGCTCGCGGACGCGGGACCGCCGTACACCGTCACGAGCGCAGGGTATTTCTTCGCCGGATCGAAGTTCGAGGGAAAGTGGATGAGGCCGTACAGCGGCGTCTTCCCGTCGGCGGCCGTGTAGGTGAACATCTCGAGCTTCTTCAGTCCGAGTTCCTCGAACTTGCTCAGATCGCTGGCCGCCACCTCGGCCACCGGCGTCCCGTCCGCATCGGTCAGCGTCGTCTTCGGCGCGACGTCGTGGGCCTGCGCGACGTCGACGAAGTAGCGCGCGTCGGGCGACATGTTGATCGTGTGGTTGAGCGCGGGATCGGTCAGCCGCTCGTCCCCCTTGCCGTCGAGACCCACGCGGTGAAGCTGCAGCTTCATGAAGTTGTCGCCGTCGCGCGCGGTGTAGAAGAGCCGGCCGTTCGGCTCGTCGATCGCGACGACGCTGTCGGCTTCGTAGCCCGACGCGGTAGTCAGCGGCGCCATGAGAGTCCCCGAGAGATCGTAGAGATAGAAGTTCTTCCAGCCCGTGCGCTCGGAGCTCCAGATGAAACGCCGGCCGTCCTTCAGGAAGCGGCGTTCGGGCGAGTTCTCGATCCAGCCGGTGGGCCATTCCTCGTGGATGACGGTCCGGCACTTCCCCGTCGCGGGGCTGCACGCGGCCAGCTCGAGGACGTTCTGGCGCCGGTTCGTTCGATTCAGCAGGATCTCGTGTCCGTCAGCCGACCAGTCGATGTCGTACACGTAGTGCCCGACCGTCGCATCCTCGAACGGCTTTCCATCCCTCACGTCGATCTGCCTCGTCTTGTGAGACCCGACGTCGTACACGAACAGGTCGACGACGGGGTTCGGCTTGCCGGCCTTCGGATAGGCTTCGACGTCGAGCGTGTCCTGGACCTGCGTCTGGTTCATCTGCAGGTAGTAGTCGGGAACACGCGTCTCGTCGAATCGGTAGTACGCGAGCATCCGGCTGTCGGGGGACCACCACATCGCCGTCCGCTGGTTCAGCTCTTCGCCGTACACCCAGCTTGCGGTCCCGAACTTGGTCCGATCCGTCTCGCTGCCCTCCGTCGTGATCGCGGAGCCGTTCGATCCGTCGGCGCCGCTCAGCCAGATGTTGCGGTCCTTGTAGGACGCCAGAAGCTTTCCGTCGGGTGATGCCGCGGATTCGAACTGGCGTCCGCGCGCCGGCTGCTGACCGCCGCGGCCGCGCTGACCCGACTGCGTGCGGCGCCGGCCGCTCGCGGGCGCCTCCCCTCGGCCCGGAGGTGCATCTCCGATGACCGTCGCCTTCCTGGTCGCCACATCGAAGCGATACCGTTTGCCGCCGAGCGCGTACTCGAACGCGGAGCTGTCGTCCGTCCAGGTCACGACCAACGATCCGAAGGTGGCGGAGAGCCCCTGCGTCTCGTGCGTCATCTTTTCGAACTGGTCGTAGCCGGGCATCAGCCTCAGCCGGTCCTGCGCGCCGGCCGTGAGTTGCCAGGCGGCCAGCGCCGCCGCCAGGGCGCCGAATCGAAGAAGCGTGAGGCGCGGTGAACGGACGGTCATGGACGCGACTCTCTTTGCATGAAACCTATGAGGAAACGGGTAATCAGTGTACCCGAACGACCGGCGCCGCGGTCCGGCGCCGGCGCGGCTGAGCGCCGTTCGTGGGCTTTTATATAGAATCTGGCGAGGAGAGAGGCATGCGCGACGCGCTTTCGGTCCGGGGTGGCTCGCAGTGGAATGGCGAGGCCGGAACGGCGCCAGGCGTGAGAGATCGGGTCACGGCCCTGGACTGGTGGTTCGGCCGCCGCTTCCAGCAGTTCGTCGCGCCGGCAGGCGTCCGCGTCGAGCTGTGGGACGGGTCCTCCAAGTGGATGTCCGACCAGCCGCCGATCGGCGACCTGGTCGTCCGCGATCGCGGCGCGCTGGTCAAGCTGCTGCTTCATCCCGCCCTGCAGTTCGGCGAACTGTACTCCGAGGGGAGGGTCGCGATCCGCGGCGCCCTCGAAGGGGTGATGGAGGCTGCCAACCGTCTCACCGAGACCGACCGGCTGACGCTGCGTGAATGGCTCGCGCTGAAGTTCCCGCAGGTCAACAGCATCGGGCGGGCGCGTCAGAACATCCACCATCATTACGATCTCGGCAACGATTTCTACCGCCTCTGGCTCGACCGGCAGATGGTCTACACGTGCGCGCTCTTTCCGAGCGCCGATGCGACGCTGGAGGAGGCACAGACGGCAAAGCTGGATCTCGTGTGCCGGAAGCTGCAGCTTCGCCCCGGCGAAACGGTCATCGAGGCGGGCTGCGGGTGGGGCGCGCTGGCGTTGCACATGGCGCGCGTGTATGGCGTCCGCGTGAAGGCATTCAACATCTCCAGGGAGCAGATCCGTTATGCGCGCGAGCGCGCGGAACGCGAAGCACTCGCGCACCACGTGGAGTTCATCGAGGACGACTACCGCACCGTTCGCGGACGGTTCGACGTGTTCGTCTCCGTGGGCATGCTCGAACACGTCGGGTTGAAGCACTACGAATCGCTGGCCGCGGTGATTCGTCAGGTGCTCGACCCTTCGAGCGGACGGGGACTGCTCCATTTCATCGGACGCGATCGTCCGCGTCCGTTGAACGCGTGGATCGAGCGGCGAATCTTCCCGGGCGGTTATCCGCCGACCGTTGCCGAGGTGCTGCACCACGTGCTGGAGCCGGCGCGCCAGTCGATGCACCACGTCGAGAATCTCCGGCTGCACTATGCGCGGACGCTCGCGCACTGGCGCGCGCGGTTCGACGCCGCCGAGGCGGACGTCCGCGGACGGTTCGGCGACGCGTTCTTCCGCGCGTGGGATCTCTACCTCGCCGCATCGGAAGGCGCGTTTGCGGCGGGCACGCTCCAGCTGTTCCAGATCGTCTTCGCGCCCTCCGGCTGCGCGCCGCTCTTCGCCTCACAGCCGTTCCCCGAGCGCCACCGGTGACCACCCGCTGCGACGTGCTGATCGTCGGCGGGGGGCCCGCCGGATCGAGCTGCGCGTGGGCGCTCACGCGGGCGGGCGCGGACGTCCTCGTGCTCGACCGCGCGCGGTTTCCGCGCGACAAGGTCTGCGCAGGCTGGATTACCCCGTCAGTGCTCGAGCGCCTCGAGCTCAGTCCCGACGACTACGCGGCGACCGGACGAACGATTCAGCAGATCCGCGGCTTCCGTACGGCCGTCGTGACCGGCGACGTGATCGACACGCGATACGCGTCGATCATCAGCTACGCCATCCGGCGCTGCGAGTTCGACGACTACCTCCTCGCCCGCTCCGGCGCCCGTCTGCTGACCGGCACGGCGCTGCAATCGCTGAAGCGAAACGGCGCGTCGTGGGTGGCAAACGACGAGATCGAAGCAGACGTGGTGATCGGCGCCGGCGGCCACTTCTGCCCCGTGGCGCGCCTGACCCACCGCGCTCACGATGCGCGAGGGCTCGTCGTCGCCCAGGAGATCGAATTGCGCATGCCTCGCGGTGCAGCCTGCCGGGTGGACGGCATCGCGCCGGAGCTCTACTTCTGCGCGGACCTCGAAGGCTACGGCTGGTGCGTGCGGAAGGGCGAACACCTGAACGTCGGCTTCGGGCGGCGCGACGGCCAGGCGTTCCCGTCGCACGTCGCGGGGTTTCTCGAGTGGCTCGAAGCCGAACAGCGCGTCCCTCGCGAGGCCACACGAACGCGGTGGCACGGCCACGCCTACCTCACCGCCGGCAGCGTCGCCACCCCCCTCGTGGACGATGGGTTGATGTTGATTGGAGATGCCGCCGGGCTCGCGTACGCGGAAAGCGGCGAAGGCATCCGCCCGGCGGTCGAATCAGGCCTGCGCGCGGCGCGCACGCTCATCGCCGCCCGCGGTCGCGGCCGCGCGGACCTCGCCGGCTACGAAGTAGAGACGCGCGGCACCGCGCCCTCTCCCGGAATCGCCTCGAAGCTCCCGCGGAGCCTCGTCCGGCGCGCCGGGAGGTGGCTGCTCGGCAACCCGGTCTTCACGCGCCACGTCGTCCTCGATCGCTGGTTCTTGCGCACGCATTGACCCTCGAGCTCATCGCCGTCGCCTGCGGGCTGGCGAACATCTATCTGACAATCCGGCAGAACATCTGGTGCTGGCCCGTCGGCGCCGTGATGGTCTCGCTCTACATCTACATCTTCTATGGCGCGCGGCTCTACTCCGACGCGCTGCTGAACGTCTTCTTCCTCGTGATGCAGTTCTATGGCTGGTATCAGTGGACGCGCGGACCGGTCGAGCACGCGCGTTCGCTGTCGGCGATCCGCCTTCTCGCGCGGCGCGGCTGGACGTGGACGATCGTGGGCGTCGCCGCGGGCACCGCGGCGCTCGGCACGTCGATGCACCGCTACACCGACGCGGCCCTCCCGTATCCCGACGCGTTCACGACGATGCTGAGCGTGTTCGCGCAGTTTCTGATGACGAAGAAGTTCCTGGAGAACTGGACGCTCTGGATCATCGCGGATGTCGTCTACATCGGCGTCTACGCGATCAAGTCGCTCTACTGGACGTGCGGGCTCTACGTCGTATTTCTCGTGCTTTGTGTACAGGGATACCGCGAGTGGCGACGTGATTTGCGTAGCTGAGCCGCCCGTCGCGGACGAGCTGGTTCGGCACGGTTTCTGCGAGCACTACAGGAAGACGCGGAGGGATCATGCGACTCGAACTGCTCACCGCCATCCTGCTGCTCGCACTGCCCGGGCAACCTCAGCGCGGAGTGATCGCAGGCGTTCGCCTCTCGGACCAGACCGCCCGCACAGGCCAGTCCGTGAGCGTGACGGTCACGGGCAGGAACCCCTGCGGCGCGGTGGAAATCGATCAAGGCGACGGCACCGTCGTGACGCACGCGATATCCGCGCTGCCCGCCACGATTCCTTACACGTACAAGCAGGCGGGCACTTACACGGTTCGCGCGCGCGGGATGGGAAACTGCGACGGTCAGACCGAGACGCGAGTCCGCGTGACGGGCCCGCCGTTGCAACCGCCGCCGCAACCGCCGGCGCCACCTGCCACCAGCCGCGACAACGCTCCTGACTGGACGAACGAGTGGTTCACCGCGCTCGATGCCAATCACGATGGACGAATCACGCGCGCGGAATGGCGCTTCAGCGAAGATTCGTTCCGGCGCGCCGATCACAACGGCGACGGCATCGTCACTCGACGCGAGTTCCTCGCCGAGGGGGAGTCGACTCCATCGGCGCCGGGGGGATCGGGGCCGACGATCTTCGTCAATGCCACGGAACGCTGGACGGATACGGGGATCTACGTGGAGGCTGGAGACGATCTCCGGGTGACCGCGTCCGGCACGATCGGACTGAGCTCCGATGGCACCGATCAGGCGTCGCCTCGGGGCGCCGCGAGCGGCCGCCGCGCACCTGACGGACCCCTCCCGCAGCAGGTCGCCGGAGCGCTGATCGGACGCGTCGGCCAGGGAGCGCCGTTCTACATCGGCGACGGCTCGTCACGCATCCGCGCGCCCGAGAGCGGACGGCTGTTCCTCGGCGTGAACGACGACTATCTCGATGACAACACCGGCGCGTTTCGCGTGACGGTCACCGTACCGCGTCAGTAGGAGGCCGGAGGTCGGTGGCTGGAGGTTGGTCATTCGTCGTTCGTCGTTGACCCTCAACGGTCGTCATCGTCGCCGTCCTCAATCGGGCGCACGAATGCCGTGCGCCTTGGAGGCGGCATCACCGAGTCTGCCCCGCGGACCGATTTCCAGATGATCTGATTCAGCTCGAGGTCAGGCGCGAGATCCGCCTCCTTCAGGTTCATCCGCAGCGACGCCGCGGCGCCTGGGGACGACCAGTCGTTGCGCTCGTCGAGCGGCACGCGCGCGGGGAGCCCGGTGAACCCCGTGGTCACGGGCGTCGTCTGGAACGCGTTGTACATCGGCGTTGCCGCCGCGTCGTACTGGCTCATCGGGGGGATACCTAGGATCAGCTCCATCGTGCGCAGCACGCCGGACGTGGTGTACAGCGTGCTGTCGACGGCGCCGCGCCGGGAGAACGGGCTCATGGCGAGCAGGATCGACCGGTGCGCATCCACGTGATCCGGGCCGTTCTGTGCATCGTCTTCGAGGACGAAGATGGCCGATTCCGGCCAGAAGCGGCTGTGCGAGATCGCATCGACGAGGCGGCCGAGCGCGACGTCGTTCTCGGCGATCATCGCGCGCGGGGTCCACGCGTTGGGTGACGTGCCGGACGTATGGTCGTTGCCGAGCCGAATGATGGAGAGCCCCGGCAGATTGCCGTTCTGTTCGAACGTGCGGAACTCCTCGAGCCAGACGTTCACGCGCGCCGCGTCGGGAATGGAGAGATCCCACGGCGGATACGACGGGTGGATGAGGCCGTCCAACCCCGGGACGGTCGCCTTCACCTCGGTCCCGGGTCCGTCCCAGGTGCCGAACTCGCCGTAGCTTCGCACCGAGACGCCCGCGCGCTTCGCGAAATCCCAGAGATAGCCCTGCGGCGGGGCCGCAATGTTGCCGTATGCGTTGCGCATGCGGTAGCCGCCCTCGCTCAGGTACAGCCCTTCGCGGCGTCCGTAGTTCGCGGGCCACATCTTCTCGACGAAGTCGGTGGCGTACGCCCCGGTCGAAAATGCGTGGCCGTCGTAGCTCACCTCGGCGTCGACGTAGAAGTTGTCGAACGTCGTGAACGTCTTCGCGAGCGCGTGGGCGTTCGGCGTCACGTCCTCGCCGAACAGCGTGAGCAGCGGGTCGCCGTTGGCGTTCGGCAGATCGCCGAGCACCTGATCGTACGTGCGGTTCTCCCGAATGACGTAGAAGACGTGCTTGATCGGCGACGAATCGCCGACCCTGCGTGGAATCGGCGACGCGCGCGGGGCGTCGGCCGGCTGGAGCCGGTGCGCGGCGGAGTACGGCGTCAGCTCGCGCACTTGCGCGGAATAGCGCGCCAGGGCCGCCGCGTTCGGCATCGGGACGGACGAGATCGCGCCCTGGAACATGTTGCCCGTGTACTGGCCGTCCATGCGGGCCCCGCCCGGCTCGGGGCCGCGCGGGTTGGCCGCACCCGACAGCCCCTTTCCGTCGAGGACGAAGAACCTCGAGCCATCGCGATCGAAGAGCACGCCCGTCGGGTACCAGCCCGCAGGCACGAACCCGGACACCCGGCTCTTTCCCGGGGTGGAGACGTCCGCAACGGCCACGAGATTGTTGTCCGCGCTGGCGATGAGCAGCGTGTTGCCGTCCGGCGACAGCGCGAGGCCGTTCGGCGTCGAGCCGACGGGCGCCTGCGCGTCGAGCGCGACGGAGATCTGCTCGTTCGCGGTGCCGCTCGCTACATCGACGACCCACACGGCGTTGGTGTTCGCGCACGCGACGAAGAGGCGCGCGCCGTCGCGCGAGAGCGCCATCGCATTGGGGTGTTCGCCGACGGCGATCTCGCCGCGTGGATCGAGCGTCGCCGCATCGAACATCAGCACGTTCGAGCCGCCCCACAGCGATACGAAGAGCGTTCGCCCGTCCGCGGAGAGCACGCACGTATATGGTTCCGCGGGAAGCTGCGCGGTCGCCGCCACGCGGTTTCCGTCGAGATCGACGAGCCGGACCATCTGGCCGTAGACCTGCGTCGCGTAGAGCCAGCGGCCGTCGGGGCTGACCGCCAGGCCCGCAACGAACCCGGCGTCCTCGATCCGCTGCCCGCCCGGGTGACGCTCGGGCGGTCCGAGTGAAATCGTGTTCTTCTGCGTCAGCTTGGCCTGGTCCCACGCGAACTCGAGGATCGAGTTGTCGCTCGAGCCAGAGGCATAGAGGCGCTTGCCGTCCGGATGCCATGCGAGCCCGAGCCAGGAGTGCTCCATCGGCGCGCGGCCTATCACCTGCAGCGTCTTCGTGTCGAAGACGACGAGCGCCGGCTTCTCCCACCCGGTGCTCGAGACGACGATGAAGCGCCCGTCCGCGGAAGGAACCATGTTCATCGGCAGATCGCCGACGAAGACGTGCCGACCGGCGGGCGCGATGCGCCATCCGTTCGGAAGCAGCGTCACGCCGTGTCCTTCGTAGCCGGGCCATCGCGGAGGCCGCGGCCCCTGCTGCGCGAGAGGCGCCATGACGACGGCGACGCACGCCGCGAACGTGAGGAGGACCGCTGATTTGCGAATCATGAAATATTCACCTGCGGGCGCGCCGGCGATGCGGGACGCGCGAATGACATCGGCCACGACGCGCGCACGAACGCTGAATAAGATATCAGGGCACGTTATAGACTACTCCTGTCAACCAAAGGGGGCGACGGTGGCCAAAGCCAAACCAAGTCAGCAGAAGCGCGCGCGCGAGCGGGCCCGCCAGGAGCGGCAGAAAGAGAAGGAGCTGCGGCGGCAGGAGAACCGTGCGCGGCGCGCGGCCGCCGGACCGCGGCAGGTAGGAGACGAAGACCCCGATATCGCCGGGATCGTTCCTGGCCCGCAGCCGCCGCTCTGGGAGGACGAAGGGGACGAGACCGAGTGAGCCCGCAGACCCTGGCCCGCGGACCACTCGGACGAGAGACGCGCGCTCAGCGCGTGAACTGAATCGACCTGACGACCTTCCTGAACACCGAATCGTAGTCGCCGTATTGATCGCGCGGCGCGACGCCCAGCACGTAGAACAGCGTGCCGTCGGCGAGCAGCGCCGTGTTCACGTCGATCCGCTCTTCACTGCCCGTCACATCGGAGACGTTCGACACCACGGTGTGCACGCCCTGCAGGCCGCCGATGGTCGTGCGGCTGTAGCCCGACGGACGGCCGAGCCGCGGATTGCTCTGCTGCAGCGAAGCAATCAACTCGTCGGTCGCCGTCTTCACGTCGTGCGTCTCGTTGCGCGAGACGCCGGCCTCCACGCCGTGGGTGAAGACGCTCTGCCCGCCGACGTTGCCGTACCCGCCCTGCGGCGCGAACGTCACGGCGTTGTTCCCCGACAGCTCCTGCCAGTTCGCCGGAACGCTGATCCGGAACAGATTGCCTTCGGTATACGTGCTGAAGCGCGAGTCCGGCGCCTCCACGCGCCCGACCGGCCGCGAGCCGGCGCCCACCGAGGGGCTGCGTCCCGCGCCCGTCTTCGTCGCCTGCTCGGTCGTCGGCGCCGGCGGCAGCGAGCGCAGGTGCGACTGGAGGCTGCCGAAGTCCCGCGTGTTCGTGATCGGATTCTGGACGTGCAGCAGCGCCGCCTCGTGATTGATGTACTCGTACCGATCGCCGGGGTTCGGGTGATCACTCAGCCACTGCGGACCGCCGGGACCGCTCTCCTTCTCGATCGTCTTGAACACGTTGGCCATGTCGCGCGGGTCGTATCCCGCGCGCGCCATCATGTGCGTCCCGAGGAGATCCGCCTGCTTTTCGTACTCGCGGCTGAAGCGCAGGAATGCCGTGCCGAGGCCGAATTGGGTTCCCTGGGCGATCAGCGAGCCCGTGCGTCCGCCCACAATCGCGCCGAGCACGGCGCCGGCAATGGTGCCGATTTCATAGGGGGTCGCCTTCGTCGCCTGCGCGGTGCCATGGCGCAGGGCCACGTGACTGAGCTCGTGCGCCATGACGCCGGCGATCTCGCCTTCCGTGTGCGCCTTCTCCATCATCCCGCGGTTGACGAACATCGGGCCGCCCGGCAGCGCGAACGCGTTGATCTCGCGGACGTTCACGCCCGCGAACTGGTACTGGAACTCCGGATGCTGGAGGTCGGAGGGAATCGCGGCGACGAGCCGGCGTCCAACGGTCCGCAGATATCCGTTGACCTCCTCGTCGCGCATGACCGGGAGCTGCTGCTCCACCTGCTTCGCAGCATCCAGTCCAAGCTTCACGTCATCCGCCGGGCTGTACTTGTTTGGGGGCGCCGTGATTGCCGTCTGCGCCGTTGCGGTGACGGCGAACGCCGCCAGCGCAGCTGCCACAACGGCGGGTTTCAGCCTGTATACCTGCATCGATCCACTCCTCCACCTCGTCCGCATGAGCGAACTCTACTTCAGGTGTTGCGGATTTCGTGCCATTTGCGAAGCGCGGCCGCGGCAGATCTCACGCCGAGGACGCGAAGGGCATGAGGACGCGAAGGAGCGCACCCAGACCGTCTGCCATCCGCCGGACCGGCCTGGGGCCGGTCGGTCAAGGTCGTGGAAGCGGGCGGATACAAGCAGCCGCAGTATCGGTGAGCTGTTTGTATCCGCCCGTTTCCACGACCTTGTGCCGCGCGAAGCGCGGCGCCGGATGGCAGACGATCCGCGCGCTCTGCTCCTCTGCGGACTCTGCGTGCGATCGTGACACGTGGAAGCCGCCGCTATTCCACCAGCACGCGCGCATGGGGAAAGCGCCCATCGCGGTTGTGGCCGTCGGCAATCTCGTCGGCGGCCGCGCGCGCGCGGTCGCCTCGCGCGAGCCCGACGATCGCGCCACCGAACCCCCCGCCCGTGAGGCGGGCGCCGTAGATGCCGTCGGTGCGGATCGCGCGCTCGACGAGCGCGTCGACGGCGGGAACCGAGACCTGGAAGTCGTCCCGCATGGACGCGTGGGATTCGATGAACAGCCGGCCGACCTGCGGAAGATCGCCGGCCCGGAGCGCGTCCACCGCCGCTAGGACGCGCGCGTTTTCGGTGACGACGTGACGGGCCCGTCGATCCAGCGGCGGCGCCAGCTTCGCGATCCGTGACAGATCGGCGGCGCTCGCGTCGCGCAGTTCCCGGATGCCGAGCAGCGCGGCGGCACGCGCGCACTCGTCGCGGCGAGTCCGGTATTCGCCGCTCGCGTGCTGGTGCGTCACGCCCGAATCGATCACGATCAGGGACGCCTCCGGCGGAATCGGCACGCGCTCGTAGTGCAGCGACCGCGTGTCGATGAAGAGCGCGCCGCTCACGTCCGCGAGGCTGCAGGCCATCTGATCCATGATGCCGACCGGTGCGCCGACGAAGTCGTTCTCCGCGCGCCGCGCCGCGACGGCAAGCTGCACGTCGTCCATCCGCAGGTCGAATGCGTCGCGGAGCGCGCGGCCGACGGCGATCTCGAGCGCGGCGCTCGACGAGAGTCCCCCGCCGACCGGAACGCGCGACTCGATCCGCGCATCGAAGCCGCCGATCGGCCCCGCCGACGCGAGCGACCACGTCATCCCCCGCACGTAATCCGCCCAGTCTCCTTGATGCTGCTCGCGCCCCGCTTCGTACTCGATCGGCTCGCGCTCGGCGAACTGTGCGCTCCAGAGGCGCACGCGCGAACCCTGGCGCCGCGCCAGCTCGACGCGCGTGGAGAATGGAATCGCGGCAGGCAGGACGAAGCCGCCGCTGTAGTCCGTGTGCTCGCCAATCAGGTTGACGCGGCCCGGCGCCTCGGCGGAGATCTCGGGATCGCGGCCGAAGAGATCGCGGAAGGAGCGGACGGTCATGCGTTCACGAGCGCCGTCACGTCGACGGCCCGCAGTTCGGCGGCCTTGTCTTCGGGGAGCGTGTCAGCGGTGAAGAGCCCCGCGCCGAGCTCGCTGCCCGCCAGGTATTTCAGCCGGCCGGGCATTCGATACGCGGGATAGAACTCGACGTGCAGGTGCGCTTCGGGATGCGGGAGGCCATCGGTGGGCGCCTGATGAAAGACCATGACGTATGGGAACGGCTTGCTCCAGAGGCCGTCGTACTTCAGGAGCGTGCCCTTGAGCGCGCGCGCGAGCGCGGCGCACGTCGAACCGTCCATTTCCGCGAGCGAGGGAATCGGATCCGCCGGCGCGATCCACACTTCGTATGCATAGCGCGCGAACGCCGGCATGAATGCGACCGCGCGCCGTTCGTCCAGAATGATCCGGCGCCCGTCGCGGCGCTCGGCGTCGACAATCGACTGCAGCAGGCCACGGCGATGCCGATCGTAGTACGCGCGCTGCTGTTCCAGCTCTCGTGCGGCGACCGGCGGCACGAAGGGATAGGCGTAAATCTGCCCGTGCGGATGGTGCAGCGTGACGCCGACCTCCACGCCGCGGTTCTCGAACACGAGCACGTATTGCACTGCGTCGCGCGATCCGAGATCGATATAGCGATCGCGCCAGACCTGGAACAGCAGTTCGATGTGCGGCAGTGGCAGCGCGCCGAGGCTGGCGGACTGATCCTGCGTGAACACGACGACCTCGGCGGCGCCCGCGGCCGGCGCGGTCTCGACGATGCTCGCCGGCGGCGCGCCGGGATGTTCCGAGAACGTCGGAAACCGATTCTCGAACACCGCGACATCATACGAACCCGACGGAAGTTCCGTCGGCGTGCGCGGATCCGTCGTCGGCGCCAGCGGATTGAACTCGGCTGGCGGCAGGAACGTCCGCTGCTGGCGATGCGTTGCGTAGGCGACCCATTCCCCGCGCAGCGGATGCCACCGGAGGTGAGCGTGGCGGGAGCCAGCGTCGTGTTCCCACCCGAGAGGCGACGGCGCCGGGCCGGCCTCGAGCGTTCCCGTCCGCGAGTACAGCCACAATCGACGGCCGTCAGGCTTGGTCAACGATAGCTTCTGCACGCTTCGTCTCTTCGCTGATTCGCTCGTACAGCCCGCGCGTCGCGCGCGACAGCTGGTCCAGCGGAATCTTCGGCCGCCGATCGGCCGTCAACAACCCGTTCGCCTCCTGATACGTGTCCGCGAACTGCGTGTAGCAGAACCCGCTGAAGAAGCCGATCGAGTGCACCGCGCGGAGCAGCCGCTCGTAGCTGCGCGTGAACTGCTCCGTGTCGGACGCGCGCGAGTAGCCCCAGACGCTCGCGTCCTGGCCGAGCGCGATGCCGCCGAACTCCGAGAGGACGATCGGCAGCTCCATGTGCCGCTCCCCCTCGAGCACGAGCAACCGCCCGCCCGGACGCTCGCGGCGGAAGATGCGCGGAATCTCCTCGTGCGCTCGATAGCGCTTGGCGAGCCGGTCCGCGTCGTGATCGTAGTCGTGGATGCCGACGATATCCGTCGCCACGCTTTCCCAGCCGTCGTTGCCGATCACCGGCCGCGTGGGATCCAGCGTGCGCGTGAGGTGATACAGCGCCTGCACGTAGTTCCGTTCGGCCGGATTGTCCGGCAGGTTCGGCACGCCCCACGACTCGTTGATCGGCACCCACGCGATGATCGATGGATGGCTGAAATCGCGCGCGATCGCGGCGGTCCATTCCTGCGTCACGCGTTCGACCGACGGCCGCGTGAATCGATACGCGCTCGGCATTTCGCCCCACACGAACAGCCCCAGCACATCGGCCCAGTAGAGATATCGCGGGTCCTCGAGCTTCTGATGCTTGCGGACGCCGTTGAACCCCATCGCCTTCGCCAGCTCCACGTCGCGCTTCAACGCCTCGTCGTCGGGCGCGGTGAGGCCGCCGTCGGGCCAGTAGCCCTGATCGAGCACGAGCCGCAACGGATACGGACGATTGTTCAGGACGACGCGATCGCGCTGGGTCGCGACCGTCCGGAGGGCGGTGTAGCTCCAGACTTCGTCGACGAGATCGCCGCGATCCGCCCAGAGCTGGAGGTGCGCGTCCATGAGCGTCGGCGAATCGGGGCACCAGAGCAGCTCGTTGCGGTAATCGTCGACGCCTGGATCGGACAGCGCGATCCGGCGATGGACCTCGCCGTTGATGACGGTGTACGTGTCATCCGCGACGAGATCCCCGCGCGCCGTGAGACGAACCCGCAGCCGCAGCCCGTCGCGGCGCGCGCCGCCGAGGACCGCTTCGAGGCCGATCTCCCATCGTTCGAGATTTGGCGTCCAGCGGACGACGTCGATGGACGTGGAGGGCAGCCGCTCCAGCCACACCGTCTGCCAGATGCCGCTGGTGCGCGGATACCAGATCGAGTGCGGGTGGAGCTGCCAGTCCTGCTTGCCCCGCGGCTTCGCGAGATCCTGGGGATCGTCTTCGGCGCGGACGACGATCTCGATCTCCGGGCCTCCCGCGGCAAAGGAGATGTCGAAGGCGAACGGCGTGTATCCGCCACGGTGCGACCCGACGCACCGGCCGTTGACCCAGACCATCGCCTCGTAATCGACCGCACCGAACCGGAGCATCAGGCGCGAACCGCCGTCGATCGAGGGAGGGACGAAGGTGCGGCGGTACCAGGACGCGCGGAAGAAGGACGTGTCGCCGATCCCGCTTGCCGGCGCCTCGGGCGCAAACGGCACCCGAATCGTGCTCTGCCATTCGACCTGGTCGGGTGTCTTCCACACGCCCGCACGATCGATGGCGAACTGCCACGGACCGTTCAGGGAGTGCCACTCGGATCGGACGAGCTGCGGTCTCGGATATCCGCGTCCGAAGCCGTCTTTCAAGTGCTGCTGACGGTCTGTCGACACGTCTCTATCGTACCTTGTGTTAGCCTGTGCAATCCCGACCCTCGGACCATCTTGGTTGTCCCCACACACCAGCAAACCCATGAGTGATGAGTACTGACAGCGAGCGTGTGTTTGCCTCGTTCTGGATGGCCGGGTTCGAATCGGCCTGCCACATCACGCGGCAGGGCGTGCGCCTCGACATGATTTCCGCCACGCAGCACGACCGCTTCGTGCGCGAGGACTACGCGCGGCTCGTCGAGGTGGGCATCCGGTCCGTGCGCGACACCGTCCGGTGGCACCTCGTCGAGCGTTCTCCCGGCGCGTACGACTTCTCGTCGATGGACCCGATGATCGACGCGGCGCGCGAAGAGGGAGTGCAAGTCGTGTGGGATCTCTGCCATTACGGCTGGCCCGACGATCTGGACATCTACTCGCCGGCGTTCGTCGACCGCTTCGCGCGCTTCTGCCGCGCGGTTGCCGTCCACGTCCGCGATTCGAGCGCCGAGGTCCCGTTCTATACGCCGATCAACGAAATCTCGTTCTTCGCCTGGGCCGCGGGCGAAGCGGGCTGGTTCTTTCCGTACGGGACGGGACGCGCGCCGGAGTTGAAGCGGCAGCTCATCCGCGCCTGCGTCGCGGGCATCGAAGCGATCTGGTCCGTCGAGCCGCGCGCGCGGATTGTCACGGTGGAGCCGCTCATCCATGTCGTTCCGCCGAGGGGGCACCCGGAATTCGCGGCGGAAGCGGCGGCTTACGAGAACAGCCAGTTCGAAGCGTGGGACATGCTCTCGGGCGCGATGGCGCCGGAGCTTGGCGGCGATCCGAAGTATCTCGACGTGCTGGGCGTCAACTTCTATCACGACAACCAGTGGGAGCACCCGGGCGGCGAGAAGATCGCGTGGCACATCCATCCGCGCGATCCGCGCTGGGTGCCGTTCCACACGCTGCTGCGCGCGCCGTACGAGCGGTACCGCCGTCCGATCTTCATTGCCGAGACCAGCCACGTCGGCTCTGGACGCGCGGAATGGATCCGCGAACTGACCGGGGAGATCGCGCTCGCCATCGAGGGCGGCATCCCGCTCGAAGGCGTGTGCCTGTATCCGATCATCGATCGCTTCGAGTGGGAAGATCCCACGCACTGGCACAACAGCGGGCTCTGGGATTTCGCGCTCGACGAAGACGGCACCTACGTGCGCGTGATCAACGAGCCCTACGCAGCGGAGCTGCGCCGGAGCCAGGCGCGCCTCGCCCAGTACGCGCCGGCGAACCCGACGGCGCGCGCTCACGCCGCGTACTGACGTCTGTCAGTACGCGGCATTGACAGGCGCGCGCCGCAGGCGAGCGCTCACGCCGTCTGCGCAACCGGCCGCGGCCGCGCGCCGACGAGCCTCTTGTACAGCGTCAGCGACTGCGCCACGACCTGATCCATGTTGTAGTACTTGTAGGTCGCGAGCCGTCCCGAGAAGTGCACGTTCGGCGTCAGCTTCGCGAGCGCCTCGTACTCACGGTACATCGCGGCATTTTCCGGCCGCGGCACCGGATAGTACGGATCGCCCTCCGCCCGGGGATACTCGTAGACGACGGTCGTCTTCGGGTGCTCCTGTCCCGTCAGGTACTTGAACTCCGTGCAGCGCGTGTACGGGTTCTCGTTCGGGTAGTTGACGACGGGCGCGCCCTGGAACACCGGGCGCTCGAAGGTGGCGAAGCGGAATTCGAGCGAACGATACGGCAGCTTCCCGAATCGAAAGTCGAAGAACTCGTCGATCGGCCCCGTGTAGATCATCTCGCGGAACGGAATCACCTGCTCGATCTCGCGATAGTCCGTGTTCAGCATGATCTTCACGTTGGGATGCGCGAGCATGCGCTCGAACATGCGCGTGTAGCCGTGGAGCGGCATCGCCTGGAACGTGTCGACGAAGTACCGGTCGTCGCGATTCGTGCGGACCGGCACGCGCGCGGTCACCGCCGCGTCCAGCTCCGACGGATCGAGGTCCCACTGCTTCCGCGTGTAGTTGCGGAAGAACTTCTCGTACAGCTCGCGTCCGACCTTGCTCACGATCACGTCTTCGGACGTCTTGATCTGCCGCCGCGGCTCCGCGACGGAGCGGAAGAATTCCTCCAGCTGAAACGCCGTCAGGTTCAGGCCGTAGAGGCTGTTCACCGTGTCGAGGTTGATCGGAATCGGCACGAGCTGGCCGTCCACCCACGCGCGCACCCGGTGCTGGTACGGGCGCCACTCGGTGAACCGCGACAGGTAGTCGAACACTTCGCGCGAGTTCGTATGGAAGATGTGCGGCCCATACTTGTGGACGAGGATGCCGGCGGTGTCGTAATGGTCGTACGCGTTTCCGCCGATGTGCGGCCGCTTGTCGACGATCAGTACCGTTTTGCCTGCGCCGGCTGCCAGCCGTTCGGCGATGACGGCGCCTGCGAAGCCCGCCCCGACAACGAGGTAATCGAACATGGAAGGGTATCCTTTCCGGCCGCGCGAACCTGGGCCCACATCGAACGCCACGTCTCATCCCACGACATGCCCGCCAGCAGCGCGTCCGCGGCGCGGCGCCTTGCCGCCGGATCCTCCCCGAGCGCGGCTTCGGCGGCCGCGACGAACGCGTCCGGATCGTCCGCGATCCGCGCGAGCCCGAGCTCGCCGTACGGACGGACCACGTCGCGAATCGACGTGGAGACCACGGGGCATCCGGCCGCAAGGTATTCGGGCGTCTTCGTCGGACTGATGAAACGGGTGGCGTCGTTGCGCGCGAACGGGAGGAGCGCCACATCCCAGCCCGCCAGATAACCCGGCAGCGCGTCGTACGCGCGCGTGCCGAGATAGTGGATGTTGGCCGCGCGAGGGAGCACGGCCGGATCGATCTTCACGGTCGGCCCGATCATCACGAACTGCCAGTCCGGGCGGCGCGCCGCCGCCTGTCGAACCAGTTCGACGTCGAACCGCTCGTCGAGCACCCCGTAGAACCCGAGGCGCGGCCGGCCGAGAGCCGCCTGATCGGGCGGCTCCGCCGCGGCCTGCCGCGCCCGTGCGAAATGCGCGACGTCCACGCTGCTCGGACACGCGTGCATGTTCGGGTGCAGATGCCGCTTCGCTTCGAACAGGCTGACCCCGCCGGTGAACACGACGTGCGCGCGCGCGAGCAGCGCCTGCTCCGCCCGTCGAAGACCCGCGGGCGCGCCCGCAAACGCAGAGAGCTCGTCCATGCAGTCGTACACGATCCGCCACGCCTGCAGGTGATCGCTGAAGGCGAGCGCCATCGGCGTGTAGTACCAGAGGATGCGCGGCTGCATCCGCTCGGACGCGATGAACGCATCGAGAAGCGCGCGCACCGCGAAGATCTCTTCGTCGTGGCCGAACGCGGCCGGGACGTGGGGCACTGCGATGATGACGCCGCTCGCGTCTCGCGTCACCTGTATCCGCGGATCGCGGATGTCGTCACGAACGGGTTCTTCGAAAAAAAGGACGCGGCGGTCACGGGCGCAGCGGCTGAGAAGATGCTGGGGACGCTGGTAAACGAAGTTCCACCGCAGGTGGGAAAAGCAAATCAGATCCTCGCCCGGCGGGGCGATATGTTGGCGTGTGGTCAACCCACTGTGAAGGTTCGGCATAGGCACACCGCTGCGCTCCAAGAAGTGTGCCGAATCGAGGGCAGGTGCCCTGCAATAATCCGCCGGAGATCGCGAGGGACGGAGCCCGAGGAGCGGCGGCCGCGCCCGATCGGACGCGGCTCGTACGACGCGTGTACGCGTGGATATGGTTCAGGTCATGGGAAGGTGGCCCTCACGGACCGCCCACGAGTCTCAAGGCCGCCCCACGTCGGGGCGCGCCGGCCTTGCGAACTGCGCGTCGTCAATCGGCGCGTTCAGCGTCACGTCGCTGAACTTCTCGGTCAGGACTTCGTTCCACGTCGCGTAGCGGACCTGGAAGGGTACCTTCACGCCGCTGACGTCGCGGTAGTCGCTGTAGTCCAGCTGCTCGAGCAGGTTGCCGAACGCGGTGCGCGTGAGAATTGTGCGCCGCAGCAGCAATCCGTTCTGCCGATCGAATTGAAGCTGCTCGTTCACGTCGGGAGAGACGCGCCCCGTCACGAGGATCGTTTCGGTTCCGTCGATGTTGCCGTAGCGCGACGGCGTGAGGTTCTCGTAATGCGTCTTCATGTTCAGCGGCACCGTGAAATCCGCGAGCCGCGTCGCCTGCTGCGCCTGCAGGCCTTCGGCGTCGCGAACGTTCTGCCCCATCTGAACCCAGATCGTCTTGCCGTCGGTGGCGCGCACGATCGGCGCGGGACGCACGTCGAGGTCCATCCTGAACGCGCCGGTCGATTTCTCCTGCACCTTCACGGGTACGGTCTGCAGATCGCGTGTCGTCGCCGTTCCGGTCATCACGCGGGTCTTCGCAGCCTCGAGCGCCGCGCGCCCGCCGAGCGCCTGCACGTACTTGTCGACGATCTGATCGATCGTCTCGGACGGCTTCGGCGGCTCCGCGGGCTGCGCCTCTCCGCGTCCCTGTGCGTTGCCGCGCCCTTGCGCCGCCATTCCTTGGCCCGCACCGGCCGGTCCGCCGCCGCGCGCCGCGCGCATCTGTGCCGCGCGGGCTGCTTCGGCCGGAGTCATCTCGACGGCGAGCGGCGGTGTTCGTTCGGGCGTGTTGTGGCCGTGGTGACACGTCGCGCATCCCACCCGCTGACGCCCTTCGAACTGGTGATTGTTGATGTCCATCACCATCTTCATCATCGTCCGCGCGGTTTCCTTCGGCTTCTTCTCGTCCTTGTCGAATCCGCCCCGTGGCCCCGTGACGTGACAGAAGTTGCACTGGACGCCGAGCGACGCCGCGATGAACTGCATGGTGGGCGGGAGCTCGGTCGCCGGAATGTCCTTCAGGACCTTGATGTTCTTGTAGTACTCACCCGCGGTTTCGCCCGGGCGCGGCGGAGGCGGCGGGGTGAACCCCGGGCCGCCGCGTCCCTGCGCGCCCTGCTGCGGCGCCGGCGGTTGCGGCGAGGGCCGCTGCGCCGCGAGCGCCTGCTCGGCGCGCACACCTATCCCGATGACGAGCGATGCCCCGGCGACGAAAATCAGAAGACGACGGACGTGGCCTGCGATCAAATAGTCCCCCTGTGGAAGCCGAGTGTCCTGGCTGCGTGGATCGCGGCACAAGTCCCGGAGCGCGGCGCCCGGCTGGCAAGGCGCGAGGCGCGCGCAAATCGGGAATCTGTAAGCGACGAGCAACGCAGCCAGACGGATGCCCCGCCCGGGAGTTATGTTGCGAACGACGCGGTCAGGGCACGAGCTATTAAACACTGGAACTCGCGCCTCGATCGACAGGATCTGTGGTGGTGAAACGGTGACAAAAAAAGAGGCGGCAAGACCATATGGCCCTGCCGCCTTGTGGTAGTCGCGAACTGCGGGATGCCTTACTTCTGGCCGCCCGAGCAGCTGCCGGACACTTCGTGGATCGACGTCACGTGGAGCGACGCCATGTTGCCCTGCGAGCTCGCGCCCGAGGACATGCTGCCCGTCGAACCAGCAGTCGATCCGGCCGCCGTCGAACCGGTGGTCGAACCCGCCGTGGAAGACGAGCTGCCCGCGTTCTCGATCGTGCCGCGGACTTCGACCTTCTTGTTCAGGTACTTGTCGAGATCTTCACTGGCCGACGCCTGCAGCTTGAGCCCGTTGCTCCACTGGCTGGACATCGAGCTGGTGCCGGTCGTCCCTGCGGTGCTGCCCGTCGTGGAGCTGGAGCTGCTGCCCTCGGCCACGTTGGTCAGGATGAACTGACCGGACGAGCTGGAGCTCGTCGAGCCGGCTGTCGAACCCGCGGTGGAACCGGTCGTGCCGGTCGCGCCGGCGCTGGTGCCTCGCTCAACGCAACCCGTGAGCGTCACGTTCTTGCTCGAGCTGCTCTGGCTGCTCTGATAGCCCGACGTGCTGCTCGGACTCTGCGGACTGGTCGAACTCTGCGGAGTGCTCGGGCTCTGCGCCCCGACTCCAACCGCCATCGCTGCCGCGAAAACGGTCCCGAAAAGGAATTGACGCCTCATCGATTTGCCTCCTGGATGTTGCCGTCTCGTCTGCAGCGGCAGGCTGCAAGGGCATCGCCAGAAGCGGCGAGCACCGATCCACGCGGAAGCTTCGGCAAATGCGGTGAATTCCCGAAGCGTGGGAATCCGAGAGCGTACAGGCATCGTACGGGTTCGGAAGAATGACCTATGCGTATCGAACTCAGCCTTATTTCGGGCCGACGAACGATGGGCCTCGCGCCGCCTGATCGTGTGCACTTGCTGAGACGGATCGCTTGCGTGACTAGCGATTCACGAGGCGAGCAGGCGTGCGCAGGATGAGGATCGCGCCCGCGACCAGGACCGCGCTCACGACGAACAGACCAGCCGCCGTCCCATGAGTCGCGTCCTTCAGCGCGCCAATCAGATAAGGGCTCGCGAAGCCGCCGAGGTTGCCGACGGAGTTAATCGCCGCGATGCCGGCAGCCGCCGCGGCATCGCGCAGGATGGCGGTCGGCAGACTCCAGAAGAGCGGCGCAGACGTGAGGATGCCGGCAGCGGCGATTGACAGGCAGACCATCGCGATCGATGTGTGCGTCCCGGCGGCGACGCTGGCGAGCAGCGCCGCGGCGCCGGCGAGCATCGGCCCCGCCGTATGCCAGCGCCGCTCGCGGCGTGCGTCCGCGCTCCTGCTGACAACGACCATCGCGACCACAGCCGCGGCGTAGGGAACCGCCGTGAGGATTCCGATCGTGAGGACGTCGCGAACGCCGGCGCTCTGCACGAGCACGGGCAGCCAGAACGTCAATCCATATTGACCGACGACGCACGCAAAGTAGATGAGGCACATCCGCCACACGCGCCGGTCACGCGCGACCGCGCCCAGGGAGCCGTGCACGGGGATCGCGCTCGCATCCGCTTCCAGGTTCAGCTCGAGCAGCCGCTTCTCGTCGTCGGACAGCCATCGCGCCGCGCGAATGCCATTGTCGAGGAGCAGCATCACGACGATGCCCATCACGAGCGCGGGAAGCGCTTCCAGGAGGAACAGCCACTGCCAGCCGGTCAGGCCGTACACCCCTGCGAATCGCTCGAGGATCCAGCCGGAGAGCGGCCCTCCCGCGATGCCCGAGACGGGAATCGCGATCATGAAGAGCGCCATGATGCGGGCACGCCGCGCGCTGGGATACCAGTACGTGAGGTAGAGAATGATCCCGGGGAAGAAGCCGGCCTCGGCGACCCCGAGCAGAAACCGGAGAGAATAGAACATCAGCGGCGTGCGCACGAAGATGAACGCCGCCGACACGAGCGCCCACGAAAGCATGATGCGCCCGATCCAGAGGCGTGCGCCGACGCGGTGCAGGATGAGATTGCTCGGCACCTCGAAGAGAAAGTAGCCGACGAAGAACATCCCCGCGCCGAGACCGTAGACCGTCTCGCTGAAGCGGAGATCGGCGAGCATCTGCAGGCGGGCGAAGCCGATGTTCACCCGATCGAGGTATGCCGCAAGATAGCAGACCATCAGGATCGGCAGGAGGCGCCTGGTGACCTTGCGGTAGGCGGCGGCCTCGTTCGCGCGAGTATCGATGTCGAGATCCACGTCGCTTGTCGTAGCGCGCAACTTTAGTTGCGCGGTGTCGCAGCCGCAACTTCAGTTCCGGGGTCGATCCTAACTTTTAGACGCTTGACGATGAAAGCACTGATAACCGGCGGAGCAGGATTTCTCGGACGACGGCTGGCGGACGCGGTGCTCGCGCGCGGACGCCTTCGTGGACCGGACGGCAGCGAGCGCGAGCTGACGGGGCTCGTGCTGCTCGACGTCGCGCACCCGCATCGGTTGTCGGATCCGCGTGTCGTGCAGTGCAGCGGCGACGCGGCCGACCCGGCCCTGCTCGAGAGCCTCATCGACGACGACACGTTGTCGATCTTCCATCTGGCCGCCGTCGTCAGCGGTATGGCGGAGGCGGATTTCGACGCCGGCATGCGGGTGAACGTCGACGCCTCGCGCCTGCTCCTCGACGCGTGCCGCGCGCGCGGCGCCCGCCCGCGTATGGTGTTCACGAGCTCGGTTGCGGTGTACGGCGGATCGCTGCCCGAGACGGTGCAGGAAGCGCTCGCGCTCACGCCGCAGACGTCGTACGGGACCCAGAAGGCGATCGTCGAGCTCCTGGTGAACGACTATTCGCGACGCGGATTCATCGATGGCCGCAGCTTGCGCCTGCCCACGATCACGGTCCGCCCGGGCCGGCCCAACGCCGCGGCATCCTCCTTCGCGAGCGGGATCGTCCGTGAGCCGCTAAATGGAGAGGACGCGATCTGCCCGGTGGGGCGCGAGGCGCGCATGTGGCTGATGTCGCCCTCGACCGTCATCGCGTGTCTGATCGCGGCGCACGAGCTTCCGGGCGAGTCGCTCGGTCCGAATCGTGCGTTGAATCTCCCCGGCATCTCCATCAGCGTGGGAGAGATGGCCGACGCGCTGACACGAGTCGCCGGCGCCGACGTCGCGGCGCGCATTCGATGGCAGCGCGATCCGCGCATCGAGCGGATGGTGGCCGGCTGGCCAGCCGCCTGCGACGCGTCGCGCGCGCGCACACTCGGATTTCCGTCCGACGCGAGCTTCGACGACATCATCCGTCAGTACATGCGCGAGCAGACGGCGCACGTGTCCCGATGACGCCAGCCGCGGCTATCGCGGAACTGAAAGGGCTGCTTGGTGGACGCGCCACAGATGCGGCGGCCGTGCGCGACCACCACAGCCACGGCGAGTCCTACCATCCAGCGGCCGCTCCCGATGTCGTCTGCTACCCCGCAACGACCGACGAGGTTTCGGCCATCGCACGCATCAGCCAGAGATTCCAGGTGCCCATCGTTCCCTTCGGGGCTGGCACCTCGCTCGAAGGTCACGTGCACGCGCTCAACGGGGGGATCTGCGTCGATCTTCGTGAGATGCGTCGGGTCATCCGGATCGGTCCGGAGGATCTCGACGCGACCGTCGAAGCAGGCGTCACGCGACTGCAACTGAACAAGGCGCTGCGGAACACCGGTCTCACCTTTCCGATCGACCCCGGCGCCGACGCCACGCTGGGCGGCATGGCTGCGACGCGGGCGTCGGGCACGACCGCCGTTCGCTACGGCACCATGCGCGAGAACGTGCTCGCGCTCACGGTGGTGCTGGCGGACGGCCGCGTCATCAGGACCGGCACGCGCGCGCGAAAGTCCGCGGCCGGCTACGACCTCACGCGTCTCTTCGTCGGATCGGAAGGCACGCTCGGGATCATCACGGAAGTGACCGTCAGGCTGCACCCGCTGCCGGAAGCGGTCGCCGCCGCGGTGTGCGCCTTCGATTCGATGCGCGGGGCGGTGGACACCGTGATCGCAGCCATTCAAACGGGCGTTCCCGTCGCACGAATCGAGCTGCTCGACGAGGCGCACATGGACGCCATCAACCGTTACTCGAAGACGTCGTACCCCGTCGCGCCGACGCTGCTCTTCGAGTTCCATGGCGAGAACGAGCAGCACCTAGCCGATCAGACCCGGACGGTCCAGTCGATCGCGTCGGAGCACGGGGGACACGCCTTCGAGTGGGCCTCGCGTCCCGAAGATCGGGAACGCCTGTGGCACGCGCGCCACAACGCCCACTACGCGGCGCTCGCGCTGCGGCCAGGCGCGCGGTCCTGGGCGACGGACGTCTGCGTGCCCATCTCGCGGCTGGCCGACTGCGTACTCGAAACGAAGGCCGACGAAGCGACGCTCGGCTTCCCTGTGCTGCTCGTCGGCCACGCCGGCGACGGCAACTTCCACATGTGCTACGTGCTCGATCCGGGGAAGCCGGAGGAGCTGGACGAGGCGAGAACGCTCAACGAACGCCTCGTCGCCCGGGCGCTGGCGATGGGCGGCACGTGCACGGGCGAGCACGGCGTCGGCTATGGCAAGAAGAAATACCTCGAAGCGGAGCACGGCGAAGCCCTGGCCGTGATGCGCACGATCAAGCGCGCACTCGATCCCGACAACCGCATGAACCCCGGTAAGGTGATCGATCTCTAGGAGCCGGGCGCGAGTGCGCCGTCGTGCCGGTGGACGAACCAGGCAATGGCGCGCACGAGCTCCGGAAGCGCCTTCTCCAGGTGCGCGGCATGATCGGCGCCCGGCAGCACGACCCACGACTTGTCCGATGCGCCAATCCGCGCGAAGAGCTTTGCCTGCAGCCCCATCGGCGTAGACGGATCCAGTTCGCCGTTCACGAGCAGGGTCGGCACGCTCAGCCGCGCGGGGACGAACGCGTTGAACTGCTGCTCGTCCCGCCAGTCGGCGCAGATGGGATCCGCGCGGAGCGCCGCCTGGACGAACGCGTCGAGCGTGGCGCGCGATACGGCCTCCGGCGTGATGAAGTCGGCGACCGCCGCGTCGACCGTATTGTTCCTGCGCGGCGGACTGGCCGGGGTGGTCACCGTGGCCACGCGCGCGTCGACGTCGAGGCCAAACCCGAGCAGCACGACGCCGGCAATCTTTTCCGGGCTCTGCTGCGCGAACATCGCGGCGACGAATGCGCCGCGCGAGAAGCCCAGGACGTAGACGGGCCGGCGTCCGGCCGTCGGCGCCGCACGAATCCAGTCGACGACGGCGCGGACGTCCGCGACGGCGCGGTCGGGCGTCAGCCAGCCGCTTGCGTCACGCGCCGTCGTGCCGTAGCCGCGGAGATCCACCGCGTACGCCGCGAGCCCGGCATCCGCGAGCGCGTCCATCATCGAGCGCCGCTCGCCCGGCACCTGCAGATCGAAGTTCGGCAGGCTGCTCCACGTGCGCCCGTGAATCAACAGCACTGCCGGCCTGGCCTGCGCGCTGCGCGACTTCTCCCAGAGCGTCACGCGATGGCCGTCGACGGCAACGTCGTGGCGCACGGGCGGCCGCGCAACCTGTGATTGCGCGAGGAGCCCCAGGGTCAAGAGCAGCGTGGTCATCGGTGCGAGGAGGCCTGGTCTTCAGACCCGGCCCGTCACTGTCCCTGCGCCCGCTGAATTGCCTCCCGCAGCGACTGCATCGTCTGCGGCGAGGCGACGAACAGGTTCTCCGGGAAGCGGTGCGCGTAGGCGAGCATGCTCGAATAGATCACGTCGCTCTGATACAGGTTCAGCCCCATCCCCGCGAGGAACTGCAGCCGCAGGTTGCGATCGCGGTTGATGGACGCGTCTTGCAGCCACGGCGCCAGGTCGGATGCCTGGCCGGCGAACGTCGAGAAGAGATCGACGGCCGAGTTCATGCCGACCTCGCGGAGCGACTGCGCCATCGGCGCGTATTCGGGGCGCCGCAGCTTGCGTTCGATCGCGTCGACGTCGATCTTCGTCGGCTCGACCTGCCCCAGCAGCACGAGGTCGTACCCCGCGCCGTTGTTCGTGTTCCCCCAGACCACACCGTTCGGGAATGCCTCGAAGAACGTCGCGATCTCGCTCTTCACGGCTTCGGTGTTGCTCTCGTACAACTGGACGAACAGCGTCACCGCGCCGCCGGGATTCAGATGGCGCTTGACGATCTCGAAGAACTCGCGCGTGTAGAGCATCGCCGCGCCCTTCACCCACGGGTCGAGCGGATCCGACGTGATCGCGTCGAACTTCTCCTTCGTCGTAATCAGGTAGTGCCGGGCATCGTCGATCTGCACGTGCACCTTCGGGTTGTCGACCACGTTGAAGTTGTGCTCGCCGAAATACTTCGATACGACTTTCGGAACGAGCGGCTCGATCTCGGCGATCGTCTCCCGTTCGACGGCCGGGTCGATGGAGACGGCCCCCGCCGTCACGCCGGCTCCGCAGCCGATGACGAGGACGGACTTCGCCCGCGCCGGGATGAGGGTCGTCATGTGCCCGAGCATCCGCTGCAGGCGCATGTCCTGCGGCTCGCTCGAGGCCTGCACCTTCCCCGCGTTGTGGTAGTTCAGCACGCCGCCGGGCAGACGCGAGACGGCAACCGACGCGTTCCAGCCCTCGCCCATGTAAATGATGTCCGCCTGACCAACGCGCGTCGCGGTATATCGGCCGTAGGCGACGAAGATGCCGGGGATCTGATGGATGCCGCGGGACAGCAAGCCCGCCGCCGCGGCCGCCACGATGATGGCGACCGTCCCGGCAAGCTGCGGCCGCCTTTCCGCAGCGTCCTCCTGCACGCCCGTCGACAGCACGAGGAGCCCCGAGAGCGCGCACGTGAGCACGAGCACCTGCTGCGCGTGCTGGCTGCCGATCCAGACGACGAGCAGCATGCTCGCGACGAGCGAGCCGATAATCGCCCCGACCGTGTTCGCAGCGTACACGCCCCCGACCAGACGCGCGGGGTCCTGTCCGCGCGACGCGACAGCCGCGAGCGCGAGCGGAAAGCTCGCGCCCCAGAGGATCGCGCCGGGCAGCACGACCCACAGACAGCGGACGACATCGAGCTGGAAGTTGAACCAGGGATTGGTGGTGATGGACGGATTGATCGGCCAGTACGGAAGCGATTCGGTGAGCATGTACGCCGCCCACGCAATCGCGGCGCACAGGAGCATCTGGCACCAGCCCAGCGCCACTCGGGGACGCGTGGTCCCGCGTCCGATAGCAGCACCGAGGCTGCTCCCGATTCCCAGGCCGAAGAGAAAGACGCCGAGGATCAGGGAGAAGGTGTACACCGTCGCGCCGAACAGCAGCGACAGGAGGCGCGTCCAGATCACTTCCGCGCCAAGCGCCGTCATGCCCGACAGCGCGATCGCGACGTAGACGGCCCACGCGGCCGGCACGCGCGAGGGGGCCTGCACGTCGCGATCGCTCGGCAGCGTTTCGACGGTTGGCGACAGCCTCGCGAGCAGCAGCGCCAGCACCGCGACCGTCACGTTCAGTGCCACCGCGACGTAAGTCGTGATCGCCAGGTCGTAGACGCGCAGAAGATAGAAGCCCGCGGCCAGGCTGCCGACGACGCCGCCAGCGATGTTTCCGCCGTAGAAGAACCCGAGCCACGAGACGCCTTCCGGCGTCGATTCGACCCACCGCGATATCGCCGGCAGCGTCGCACCCATCAGCAGCGTCGGCGGCAGCAGGCAGATGCCGGCCGCCACGCCGCGAAGCAGAATGCCCGTCACGCCGGATCCCGCCCACGACGTGTAGATGCCGCTCACGAACGGCATGCCGAAGAGCACCAGCAGCCCGATGATTCCAATGCCGATCTCGAGGAACGCGTAGGTGCGGAGCGGGTGAAGGCCGCGCGCGGCCGACAGACGCGGCAGCAGCAGGCTGCCGAGGCACATGCCGCCCATGAACGTCCCGAGCAGGACGCCCATCGACACGGCCGACGACCCGATTACGAGCTGGAGGAGCTGAAACCAGACGACTTCGTAGATGAGGGCGGCGCATCCGCTGCCCACGAACAGCAGCAGGAGCGCGGGCAGGAACCGGCGCGGGGTCATCGAGATACCTCTCTCGGGGGATTTCGGGACCTGTGATGCTACCACGGCATCGCGGCCGTTTCGGCCCAACGGAGGCGCCTCCGCATCCGTCCAATAGCGGAAGGAGTTGCCATGGCCTGGTGGTCACGACGGAACGCCGCAGCCGAGTCCGCGCCCGATCCGACACTGCCGCTCATTCGCCTCGAGGGCGTGAGCCGGATCTTCAAGGGAGACGCCGACGAGGAGACACGCGCGCTCGACGAGGTAACGGTGGACATTGGACGCGGCGAATTCGTCTCCGTCTCGGGACCGTCCGGGTGCGGCAAGTCCACGTTTCTGTCGATCCTGGCGCTGCTCGACACGCCGACGCGCGGGCGCTACTGGTTCCAGGGGCGGCGCGTGGACACGCTCGCGCCGGCCGAGAAAGCGCGCGTCCGCAACCTCGACATCGGCCTCATCTTCCAGAGCTTCAACCTGATTGGCGACATGACCGTCTACGAAAACGTCGAGTATCCGCTGACGCTTCGGCGCGTGGACGCAGGCGAACGGCAGTCGCGCGTGGCAGCCGCCCTCGAACGCGTCGGCCTCTCCGCCCGCGCCCGCCAGCGGCCCGGATCCCTTTCCGGCGGTCACCAGCAGCTCGTGGCCATCGCGCGGGCGCTGGCCGGACGGCCGCCGATCGTGCTCGCGGATGAACCAACGGGCAATCTGGACTCCAAGAGCGGCGAAGCCGTCATGCAGATGCTGCGGGACCTCCACGCCGATGGGGCAACGCTGTGCCTGGCGACGCACAATCCCGATTACATCGCGATGGCCCGGCGGCACGTATACCTGCTCGACGGCCGCATCATGGCGGAGCCGACGGCGTAGGTCTCGTAGGGCGGGTCTCTGAGACCCACCTTGCCAGGCGGACCTGAGAGGTCCGCCCTACATCGCGCGCGGACACTTGCGCGGGGTTTCCCCAGGGCGTAGCATCTCCCGGCATGTCCCGAGAGGACATCATCGCCCTGTTCGCCCGGCGTGATGCGGCATGGAAGGCGCGCGACGCGCATGCCCTCACCGCGTCCCACTCGGTCAACGGGGTCGTCGTCAGTCCGACCGGCGGAGTGCTCGAAGGACGCGAGGAAATCCAGCGCGTCTACGACCTCTGGTTCTCGGCATTCCCCGACTTCACGTTCACCCCCGAGGATCTGCTCATCGACGGGTCGCGCGCCGTGCAGATCGCGAACGTCAGCGGGAGCCACAGCGGCGACTTCTTCGGCGTGCCCGCGACAGGACGACGGGTGTCGTTCGCGTGCGCGCTGGTCGTGTCCGTGGAGAACGGCGAAGTGGTTCACGAGCGCCGGATTCTGGACTTCACGGGCGTGCTCATCCAGATCGGCGTCCTCAAAGCGAAGCCCCGGTAGTGCGCTAACGCGTGCAGGACACGCCCGCCGGCGCGCCGGTCGGCGCACCCATCCGTACCGCCGGCGACGCCAGCTTTTGAAACGACAGGTGTTGCAGCGCCGGCGGCTGCGTGGGCGCCAGCGTGAAGAACACGCCGACCGTGCCCTTCGCGCACGTCATGTTGAACTGGCCTCGCATCCAGTTCTCCGGCACGACAGGACCGGCGTCCGTGCATTCGCCGACCTCCTGCTCGAGCGCGCGGATCTCTGCCTGGCGCTGCGCGGACGGCGCGTCGCGGAAGAAGTTGACGGCGGCAATCTGCTTCGCCTCGGCGTCGTCCCATCGCTTCCACAGGTTCAGGATGTGAACGCGCATCTCGTTCTGGAGCGCCGTCGGCGGCAGCTCGCGCGCGCGCAGCCCGCCGGTTGCGAGCATCGCGTCCCATGCCTGGCTGATTGGTTGCGAGGGGCCCGAATACGTCAGCGTCGCCATGGCGAACATCCCGACGCCGTAGTCCGGCAGCCAGGCCATGTAGGACCCGAACCCCGGGAGTCCGCCGCCGTGCGCCACGATATGTTCGAAGCGGCAATCCGACGTCACGCGCAGGCCGAAGCCGTAGCCCGTTTCGGACGCCTGCAGGGTGCCGTCGGCAAGCCGGGCCGAGAGGTTCGACGGCGTCCACAGATGCGCCATCTCGCGCACCGACGCGCGGCGCACCGGTCCCGGATCCTCGTCGTCTCGCGGGGGCCATGCCGACAGGTGGAACGCAACGTACTTTCCGAGGTCCTGTGCGGTGGTCAGCAGGCCGCCCATCGCGCCGAAGACGCCGTGCGGCAACGGCGGTTCCTCCGCGTAGGTCCCGTCCGCTTTGAGGCGGTAACCGATCGCCCGGCGCGCGGCGGGGACGTCCGCGAACTGGAACGTGGACCCGTCCATGTGCAGCTTCGACAGGATCTCGTCCTGCACGTAGCGCTCGTAGGGCACGCCCGACGCCTTCGTGACCACCCTCCCCAGCAGCCCGAACGCGTAGTTCGAATATTCGTAGCGCGTTCCCGGCGGCGTGGAGAAGGGAATCCCCCTGGCGAGCCAGTCGTCCATCATGGCGTCGGTGGCGCTCAACTGCTGATCGCCCCAGGGATTGTCTTCGGGGAAGCCGGCGCTGTGGCTCAGCAGCTGCCGAATCGTCAGCGGGGGCGTGTCGCGCGTCGGTCGTTCCATCCGTGCGAACGCGGGAATCCATCGCGCCACGGGGTCTTCCAGCGACAGGCGTCCGTCGTCGCGCAGCTTCAACACGGCCAGCGCGGTGAAGCTCTTGGTCATCGACGCAATGCGGAACGCAGTGTCGGGCGTGACGGGTGCCTGCGAGACGCGGTCCCGCACGCCGAACGTTCCCAGGTGCGCCAGCTGGCCGTCGATCACCACGCCCCAGATCATTCCGGGGATCTTCTTGTCGGTGGCATACGCGCGGAAGCGGCGGTCGATCTCCGGCATCGCCGACTGCAGTTTCGCGACGCGATCCGGATCGGTGAATCGCGGCGGTGGATACCTGGCGCTTGCCGCGACCGCCACGGAGATCAGAACGGCGAGCAGAATGGTCGGTCGCATGCGCGCAGGGATGCTGCCCATTCGTGTCCCGGCCGTCACGTTGGCGGTGTCCGGACTCAGTACAGCACCGCGGCTTCGCCCTTCTGCGCGACGAGCCTGCGCACGTGCGCAACGATCGCGTCCCGGCGTGCCATGACCGCTTTGGCCTCCGCGGCGTTCAGATACTTCCCCGCCGCCTGGACGACCCGATCGAGCGTCAGCCCTTCGAGCGAGGCGAGCAGCCGGCGATCGCAGCGCGTGATGTCCTGTTCCTTGATGGTCGGGACGAGGCGGAACGCGCGCGTGAAATCGATCATCCGGACCTGCCAGTCGGGCGTGATCAACACGTTGCCGAGATTGCGGTCCGTGTCGTCGACGAGCTGCGCGAACACGCGCAGCCGGAACATCTGCTGGTTCCACTTCTCGGAATCGGGCGCCTCGATCTTCTTCTTGAGGCGGTCCCCCTCCTCCATCAGCGTGTCGATCCACCAGCTCAGGGCGCCCTGGTTGCCGCGCCAGCGCCGCTCCACCGTGACGGGCATCATCTCGCCGAGGCCGACGAGCTCCGCCAAGCGGAACGCGGCCACGTTGTAGCGCCAGGAATCCACGAAGTTGAGCTCGCGCCCGCCGCTCGCGAATTCTTGCGACGCCTTGTGCTCGTCGACGGACTGGAACGCGGCGTCGTGCGTCACACGGCCGTCGGTCAGCGTGAGCCGCCACGGGCTGGTGATGCCTTTGCTGATCGGCTTGAAGCGGACGATTCGCGCCGTCTGAAGGAACGTCGCCATCTCCTCGCGCGTGAGCGACGGCGAGGGGGCGGCAGTCGAGGGGGCCTGGGCAAGGAGCGCGACGAGCACGCCGGCGAGCGCAATCATGTCGACCTCCCGTGGATGGGCGCTGCGGTGAACGTGCGTGTTATACCGCATTCCCCCCTCGCGGGCTACCCGCGTGCCGTACAATGGCGCATCGCTTTCACGAGCTCACTGCTCCGTACGGCCCGCACGCTGGCGTACTGCGGACGGAAGTCCCCCGGCGCGCGCGCCTGGCGGCCCGAGTGGCTGCCGTTCTGGATTGCCACCGACACGGAGAGCCGCGTGCACCCGCACGTGCCCGAGGAGCGTGCGGATCTCTTTCTGGCGCACAACGCGGGCAGCACGGAGATCGAGGTCCTGAACTGGCTGCACGCGACCGTGTGCCTGCTGAAGCCGCAGGCCATTCTCGAAACCGGCGCGGCTGACGGGCTCGGGACCCTGGCGCTCGCCAGCGCGTGCCGCGCGAACGGCTTCGGCACGGTGCACTCGATCGAGATCGACGAGGCGCTGTGCCGTGCGGGCGAGAGACTGCTGGACCGCTACGGTGTGTCACAGTACGCAGTCTTTCACGCCGAGGACTCACGCGCGTTCCTTCGCGAGACGAGTCTCACCTTCGACCTGGGCTGGTTCGACAGCATGTGCGAGCTGCGAGCGGACGAGTACGCCATTTGCCGCGAGCGCGACCTCCTGCGAGGCCCCGCCGCGTTTCACGACACTTCGCCGCGGCGCACCGAGACGCTGACAGACTGGCCAACTCCGCCACACCATGCGGCGTACCGCCGCCGGCTGCGCGAGGCGGCCCGGGAGAGTGGCGTCTGCGCGTTCGAATCCACCCTGTCACGCGGCCTGTTCGTGCTGTTCCCGTCCGCCAAGGGATGAGGGTCCCCGCGCTGCGCGATGCGGCGGGCGCAGCAGCCCTGCTGCCGCGGGCGGCCCGGCTGCTGCGCGACCACGGTCGTCCGCCCGCCGTTCTGTACTTCGGGGAGAGTCCCGGCGACGATTTGCTCGCAACGGCGGTGTTGCGCCAGTGGCGCACTGTTCACGGCACTCGGCCGTGGTACATGACGAAACACCGCGCACTTTTCGACAGGAACCCTGACGTTGCGCTGCTGCTCGACTACGCTCCGCGGCTCGCGGGCGCGTTGACGCTCCTCGGCGTACCGCGCCACCGTCTCGCCTACCATGCGTACGACGCCGCCACCGATCGCAGCCGCGCCCCGGAGCACGTGCACGTCATCAACCTGATGTGCGCGGCGGCCGGACTTCCGCCGATTCCCGATCCGGTTCCGATTCTGACGCTCGACGCGCAGCCCGAACGCGCGAATTGCATTGCCGTTCAGAGCTCGACGCGGAGCGCAGCGATGCCGATCGCGAACAAGGAGTGGTTCGTCGATCGGATGCAGGCGGTCGTCGACGATCTCGGGCGCGGCAGCGAGATCGTCCAGCTCGGCGCCGCCACCGACCCTCCGCTCGCCAATGTCCGCGATCTCCGGGGCCGAACGACGATCCGTGAGGCAGCGGCCGTGCTGGCGGGCTCGCACCTCTTCATCGGCATGGTTGGGTTCCTGATGCACCTCGCGCGCGCGGTCGGCACGCGCTCGGTCATCGTCTACGGCGGACGTGAGCACCCATCGCAGTCGGGCTACGGCGTGAACACGAATCTCTTTACGGAGCTGCCATGCTCGCCGTGCTGGTACTGGAATCGGTGTCCGTACGATCGCGAGTGCATGCGCCGCATCACGGCCGCAGATGTCATCGCCGCCGCGCGCGAGGCGGGAGGCTGACGCTGAGGAGGTTGGAGGTTGGAGGTTGGAGTTGGAGGTTGGAACGTAGCGCGCAACTGCAAGTGCGCGGCCTACTTGAACAAGTCGTCGAACGCCTTCTTCGCGCTCGACGCGGTGCCTGGCGTGGAGGCGGATGTCGTTTCCCGCTCGACGGTGCTCCGTGGCTCGAAGAGCGTGCACTCGTTCCGCGCGTCCTTGGGCGACACGCGCGCCGGTATGGGCTTGTGGCACTCGAAGAGAGCGCCCGTATCGAAATGGGCGCACTGCGCGCACGTGTGCAGATCCGCGCCGCAGCGGGAGCAGGTTCCGGCAGCGCTCCACGCGACGGCGGCCGTCAACTCCGCCCCGCACCGCGCGCACTTGATGACCTCGCGGAAGCCGGGCATGTTGAACGTCTTCGGCTGGATCGGCGGCTGTCCCCGCGGCGCGTACTCGCGCTTCTGCTCGGGGCGCGGCGTCCGCGACTCCCGGGGCCCCGCGTCCTGGTAGCCTCGCTGGCGGTATTTCCGGTCTGACATGTCGCTCGTATGCAGCTGCAGAGTTTATCAGGAACGGTGAGGGCCGCGCTGCCGTATAGTCGTCCTGAGGAGAGAAATATGAACCGTTCTGCCCTGCGCCAGCGCCACGCCGTCCTGATGCTGCCTTTGATCGTGGCCTTCGCGTCGGGCTGCGACATCGTCACCGCCGACTACCGATCCGAGGAGACGGCCGAGTGGCGGAAGACGTATCAGCTCGACCCCAGCGGACGCCTGGAAATCACCAACGTCAACGGCAAGATCGAGGTGCAGCCGTCCGACGGGAATCAGGTCGAAGTCGTCGCGCTGAAAAAGGCAAAGGGGGCGTCGCCGGAAGCGGCGAAAGCGGCCCTCCAGCGGATCACGATCAACGAAAACGCGTCTCCGTCCCAGATCACCATCGAGACGAAGGTCGAGCGCGGCGGAAACAGCTTCTTGAGCGGCGGCAGCCTGCAGGTCGAGTACCGCGTCAAGGTCCCGTCGAACGCGGAGGTCAAGTTCACCAATTCGAACGGCGGCATCGATGTCACCGGCCTGAAGGGACGCATCGACGCCGAGACCACCAACGGCGCCGTTCACGCGCGCGACGTCGCGGGCACGATTCAGGCGAGCACGACCAACGGCGGCCTGGACATCGACCTCGCGCAGATGCCCGAGGGAGGCGTCCGGCTCGAGTGCACCAACGGCGGCATCAAGCTGCGGCTGCCGCGCGAGGCGAAGGCGACGATTTCCGCGCGCATCACGAACGGCGGCATCAACGCGGGTGATCTTCCGATCGAGACCTCCGGCGAGAACAACCGGCGCCGGCTGGACGGCAAGCTGAACGGCGGGGGTCCCCGCATCGATATCGAAGGCACGAACGGCGGGATCACCATCGCGCCCCGCTAGCTACCCCGCTTTGCGCGTCACGCGCCGCTGAAGCAGCCCGAGGACGGCGGCTTCGGCGGCCGTCATCTTTCCGATTGCGCGGACCGTCCGCCCGTTGGTTGCGGCGATCGACCCATCGAGATACGCGTCGATCACCGCCGGATGGATGTAGCACTTCCGGCAGACCGCCTTGGTGTTGCCAAGCTGCCTCGCAACGACCTCCACCGCCTGGACGATGTTCTTCTTTGCTTTCGTTTCCGAGGCAGCGGCCTCGCACTCGCGGAGCAGCTCCGAGGCCAGCACGGTTCCTGCCCACGTCCGGAAATCCTTCGATGTGAAGTCCCGGCCCGTGATGTCCTTCAGATACGCGTTCACGTCGGCCGATCCGACGTTGACGGCGGACCCGCCCTCGTCGCGGTACTGGAACAAGTCCTGACCCGGAAGATCGCGGCACTGCTTCACGATCCGCGCAAGACGCCGATCGTCCAGCTCCAGCTCGTGGTCGATTCCGCTCTTCCCCCGGAAGATGAAGCGGACCTTCGAGCCCGACACCTTCACATGGCCGTCGCGCATCGTGGTCAGACCGTACGAGTGGTTGGTGCGCGCGTACTCTTCGTTGCCAACGCGAATAAACGTCTTCTCGAGGAGCCGCACCACCGCCGCCAGGACTTTCTCCCGCGGAAGACCGCTCCGGCGCAAATCCGCTTCGGTGCGGCGGCGGATCGACGGGAGCGCGCGGCCGAACGCGGCCATGCGGCCGTACTTCGTCTCGTCGCGCACCTCGCGCCAGCGCGCGTGATAGCGGTACTGCTTGCGCCCGCGCGCATCGCGGCCGGTCGCCTGCAGATGGCCGCGCGGATCGGTGCAGATCCACACGTCCGTCCAGGCGGGAGGGATCACGAGCGCGCGGATGCGCGCGAGGTCGCCGCGATCCGTCACCGGGCGTCCGTCGGGACGCACGAACCGAAAACCCTTGCCCTTCCGCAGGCGGCGAATGCCGGCGGTCTCGTCCGTGCTGTAGTGCAGACCCGCCGCACGCGCGCTCTCGACGGGATCCTTGACGAGCGGAAACTTCAGTTGTTTCGCCATGGGAATGGGACCTGGGGGGCGGGGTCGTAGCGCGCAACTCGAGTTGCGTGTGTGTCGTAGCGCGCAACTTCAGTTGCGCGTGGTTGGACTAGACGGGATCGAGCTCGTCGACCTCGTTCGACGAGAGGGGCGCGGGGCCGCGGCCCGTACGGAGATCGTCGGGCGCGACGTCCGGACTTGCGCCCATGAATTCCACATCCCGCCAGCGCCGCCAGCCGCACTCGTGGCAGCGATAGGGCTGTTTGTCTGTCACCTTCTGCCGCAGGCGCTCGAGCTGGCCGCGGAGCCGGGACGGGTACACGCGCGTGGAAGCGCACTTGGGGCACTTCATGGCTGTACTCGAGGGAGCAGGTCATGGTAACACGGACGCCTCTGCGGCGTGACGTGCAAGCGGCGCGCCGCTACTTCATCTCCGGAAACCCCTCGCCGCCGAACTGCGTGCCAACGATGAGCTCGATCACGGCGTCGTAGCTCTCCACGCCCCGCTCCACGCGGTTCGCCTTCAGATACCTGTCGTACGTCTCGCGCGCGGCGAAGCGGACGACGCGCGGCGTCTGCGCGTATCGATCGGCAATCGCCTGCAGGTCGATCCGGGGTCCCGGCTGGATCGCGCGCAGCATCGCACGCTTGTCGTGCGCCGCGGACAACGCATGGCCGAAGAGCGCGAGCCACGCACTGTACTGCGCGCGCGGATTGGCGCGCGTGCACGTCAGCCACGCGACGAAATTCGCTTCCGACTCGTCGGCATAGCCCGCCAGGTGCGCCCATTCATGGGCGATCACGAACGGACGCTCGACGTCGAGCAGATCCGGCGCGACCAGCGTTTCGAGGAAGAACGGATCGGTCATGCCCGCGATGGCGGCCGCATGGAAGTAGCCTCCGAACAACGTCTGCTTCGGGCGGCCGACCACGATGGGCGGAGTGCGGAGCGCGTGGAGGGAAGTTTCGAACGCGCCGGCAAGCGCGTCGAGCGATTCGCTGGCGGCGTGCGCGGGCAGATACAGCGCATTGAGTTGGCTGACCACCCGCTCGCCGAATGCATCGGTGGCCGCTCGGGTCAGCCGCCCTTCTTCGAACGCGACCTTGTCCTGGAGCGGCACGCGCCGATAGTTGAGGCCCCAGCACACGAGAAACACAAGATAGACCGCAGCCGCTGCCACGATGACGCGAACAGCCGTCGCGGCAGCTCCGCGCATCCATCCCGCGCGACGGATGCTGCGCACGAGAACGATGAGGAGCGCCGCAAGCGCGGCGACGCACAGCACATCGAACAGCGACACGGGAACGAGGTTGGACGCGCTCGTCAGCCCGTGCTGCAGCGGCGGATAAACGCCGTTCGAATACCAGCGTTCGACGAGCGCGGGCGGGAACGGCGAGAGGGCGGCGAGCGCGGCCGCGCCAATCAGCAGGACCCCGCGCCGGCTCGTCATGCCTTCGCGCGCTCGCCCGTGATGAGCCGCACGCCGCGCTGAAACGTCAGGTACGCCCACGCCCACTGCACCATCACGACGAGACGATTCCGGAACCCGATCAGGTTCAGGATGTGGACGAAGATCCAGGCGACCCACGCGACGAACCCTTTCAGCCGTATCCTCCCGAGGTCCGCCACGGCGGACGCGCGGCCGATCGTCGCCATGTTGCCGCGGTCGTGGTACACGAACGGCGTCCGAGGCTGGCCGCCGATCGTGCGGACGATGTTGTCGACCGCGTGCTTGCCCATCTGAATCGCCACCTGCGCGACGCCCGGCAGCGGACGTCCGTCAGCGCCGTTGAGCGACGCCAGATCGCCGATGACGAACACCTCGGGATGACCGGGGATCGACAGATCGTCGTTGACGAGCACGCGGCCTGCGCGGTCCACAGGCACGCCCAGGGACTTCCCGAGCGGCGATGCCGCGACCCCCGCGGCCCACAGGACGGTTTCGGACGCGATCGTCTGATCGCCCGCCTGCACGATCCCCGGTCCGACGCATGTGACCGCCGTCCTGGTGCGGACGTCGACGCCGAGCCGTCGCAGATCCTCTTCTGCCGAGGCGCGCAGCGTCTCGGGGAATGTCGCCAGCACGGAGGGTCCTGCCTCGACCAGGATGATCCTCGCCGATCCCGGATCGAAATGGCGGAAATCGCGCGCGAGCGACTGGCGCGAGATCTCGGCGAGGGCGCCCGCGAGCTCCACGCCCGTGGGACCGGCGCCAACGACCACGAACGTGAGGAGCGCGGCGCGACGCTCGGGATCCGATTCCCGTTCCGCGCGTTCGAACGCCAGCAGGACGCGCCGCCTGATCTCGAGCGCGTCCTCGAGCGTCTTCAGTCCTGGCGCGTACGGCTGCCAGTCGTCGTGGCCGAAGTACGCGTGCGTCGCGCCGGCGGCCACGATGGCGAAGTCGTACGGAATCTCGCTGCCGTCGGTCAGGTGCGCCTCGCGTCGCGCGAGATCGACGCGATCGACCTCGCCCATCAGGACCTCGACGTTCTGCTGCCGCCTGAGAATCCAGCGGATCGGCGACGCGATGTCGCCCGGTGACAGGGCGGCGGTCGCGACCTGGTACAGGAGCGGCTGGAAGACGTGATGGTTTCGCCGGTCGACGACCGTGACCGAGACGGGCATGTGCGCGAGCGATCGCGCGGCGTACAGACCGCCGAATCCTGCCCCTACGATCAGCACGCGTGATGTGTTCTGCACCGCGACTCAACAGTACGCCAACGGAACATCGTTTGCACAGCTCGGGCGTGGAGGCCACGTATGCCGTTGTCGGATCGTCTCGTTCGTTGGGGTGGGGCACGGCTCTCGCGCCGCATGACGCGCGCGATGCCCGTGCTCGGTCTCGTCGTCGCGGCGGCTACGCTCGGCGCGACGATGCGGCGCAAGGGATTTTTCCGCGGCGCGCTCGACATGGCGTTGAACGCCACGCCGTTTGTCGGCGCGGCGAAGAACGTCGTAGAGCTGGCGCGCGGACGCGACTTCGTTCCGGATGTCCGGCGGACATAGGAGGGCGCCCTGAAAGGACCTCCCCGCGATCTTCTGGTGAGGCGGGCCCTGAAAGGACCGGCTGCGATCGTCGCGATTACTGCGACAGCGTGAATCGCACCGTCACGGTCATGAGCACGGCAACCGGCTGCCCGTTCAGCACGCTGGGTGTGTAGCGCCACTGGCGAACGGCGTCGAGCGCTGCCGCATCGAGCAGCGGCACCGACGCGACGACGCGCAGATGATCGACGCGTCCCGCCGGATTGACGATGGCTTCGAGCACCACCGTGCCTTCGACGTGCGCAAGTCGCGCAATCTCCGGATAGGTGGGGCGGACGTCGACGATCTTCCGCGGCGGCTGCACGAGCTGGCTCACGCGGATCGGTCCCACGGATTTTGGTGGTGGCGGCGGCGGCAGCGACGGTCCTTCGAGGATCGCGCCGACGTCTCCGGGCGGAGCGCCGATTCCTTCAATCGGCAGATCCGGAATGGCCTCGACCGGGGCCGGCTTTTCCGGACGGATTTCGAGCGGCGCTTCGACGGGCGCCGCTTCGAGCCGACGCGCGGGAGGCGTGGCGGTCGTACGCGCGCCCGCGCGATGGACGACGGGCGGCGGTGGAATGGGCATCGCCGCCATGTAGGCGGTGACGCGTTCTGGAATCGACGGCAGATTGCCGCCTGCCGTGATCGGAACGATCAGAAGGGCGATCAGCACCAGCAGGTGCACGCCGATCGACACAGGAACACTCCGCGAAAACCGGCTCACCACAGGCATCGCTGCAACTCCTTTCGAAGCCGCCTGCAGTGTTTGACACCGTGGCCTCGCAGGAGTTCAGGAGGCGCCCTCCAGAACTCCTGAAGTCCTGTTACCCAATCAGGGCGCGGCCGATGAGGAGCGGGGTGATGATCACGAACGTGATGATCCAGCACACGACTGCCGCGATCAGGCAGACGACGATCGCGCGGGCCGTGCTCGTGTAATCCAGCACCTCTCTGACGGCGACGACGCCGATGACCACCATCCAGATCCAGATCACGAAGGAAATCAGCGGTCCCAGGAACGGCACGATCGCAAGCACGTTGAAGATGCCGGGCGAGGCCGTGAAGCCGATGACGCGGAAGCCTTCGTTGAAGTCCGCCTTGGTCGTGGGCTCCGGCATGAGCTTCGTCCCCACGAGCACGACGATGAGCGACCAGAGCGCGTAGCCGATGATCGAGATGATCAGGTGCATCACGCCGACGCCGATGCCCGCGCGCCAGATGTTGCCGATGAGCGACGCCACACCCGCGATCACGATCACGGCGACCGCCTGACCCATCGCGCTGCTGTCCGCCTCGATCTCCTGAAACGTCTTCACGTTCGCCTGCATCGCACCAACCATGCGTTCCGGCAAAGTCGCCATCAACGTTCCTCCATCAGCAAGTCAGATTGACCGAGACGCTCTCACGGCACCTCTGAAGAGGTGCCCTACGTCCCATTCGTCGTTCGTCATTCGACTATCTTCGTCGTTCGTCGTTCGTCCTTGACGCTGCAGTGTAACCGACCTCTGCGCTTCTGCTGGCATTCGGGTTGCTCCTATCGTTCGGAAAGGAGGGTACATGGATCGATCGGATGAGACACGCCGCCGTAAAGGGGATGTGCTGGGCCTCGGCAGCGCCGCAGGTTCGGAGCCGCACGCGGAGCATACCTCGCGCGATCCGGAAGAGCAGCGCAAGCGCCGGGGGCGCATGCGTGAAGACACCGATCAGGTGACGACTGGTACGAACGATCTGGTGCGCGGCTCGGGCGCCGCGAGCACCGATATGGGCGCCGGCGGCGAGGGCACCGATGTAGACAGATAGTCCGCGTTGTCCGCGTCGTCCGCGGCCCTATAATCCGTATATGCCGCGAACCGCCGCCCCGCAGACGTGGGGGCACTCGACCGTCCGGACGGCGTGCCCCCTCGACTGCCCCGATTCCTGCACCCTCGACGTCACGGTCGAGAACGGACGCATCAAGAAGATCGACGGCGGCGACGCGAACCCCGCAACACGACAGTTCATCTGCGCGAAAGTCCGTCGCTTCGGCGAGCGGATCTATGGTGACGACCGCGTGCTCTACCCCGCCGTACGGCGAGGAGCGAAGGGCGGCGGGACGTTCACGCGCGTGAGTTGGGACGAGATCATGGACCTCGTCGCCCGCCGCATGACGGAGATCAAGACACAGTACGGCGGCGCCGCAATCCTTCCTTACTCGTACGGCGGCTCGAACGGACTGCTCACGCAGGACACGAACGACGCCGAACTGTGGCGCAGGTTCGGGACGTCGCGGCTCGCGCGCACGCTCTGCGCGGCGCCGACGGGTGCCGCGAACCAGGCGCTCTACGGAAAGATGACGAGCGTCGCGTACCCCGATTATCCGCTTGCGAAGCTGATCGTCCTGTGGGGCGTCAACCCCGCGGCGTCCGGCATTCACCTGATCCCGTTCGTCCGCGAAGCGCAGCAGAACGGCGCCACGCTCGTCGTGATCGATCCGAGGCGGACGGCCCTCGCCAAACGCGCGGACCTGCACCTGCCGGTGAGACCCGGAACGGATCTCGTGGTCGCGCTTGCGCTGCATCGCGTCCTGTTCGAAGAAGGGCACGCGGATCACGCGTTCCTCGACGCGCACACGACTGGCGCCGATCGTCTTCGGGCAGCGGCGCAGGAATGGACGATCGAGCGCGCCGCCGCCGAGGCGGATGTCGATCCGTCGGCGCTGCGGCGCTTCGCGGACCTGTACGTGTCCTCGTCCCCCGCGCTCGTCCGCTGCGGATGGGGGCTCGAACGCAACCGCAACGGCGGCAGCGCCGCCGCGGCAATCCTCGCGCTTCCCTCCGTCGGGGGGAAGTTCGGCGTGCGCGGCGGCGGCTACTCGATGAGCAACTCGCTCGCCTTCGGCCTGCGTTCCGCATCGTGGATCGACACGCCGGAGCCGACCACGCGCATCGTCAACATGAACCGGCTGGGACGCGCGCTGCTGCAGTACGACGATCCGCCCGTCAAGATGCTGTTCGTCTACAACTGCAACCCGCTCGCGACCGCGCCGGACCAGAATCGCGTGCTGGAGGGGCTGCAGCGCGAAGATCTGTTCACCGTCGTGTTCGAGCAGGTCTTCACGGACACCGCCCGCTATGCGGACGTCGTGCTGCCGGCGACGACGTTCCTCGAGCAGTACGACATCGCAAAGGGCTATGGCCCGATCTCGCTGCAGCTCGTGCGTCCGGTGATCGAGCCGCGGGGAGAAGCACGCACGAATGCGGAGGTCTTCTCCGAGCTGGCCGAGCGCCTCGGCATCGGGAAGGCCGAGGAGGATGCGGAGACGCTGCTGCGCATCACCGCGCGGATGCCGCCGCAGATCGGTACCGAGCTGCTGGAGCACGGCAGCGCCACGCCGCCGCACGGTGGGGCGCCGATCCAGTTCGTCGACGTCTTCCCGCTCACACCCGACGGCAAGGTCCATCTCTTTCCGGAGGAGATCGCACAGGATGCGCCACGCGGGCTGTACGGGTATCAGGCCGATCCTGCTACGGATCGCTTTCCGCTCGCGCTCATCTCCCCGGCGACCGAGAAATCGATTTCGTCGACGCTCGCGGAGCTTCGCGAGCGCGCGGCCGTTCTGCACATGCACCCTGACGATGCCGCGCTGCGCGGGATCGCGCAGGACGACCCCGTCCGCGTCTTCAACGCGCTCGGCGAGCTGCAGTGTCCCGCCAATCTGACCGCCGATATGCGCCGCGGCACCGTCGGGTTCTCGAAGGGCGTCTGGCGCCGCAACACCTACAACGGCTCGACGTCGAACGCGCTCGTCCCCGACACGCTCACCGATCTCGGCGGCGGCGCGTGTTTCAACGACGCCAGGGTGGAAGTGGCGTTGTTGGGGAGACACTGAGTGCCGGGTCTAAGAGACCCGGCCTACATCGAATCTCGGAGCCGCCGTAGGCCGGGTCTCTTAGACCCGGCAGATCCGATCGCGCAGCCGGCGTAGGCCGGGTCTCTTGGACCCGGCACTCAATAACTGAAGAAGAAAATCAGATCGACGCCTCCCCGCTCGACGCGTCTTTGCGTCAGGCGGTTGGCGGCGGCAGTCGTTTCCGGCGCGGCGTTCGCCTGCAGGCGCAGGAAATCGGCGAGCTGGTACTCGATCATGAACTCCGTATAGCTTCGCTGCCCGAACTGCTGGCGGAACCGCACGAACATTCGGTCGCTCACCTGCTTTCCGAGGGTCACCCCGCCGGCCGTCTCCCCCGTCTGCGGATCCGAGGTCGTGATCTCGAACAGATCGACGTCGAGCGCCTTGCCGATCGATCGGCTGAGCGGCGACGCGATGAAGCCGCTCGCGATGCCTCCGGCCGTTTCGGCCAGCGACGCGCGCTCGCCGGTGCCCAGCTCGTTCACCGAGCGGTTGAAGATGATGAGCGACAGGATATCGGCTTCGTCGAGCGGCGGCTGACTCGTCAGCGCGAGCTCGGGCGCTCGCATGGAGCCGGTCACGTGGATCGTGGCCGTCACGCCGGTGTTCGGGATCAGCCGATTGGCGGTGACGTCGAGGTTCGGGTTGATCTGCGGCAGCCCGAGGAACTGGATCGTGCCGCCGCGCGCGATCTCGAACCGGCGTCCCTGGAATTCGTAGAAGCCGCGGACGGTGTCGACGGTCCCGCGCAGCATGATCGGCCCGTTCGGCCCCTTCTGGATGTGCAGATCGGCGCCGACCGTCGCGTTGACGTTGCCGATCTGCGCGGCGGTCGGGCCGCCAGGCCGGAGATCGCTGCCGCGGAGCACCATGTTGTCCGGCACGACGAGGTGCACGTTGACCGCGAGCGCTGCCATCGGGCCGCTCTGCGGTTCCGGGGCTTCCGGCGCGGTCGCGTTCTGTTCGGGCGAGGCCTGCGCGCTCAGCTGCCGCCCGCGCTCGAATGCTTCGCGGGTCGCTTCGTCGGCGCCCTTCTCGATCCCGATCGTCGTCTGCTGCGCGGTGACCACTTCCGGCAGCGCCTGCTCCGAGTAATACGGCGTCGCGAACTGCAGGAGGATCTTGTCCACCTCGAGGCGCGCCTGGTCCATGCGCAAATCCCCTTCGATGCGCGGCGCGCGGACCGCGCCCGTGAGCTTCAGATGGGATTCGACGTGCACGTCGCCCAGTTCGTTGTCGATGATCTTGAAGTTGTCGCTGTCGATCGAGACGTTGACCGCGCCCGCCTGGCGCTCGTGGACGGCAAGGTCGCCGGCGATGGTCAGGGCGTCGCCGTGCTGATCGAGAATCTGGAACCGCGGAATGCGGATGCGATCCGGCTGCAGCTCGATCCTCGTCGTCAGGCCGGTGAACGACGTCCCGGCCTGCACCACCTTGAAGCCGCCGTTCTGCAGATCGACGTAGCCGTCCAGATGCGGATCCTCGCCGGAGCCGGTCACGCGCACGTCGGCCTGCATCGTGCCCGTGACGTTCGTCAACTGGTTCGTGAACCCCTGCACCAGCCCGAGATCGATGCGCGACGACTGGATGCGCAGATCGATCTGGTCGCCGGGCTTGGGCTCGATGTGGCCGGTCACTCCCGGCGGGTTCGGGCGCAGCGCGCTCACCGGCAGCGTGCCTTTGGCGGTCAGCTCGACGCCCGGGCCCTGCTGCAGCCGCGCGTCGAGGCCCACGTGATCGTTCGCGTATTGCGCGTCGACGGTCAGGGATTCGTACTTGAACTGCTGGAATCCGCCGTTGGCCACCTCCACGTGGCCGTCGACGGCAGGCGCTTTCGACGTGCCGTTGATCGTGGCGTTCGCGTTGAGCGTTCCCGTGAACCCGCGGTTCTGCAGCAGCAGCTTTTCGAGCTGCGCGATGTCGACGTTCTGCGCCCGCACCGTCACGCCTTCGGCGACGGGCTGGTCCCCCAGCGAGAACGCGCCGCCCACGTCGAGGCTCTGGTTGCCGCTCACGAGCCGCACGTCCTGGAGCTGAATGCGATCCTTACCGTACTGCACCGCGGCCTGCGCGCCCGGCGCCGTCCGCCATTCGATCCCCTGCGTGCGGATCGCAAGGCTCGGGAGGTGGATCTCCTGGTGATCGGGATGGAAGATGACGCTTCCGGATGCATCCAGTTCGCGCGAGCCGCCGCCGGATTGTCCCGCCGGATTTGCCGCGGTGGCACCGGCAGGCGCTTCCGCGACGTGCGTCTGGAAATCGAGCTTCTGATCGGCGTACGTGGTATTCGCCTTCAGCTCGCTGATCTGCACGCCTCCAGCCTCGATGAACGCCCCCGTCGTTTGCGCCTTCACCTGCGCGTGCGCGAAATCCAGGTTCGGCACCGTCGCGCTGAACGTGCTGTTCAGATCGAGTGCCTTGTTGTCCTGGTAGCCAAGGTCCGCGCCGTCGAGCGTCGCCGTGGTCTGAAGTGATGTCGCGTTGCCGGTGACCGTTCCGTCGAGCGTGGCCGATCCGGTCAACGGCTGATTGAACAGCTTGCCGATCATCGCAAGGTCGGTTGCCTGCACGTGGTACTTCACGTTGCTGCTGCCGGCGTCCCCCAGCGCGATCGGGCCCGACGCCTGAACGTCGATGTCGGGCCCCTTGATCGTTGCCTGACGCAGGTTGCCCTTGCGATCCGCGTAGTGCCCCTGAATGTCGGCGGACGCGATCTTCACCCCCGCCACATCGGTATCGCTCAACGTGACGCGGCCATCCGCCGTGATCGAGTCCGGCGTGATTGGCGCCGACAGGTTCCTGACGCCGAACGCGGCGTCGACGGCGCCGTTGACGGTGCCTTTGTAGTTGGCGTTCCCCGTGATGCGTGCGGGATCGAAGCCGCGCAGATCGCCGTTTGCGCGCCCCTGCACGCTTCCATTCGCCAGATGCGCGTCGACCACGAGATGGGGCACTTCGCCGCCCATCACCTGGGAATCAGTGATTGTGGCCTTCGCGTCGACGGCCATCGTGTCCACGGCCGTGCCGTTTCCGGAGACGTCGAAATCCACGTTGAGGCGGCTGTCATATTCGGGCTTGTCGAGCGCGGCGATCTGGAACGCCTGGCCGACGCGATACAGGTTCACGTCGCGAACGCCGCCCCGGGCGGTGTAGCGGGCGTCCAGACGGGCGGGACCGCGGCGAACGGGCGTCGAGACGAGATCGAACCCGGCGGTCGTGCCCTCGACGAGGGTGCCGCCGGCCAGCGTCGATTGGGCGAGCGTGACCGTGCCATTGATGGCCGTGCGCTTCGCGCCGGTGGCCCCCGTGACGTGATAGGACCGCGTGTTCAGATCCGTTTCGACGTTCGGCGCGTTCAGCGTGCCCGGCAGCCCGGCGAGGTTCACGTGGGAGGCGCTACCCGCCATGTCGAACTGCAGCGGCTCTCCTGCGGCCGCGGGAACAACGACGAAGCCCTTGGCGGTCGCGGTTCCGCCATACGCGCCGGCGCGGCCATCGATGCCGACGTGGCGTCCGTCGATATTCGCGGTGACGCGGACGTCCTGCGCGCGGTACTCCGATGCGACGACGCGCGGAGCATCGAGCGTGACGCGTCCATGCAGCCGATCGAGCGCGGCCCCTGTGGCTTCCGCCTTCAGCTCTGTAGCTTCCGCCTTCGGGCGGAAGTTCGCTGGCGCGGACCGCAGCGTCAAGTCAACCTTCGCGTGCGCCGTGATGTCGCTCTTCTGCTTCGGATCCTTCAGCAGCGGCGCAAGATTCAGGTCGCGCACGTCCACGTCTCCCCGTGCGCTGAGGGTGGGCTCCTTCAGGTCCAGCGCCAACGCGCTCTGCAGGGCTCCAGCTTCCGAGGTCTCGTTCAGCGTGAGCTTCAGGTTGTTTTGCGGCCCTTCCGCACGCAGGTTGAAGGAAGGCTGCAGGGCGTACCCTTTGACGAGCGGAAGCACGCCCGAGAGCTCCGACAGCGAAAGGCGCGGCGACGAAGCGGTGACCTGAAGGTTCGGATTCGCGAGGTAGTTCCGTATCACGCCGTCGACCGTCAACGTGCTCTGCGATGTCTTCAAGGACAGGTTCTCGACGTTCAGATTGTCATCGCGTGTGCCGACGCGGCCGCCGACACGCGTGACCGTGAGATCCGGCGCCTTGCCGGCGAACGACAGGTCGTTGAGCGTCAGGCTGTAGTGGACGGGTGCGTATTCGAACCCGGCCTTGACGTTCAGCGCATCGATGCGCGACGGGAGCCGATACGTGTCGGACGGCGCCTTGTCCTCGATCGCCGCGCGGCCGTTGACGATCTCGATGTCCGGAAGAGAGATTGAGCGCCCCGGTCCCTCGCGCTCCGCTTCCTGCTCCTGTTTCTTCACGAGGTTCGTGACGTTCCAGCCGTTCTTGTCGTGCCGGAGCAGCACGAACGGCGATTCCAGCCGGATCTCGCGGACGGTGATTCCCTTCGAGATCAGCTCGGCGACGCTGTACTTCACCTCCAGGCGATCGAGCGTGACGACGCGTTCGCCGTTGACCTCGAGGGCGACGTTGCCAAGTTCCACGCCGTAGAACAGGTTCCCGCCGAGGCTGCCGATCGAGAGATTGGCGTTCAGGTATTGCGTCGACTCGCGGACGACATAGCGGCGCAGCCAGTCGCGGAACCAGGGGGTCTGCGACACGATCAGCGCGAGGGCGATGATCCCGACCACAATCGTCCCCACGAGGGCGACGACCTGCATCGTGCGCCTCAGGTACTTCTTCGCCGGCGAAATCCTGCGTTGAAGCAACGGCTACTCCCGCTGAAGTCCGCGTCCTCCGGGCCGTCCGGCCCTAGAACGCCTGGCCGATCGAGAAATGCACACGGAAATGCCTCGCCTCCGGCTTCCCGTTCACGAGCAGCCCCGGGATCGGGTTCAACTGATATCCGAGATCAACCCGGAACGGTCCGATCGGCGTGTTGTACCGGAGGCCAGGGCCGACGTCGTAGCGCAGCTGGTTCAGGTTGAAGTCCCAGGGATTCGTCCACACGTTGCCGGCGTCCGCGAACGCGACGGCGCTCAAGTTGCCCCAGACCGGAACGCGCAGCTCGGCGGAAGATTCGAGCAGCGTCGCGCCGCCGATCGGCAGGCCCGAGCCGCTCAGGGGCGAGACCTCGAACCGGCCCCAGCCGCGAAGGCTCGACGCGCCGCCGAGGAAGTAGCGCTTGAAGAACGGCACGTTTTCGTTCTGGTCGCCCCATGCGTCGATGGAACCGCCCCGCACGCGCACCGCGACGAGCGCGCGGCGGCCGAGCGACAAATACCCCCGTCCCTCGAGCGTCGTCTCCCAGTACTTGAAATCCCCCTGCAGCAGCTTTCCGGCCTGCTCGACGTGGGCGCTCAGCACGTAGCCGTTGCGCGCGTTGATCTGGCTTTCCGCCGTGCCGCGGCGGATGTCGAACGCGAAGGACGACAGAAGCCCGCGGCCCGTGCCCGTGCGCGGATCCAGACCGAGCGCGATCAGCTCGTCACGGAAGGACAAATCCTGCAGCGCAGCGTCCGAGATCGAGTAGTCCTCGTACTGGTTCGTGTACTTGATGGAGAGAAACGTCGTCGCCAGCCGCTGCGAATACGGGCCCGGCCGCGCCAGCGGGCGTTCGAGCGTGACGCTGCCGCCGTTCGTGTTGAGCGTGTAGGCTGGCTCGTCGTTGTGCCACGCCTGTCCGCTCACGAGCAGGCCGTAGCGCGGTCCGAAGATCGCCGGCTGTTTGAAGTTCGCGCGCACGCCGCGATCGAGCGATGAATACCGCCCCTGCAGCTCCATCGTCCGCGCACCGCCGAAGAAGTTCACGTGGCGCCAGTCGGCGGTGAGGCGCGCCTTCTCCTCGCTGCCGTAGCCGACGCCGAAGTTCACCTTGCGGTGATTGCCCTCGGTCACCGTGATCTTCGTCGGGACGATCTCCGGCTGCGCGCCCTCCTTGACCTCCGGCTCGATGTTCGCGAACTGGAAGGTCTCGAGCGCGTACAGCTTCCGCTGGCTCTCCTGAATCTGGCTGAGGCGGTAGCGCCTGCCCGGCCGGAACGTGAGCTGGCGGCGGACGACGTCGTCGCTGACGCTCGAATTTCCGGTGATGTCGATCGGCCCGTAACGGGCGAGCTGCCCTGGCGTGGCATCGACGGTCAGCACCACCGAGCGATCGTTCTTGGCCGGGTGATCGGTCAATCGCACCGTCGCGTACGGATAGCCGTGGTCCTTGATCTCGTCGAGGATCATCTCGCGCATGGTCTGCGCGAGCGCGCGATCGAGGGGAGCGCCGGTCTTGACCGGCACGCGCTGCTTCAGCAACCTCAGCTGACGTTCGGACAGGACATCGAAGCCGTTGTACTCGATGTCCTGCACGAGGATTGGCTGCCCCTCGTCGATGTTGACCGTGATGTCCACCGCGTCCTGCTTGTCGTTGAGTTTCACGTCGAACGACTTGACCTTCGCGTCGGGAAAGCCTCGGTCGCGATAGAACGCCACGATCCGCTTCAGGTCCGCTTCGAACTGCTCGCGCGTGAAGTAATGGTCCGCACCCCACGGCAGCCACGAACTCGCCTGCGTTGCGAGCGCGGACTTGAGCTGGCCTTCGTCCACCGACTTGATGCCGGTGAACTTCAGGTGGTCGACACGGATCGTGCTCTGCTCGCCTTCCTTGCAGCCGACCAGCGGCGCGAGGAGGCACAGGATGAGGAGGATCGCCGACGCGGATTGGAACCCGATGGCCGGAAATCGAGACAAACGGCGAGACAAACAACGCACGAGGTGCGGTAGAAACACGTCTCGTGCCAAGTAACGCGGGAAGCTCTACCTTATTCGTTGGAGATCGTGGGCTTGCCGCTCGACACGGACAACATGATCCCGAGGCCGATGGCGATCACGAGCCCGATGATGATCCACGTCGCGGACACGTGGCGCAGCACGCCGCCGTACCAGAGCGCCGCGAGCGCGCCGAGGATCAGGATGAAGTAGCCGATCAGATACAGATTAATGAAGCGCATCCGTGTAATTGGTGCATTCGTGAATTGGTGAATCGGTGAATTGATTGGTGAATTTGCAATTCACCAACCCCCCAATTCACCAATCCACCAATTACAGCCAGCGCGCTAGCGCTGGATTCGTACCACGAGTGCCGCGCGCCGATTGAGACGCCGCGTCTCC
>JBKPTE010000004.1:0-150913 GCA_046735335.1 Acidobacteriota bacterium | reverse complement strand
GTCTGGAGCCGCGCGCAATCGAGGAGGGGCTGGCGTGCTTCGCGCGGAGGCCGGAGAGCGGGTTCGTCTACGGCGGGCATCTGTTCATCGACCGCGACGGGAACAAGACCGGCGAGCGATTCGAGCCGCCGGGCGAGTCGCCATACCTGCATCTGCTCCGGTGTAATTTCATCGGGATGCACGGCACGGTCATGTACAGGCGTGACGTGCTCGAATCGATCGGTGGCTTCGACGAGCGGCTGCGGCGCTGCGAGGACTACGACGTCTACCTGCGCATCGCGCGGCAGCATCCGATCACGGGGTATCCGGATCTCGTCGCGGCTTACCGTCTGCACGGCGAGAACATGTCCACGGATCATCGCGGCATGCTCCGGGCGGCGCTCGACGTTCACGCCAGACACGCCCCCGAGGCCGGCGACAACGCCGAGACGCGCGCGGCGTGGAGGGAAGGCCGACAGCGCTGGCGGAGCTACTACGTGGAGCAAATCGCGCTCGCGCGTTACCGTCGGCGACAGCGTGGCACGCCGCTCTCGTCGTCTCTGCCGCAACTGGCGAGCATTGCCCTGATTTCACCGCGCGTGGCGGCACGCGACATGTTCGCCGGGCTCAGACGCCGCGTCGCCGCTCTGCTGCCTCGTCGCATTGGCGAGCGGCTCCTGCTGTGGCGTCATGACCACGTGCCGCCCGTCGGGCGCGTGCGGCTCGGCGATCTCCGGCGTGTGACCCCGATCAGCCGGTCCTTCGGGCTCGATCGCGGCCTGCCGGTCGATCGTTACTACATCGAGCGCTTTCTACTCCGGAACGAGTCAGAGATCCGTGGACGCGTGCTCGAAGTCGGTGACGACGGGTACACGCGCAGATTCGGAGGGTCGCGTGTCACGCGGAGTGACGTGCTCCACGTAGCCGCGGGCAACCCGCGCGCGACCTTCGTGGGCGACGTCACCGATCCCCGTACTCTCCCCGCCGACGCTTTCAACTGCATCATCTTCACGCAGACGCTCCAACTGATTTACGACGTGCGCGCCGCTGTCGTGCAGCTGCACCGGGCGCTCGCGCCGGGTGGCGTGCTGCTGGTCACGGCACCAGGCATCAGCCAGATCGATCGGGGCGAGTGGGGCAGTACCTGGTTCTGGTCGTTCACGCAGCCGGCGATGGAGCGTCTCTTCGGCGCAGTGTTTGGCGCTGACGCCGTGATGGTTCAACGCTACGGCAACGTGTTCGCGGCAACCATGTTCCTGCAAGGCCTGGCGGTCGAAGAGCTCGACACTCGCGATCTCGATCCCTTCGATCGGGCTTACCCGGTCATCGTGTCGGTGCGCGCGCGCAAAGCACCCTGAATGCGCACGTTCTTCCGGAAGCTGCGGCGAAGGCTCTATCCGCCGGGACCGAGGCCGACGATCCTCATGTATCACCGGGTCGCAACCCCCAGAGTGGATCCGTGGGAGCTCGCCGTGCACCCGGATCGATTCGAACAGCATCTGGCGGTGCTCCGCCGCACGCGCTACCCGCTGCCGATGTCCGAGTTCGTGAGCCGACTGGAGCGCGGAACGCTCCCCAACAAAGCCGTGGCGGTCACCTTTGACGACGGGTATGCGGACAACCTGCACGAGGCCGCCCCGCGACTCGCCTCGGCGGGTGTGCCGGCGACACTCTTCCTCGCCACCGGTTTCGTCGGACAGCGTCATGAGTACTGGTGGGACGAGCTGGCACGCGGCATTCTGCTGAGGATCGGCGCCGTCGATGCGGAAGTGAAGATTGGGACCGAGCGGATGTTTCTCGTCCTCCGCGACGGAGACGAGCGTGACAGTGGGTGGCGAGCCTGCAAGGAACCCCGGACCGAACGTCAGAGTGCATACCTCGCAGTGTGGAAACAGCTTCGCACTGCCGCACCGGCGGAACGAGAAGACGCGATGGCTCGGCTGCGGACAGTACTCGAGATTCCGCCACCGGATCCCCGCGATCTGCCAATGACGGCGAGCGAGGTGGCCGCACTGGCCGGAGGCCGCATTTTCGAGTTCGGAGGCCACACCGCGACACACCCGGTGCTGCCCGCCCTGTCTCCTGCTGAACGGCGCGACGACATTCGTCAGGGACGGGAGGCGTGTGAACGTCTTATCGGCACTCCGATTACCGGCTTCTCGTACCCGCATGGCGCTCTCGACGATGATTCGGAGGCGGCGGTGCGGGAGTGTGGCTTCGCGTGGGCGTGCGGCCAGAAATCACGTTCGGTACCCACGCGCGGGGCGGACGGCTATGCCCTGCCCCGGCTCGGCGTGCTCGACTGGGAAGGATCGGCGTTCGAGCGCAAGCTGCAGGAGCTCCGCGCATGACCCGCGTGTCGATAATCACGCCCTTCCTGAACGCCGGGGCATTCATCGAGGAAAGCATCAACAGCGTGCTCGCCCAGACGTATGACGACTGGGAGCTGCTGCTCGTCGACGATGGATCGACGGACGCGAGCACCGAGATCGCCTGCAGGTACGCGGCGGCACATCCGGGCAAGGTGCGTTACCTCACGCACGGGCACCAGCAGAACCGCGGCGCAAGCGCCTCGCGGAACCTGGCCGCCCGCTACGCGGCAGGAGAATACCTGGCGTTTCTCGACGCGGACGACGTCTACCTGCCGCAGAAGCTCGAAGTGACGGTGCCGATTCTCGATGCGCACCCCGAGGTCGCGATGCTGTATGCGGCGACGCAATATTGGTACAGCTGGAGCGGCCGTCGAGAGGACGCCGATCGCGACTGGGTCTGGCGAAAGTACGGCGCGAAGCCGGACACGGCGATCGATCCGCCGCGAATGCTCCTGCGGTTTCTCGAAGACGGAGGAACCGTTCCCTGTATGGGCGGCGTGCTCGTGCGGCGCGCAGCCGTCGAACGCGTGGGCGGATGGGAGGAATCCTTCCAGCGGATCTGCACCGATCAGGTATTCCACGCGAAGCTGTGTCTGAACTTTCCGGTGATGATCGTGGACGTCTGCCTCGACAGGTACCGCCAGCACGAGGACTCGTCCTGTCGGACGGCCGCGCGTGCTGGCCAGCTCGACGCAGCATTTGAGAGGTATCTAACCTGGCTCGAGTCGTACGTCTCGGCGCAGCCCATCGTCAATCCGACAGTTCGAGACATGGCACGCCGGGCGCTGCGCCGCCATCGTCATCCATTCCTCTATCGCGTCCGGCGGCAGGCCGCCCGCTGCGACGCCCGCCTGCGCCGGCTGGCTTCACGTACCATCGGTCGAACGCTGCTGTGACTGGCGCGACGAGGGCTTCGCGGCCCTGAGGGGTGACGCACACAGTTTCTTCGTGAATCCATGGCAACGCGCTCTCCAGACCGGCCGCGCGTCTCAGTCGTGATCCCCTGCTACAACGGGGGCCGCTTCCTTCGTGAAGCCATCGAGAGCGTCCTGCACCAGACCTACCCGGCGGCAGAGATCATCGTCGTGAACGACGAATCGACGGACGATACCGCCGCAATCGCGCGGGCGTACGAGGAGGTACGGTGCATCGAGCAGCGCAACCAGGGCGCACCTGCGGCCCGAAACGCGGGCCTGCGCGCGAGCACGGGTGATCTGGTGGTCTTTCTGGACGCGGACGATCGGCTGCAGCCGCATGCGCTTGCCGCCGGCGTGGAATCGTTAGGGAAGCATCCCGACTGGGCATTCGTATCGGGTGGCGTGCGCATTATCGACGAGAACGGCTCCCCGCGGTACGTGCCCGAAGACAGACCTCGGCCCGGCGATCCCTACAGGCAGCTCTTGCGATCGAACTACATCTGGACGCCCGGGGTTGTCATGTACCGGCGGGATATCCTGCGGGCGGTGAACGGTTACGTCGGCTGGGCCGGCGCCTCCGCTGACTACGAGCTCAATGTCCGCATCGCCAGGCGGTTCCCGATCGGCCGTCACGGCCAGGTGGTCCTCGACTATCGAACGCATCCGTCCAGCATGAGCAGCGACGTGCGCTACATGCTGAAATCGGCCGTCACGGTGCGCCGCGCAGAGCGCAGGCACGCGTACAGGAGCGCCGAAGGAAAACAGGCGTGGCGGGAAGGGATCGCGACCGTGCAGGCCGACTACGGCGGTCGCCTCGTCACCCAGATGAAGAGCGACCTGCGGGCGGCGGGGCGCCGACGCCGAGCCGCGATCAGCGCCTGGTATCTGGTGTGCTACTACCCGACCGGACTGATACGGCTGGCAGGGAGCGTACTCAGGCGCGCGGCTGCGCGGCGGCGTTGATGCCGGCCGGCTGCTGGTCCTCGTCGTGAATCAGACGCCACGAGTGTGGAATATAGAGCTGCGCATCCGTGACCGGGCCGCTGGAGACGTACAGCCTCGTATCGCCATCCCACCAGGCGAGTACCTTTCCGGTCGTCATGTCACGGGCCACCGCCCCGATCGAATAGCTGCCCCGGTTCAATGGCAGGGCGGGACAGTGGAACTCGACGATGCCGCCGGGGCGTTTCACGCAGAGCGGCTGGCGGCTTTCACCAGTCCTCGGCGCCGCGACACGCGTCTTGCCGTCGGACGAGTAGTACCGCACCTCGAACTCGATATTGGCAATCGGACGGGCCGCGGCATACCGCACGGCGATTGTGAGCGGCGCGCCGGTGCGGAAGGCGACGGCCTTCGCGTCGTCGCCGCTGCGCAGCGACACGTTGGTCAGCGCAATCCCGCTCTTCGGTGAGTCGATCGTCGTTTCTCCCGACGGTGGATCCCACAGCGCGAGGCGCCGATGGTACGCGGCAACGACGACCGCCGGTGCGCCTGTGGCTGCGATCTTTCCCGCCTCCAGCAGGATGGCGCTGTCGCACAGCCGCTCGATCGCCGTCAGGTCGTGAGAGATGAAGAGGCTGGTGACGCCGCGATCCCTGAGCTCCTGGATGCGCTGCAGGCATTTCACCTGGAATTCCGCGTCGCCGACGGCGAGCACCTCGTCGACGAGCAGGATGTCGGCTTCGAGGTGTGCCGCGACGGCGAACCCGAGCCGCACGTACATCCCCGACGAGTACCATTTCACCGGCGTATCGATGAACGAGCCGACGCCGGCGAACTCCACGATTGAATCGAGCTTCGAGGCGATCTCCCGCCGGCGCATGCCGAGAATCGCACCGCTGAGAAAGACGTTTTCACGTCCGGTGAGCTCTGGATGGAAACCAGACCCGACCTCGATGAGTGCGGCCACCGTGCCCCGGATGACGATCCGTCCGCGAGTCGGCGCCGTGATGCCGGCGAGCAGCTTGAGCAGCGTGCTCTTACCTGCACCGTTGCGGCCGATGATGCCCAGGGCGGCGCCGCGCGGCACGTCGAAGCTGATGTTCTGAAGCGCCCAGAAGATGTCCGCTCTCCGCCTGGCGTTCGGGCGATACGCCTTCCAGACATCTGCCAGCGTGAGGTCGATCCCGTCCCCGCTCATACGACGTCCGCCAGCGTCAGCTCGACGTACTTGAAATACATGTAGGCGACAGGCAGCAGGATCGCGACGACGGCGGCGGACACGGCGATCCCGGCGAAGTCGGGAGCCTGATGGAGTACGACGCCCCGGCGAAAGGTGTCGACGATCCCCGCCATCGGATTCAACCGGTAGACCGAATACAGCGGTTCCCGGAGCGAGCCCCTCGCCGCGGACAGCGGGTAGAACACCGGCGTGGCGAATAGCCAGACCTGCACCAGCACGGGCATGGCGAGGCCGACGTCGCGAAAATGCACCTGAACGGCGGACAGCAGCAGTCCGAGTCCGATGAGGAGGCCGGTCAGCAGCACGATCGCCACAATCGCCCACAGCGCCGTGAGCTGCAGCGGGACACCGAACCAGATCATCAGACAGGCCAGCACCAGGGATGCGATGGACATGTCAGCCAAGCCGGCGGCCACGTAGGTGAGCGGGAGAATCTCGCGCGGGAAGTTCACCTTCGTCAGGAGTGCAGCATGAGAGGTGAGTGCGGCGCTCGCGTTGTACAAACCGTTCGAGAACATGGTCCACGGGATCAGCCCGGAATAGAGAAACAGCGGAACCGGCACGGCCGCCGCAGGCTTCGCGCGTAGAACGGTGAACATCAGCGTGAAGACCAGCATCATCGCGACCGGCTGGATTACGGCCCAGAGAATTCCGAGCCGTGAGCGACGATAGCGGACGCTGATGCGATGCAGGCTCAGCGTGACGAACAGATCGCGCGCGCGGGCGAGTCGCTGGAGCGCCGCCAGCGGATGGATTCGCCTCAGGTCCGGGGGGGCGAAGACGGTTACCGGTCTGGCCGACATGGCGTCGAGCGATTATAAGGTTGGGAGTTGGCGCGTCCTTCAGCGCCAGGCTATGCGGATCTCGAAATCACGGCGTCCACGTCAGACTTGTCGCTCGGGGGCTTGCGTCCGGAGTTGACCGTCTTGCGGACGACGTGCGCGAAGAAACCCTTCGGATTCATCACGAGCAGCCGCAGCGCATCGGCGGCAGCCTTCCGCAGCGCGGTACGCGTGCGGACGCGCTGGCGGATGCGCTCCGCGAGCTGATCGCTGTAGTACGTGCGCATGCCGCGAAGCCCCTCCTCGAGCGCGGCCCGCCGGCGGGCGTGCCGCCGCACGTTCGGCCGTTGCAGACGCAGGACGCGCGAGAGTTGTCGCAGCATCAGGGCTGGATCGAGCGACATATTCTCGCCATGCCGCCGGTACTCGGCAACGAGCGCGTCATGGAACGCGACCGGGAACAGACGGCTGACGCGGAGGTACATGTCGTAGTCAGCGCACGCATCCACGGTCGTGTCGAACAGACCGACGCGATCGAAGATCGACCTCCGGAACATGACCATTCCGGGCATCCGGATCCGGTTGCGCAGGAGCAGCGCCGCGTAGATATCGCCGGTCGGCCAGGCGCGTACGTCGGTGTGCATCTTCGATCCGTCGCGCGCAATGAAATGGCTCATTCCGGCCACGAAACCGAGCTCCGGGTCCGATGCCAGAAGCTCCGCGTTTGCCCGCAGGGCGTCGGGCAGCAGACGATCGTCGGCGTCGAGGAAGACAATGAACTCCCCGCGGCTCTGCGCCAGCCCTGCGTTCCGTGCTGCTGCGAGTCCCCCATGTTTCGTCGGGATGTACCGGACGCTGGCATAGCGCCCCGCCACGCCGCGGGTGTCGTCGGGAGACTCGTCGTCGACCACGAGGACTTCAACGGATGGATAGCTCTGTCGCAGCGCGCTCTCGACCGAGTCGGAGAGGAAATGCGCCTGCCGGTAGCACGGAATGATCACCGACACCATTGGACAGGAGGCTGCCGGACGTCCATTCGGCCCGTGCCCGCGCGAAGGGTCCTCGCTCGCGTGCAGAACCATTTTCAGGACACCAGAGCCCAAGAGGAACGCGCCGCGACGCGGCTCCACGACAACAGCCCCGAAGGGGCAAAGAGTGCGTAAGGAATACCCTCTGTGGGCACGTGCGTGGGACGGCTGAACACGAACGTCAAGATCAGCATCAGCGACAGCGGCTGGAGGACTGCCCAGCCGAAGGGCAGCTGCAAGACAAATACCGCGAAACGGCTGAGGTGCGATCAGATCTGTGAGTACGCCGCGGGGCGCAGAAATACCGCGGTGATGTTCGACACGATCTCCGGATCGGTGAAACCGGGCGTCGCGGCGAGCTTCCGCCACTCCGGATCGCTGCCGAAGGTGCTCCAGTTCTTCTCCCGCGCGGCAAGGTTGTCGTACACGAGCATGTAGACGAGGCTCGGCATGCGCGGGCCGACGAGCGTCCGCGAGAAGAACACCGGCGTCAGGCCGACGCGACGGAAGATCTCGATCTCCCCCATCTCGGCAAACATCCGGACCTTCGCGCGATGCGCGCGCTCGCTCGGGCTCTCGTAGGTTCGCAGCTCGAACAATCGCGGTCCCTTGTTCGCCGTCGCCGCGGGCACGGCGATGTGTGGGAATTTGTCGAACGCGGTGAGCAGCGACATCTCCTGGCGCACGAAGGCGGGATCGGCAGCGGTCGCGTCCAGGTAGGCGGAGCCCGCGCGGGTGAACTCCTCGTCCTGTTCCAGCCGCGCGTCGAGCGTCCCGACCGCGTCGAGCGATGCCAGCGGCGTCAGCGTGAAAATCGTCGGGGTCGTCACGCCGGCGAGGCCTTCGAACACGCCAATCGGCCTGTGCCCGAGGCGATTGAGCGCCGGCATCATCGCGTGCTCGAGGAAGTCCCCGACGCGGCGGGGCTCGGTGCCCGTGCGCAGCACGTATTGCCGCCAGAGATACACGTCCGGCCCTGCGCCGCCGCCGCTCGTCTGCCCTCCTCCGCCCTGCGATTCGGCCGCGGCCCAGGCGCCGGCTCCTAGTGTCGTGCCCACGATGGAGGTCATGAACGCTCGTCTCTGGATTCGATCAGAAGTCAATGGCAATCACCTCGTGAACGTCGACGGACGGCACCATCAGGCTCAGGACGCCGCGCGACTCCTCGAACGGCGGACGGCTCCCCTTCGTGAGCAACTGCACCTGGCGCGCGTGGACGCCGGCGGGGATCCGAACGCGCACGCGCTGCGCGCCGATTGGAATCACCTCGCGCAGCGGCCCCTTCATCATCATCGGGTTCGTGAGGTTCACGAGGTGCACCGTCATGGACTGCCGCTGGCGCCAGACGGTCACGTCGAGCAGCCCCGGTCCCTGGACGTCGGCTGGCGGCGGCTCGTCGGCCGCCCAGGCGATCGCGTTGCGCAGCAGCCGTAGGTGATCGACGCACATGACATCCCAGAAGGTGCGGTCGATGTCCCACGGAAAATACACGACCCGGCCGCGTCCCATGTCCCTCAGATAGACTTCGCGCGTCGTCGTATGCGGGACGCGCGGATAAACATCCTCCATCGGCAGATCGGGATACGTGGGGATCAGCGTCAGCGGCGATGGGAACTGGCCTTTCGGTTCGACGCCGATCCGGAACACGCCGTTGATGATTCTCGAGGTGTCGCCGAAGCCCTCGAGAATTGGATGAGGGCCGCCGTCCGAATCCAGGCTGAGATACGAGTTCTGCATCGGGCCGTCCACCTTGCCGGTGAACGACACGCCAAAGAGGTCGGCCAGGCCGAAATCGTCGCGCCGCTGCCCGCGCGCGTCGCACAGCGACGAGGCAAACGTCGCCAGCACGCGCCCGCCGCGCCCCACGAACTCGCGAATGGCGCTGCACTGCGCATCCGAGAGCGCCGCCGCGTCGGCCAGGATCAGGAGTCGATATCGATCGAGACGGTCGGGCGTGAGGAACGCCTCGTGCACGAGCTCGAACGGAATGCGGCTCTCGACGAGCGCGTGGTACATCCCGAGCACATGATCCTCGTGCCGGTCGTTCTGCGCGAGCCCTGCGAAGTACGTGGACGTCTGCTCGGAGTGCAGCAGCGCAACGCGCGCCAGCGGCGTCTCGTTCCGCAGGTAGCGTTCGTGCCGGTAGTGCCAGTCGTAGATCTCCCCGACGAACGGCAGCCAGCGGCGGTCGTACAGCACGCCCGAAAACTTCGTCACCCACGGGCGCATGCCGTTCGCAGTGCCCTCGGCCACCCACAGCCGCACTTCCGGCGCGCTCTGGACGGAGTCCTTCCAGCGATACGGCTCTTCCAGACCGACGCTGAAGATGCCGCCGATCGGCCGCCTTCCCATCACCGATCGATATTCCTTCGCACGCCGGCCGTTGGCCCACGGCGGCGTGAGGCCGCGCCGAGCCTGATTGTCCGTGAACTGGATATCCGCGAGCTCGCCGGCCGTCTTCAGATCCGGCGGACCATTGGGAATGAACCGCGCCTCGGCGTTCGCGGCGCGAACGGTCGCGTCCCACTTCTTCCACAGCTCCGTCAATCGCGCCTTGCGCCATTCGATGTACGCGCGACGCACGGCATCGGCGCGATCGTTCGGTCGCGGCAGCTCGTGCCCGGTCGCCCGGCGGAAGTTCGCCTGGCAATGAACGCAGTAGCAATCCCCGCCCTGCGGGGCCCAGCGGTTGGAGAAGATCCCGTCGACTTTGTACCGCGACACGATCTCGCGGTGCACCTGGTCCATGAACTCGAAGTTGTACGGGCCGAGCGCACACGTAACCCAGAGATCGGCATTCGCCCAGTGCCGCCGCGGCGTACCGTCGGCGTTCACCGCAATCCAGTCCGGATGCGCCTCGCGGACGTCGTCGCGCGCGGCGTGCGGATCCGTGCGCGCCACGACGCGCATCCCGAGCTTGCGACAGCCGGCGACGAGCGTTCCGAAGGGATCGCTCGTGCCGAGCCATGCGCTGCGGTGGTGCAGCGGCACGTCCGTCGGGTAGTACGCGACGATTCCGCCCGCGCTCAGCGTAGCGGCGTCCGCGTGAAGCCGCCGGAAGTAATCGAGCCAGAACGCCGGATCGAAGCGGCCCGGATCGTTCTCGACCAGCGTGAGCTGCACCCACCGCATCGGCTGATCGAACCATCCCGCGGGCATCGTATCGGGAGAGACGAAGGCTTGTGAGGCCGACGCGAGCGGCGGCGCAATCCCCACGCTGGCGATCGCCCCCGCACCCGTGGTGGCCTGCAGGAATTCCCGCCGCGACACGTCGCCCCTCATCGTCCATCCCCGTGGCTTCCGCCTTCAGGCGGAAGCACCTGTTCAGGCGAAAGGCGCCGCGACCAGTACCAGTAGAACGGCAGTCCGCACGCCATCAGACCGAGACCCGCGAGCGCCCGGCCCGGCGTCGCCACCAGCGTGTTGGCAACCAGCCAGGCCGCGACGATCAGGAACAGCGCCGGCACGACGGGATACCCGAGCGTCCGGTAGCCGCGGTGATCGCGATATCTGCGCCGGAAGACGAACACCGAAGCCGTCGCGAGAGCAAGGAAGATGACGACGGCGAAGATTGCGTAGTCGGTCAGCGTGTCGTACGAGCCCGAGAGGACGAGGAGCGACGCCCACCCCGCCTGCGCCACCAAGGCGCGAATCGGCACCCGCGTTCGAGGGCTCAGCGCTGCAAGCGCCTTGAAGAACATGCCGTCGCGCGCCATCGCGAACGGGACGCGCGCGCACGCGAGCGACTGGATCATCAGGGTCCCGAAAATCGACGCCGCCATCGCGCCGGCCATGATGCTTGCGGCCGCGTTTCCGATGACCCGTGTCATGGCCGATGTGGCGACCGAGGCAGACGCGGGCAGCGCCGCGATCTCCATCGGCGTCAGGACGTAGAAGTACGCCACGTTGGCGAGGACGTACAAGAGCGCGACGAGGCCGAGGCCGCCGATGATCGCCAGCGGAAGGTTCCGCTCGGGATCCTTCACTTCCTCGGACACGTACGTCAGCTCGTTCCACCCGTTGTAGGCCCACATCGCGCCGAGCATCGCCGCGCCGAAGCCGGCGATGCCGCCCCGCGCCGAAGCCGCCACGCCGTCGCACGCCACGCCCGCCGCCGAGAGCCCGAAGGAATCCCAGCTGCCTGCAGTGAAGAACGCCGCGACGACGGCCACGCCCGCCACGAGCACGATCTTGAGCGCCGTGAACGCGACGGCAAGCTTGCCGCTCACGGACACGGCGGCGCAGTTGGTGAGCGTCACGACTGCAACCGCAATCAGCGCGATCGCCTGCAGACCGCTGATCGATGGCGACCACGGGACACGAGGAAGGGTGACCGACCATGCGGTCAGCGCACCGCCCGTCACGATGTTGAAGAAGATCGCGAAGCCCGCGGCAAGACTCGCCGTCGCGCCCGCGTTCGCCACGAAGAAGCGCGTCCACCCGTAAAGGAACCCGGCGAGCCGCCCGTACGCGTCGCGAATGTAGACGTAGTCGCCGCCCGCACGCGGCAGCACGGAGGCGATCTCGCCGTACGTGAGAGCGCCGGCGAGGCTCAGAAGCCCTGCGACCACCCAGACGGCAATCACGGTCACCGGCGAGCCGACGTTGCACGTCATCACGCGCGTCTTCAGGAACACGCCCGTCCCGATTACGTCGCCGACGAGGAACGAGGTTGCCGCCAGCAGCCCGAGCCCACGGACGAGCCCGACGTGAGGCACCGATGTGGAGGTTGTGGCCACGGTGGTGTCCCGGATTCTACCGCGGGCCGCGGACTGACGCGGACTACGCGGACGTATAATCACGAACCCGATGACTCACGACATCGATCGTCGTCGATTCCTGGAGCGCACGCTCGCGCTGCCCGCGCTCCTCGGTCTTGCCGTCGACGCGAGCGCCGCGCGCGCTCCGCGCCAGAGCGCCACGCCGCTCAGCGTTGTCTGCGTCGGCGGCCACCCCGACGATCCCGAGTCAGGCTGTGGCGGAACGCTGTCGATGTACGCCGCGCGCGGCGATCGCGTCACGACCGTGTATCTCACCCGCGGCGAGCGCGGCATCGCGGGCAAGTCGCTCGACGAGGCGGCGGCGATTCGCACCGCAGAAGCGGAGACCGCGTGCCGGCTGATTGGCGCGAAGCCGGTGTTCGCGGGCCAGATCGATGGCGACACCGAGCTGACCCGATCGCGCGTCGACGACATGATCAAGATTCTCGACGCGGCCGCGCCGGATGTCGTGTTCACGCACTGGCCGATGGACACGCATCAGGACCATCAGGTGGCCAGCTTCCTGACGATGCGCGCCTACGTTGCGCGGAAGCGGAGGTTTCCGATCTACTTCTTCGAGGTCGATCTCGGCGACCAGACGATGGGGTTCCATCCCAGCGACTACGTCGACATCAGCAGCGTGCGGGAGAAGAAGAAGGCGGCGCTCTTCGCGCACAAGAGCCAGGATGGCGAGGGGATCTATCGCAGCCACCACGAGGTGATGGAGAACTTCCGCGGACGCGAAGCGCACGTGCCGGCCGCCGAAGCGTTCGTCGCGCTCGCATCGCCGCAGCACGAGACGATGCTGCCAGGCGTGTAGCCCGCGTCTTCAGACCCGGCGTGAAGCTGGCCCCCTCGCCGAGCGCGATCACACGGTCCATTCGCTCCGAAAACCGACTTCCGCACGCCGGAAAACGCCGCTCCCGCTTACTGTCTGGGAACGCGGTTTGGGGACCCCCTCCCCAAACGCCAAAACCCCGGATCCCGCACCCCGCACGCCGCGCCCCCCACCCGTCAATACAACGTGAACGCGTACAGCGTGTCGCCCGCCGCGACGAGCAAGTACTGATGTCCGTCGAGCATGTAGGTCTCCGGCGGCGCGCTGACGCTGCCGATGCGCGAGTGCCACAACGGACTGCCGTTCGACGCATCGAACGCGACCACGTTGCCGCCGCCGTCGCCGCCGAACACGAGGCCACCCGCCGTCGCGAGCAGGCCGCCCCCGCCGCCGCCGCCCGGACCCGGATACTGGTGGCGCCACGCGGCCTTGCCGGTAATCGGATTGATCGCCGTGAGGAAGTTGCCGCCGTTGCCGACACTCACCTCTTCCTTCCCGCCGAGCCCCATCGATCCGCGCGGATCGGGATCCGTCAGGTAGAAGATCGAGTAGCCGTTGCTCTCGTACACGTAGAAGAGACCGGTGTCGGGCGAGTAGGCGGGCGGCTGCCAGTTGATCGTGCCGCCTGCGGGCGGTGACACGAGCGAGCCGCCGATCGCGGCGTCCTTCTCGGTCTTCCGGATCGGCCCGCCCTGCTTGTTCCAACCCTTCACCCAGTTCGTCGACGAGCCGTACGTGCTCGTCACGATCGCCTCGCCCGTCGTGCGATCCAGCGTGAAGAAGACGCCGTTGCGCGCGGCCGTGGACACGAGCTTGCGCATCCGGCCGTTCACGCGCGCGTCGAAGAGCGCCGGCGTCTGCGCCGAATCCCAGTCGTGCATGTCGTGCGGCGACGTCTGGAAGTACCACGCCATCTTGCCGGTGTCGACGTTCACCGCGAGGAGCGAGCACGTGAAGAGATTGTCTCCTTCACCGCGGCCGACCGTGTAGGCAGGCGTGGGGTTCCCGGTGCCGAAGATGTAGAGGTGCGTTTCCGGATCGTAGGCGCCGGGCATCCAGGGCTGGGCGCCGCCGTGGCGCGCGGCCTCGAGACTCGGCCAGGTGTCGAGCCCCGGGTCGCCGGGGTTCATCGGCACCGTATAGAACTTCCACTGCAGCTCCCCGGTCTCGGGATCGAACGACTGGAGGAAGCCGGGCGAATCGATGTCGTTGCCGGTGCCGACGAGCACATGGTTGCCGACGATGACGGGGGCGGTCGTGGAGAAGTACTGAAGGCTGAAGTCGGCGATCACCTTGTGCCAGCGCTCCTTGCCCGTCTTCGCGTCGAGCGACACGAGGTAGTCGTCCGGCGTCTCCATATAGAGGTAGTTGTGCCACATGCCGAGCCCGCGATTTGCGATGTGGGTGCCCCCGCGCGTCTTCCAGAAGTAGTGCCAGAGCTCGCGGCCGTCGTGCGCGTCGATCGCCCACGCGTTGTCGGGAGTCGAGATGTAAATCGTGCCGTCGACCATCAGCGCGGAGCCCTTGATCGTCGGGTTCCCGCCACCGGAGAACTCTCCGGTGCCTTCCCCGCCGACGATGAGCGGGACACCGCCGCCACCGCCGCGTCCGCCGCCGAACCCTCCGAAGCCGCCCGGCCCGTCGGTGAGCTTCCGCACCCACGCGAGCGTCAGGTTCTTCACGGTCACCTTGTCGATTTGTTTGAGCGCGCTGTATCGACGCCCGGTGTAGTCGCCCGCGTGCGTCGGCCAGGAGTTGGCGAGCGGCTTCAGCAAGTCCTTCGGGTCGACTCCGCCGCCCTGGCCGGCGAGCAGAACGGGAATCGCGAGCAGCGAGATCGTGACGAACGTCTTTTTGAAGCTCATTTCAGGGTAACCAGGTAGGCGGTCACGTCGTGCATGTTCTTGTCGGTCATCTCCGCAAGGAGCTTCTTGTGCCCTTCGAGCGGATCGTGCAGCTCCACACGCGGATTGTTCTGGCCGTCGCGTCGGAACGTCCGGACGCTGCCGTCGGGCTGGAGCACGGAGATGTCGAAGTCGTCCACGCGGACGAGGCGTCCTTCCACCTTCTCGCCGGATGACGTCGTCACCGTCGCGGTGATCGCGGGACCACTCGGGCCCGGGCCGCCGCGGCCGCGCCCGACGCCGGTTGTGAGACCGCCCGACACCCAGAGGTTCTGGAGCGCCTTTGGATCCTGAGTCTTTGCGGCGATGCTCTGAAGATCGCCGGTGGGAGAATGGCACGAGGCGCAGTTCGAAGAGAAAAACTGCTGACCGGCGGACGCGTCGCCCACGAGGATGTTGGGCGGCGGGGCATCGGACACGGGCGGGGCGCCCTGGCCCCGGCTGGCGCCCGTGAGGCTGTGCAGGAATTCGACGACCGCCTTCAGGTCGTCGTCCGAGAGCTGCGCGAAGGGGGGCATGCCTCTTTCGGGCCGTCCGTTGTGGACGACCGGCGCGATCTCTTCGCCGTTCTGGTCGCCCAGCACGAGCTGCGAGCGCAGGAGGTTGGGGCCGCCAAGCTGCCCGCCGCGCGCATCGGCGCCGTGACAGGCGCTGCAGTTCACGCTGAAGATCGAACGCCCGCGCTCGACGACGGCGGGGTCGGCGGGAGGGCGCTGCATCGCCGGAAACACACCGCGTCCTCGGCCGCGTCCCGCCGGAGGCGGACCCTGCGGCGGGGTTTGCGGAGCCGCCGCCGGCGGCGTTTGTGGAGCGGGAGCTGGCGTCTGCTGCGCGGCGTGTCCCACCGCGAGTGTCATGGCCGCTAGAGCGGCGCCCAGAAGACCGGTTCGAATGTGCATGATGGTCGAATGTGCATGATATGAGGGGTGCCGAGCAGTATATGCTGACGCGGCCCGCCCAAAAATCATGACACAGAAAATCCGATTGTTTCGAAGCGCGCGCGGCTGGATCCTCGAGCGAGACCGCGAGCGTCTGCAGCTCGCACACGAGACGGCCTCGTTCATCGAGCGCGACGATCTGCCCGCGTACCTCGCAGGCCTCGACGGACTCCAGCCGGCCGACGAGGCGTGGATGAACGAGCTGCTCGCGCCGATCGTCCATCAGGAAGTCTGGGCGGCGGGCGTGACGTACTTCCGCAGCCGTACTGCGCGGATGGAAGAGGCGAAGACCGGATCCGGCGGGCACTTCTACGATCTCGTGTACGCGGCCGAACGGCCCGAGCTCTTCTTCAAGTCCGCGCCGTGGAGAGTCGTCGGCCCAGGCGGTACGGTCCGCATCCGGCGCGACGCGTTCTGGAACGTCCCCGAGCCGGAGCTTGCGCTGCTCATCTCACGCGGGGGCCAGATCGTCGGCTACACGGCTGGCAACGACATGAGCTCGCGGGACATCGAAGGAGAGAACCCGCTCTATCTTCCGCAGGCGAAGCTGTACGATGGTGCCTGCGCGCTCGGCCCCGCGCTGGTGATCGCGTCCGGTCCGCCGCCGCGGGAGACACGGATCGCGCTCGAGATTCGCCGCGCCGGCGACACGGTGTTCTCGGCGTCGACAAGCCTGGCCGAGATGAAGCGCGACCCGGCATCGCTCGTCGAGTACCTCTATCGCGAGATGAGCTTCCCGCACGGCTGCGTCCTGCTGACCGGGACGGGCATCGTGCCGCCCGACGATTTCACGCTGCAGCAGGGTGACGAGATCGGGGTCACGATTGACGAGGTCGGGACGCTGGCGAACGTGGTCGGATGATGGGATGCCGCTACCGTGTCTTCAGCCTGACGGCGGAAGCCACAGGACATCCGCCTTCCCCGTAGCTTCCGTTCCCCGTGGCTTCCGCCGTCAGGCGGAAGGCGATGACAGCCACCACATCCGCACGGCCTCTCCGAAAGCGCTAAAGTAGTCTGACCGTGTTAGGATTCCGCCGACCGGTGGACAGGTTCCAGAGCGAGGAGGTCACTGTGGCAAGCGACGAGAAGGACAACAGCGGGATTTCACGACGCGACTTCGCGTCGCGGCTCGGAGCGGCCGCGGCAGGACTGGCCGTCGGCGGCGAGTTCTTCCGCCCGACCGTGCAGGCAGCACCGAACGTGGGCAGCAGAATCCTCGGCGCAAACGATCGGGTCGTCACGGCCAGCATCGGGATTCGCGGCCAGGGCAACTCGCTCAAGCGAGGCTTCGCGCAGCTCAAGAACGTCGAGATCAAGACGCTCTGCGACATCGACGAGAACCTCTATGCCTCGCGCGCCAAGGACGAAGCGGTGCTCGCGAAGGTGCCCACCTTCAAGCCGGGCTACGTCCAGGATCTCCGGCGCGTGCTCGACGACAAGGACATCGACGCCGTCGTCATCGCCGTGCCGAATCACTGGCACGCGCTGGCGAGCATCTGGGCGATGCAGGCCGGCAAGCACGTCTACGTCGAGAAGCCCGCGTCGCACACGCTGGTGGAAGGCCGTCGCATGGTCGACGCTGCGAAGGCCTACAACAAGATCGTCCAGGTCGGGACGATGAACCGCAGCCGTCCGGAAGTGAAGCAGATGATCAAGTTCATCCAGGACGGCGGGATCGGCAAGGTCTACATGGCGCGCGGCCTCTGCTTCAAGCCGCGGCCCGACATCGGCAAGTACCCCGACGGCCCGATGCAGCCGGGCGACGGCAAGTTCTCCTTCACTGTCGGAGGGCAGGGATCGGAAGGACCGTACACCGCGGAGTACCTGTCGAAAGTCGACTACGACCTCTGGATCGGCCCCGCGCCGAAGAAGCCGTTCAACCGCAACCGCTTTCACTACAACTGGCACTGGCAGTGGGATTACGGCAACGGCGACACCGGCAACCAGGGCCCGCACCAGTTCGACATCGCGCGCTGGGGGCTCGGCAAGCAGGATCACCCCGTCAAGGTCAGCTCGATGGGCGGCTACTTCGGTCCGGCATCGGCACAGGAAACGCCTGACATTCAGACGTCATTGTTCGAGTACCCCGACGGGATGATCCTCGAGTTCGGCACGCGCGGCGAGCACACGAACGACGAGGGCGGCATCCGGATCGGAAACCTCTTCTACGGCTCGAAGGGCTGGATCTCGCTCGAAGAGAGCGGCCGCCACTGGCAGTCGTACATGGGCCCGGTGGGAGCGAAGAACGAGAAAGGGCCCGGCTCGGCGACCGAAGCCGTGGAGCAGGGGCTCACGACGATGGAGTTCCCGCACTACCAGAACTTCGTCGACGCGATTCGCGCGGGCGATCCGAAGATGCTCGCGTGCGACATCCTCGAAGGGCATCTCTCGGCCGCGCTCACGCACCTCGCGAACGCGTCGTACCTCGTCGGTCACTCGCTCGTGTTCGACCCGAAGACGGAAACGTTCAAGGACGACAAGAAGGCCGACACTTACTTGACGCGCGAGTATCGGAAGGGGTTCGAGCTGCCGAAGTCGTTCCCGGCCGCGACGACGACCGCTTCGCGATGAAACGCGTCAATGCCGGGTGCTGACGCGGGTCAATGCCGGGTGCTAACGGGGGTCAATGCCTGGCATTGACGCTGATCCAGCCGGCATTGACGACCAATCAGCCGCCATTGACTTCGTCAGCGTCGGGCATTGACAGCGTTCACCCCACATCCACCCAGTTCAAGGTGCGCTCGACGGCCTTCTGCCATCCGCGGTAGGCCGTCTCTCTCTGATCCGCCGACCAGCGCGGTTCCCATCGCCGGTCCGCTTTCCAGTTCTGCCTGAGGCTGTTCACGTCCTTCCAGAATCCCGTCGCGAGCCCCGCGGCGTACGCGGCACCGAGCGCCGTCGTCTCCGCGACGACGGGACGGACGACCGGCACGCCGAGGACGTCTGCCTGGAGCTGCATCAGCATGTTGTTCGCGGTCGCGCCGCCATCCACTTTCAACAGCTCGAGCTGCACGCCGGAATCGTCGACCATTGCGTCGAGGACGGCGCGCGTCTGGAAGCAGATGGCCTCGAGCGTGGCGCGCGCGAGGTGCGCGCGATTGTGGAAGCGGGAGAGGCCGACGATGGCGCCGCGCGCGTCGGAACGCCAGTAGGGCGCGAACAGTCCTGAGAACGCGGGCACGAAGTAGGCGCCGCCCGTATCCTCCACGCTCGACGCGAGCGTCTCGATCTCGGATGCGGCGGAGATGATCCCGAGCTGGTCGCGCAGCCACTGCACCGCGGATCCGGTCACCGCGATCGAGCCCTCCAGCGCATACACGGCGTCCGCCTCTCCAAGCTTGTAGCAGACCGTCGTCAGCAGCCCCGCGTTCGAGGGCACGATGCGGGTACCGGTGTTCAGGAGCATGAAGTTGCCGGTACCGTACGTGTTCTTCGCTTCACCGGGCTCTGTGCAGACCTGGCCGAGCGTCGCGGCCTGCTGATCGCCAAGATCGCCCGCGACGGGGACCTCGCCTGCAAAGGGACCCTGGCGCTGGGTCGTGCCGTAGAAGCTCGCGTACGAGGAAGGGCGGATCGCGGGAAGCATCGCGCGCGGGATGCGGAAGATCGCGAGCAGCTCGTCGGTCCAGTCGAGCGTGCGGAGATCCATCAGCATCGTGCGGCTGGCGTTCGTCACGTCCGTGACGTGCGCGCCGCCGTCGGGACCGCCCGTGAGATTCCAGATCACCCACGTGTCGATCGTGCCGAACACGGCCTCGCCGCGCTCGGCGGCGGCGCGGACCTCCGGCACCTGGTCGAGAATCCACTGCAGCTTCCCGCCGGAGAAATACGTGGCGGGCGGAAGGCCCGCGCGCTCGCGAATGAGCTGCCCCTGCTTCGTCTTGTCGAGCGCGCTGACGATGCGATCGGTGCGCGTGTCCTGCCAGACGATCGCGTTGTACCAGGGCCGGCCGGTCTTCGGGTTCCAGACGACGGTCGTTTCGCGCTGATTGGTGACCCCCACAGCGGCGAGGTCCGAGGCGTCGAGACCGGCGTTCCTCAGCGCGCAGCCGATCACGGTGTTCGTTCGTTCCGTTATCTCGAGCGGGTCGTGCTCGACCCATCCGGGCCGCGTCATGATCTGCTCGTGCTCGAGCTGGTGGCGCGCGACCTCGCTGCCCGACGCGTCGAAGATCATGAAGCGCGTGCTGGTCGTCCCCTGATCGATCGCTCCGACGAACTGACGCATGGTGTCTCCTGAGTGGAAGTGCAACGGCTGTCGCGTGTCACGATCTCACGCGGGGCTCGCAAAGAGCAGAGCGCGCGCGCGGCTGCTGACGTCTGCCACTCGCCGCCGCGCTTCGCGCGGCTGACCGTCAATCACCGGCCGGAGGCCGGTCGGCGAGTGGCAGACGTCAGCGTCTCAGCGGCCTCATGCCCTCCGCGTCCCCCGCGTGAGACCCGTGACGGTGTCAGAAGCCGATCAACGCGTACAACCCCGCCCCGGCGATCCCGCCGATGATCGGACCGACGACGGGGATCCAGGCGTACATCCAGTCGGAGGGACCCTTGCCCGGAATCGGGAGCACGGCGTGCGCGATGCGCGGACCGAGATCGCGTGCGGGATTGATCGCGTAGCCAGTCGGGCCGCCCAGCGAGAGGCCGATCCCGAGCACGAGCACGCCGACGAGGAGCGGCTGAAGCCCGCGGCTGAATACGACGGAGAGATCGATGTCGCCCGGACGCGCGAGCGTCTCCGCGTTCGCGGCAATCGCGAGAATGCCGAACAGCAGCACCGCGGTCCCGATGATCTCCGTAATCAGATTCGGCACAGTGCGCTGAATCGCGGGGCCCGTCGAGAAGACCCCAAGCTTCAGGTTGCGATCCTCTGTCGGCTGCCAGTGCGCATAGTACGTGAGCCACACGAGCACGCCGCCGGCGAAGCCGCCGATCAACTGCGCCGCGATGTATCCGGGCACTTGCGACCACGGAAAGCTACCGATCACGGCGAGGCCGATGGTGACGGCGGGGTTGATATGCGCACCGCTGATCCGGCCGACGGCGTAGACGGCAATCGCAACCGCGACGCCCCATCCCGTGGTGATCACGATCCATCCGCTGTTCGCTCCCTTCGAGCGCGTGAGCAGCACGTTGGCGACGACCCCGTCGCCGAGCAGCACGAGAATCATGGTGCCTATCATTTCCGCCAGCAGCGTCTGCATCTAACCTCCTCCGGGGCTCCGCCCCGGGATTCTGACCCCGCCCTGTTTTGCGCAAACTAAAGTTGCGCGCTACAGGTGCGCGCTACGAACTCCGCGAGCGGCGATTATAGTCTCTGATATCCGAGCGTCTGCGATCGTCTACTTCGCGGGCGCCGGCGCGGCGGCGGGGAGCATGTTGCGAATCGCGCTGATCCGCCAGTGATCGCCGCTGCGGACGAAGAGAAACGACGTCCACATCGCGCGCCGGCCGTCCTGCGCGCTGGTCAGTTCGTAGCGCCCGTCGGCAATCGCCACGTTGCGCATCGGGAAGCGGACCGTTTCAATCGTGATCGTTCGCGTGCCGCCCGTACGTTCGGAGGATTGCAGCGTCCCGCGGACGATCGCGTCGCGGCCCCGCCGCCACTCGCCCGACGAGGTGAGCTGATCGGCGTCGTCCGTCAAGAGGGCGCCGACGGCGGCGGCGTCGCGGTGCTCGCGCGCGGCGAGGTACTGCGCGACGACGTCCTTCACCGCTGATTCATCCGATCCGCCAGGTCTGGCTGTCTGGAATGCGAGCATGAGTCCGAGCGCCACGGCCGTCCCGATTCGCATGGATTCCTCCAACGCGACGGAGTGTAGCGCGACACGGATTTCTGTTGCACGCGCGCGGGCATCTGCCCACAATGGAGGGGACGATCAGCGTCAGGATTTTCCTCCGCCGTGGCACGTGCGCGGCGAGGTCAGAGGGCGCTGCCCTCCTTTCCCCCGCGCCAGACTATTTGTGACCCACTTACCGCCCGCCGAACGGCGCGGATCCGGCCGTCCGTCGAACGGTGACACGGCGCCTTGCCCGCGCTGTGCCCTCGGGACGATCGAATTCAGCGAACGCTACCGCGTCGTGTACGCGGGCCAGGGCAAGGCCGTTCCCGCCTGGGTGTGCGACGTCAAGGCCTGCGGGTATTTCCTGCTCGCGCGGCGGGGCGATCGCGTCGTTATGCTTCGCCGCCTTGGCGCCGCCCGCATGACGCGCATGTCGTCACCGCGCCGGCAGACCGCGTCCCGGCCTGCCCCTCGCAAAAAAGCGCACTGAGCGATTGACGACCTGGCCGGTCGGATATAAGCTGGGGTTCTCCGACCTCCCAGGTCGGAGTTTCATCCACGATGCCCACTCGTCGCCTTTCGCTGTCCACCGTCCTCCTTACTCTCTCGACCGCGGCTGTGGCCGCCATCCTGGTGCTCCAGGTGCTGCGTACCGGCGGCCTGCCGGACCCGCTTGGGCATGGAGATCTCGGGGCCAGGGTGCTCGACATCGCGGTCCTGGTCTTCCGTGAAGGCCTCGAGTGCATTCTCGTGCTCGCCGCGGTCACGGCCAATATGGTGGGAGCGCGGCGCTCGTATCAACGGCCGGTGGCGGCCGGCGCGTTTGTCGCGCTGCTCGTGACCGTCCTCACCTGGCGTATCGCGATCGGCATCATCGACAGCCTCGCCGAGAACGTCCCCGCCCTCGACATTCAGGCCGGGACCGGGCTGCTCGCGATCATCGTCCTGCTGATCGTGATGAACTGGTTCTTCCACAAGGTGTACTGGACGGGATGGATCTCCATGCACACGCGGCGCAAGCAGTCGCTGATGCAGGGAGGCGCCTCGAGCGCGAAGCTGTGGTGGGGACTTGCGCTGCTCGGCTTCAGCTCGCTGTATCGCGAAGGATTCGAGGTCGTCCTCTTCCTTCAGAGCTACCGGCTGAAGCTCGGGCCCGGACCGGTGCTCTACGGCGTTTCGATCGGCCTCGCGTTGACCGTAATCGTCGGCGCGCTGACGTTCGTCGCGCATCGCCGCCTTCCCTACCGCCGAATGCTCGTGCTGACCGGGCTCCTGCTCGGGCTCGTGCTGCTCGTGATGGTCGGCGAGCAGGCGCAGGAGATGCAGCTGGCGCGCTGGCTGCCGACGACGCCGGTTGCGCCGCTCGAGCGAATCATTCCTGGTTGGATGGGGCTGTGGTTCGCCGTCTTTCCGACGGTCGAAACGCTGGCGGCGCAGCTGCTGGCAGCGGCGCTCGTCGTCGGCTCCTACTTCCTCGCACGCACGCAGATTCAATCGCGTGTGGCGGCGCGCGTGTCGTAGACACCTTTTTGCCCCGGCGGTCGCTGCGCCGGCTCGCCGCGTCTTTACAATTCCGCAGGATGGCGGCTGCACAGTGTCGTGCACTGGACATTGGCTGCAGCACCCGGCGTGATCATTGCTGGGCAGGCTCCGGAGCCCTGCGAATGAATACCGAAAAGGACGTCCTCAAACGGTGTCAGGACGAGATCCGTACGCTGAAGGAAGAGAACGAGATACTGCGGCGATCGGCCCGAGCCTTCGGCGCCCTGGCGGAGCGGCTGCACGTCTCGCTTCTGGAAGAGCGGCGGCGTGGGCAGGATCGACGCGGCGAACCGCGCTCGACCACGGATCGTCGCCAGTCGAAACAGCCGGAGTTGTCATCCAAGCGCTAAAGCGGAACACTTTCGTGAGGCTGCTTTCAGTTCTGTGAACCCTGCCGGCGCTAGGCGCGCCGGCGCTCGATGCGGCGATGGGTCTCGACCGCATCCCGCCCCAGGTAATCCTTCAGCCAGACGCTCTCCACGACGGGATACATCGCCGCCAGCGGCAGCGCGAGCAGCGCGCCTACGATGCCGCCGATTTCCGCGCCGACGGCAAACGCCAGAATGACGGCAAGGTTCGACAGCCGCAACCGTCCGCCGTACACCTTCGGTGCGATGTAGTAGTTCTCTATCAGGTGGTACGAAACGTAGACGCCCGCAACGATCAGCGCGACGCCGGGCGAGACGACCAGCGCGAGCAGAACGGCAGGCACCGACGAAAAGATGAACCCGAGCACGGGGACGAAATCGAAGACACCCGCGAGGATGGCGAGGAGCAGGGCCGCCGGAACGTGGAGCAGCGTCAACGCGACGTAAACGAAGGCCGTCGCAAACGCCGAGGTCGCGATGTTCCCGATGACATACCCGAGGATGCGCTCGTGCGCCTCATGGGCCGTGACGTGGGCCCGCTCGCGGTGGCGCGGCGGCACGTACGCGATCAGCCAGTCGTACGTCCTGCGTCCTTCGATGAGCAGATAAATCGTCACGATCAGCGCGAGCACTCCCACGACGATCGCGCTCGTCAGCAATTTCCCGGCAGCGAGCGCATAGTTGGCAATCAGCGACGCATCGGGCGTGACGCCGTACCGTTCGCGAATCTGCCTGCCCAGCACGGCCGGGAGATGGCGGATCACCGTCTGCTCCGCGTCGGTCAGGCGCGTCCCGAGCATGCGCGCTTCCCCTGCGAGCGATTCGCCGGTGATCCAGAAGAAGGCAATCACGAGGGCGGCGAGAAGGGTCACCAGCGCTGCCGCGGCCACGCTGCGAGGGATGCGCCGCGCGCAGCACCACTCGACTATCGGATCCAGGGCGATCGCCAGCACGACCGAGACGACGACCAGCATCAGAAGCTGCCACAGGTGCAGCCACAGCCAGACGATGACGATCGCCGCCAGCACCTTGACGATGGCGGCGGGAGCGATGTCGACGGTGCGTCGAACGTCAGCCATGCGAATGCCTGTGCATGCTGCGCTATTCCGATCGCAGCGTGGACGCCGGATCCAGCCGGAGGACCCGAAGCGCTGGAACGAGACTCGCCAGGAACGCGACGGTCAGCAGCGTGATCACGACCATCACGAACGTCATTGGATCGGACGGCGTCACGCCCCACAGGAACGACGCAAGCAGCCGGACGACCGCGAGCGACGCGGCGCCGCCGAGCACCACGCCGGCGGCGGCGAGCAGAACGCCGGGCGCCACGACGTCGCGCAGAATCCGGCCGCCGCTCGCCCCGAGCGCCAGGCGAATGCCCAGCTCGCGCGTCCGTTCCGTGACGGAACTGGCGACGAGCCCGTGAATGCCCACTGCGGCGAGCAGCAGCGCCACGGCGCCGAGCCCGAGCACGAGCGACATCATGAATCGCTCGCTCACCAGCGAGTTCGCCTGCACTTCCGTCATCGGCCGCAGCTTTGCGATCGGCAGCAGCGGATCGACGGCGGCGATCGCCTCGCGAATCACCCGCGCGGCGCGTTCCGGCGAGCCGGCCGTGCGCACCGCCCATGACGGCGAAAACCACGTGTGGACCAGCTTCAGGAACGCCGCCGTTGTCTGCGACGCGGGAACGTAGATGATCGGCGGTGTGACGAGCGGATCCGCGTATCCCGAAAACCCGGACGAGGTCGCGCGCGCGTTGCCGACGATGCCGACGATCTGCCGCTCTCCGACCACAGCGATGCGCCGGCCGAGCGCATCGCCCTGCGGGTAATAGCGCCTGGCGAACTCCTCGTTGACCACGGCAACGGCCGGCGACGTGGAGGTATCGCCCGCATTGAGGGATCGCCCTTGTACGAGCGGCACGCGCAAGGCCTCGAGATATCCCGGCGTGACGTAGCTGAGATTCGTGATCGTGCCGCGGCGGGTGTCGGCGGCGGTGTCGAGCGGCTTGAACCCGAGGTTGAGGAGGCGCGTATAGGGCAGCCCGAGCGCCACACCCGCGGATTCCACACCTGGCATCCGCCGGATCCGCTCGAGCGTGTCGCTGAAGAGGCGGTCCACCTGCGCGACGTCGTGATAACGCGCGTCCTGCAGCGAGACCGTTGCCGTGATGACGTTGGATGGATCGAACCCGGGATCGAGCGTCCGAAGGTGGACGAACGTCCTTACGAGCAGGCCCGCGCTCACGAGCACGATCACGCCGAGCGCGACCTCGCCGATCACGACGGTCTTTCGCAGCCATCCGTTCGCGGAGCCGGCCACGCCGCGCGTGCCGGATTGCGCGAGCACCTGCTGGACGTCCACGCGGCTCGCGTGCAGCGCGGGCACGAGTCCGAAGAGAACGCTCGTCGCTATCGCGATCGCCAGCGTTACCGCGAGCACCCGCGCGTCGAGCTCGATCGGGTAGCCGACGGGCACGACGTCAGCGCCGAGCGCCTTCAGCCCGTCGAGCACGGTCCAGCCGACGAGAATGCCGAGGAGGCCACCTGCGAGCGCCAGCACGAGGCTCTCGATGAGCAATTGGCGTACGACGACGGCTCGTCCGCTCCCGAGCGCCATCCGCGTTGCGATCTCGCGGGTGCGACTTCCGGATCTCGCGAGCAGGAGACCGGCGAGGTTGACACACGCGATGAGCAGCACCAGGCCCACGGCACCCCACAACATGAGCAACGGCTCGCGGATGTCCGACATCTCTCCCTGCTGGAGCGGAATCAGCTCCGATGCCGCCGTCACCTCCGGAGGATAGCCTTCGCGTGCGGCGGGGGAGCCCAACTGCATGACCTCGGCGTTCGCCTGCGCCCACGTCGCCTCGGGCCGCACCCGCGCGATCATCCCGTAGTTGGTGCCTCCCCCTTCCCCCTTCGTCGACGGGTGGATCGGCGTCCACACGTCCGTGGGAACGCCCGTCGTGAACCCCGGCGGCATCACGCCAACGACCGTGTACGGTTCGCCGCGGAGCGTAATCGACCGACCGACAATCTGCGGGTCGGCGGCGAACACGCGCGTCCAGAGACCGTGGCTGAGAATGGCGACGGCTGGTCCGCCTTCGCGATCTTCGTCTGCGTTGAACTCCCGGCCCATCATGGGCGGTACGCCGAGCACCGCGAAATATCCCGCGCTGACGCGGCGCTGCTGGACGTTCGCGGCGGCGCCGTTCGCCACGAGGTTGACGCCGCTGCCGAACTCGCCGGACGAGATGGCGGTCAGAACGGTTGACGCATTGGTGTGAATGGCGAGGAACGTCCGGCCGTCGACCGAGGTCGTGAGCGACTGCCCCTTCGGGCTGCGTAACAGCGTATTCACGGCGGCGAGCCGTTCTGGATCCGGAAACGGCAGCGGCTTCAGCAGGAGCGCGTGGACGATCGTGAACACCGCCGTGTTGACGCCGATGCCGACCGCGAGCGTCACCAGCGCGATGAACGTGAACCCGGGCGCCTTGCGGAGCATGCGGACGCCGTACTGCAGATCCCTGATGAGCGCGGCCAGCACAGACAGAGTGCCCTCCGTTGCGGGGTAGCTTACTCCGTCCGTTCCTCGCTGCGCTCGTCCCAGACCTCCGATTCCGCAATCGCGCGAATGGCCGGGTGATTGCGCGCCTGCCGCACGAGATCGGCCCGCGGATCCGAGAACCCCCACTCGCGCGTGTCGATCGTGAAGCTGAAGCGCGAGATGAGCGTGCCGCGCGTGACGTCGGCGGCATCCTCCTGGTCGCGCCCGACGTCCGCCCGGGCCTGCTCGATGAGCTGCTCCATCACCCACACCGGGACGTTGCTCCGGTATCCCGGGTAGACGTAGCTGAACGTCTGAAGCTGCGCGAGCAGCAACGGCCAGTGCGGGCCGACCCGCATCATCAGTCGTTCCCAGTCGAGCACGTCGCCGAGGCACACGAGGAGGTGAAGGATGTCGGAGACGTCGTGCCGGTGCCGCTCGCTGATGAACAGGCGGTGCCAGATGAGCTCTTCGGCGGGCGCAATGCGCACCGGCTGCGCCGCGAGGACGCCGGGACGGCTGTGCTGGAACCACTGATCGTCGATCAATGCGACGCCGTTCCCCATCCCGTAAATAAGGTCGACGAACCGATCGCCAATCATCCCCTTGGCGAGCCAGTGCAGGTCCTCGAGGCGCATCGTGAACCCGGCGGCGCGCAGCGCACGCGCGGCGGGCAGCACGGCGGACGGCTCGAAGAACAGGTCCAGATCCTTCGTCTGCCTGTAGATGCCAGTGTGCTCGTAAATCGCGTACGCGCCCGCCACGACGTAGGGGACGCCCGCGTCGTTGACGGCCTGGAGGGCGCGGCGATAGACCTCGCGTTCTTCTTCGGGTATCCAGAAATCGCCGTGGGTCAGCGACTTTCGTTCTTCGGGTGACAGGCGCCTCGGCCGGCGTCCGCGCACGCTGGGCAAAGAGTTTCCTCCGGCAGACGTTCAGCAACACACGGGCCAAGCCGCGCACGGCACCATCCAGTACAGTACCCGGCGGACATCGCGTGCCGATCCCGCCCTACCGTCCCCAGCTCGCCCAGCTCGTCAAGACCGCGCCGTCCGGGCCCGAGTGGCTTCACGAACTGAAATATGACGGCTATCGAATCGGCTGCCGGATCGACGAGGGTCGCGTGACCCTCGTCAGCCGGAACGGCAAGGACTGGACGGCGGCGTTCCCGGAAGTGGCACGCGCGGCGGTCCGCCTCGCCGTGAAGAGCGCGCTCCTCGACGGGGAAGTCTGCATCGTCCTTCCCGATGGGCGAACGAGCTTCCAGGCGCTGCAGAACGCGTTCCACGGCGGCGGCAGCCGCGACGGATTGGTGTACGTCGTGTTCGATCTACTGCATCTCGACGGACGGACACTCGTCCGCGAACCCCTCACGACCCGCAAGCAGGCGCTGCAGCGGATTGTGTCCGGCAACCGCGTCCAGTATGCGGAGCACCTCGACGCGGACGGTCCTGTGGCGTTCGCCGCCGCGTGCAGCCACGGCGCAGAGGGCATCGTCTCGAAGCGCCGCGATGCGCCGTACGAAATGGGAAAGCGGACGGGGTGGCTGAAGACGAAATGCGTCCAGCGTCAGGAATTCGTCGTCGGCGGCTTCACCGATCCGGAAGGGTCGCGGCAGGGCATCGGGGCGCTGCTCGTCGGGTATTACGACGGCAGCCGTCTCGCATTTTCGGGAAAAGTCGGAACGGGCTTTACCACGGCATCCGCGCGCGACCTTCGGCGGAAGCTCGAAGCGATTGAAACGGATGCGTGCCCGTTCTCTCCGCGGCCGCCGGGATGGCTGGGGCGCAACGCGCACTGGGTCGAGCCGTCGCTCGTCGCCGAAGTCGTCTTCGCTGAATGGACGGATGAAGACAAGATCCGCCATCCGTCGTTTCAAGGGCTTCGATCCGATCGGGCCCCGCAAAGCGTCGTGCGGGAAAGGCCCGCGGACGTGCGCACGGCCGGCGGTCGCGAGGGCGTCGGCGAACCGCGGCAGAAATCCCGGACGCCCGCGTCAGCGTCGAACGCGATCGTCCGCGGCATCGCGATCACCCACGCCGACCGCGTGATGTACGACGAACCGCGGCTCACGAAACTCGACGTCGCGCGCTACTACGATCTCGTCGCTCCCGCCATGATGCCGCACGTCGACGGGAGACCGCTGACGCTGGTCCGCTGCGGCGAGGGCATGCGCGGCGGCTGTTTGTACATGAAGCATTCGAAGGTCTGGTCTCCTCCGGCGCTCACCCGGATCAGGATCCCGGAGAAGACGAAGACGGGCGAGTACCTCGTCATCGAATCGCCCGAGGCGATCGTCGCGCTCGCGCAGATGGACATCCTCGAGATTCACACGTGGAACACCTGCAAGGACCACGTGGAATTCCCCGACCGTGTCGTCATCGACTTCGATCCCGGCGCGCAGGTGCCGTGGCGCGCGGCGATCGAATCGGCGCGCCGCGTTCGCAAGTTGCTGCACTCGCTCGAGCTCGAAAGCTTCGTGAAGACCACCGGCGGCAAGGGGCTGCACGTCGTCATACCGCTGGTGCCGCGGCAGGATTGGAAGGCGTGCCTCGAATTCGCGAGAGCGATCGCCGCCGCGCTGGAGCGCCACGATCCGGAGCTCTTCACGCTGAAGTTCGGCAAGAGCGGTCGCGAGAAGCGAATCCTGATCGATTACCTGCGGAACAATCGCACGAATACGTCGATCGCGGCCTTCTCCACCCGTGCGCGCGAGGGGGCGCCCGTGTCCGTCCCAATCGCGTGGACGGAGCTGAAGGAGAGCCTGGATCCGCGCAGCTTCACCCTCGAGTCCGTCCCGCGGCGGCTGCAGCGGCAGCGGAAGGACCCCTGGGCGGATTACTTCAAGATGCGGCAGCGGCTCACGACGGCGATGACGCGCGCGCTCGAAGCGATCACGTGATGTTGGAGGTTGGTCGTTGGAGGTTGGCTTGCCCGCCGGAGGGCGGAGGCGGGAGGCTACCCGGCCAGCTCGTCGGGGGACGGAAAGCCGTGCTGCTCGCGACCGACGTCTCCGTCGTGCTTCGCGGTGGTCTTGTATAGCTCGAAGCGGCCGTCCGCCGCGAGCGGCGACACCCGGTAGCGCAGCCGATCCATCTGCGCATTCGACAGCGGCTTGAACGATTCGGCGATGCGGACGTTCTGTCGCAGCACTTTCATCGAATCGATGCCGGTGATGGTCGTCGCAACCGGCAGGCTCATCGCGTACCGAAGCGCCTCGTCGGCGCTGAGAGCCTTCCTCCTGACGACATTCGGTTCGCCGCACAGGCTCTTCATCCCGATCGCCGCAATCCGCTGCCGCTGCAGCTCGGGAAGGACGCGCCTCTCGAAACTGTGAAACGTCGAATCGAAGACGTTCAGCGGGAGCTGGCAACTGTCGAACGGATACTCGCGCGCGAGCATCTGAAGGTGAATCTCCGGAGCCTTGTGTCCGGTGAACCCGACGAAGCGCACCTTCCCGTCGCGCTTGGCGCGCTCAAGCGCTTCGACGACCCCGCCGCGCGCGAAGTGCCTATCCGGCTCGTTGTAGTAGACGCACTCGTGGATCTGCCAGAGATCGAGATAGTCGGTGTGGAGGCGCTTGAGCGACTGGTCCAGTTGACGCATCGCAACATCCGCTCCCCGGCCGTGCGTACACACCTTCGTCATCAGGAACACGCGGTCGCGCCGATCGCGAATCGCCTCTCCCATCCGGCGCTCGCTCTCCCCTTCGTGGTACTCCCACGCGTTGTCCATGAACGTGATGCCCGCTTCGATCGCGGCATGGACGATCTTCACGGCCTCGCGGACCGACGATGTCAGGCCGAGATGGTAGCCGCCGACCCCGAGCGCCGAGACGGCGACGTCGGTGTGCCGCCCGAACGCGCGATTGGGAATGGCCATGGGGCTGAATGATACAGGAGCTTTGGACTCGTAGCGCGCTCCTTTCAGGGCCGCGATTGCCACACGGCGCGACCGATGAAGAACGGCCCGAGACGGTCGAGGTAGAGCGCGGTCTGCTGCGTCTTGCGCATCGCCTGCACGAGCGCCGAGAGCGGAAACAGATCCTTCCCGACGAGACCGATCACGAAGTCGTTGTCCTCCTTGTCGAGCCCGTGGCACGCCAGGCGGATATCGTGGGCGTAATCCGCCGCGCCGTACGTCATGCCGATCGCGCCGTGCTCGGCGAGAATGCCGCGCTGCTCGTCAGCGGAGAGTTGCACGAACCGCCCGTTGCGGCGCAGCGGATACCACACCGCCCAGGGCCACGCCGGGTTCAGCACCGTTCGCCGCGGGCGCTCGATCAGCGCGTCGTGCAGATCGGGCTCGTATCCGAGCGAGTAGGTCCGGCCGAACATCGTGTACTCGGGCTTCAGCGTCAGGTCCGTGAACGGATCCGCGTTCAGCATCGGCCGCAAATCGTCGACGAGCGCTCCCGGATCCCGCGTCACGGCGAGAATGGCAACTCCGCGCGGATCGTTCACGTCCTCGTACACGACGCCCTCGATGTTCGAACCCTGCAGGCCGGAGGCGAGGCTCTTCGCGTCCCGGCAGCCGCCAAACGCGAGGAGCTGCATGAACAGCCGCTCGTTCGATCGCTGCGGCGTACCCGCCTTGAGACCTCCTCGTTCGCTGAGATCCGGCGGCTCGATGCGCGCCCTGCCCCGCGGGACGTCCACCGTCTGCTGTTCGCTCATGCATTCCACTCTATCAAGGCCGGCTCGAAAATTGGATGCTCGGGGCCGCGTGCTCATCTATCGCGCTGATGGGGCGGCGATCGATACGAAGCTCGAGCTGGCGAGCCTCCGGCGCGCCGCCGCTCAGCACCCGCCACGTTGCGGCGCGGACGCTGCGATGTCGCTGCTGATTGACGTCGGGGAATTCGAAGCCGCCCTCGCAGATGGCCTGCCGGCCCGTGAGGACGCGATCGGCATCGAGCGTTCGCGCGCGCGCGACGCGACCCTCGCGGCTGCGCGGCTGTGGCTTCGTGCATACCGGGACGGAAGCGCGGACACAGACGCGCTGTCGGGGGCGCTCGACCGCCTCGACGCCTGTTCCCTTCCCTCCTCCATCACGCGACGGGTCTCGGAGGGGTTCGCCTATTACGCGTTGTTTCCGGAGACATATCTCCTCGCCGCCGAGCGATATGTGCTGGAGAAGCAGCCCGCGTCCGTGGCAGTCCTGGGCATCCGGAGCATCGGGACAACGCTGTCAGCAGTGGTTGCGGCGGCGTTCGAGTGGCATGCCTGCCCGACGACATCCTGGACGGTTCGTCCAGGCGGACATCCTTTCGATCGGCGGCTTCGCGTGTCCGGCGAGCTTGCCACGCGTCTGCGCGAGTGCGCCGCGGACGGAGCGGCGTTCGCGATCGTCGACGAAGGCCCCGGGCTGAGCGGATCCTCGTTCGCGTCGGTCGTCGACGCATTGGCGGCGCTCGGTATCCCCTCGGCGCGCATCGCGCTGTTTCCAAGCTGGGACGCCGACGCCGATCGTCTGCGGTCAGCGCGCGCGGAGCGAATCTGGCGCACGCACGAACATTTCTGCATCAGCCCGCGCGATGCCGGAATCGGCCCCGAAGGCGCGTTCGGGATCGTCGACGCCGTCGAGGACTGGTCGGGAGGAGCATGGCGGCACTCGCTTCTGGACGCGACGGCATGGCCGGCGGTGCAGCCGCAGCACGAACGCTGGAAGCTGCTGCGTCGGAACGAACCGCGCCTCATCAGATTCGCTGGGCTCGGCCGCTACGGCACCGCCACCGCGCTGCGCGCGCGGATGCTCTTCGAGGCCGGACTGGGCGAGGGTGCCGGGACACTGACCGACGGATTCCTCGACCTGCCGTTCGTTGCGGGCACGCCGGTGGTGAGCGGCACAGTTACCGCATCGGAAGCGTCCGCCATCGGCCGCTACATCGGCGCCATATCGCGCGTGTTTGGTATCGATGCCGAAACCAGCGAAGCCGCTCTGAGGCCGATGCTGGAAACCAATGTCGCCGAGCTGCAGAGCGAATCGGGGCGGCTGCCGGACTTCGTGCCCGGAGCTGTCGTCCGCGTCGACGGCAGGATGCTCGCGCACGAATGGCTTCGCACCGCGAACGGCCTTCGCAAGGTCGACGCGCTCGATCATCACAGCGATCACTTCTTCCCCGGCCCGACGGATTCGGCGTGGGATCTCGCAGGGGCCGCGATCGAGCTTTCCCTCGGCGACACGGCTGCGCGTGCCCTGCTCGATGAGTACACGCGCGCATCGGGCGACGCGCGCGTCGCCGCTCGCCTGCCCTTCTATCGCGCCGCGTACGCCGCGTTCCGCGGCGGCTACTGCGCCATGCAGGCGGATGCGCTCGCCGGCACGCCAGAAGGCGAACGTTTCGCACGCGCGCGCGATCGGTACGTGGAAGCGCTGCGGCGATGCGTGGCACAGCGCCTCTAACGGCGCCGCCAAGACGGCACCTCGCGACCGAGGTGCGCTACCCCTCCCAATGCGCCTTGAACTGCGCGATGCGCGCGAGCGCATCGTCGAAATCTCCGGTGAAGCAGACCGCCCGATCGTCGACGAAGACGTGCGCCGCCGGCTTCTTGCGCGTGACGGCATCCACGGCGTCGTAGAGTCCGTGCTCGCGGAGCCACCGCCGCACACCCACGGGATGCCTCGTCGTGAAGACGACGATGTCGAAGCCACGCGAGCGGAGCGCCTCGAGGAAGGCCCGCGCGCCGGGCCGCGGGGGGTCCCAGTGATCGGGATGACGCCATCCTCTATAGTCGTCGAGGACGCCGTTCAGATCGACGCAGACGATGGGGCGAACCGGATTGTCGAGGTCGAGGCGCCGCATGCTATTGAACGGGGACGGCCGGCAATGCTCTAATTTTCGTGAGACGAATCATCATGGCCACTGACGACCGCCAGGCCGCGCAGCGACGGGTCACCGATCTGATCGGGATCGTGCGCATGCTGCCGCCGGACCGACACTTGACGAACCTCGTGGACGAAGCCGAAGCGCTGAACCGGGCCATCGCGGCGTTTCATCTCGAAGGCATCAGGTTCCGCATGTACAACGTCGATCGGCTCGTGTCGCACAGCCCGATCGCGCTGCCGCCCGAAGCGCAGGCCGCCGTCGACGATCTGCACCGGCATCTCGAGGCCGCCGGGTTCCACACGCGATCGCATCAGGCGCCCAGCTAATTCTGCCCGACAATACGTGGCCCCGGAACAGCGCTTGCAGTTTTCAGCCCATTACACGGAGGTGTATCAAATGGCTGACGAACTGCGTGGCAAGCGCATCGCTGCGCTCGTCGACAACGGTTTCGAACAGGTCGAGCTCCTGGAGCCGCGCAAGGCGCTCGAAGGAGTAGGCGCGAAGGTTGACGTCATCTCACCGCAGACGTCGGAAGTGAAGGGCTGGAACCATACGGATTGGGGACAGAGCGTGAAGGTCGACACGCCCCTCGAGCAGGCGCGTCCGGACGAATACGACGGATTGCTGCTCCCAGGCGGCGTGATCAATCCCGACAAGCTACGCATCAATCCGCAGGCGGTCGAGTTCGTGAAAGCGTTCGTGACGAGCGGCAAACCGATCGCGGCGATTTGTCACGGACCCTGGACGCTGATCGAAGCGGGAGCGGTGCGCGGACGCAAGATGACGTCGTGGCCCTCGCTGCAGAGCGACCTCCGCAACGCCGGCGCGCAGTGGACGGATCAGGAGGTCTGTGTCGATAACGGCCTCGTTACGTCGCGAAAACCAGACGACATCCCGGCGTTCAACAGGAAGATGATCGAAGAATTCGCTGAAGGACGTCATAGCGGCGCGCGCAGCGGACAAACCGTCGGCGCCACGCGCTGATCCCTTTCGTCAGGCCGGGCGGGATCGTGCCGCCCGGCCGCTCCGGCCGTGCTCGATCGAATCGCCCTCCGCTGGTACAATCGTGACATCCCATGCCACGCCTGAAGCCCGTCTCCCACCTGTCGGAGCTCGATGCCGTTATAGCCGAGTCACTGGATCGGCCCGTTCTGCTGTTCAAGCACAGCCGTCACTGCGGCGTGAGCTGCGAGGCACTCGACGAGCTGCACGCGCACCTCGAACGTTCGGAGACGCTCGCCAGCTATCGCCTGATCACCGTCCAGACCCACCGCCCAATCTCGGACGCGGCAGCGCAGCGGCTTGGCGTCCGGCACGAAACGCCGCAAGCGATCCTCGTGCGCGGCGGCAAGGCCGTGTGGAATGCGTCTCACTTCCGGATCACGGCGAACACACTGGACGAGATCACCCTTCGTCACGCCTCCTGAGGCCACAACCAGGCGGCGCCTCGCACGCCGCTCGCGTCGCCGTGCATTGCCCGGCGCAGCCGCGTGTCGACGCGATCCGAGAACACCCACTCGCTCCAGATCGCCGGCACGCCCGCATAGAGCGCATCGATGTTCGACAGTCCGCCGCCGAGCACGATCACGTCGGGATCCAGGACGTTGATGACACTGGCGAGGCCCCGCGCCAGGCGGCGAACGTAGCGGTCGAGGGCTGCGGCGGCCGGCCCTCCGGCGCGCGCCTCTGCCGCGATCGATCGCGCGTCGCGTTCGCCGGCGCCCCCGCTCTCCCGATAGGCCCGCGCCAGCCCGGCGCCTGAAAGGAACGTCTCCATACACCCTCGCAGGCCGCAGTAACACGGCGGTCCGGGCGTCTCATCCGCCTCGGGCCAGGGCAGCGGGTTGTGCCCCCACTCCCCTGCGATCGCGTTCGCGCCGGTGACCGGACGGCCGTCGATTGCGACGCCGCCGCCCGTTCCCGTCCCGATGATCACGCCGAATACGACGGCTGCGCCAGCCGCGGCGCCGTCCGACGCTTCGGAGAGTGCAAGGCAGTTTGCGTCGTTCGCGAGGCGCACCGGCCTGCCCAGCACGCGCGCGAGATCCTCGCGCAGCGGACGGCCGTTCAGCCACGTCGAATTCGCGTTCTTGATCAGGCCGGTCGCCGGGGACACTGCGCCGGGGATCCCGACGCCCACGCTGCCGGACGCGCCCGCCGCAGCCTCGGCGTCGCGCACCAGATCCGCAATGGCCTGCAGCGTGCCGTCGTAGCTGCCACGCGGCGTCGCGACGCGGAGACGAAAGATCTCCGCGCCCGACGACGCAAGCGCGAGCGCCTCGATCTTCGTGCCTCCCAGATCGATGCCGATGCGGATGCCGGAGGATCGTTCAGCCATTCGCCGGCTCGCTCCGGAGCAGCAGCGGCACGACGCGATCCGCGGGCACGAGCGATCCGATCTCGACGACATCGCCCGCGGCGGCCTCGGCTGGTCGCGGTCGTCGCCAGGGATTGAACCAGATCGCGCGGATACCGGCGCGCCGTGCCCCGACGATGTCCGCCGCCCAGGAATCGCCGACCATGACGGCTTCGTCGCCGGAGACTCCCAGCCGCTCCAGCGCGATGCGGAAAATGCCGGGCTCCGGCTTCGAGATCCCGACGTCGCCGGACACGACCAGCGCGTCGACGTAGGGCGTGAGCGCGCAGAACTCCAGCTTGTCGCGCTGCTCCTCCAGCAGATTGTTCGAAACGATGCCGATGCGGACGCGCGGCGCCAGCGCAGCCAGCAACGCGGCGGCGCCGTCCATGGCGCGGCGCTCGGCGAGATAGCCCGATCGATACGCGGATGCGGCGCCGGCTACCTGTTCGTTGCTCATCTCGAGACCGAGGGCCGCGAACACGCGCCGGAATCGCTCGCGGCGCGCTTCGTCGAGATCGATACGGCCGGCCAGGACCTCGATGTGCATCTCTTCGAGATAACGGATGTGGTGCGCTTCGAACTGCTCGAACGCCACGGAACCGGCAAACCGCTCGTGCACGCGCGCGAGCGCCGCGCCGGCGGAACGGTGGTGATCGAAGAGCGTGTCGTCGAGATCGAACAGGACCGCGCGGACCATCACGTGGACGTGGCGGGCCGCGGCCGCAGCGCCACCCAGGCCAGTCGTGGCCCGAGCCGCGGGAAGTGCCACAGCATGCGGCGGCGCGCCGCGCGATACGAGATCCGGCCGCTGGCGTAATCGACGAGGAGCCGCGAGAACTCGGGCCGGACGTTCGCGCCGCGCACGACGCGGTCCATGCGATGCGGACTGTGGAACAGGTACCGCTGAATGAGCACGGAATCGCGCAGCTCGGTCCCGATCTCGCGCCGCCAGCTCCGGCGATACAGGCGCCTCGCGACGGCAGGCCGCACGAGCCCGTCGCGCCGGGCATCGAGAATCGCCCCGGCTGCGAGATCGCCCGTGACCATCGCGTAGTAGATGCCTTCCGCCGAGAAGCCGTTCACGAAACCGCCCGCGTCGCCGGCCAGCAGCACCCGTCCCGCCGACGTCCGCTTCAACGGGCCGCCGATCGGAATCAGAAAGGGGGTGAAGCGATCGCGCCGCGACTCCCCTTCCATGAGGCCTCGGCGACGGAGGTCCGACACGAAACGCTCCTGCAACCCGTACGGCTGCTCGTGGACCTGCTGCTGGAAGTACGAGAGCACGTACCCGATCCCGACGTTGACGTAGCCGCGCTTCGGGAAGATGTAGGCGTAGCCGTGCGCGCCGCCGTAGCCGTAGAACACCGACAGCGTGTCGGGCTCCGCCGCGCGCAGCGTCTCGAGCGGCGTCTCCTCCATCATGTCGAGCGCGAGGTTTCCCGGCGGCCATCCCGGATTCAGGCCGAGCCGCCGCGCGACGACGCTGTTGACGCCGTCGGCCGCGACGACCATCGCGGCCGAGATCGTGCGCCCGTCGCGGAGCGTGAGCGTCACCGCGTCCGTGCGCTGGTCCACCTGCCCGATGGCCGCCGGCGCGAGGAGGCGCGCCCCCGCCTCGATGGCGAGCGTCGCCAGCAGGTGATCGAACTCGATCCGGCGAATGAGGATGACCGCGGGTCCGTCGGATCGCATCCGGAACACGCCCTTCGATGGACCCTCGAGGTACAGATTCGAAATCGGATGCACAGAAATGCGCGCGAGCGCGCGCGCGAGGTACGGAAAGCGTGAAAAGACGCGCGTGCTGATGCCGCCGCCGCACGGCTTGTGGCGCGGCAGCAGAAATCGTTCGACCAGGAGCACGCGCATGCCCGCGCGCGCGAGCCGCAGCGCGGCGGTCGCGCCCGCCGGGCCCGCGCCCGCGACGATGACGTCCGCGTCGTGAACCGGCGTCATGCTAGACTCACGTGATGCCCTCGGATGCGCTGGTGATTGCTGCTCAGAACCTCATGCCGGCGCTGTGCGAGCGCATCGGAGTCGACGACTGCCTGCAGTTCCAGGACACGGAACCGATCCAGGCGCTCCAGGCCATCCTCGAACACCGTCCGTCCCTCATCGTGCTCGAGCGGCTGTTCGCGGCGACGCCGCGCGGCGCCGCGCTGATCAACCGCATCAAGAGCGACCCGCAGCTCGCGGCCTGTGAAGTCCGCGTGATGTCCCACACGGGCGATTACACGCGGCAGGTCGTCAAGCCCGCACCCGTCGAAGCCGCGTCCGTCAAGCACGCGGGCGGCGCGCAGCCGTCGGGCAGCGTGGCGACGGAGGAGCCGCCGCGCCCGCTGGACTGGCACGGCACGCGCCGCGCGCCGCGCGTCCGCGTACGCTCCGGCGTCGAGATTCAGCTCGATGGCAACCCCGCCGCCGTCGTGGATCTCTCGACCGTCGGCGCGCAAGTGATCTCGCCGACGGTGCTGCGCCCGAACCAGAAGGTGCGCGTGAGCCTGCCGTCGGACGAGTTCGTGATGCGCTTCCGCGGGTCTGTGGCCTGGGCGAAATTCGAGCTGCCCACCGGGTCCGCCGCGCCGCAGTACCGAGCGGGCGTGGAGTTCAGCGACAGCGACGCGCGCGCGCTCGAAGACTTCTGCGAGCGCAACAAAGCCTGACCGCTGACACGATCTCACGCAGAGCCCGCGGAAAGCAGAGATCGCAGGGAGATCGGCCGAGAGTTTCGCCGGCCGCCCGGAGGCCGGCCATGAACGTCCCACGAGCGGACCGGATACAAACACCCTCTGAGTTGGCGCGGGTGCTTGTATCCGGTCCGTTCCCTGGACGTTACGCCGCGCTTCGCGCGGCGGCGAGCCTCTCGGCCGCCGCGCCCTCTGCTCATTGCGTCCTCCGCGTGAGATCCGTCCGTGACACGCGAACGTCATCGCATCGACGCCGCGCGCGAGAACCAGCGCGCCGCGACCGAATCCTCGCGGATGATCGTGTCCTCGCGCGACGAGCCGGTCGAAACGATCGCCGCTGAGACGCCCGTCAATTCTTCCAGGCGGCGGATGTAGCGCTGCGCGTCCTGCGGCAGATCCGCAAAGCGGCGGGCGCCCTTCGACGCCGAGCTCCATCCGGGCATCGTTTCGTAGACCGGCTGCGCGGCGGCAAGCTGCGCGACATCGGCCGGAAATTCTGTCAGCGTCTTGCCCTCACAGCGGTAGGCGACGCAGATGTGCAGGTCGTCCATTCCGTCGAGGACGTCGAGCTTCGTGAGCGCGAGCGCGTCGAGGCCGTTGACGCGCACCGCGTAGCGCATCGCAACCGCGTCGTACCACCCGCAGCGGCGCGGGCGCCCGGTCACGGCGCCGAACTCCTGGCCGCTCTCGCGGAGACGATCGCCGATCGCGCCCGTCAACTCGGTGGGCAGCGGTCCTTCGCCGACGCGCGTCGTATATGCCTTCGCAACGCCGAGCACGCCGTCGATCGCGCGCGGCGGAATGCCGAGACCCGTACACACGCCGCCGATGGTCGCGTTCGACGAGGTCACGTACGGATACGTTCCGTGGTCGATGTCGAGGAGCGTGCCCTGCGCCCCCTCGAACATGATCGAGCGCCCGTCCGCACGCGCGCGCGCCAGCACGAAGGAGACGTCCGCCACCCACGGCGCCATCCGCTTCCACGCGGCCCGCAAGTCGCTCAGCACCTGGTCGGCGTCCATGACCGAATCGCCAATGAGGCGGTTGCGTGCGTCCACGTTGTGGCGGATCGCCTCGGTCAACGCGTCGGTGTTCGCGAGATCGCCGACGCGCACGCCCCGGCGCGCGATCTTGTCCTCGTACGCCGGTCCGATCCCGCGCGAGGTCGTGCCGATCTTGCGCTCGCCGCGCCGCGCCTCGCTCAGCAGGTCCAGCTCGCGGTGATACGGCAGGATCAGATGCGCCTTGTCGCTGACCACGAGGCGGTCGCCGACCGTGACGCCCGCCGCCGTCAGCTCGTCGATCTCCGCGAAAAGCGCCTGGGGATCCACGACGACGCCGTTGCCGATGACGCAGGTGATGCCGTCGTGCAGGATGCCCGACGGGAGGAGCCGCAGGACGAACTTGCGCCCGTTGGCGTACACCGTGTGGCCGGCGTTGTGGCCGCCCTGGTAGCGCGCCACGATGGAGAAGTTCGGCGTGAGGAGGTCGACGATCTTCCCCTTCCCTTCGTCGCCCCACTGCGCGCCCAGTACGGCAATATTCAGCCCGCGGGATCCTGCATCGGCGTTCATCGGTGTTCCGTCCACGCGGGCAGTATTGTACCTTCAATCACATGATCCATCTGGATGGCGCGAGCCTCTCGCTCGAACAGCTCGAAGCGATTGCCGACGGCTTCGAGCCGGTCGCGCTCTCGCCGTCAGCCGCCGGACGCGTCGACGCGGCGCGCGCGGTGGTCGATCGCCGCGCGGACGAGGACGCACCGGTGTACGGCATCAACACGGGATTCGGATCGCTTGCGGACGTGAAAATTCCGCACGGCGCGCTCGGCGATCTGCAGCGCAATCTGCTGCGGAGCCACGCCGCCGGCGTCGGCGATCCGCTTCCTGTACGCACGGTGCGCGCGATGATGGCGCTGCGTGCGAACGTGCTCGCGAAGGGCTATTCCGGTATCCGCCGCGCGACGCTCGAGCACCTGATCGATCTGCTCAATCGCCGCGTGCATCCGGTCGTGCCGAGCCGCGGCTCGGTGGGCGCGAGCGGCGACCTCGCGCCGCTCGCGCACCTCGCGCTGGTGCTCATCGGTGAAGGCGAGGCGGCCGTCGACGGGGGAACCGTTCCAGGCGGCGAGGCGCTCGCGCGCGCCGGGCTCACGCCGATCGATCTTGCGCCGAAGGAAGGCCTTGCGCTGATCAACGGCACGCAGGCGACGACGGCCGTTGCCGCCTTGACGCTGCTGGGCGCAGAACGTCTGGCGCTGGCGGCAGACATCACCGCCGCGGTGTCGATCGATGCGCTCCGGGGCTCGTATCATCCGTTCGAACCGCGGCTGCACGACGCACGGCCGCACGCGGGACAGCAGGCGTCGGCGTCCAACCTGCTGCGGCTGCTGCAGGACAGCGCGATCAACCGGTCGCACGCCAACTGCGGGCGCGTGCAGGACGCGTATTCGATGCGCTGCGCGCCGCAGGTGCACGGTGCCGCGCGCGACGGACTTGCGTACGCGCGGCGTACGCTGGCGATTGAAGCGAATTCCGCGACGGACAACCCGATGGTGTTCGCCGCCGAGGGGGACATCGTCTCTGGCGGAAACTTTCACGGGGCGCCCGTCGCCCTCGCCGCGGACGTGATCGTCCTCTCGCTGCTGCCGCTTGCGACGATTTCGGAGCGGCGCGCCGATCGCCTCGTGAATCCCGCGCTGAGCGGGCTCGAACCGTTCCTCACGCGCGACAGCGGCCTGCAGTCGGGCTACATGATCGCGCAGGTCACCGCTGCGGCGCTCGTGTCCGAGCTGAAGACGCTCGCCCATCCCGCGAGCGTGGACACCATCCCGACGTCGGCGAACCGCGAAGATCACGTGAGCATGAGCATGGGCGCGGCGTTGAAGGCGGAGCGCGCGCTCGAGCTGGCGACGCGCGTGAACGCGATCGAGCTGCTGCTCGCGTGCCAGGCGATCGACCTGCTCGCGCCGCTCACGACCTCACCGCCGCTTGCGCGCGTGCACGCGTTCGTGCGTTCGCACGTGCCGACGCTCACCGAAGATCGTCCGCCCGCGCCCGACATCGAATGGATCGCGGCCGCGATCGCTCGCGGCGCGGTGCATCGCGCGTGCGCGTCAGAAGTCAAGTAAGAAATTTTTCATTTTCAATTTGACAACGCGCGCGTACGTTCTTAGATTGCTAACCTTCGTGCGCGGTTCGGCTGCGACGCATCGCGCGCCAGAGCGACCCGGCGCTCGCCGTCCATGACCATTCTCAGCCGCCAGATCACCGCACCGCGCGGCACGACCATCTCCTGCAAGGGATGGCCGCAGGAAGCGGCGCTGCGGATGCTGATGAACAACCTCGACCCCGCCGTCGCCGAGCGGCCCGACGATCTGATTGTCTACGGCGGATCCGGGCGCGCCGCGCGATCGTGGGCGGCGTTCGACGCAATCGTCGCCGTGCTGCGCCGCCTCGACGCGGACGAAACGCTGCTCGTCCAGTCCGGAAAGCCCGTCGGCGTCTTCCGCACGCACGAGTGGGCGCCGCGCGTCCTCATCGCCAACGCGCTGCTGGTGCCCGCGTGGGCAACGTGGGAAACCTTCCGCGACCTCGAGGATCGCGGGCTGACGATGTACGGCCAGATGACGGCAGGAAGCTGGATTTACATCGGCACGCAGGGCGTCCTGCAGGGCACGTACGAAACGTTGGCGGAAGTTGCGCGCCGGCACTTTGGCGGGTCTCTTGCTGGTCGTCTCGTGGTGACCGCCGGGCTCGGCGGGATGGGCGGCGCGCAGCCGCTCGCGATCACGATGAACGAAGGCCTCGCGCTCGTCGCCGACGTCGATCCCGACCGCATTCAGCGGCGGCTCGCGACGCGGTACGTCGACGAACGCGCCCGCTCGCTCGACGACGCGGTGTCGCGCATCGAAGAGTATCGCTCGCGAGGCCAGGCGCGCTCGATCGCGCTCGAGGCGAACGCGGCGGACCTGCTCCCCGAGCTGGCCCGGCGTGGCGTGATTCCGGACATCGTCACGGATCAGACGTCCGCGCACGATGCGCTGAACGGGTACGTGCCGAACGGCATGTCGCTCGCCGAGGCGAACACGTTGAGAGCGGCGCGGCCGGACGAGTACATCCGTCGATCGATGGCGGCCATGGCGGACCACGTTCGCGCGATGCTCGACCTTCAGGCGCGCGGCGCGGTAGCGTTCGACTACGGCAACAACATCCGCGCGCAGGCGCGGGACGCCGGCGTCGACGACGCCTTCGAGATCCCCGGCTTCGTGCCCGAGTACATCCGGCCGCTCTTCTGCCAGGGCAAGGGACCGTTCCGGTGGGCCGCGCTCTCCGGAGAGGCGGCCGACATCGCCGCGACGGATCGGCTCGCGCTCGACATGTTCCGCGACGACGAGGCGCTCTGCCGCTGGATCCGCCTCGCGGCGGAGCGAGTACAGTTCCAGGGGCTGCCCGCGCGCATCTTCTGGCTCGGTTACGGCGAGCGCGCGCGGTTCGGGCTGGCCATCAACGATCTCGTGCGCCGCGGCGCCATCTCGGCGCCGATCGTCATCGGCCGCGATCACCTCGACGCGGGCTCCGTCGCATCGCCGTATCGCGAGACGGAGGCGATGCGCGACGGCAGCGACGCGATCGCGGACTGGCCGATTCTGAACGCCCTGTTGAACACCGCGTCCGGCGCAACGTGGGTCTCCGTCCATCACGGAGGCGGCGTCGGCATCGGCAACTCGATTCACGCGGGCATGGTGGTCGTGGCGGACGGGTCGCGCGAGGCGGACGAACGCCTCGCGCGCGTCCTCACCAGCGATCCGGGGATCGGCGTCGCGCGCCATGCCGACGCGGGATACCCTGAGGCGGTCGCTACCGCGCGCGAAGCAGGCATCGATCTGCCCATGATTGCCCCGGCGCCGCGCGCGCCAGGGTCCGGGTCTTTCGTCGAGAGCAACGGGAACTCTCATTAGAGGAGCTGAAGGAAATGATGATTCCCGAACGCCCCGCGCTCGAGCGCCGCATCCTGAACGCGGTGGATGGGTCAGCCGGCGCGAACCCGCGCATTCCGGTCGTCCTCGGGGGCTGCGGCACCGGCCGCACGTCCCTGTTGCTGCGGCTGCGCGACCTGATCGGGCGTGAGCAGACGCAGTACATCGATACCGAACGCATCGCGACGACGCCCGAGCGCTTTCTGCAGGCGCTCCGCATGTCCTCCCCGTTCGCCGTGCAGCCGCACGGCGCAAGCGGGGGGGCGCCGCCCAGCGCGCGGGAGGCGTTCGACGCCTCGCTCGCGTTCCTCGACACGGCGCGCGTCGAGGGCACGTCTCCGGCGACGTTCCTGATCGACGAGTTCCTGGAGCTCCGGACCTTCGAGAGCTTCCCGGGGCTCCGCAGCGTGCTGCGCGATCTGCTGTCCGCCCTGAGCTCCAGCGGCAATCGTTTCGTCCTGACCACGCGCTACAGCGCTCGCGCGCACCGGCTGCTGCGCGACGCGCCCGCCCTCTTCGACGTCATCCAGGTCGAGCCGCTCACGGTGGACGAGATCAGGGCAACGCTCCCCGGCGCGCACGCCGACGAGCCGAGGGCCGAAATGGAGGACGAGCGCGATCGTGAACGCGACGACCTCGCGCGCACCGTGCACGCGCTCTCCGACGGCCGGCCCGCGTACGCCCGCAGCATCGCCGAAGCGGCCACCACGATGGCGCCGCGCGGCGGCGCCGATCCCGTGAGCGCCCTCGCCTCGCTGCTCGCGCCGGGCGGCCAGCTCGCCAACGCCTGCCGCTTCTGCTACGAGCTGCGGCTCCATCGCGCGCGCGGATACGGCGCGCTCAAAGCGATCCTCGAAGTGCTCGCGGAGGAACAGCCGCTGACGCTGACGGAGATCGCACAGCGCCTCCATCGCACCCCGGGCTCGACCAAGGACTACCTCTCCTGGCTCGAAGACGTCGACCTGATCGTCTCGCGCCAGAAGCGCTACAGCTTCGCCGATCCGCTGCTCCGGCTCTGGGTGCGGCTGCACTGCCGCGCCGTTCCGCCGTCGGACGACGACATCGCGCGGGAGCTGCACGCGTACGTACTGACGCGGTTGCCCCACGCGGAGCCCGCGCTCGCGCTCGCCGGCGCTCAGGCGCCCGAACGCGAGAAGAGCTGGGGCATCATAGAGATCGACTGAAGATCTCGAGGGCGGTCTTCGCGGCCGCCTGCGCCGCTTCCTTCTTGCTGCGCCCTTCCGCCTGCGCAACGGGCTCGCCGTCGACGACCACCTCGACGAGAAACCGCTTGCGGTGGTCCGGACCGACCTCGGCCGCGAGACGGTAGGCGGGCAGGCCGCGCCCGTGCGACTGCACCCATTCCTGCAGCGCCGACTTCCAGTCTTCCGTGAACGCCGCGGCGGCGCCCGTGCGGCGCGCCTCTTCGATGTGGCCGGCGAACTGCCGCTCGATGAACGCACGCGCCGGCTCGATGCCGCCGTCGAGGTAGATGGCCGCGATCAGCGCTTCATAGCAGTCCGCGATGATCGCGTGCTTCCGGCGTCCGCCCGTCTTCTCCTCGCCGCGGCCGAGGATGAGGTACTCGCCCAGGTTCAGCGCTTCGCCGAGCCGCGCGAGCGACGCGGCGGACACGATGGAGGCCTTCAGCTTCGACTTCTGCCCTTCGTTGTGCTGCGGGAACTCGCGGAAGAGCATGTCCGCGACGACGAACCCGAGAATCGAGTCGCCGAGGAATTCCATCGACTCGTTGTCGAACACGCCGCCGCTTGCGTCCTCGTGGACGCGCGAGCGGTGCGTCAGCGCGTGCTCGAGCAGGCCGCGATCACGGAAGCGATACCCGAGGCGGCGCTCCAGCGGCTCGAGCTCGGATCCGAACGGGACGACGCGTCCCCCCTTCACCTCGTCGCGATGGCTGTCGATGATCTGGAGCGCGTCGGACGCCTGCTCCGCGCTCACGGCGATGCGTCGCTCCCAGGAGAGGTCGTTCAGCGCCAGCGGAAAGGCGGTCCGCGAGTTGTCGCTGAGAACGGCCGACGCGATTCCGTGGGTCTCGAGGAGTCCGCGGATCACGCTGGCCTCGATCTCGGACGGCGTCCGGAAGATGATGACCAGGTCGCGCGTCACACGGCCACCTTCTGCGCCGCCGCGGCCACCTGCTCCACTTTCATCAGGATCATCGTCATGTCGTCGTGCTGATCGGCGGCCCCCACGAACGACTCGACCTCGCGGAGGATGCGCTCGCGCAGCTCGCCCGAATCGAGATGTCCGTGCTCGGCGACGAGACGACTGAGGCGGTTCTCGCCGAAGAGCTCGCTCTCCGCGTTCATTGCCTCGGTGATGCCGTCAGTGTAGAGCACGAACACGTCTCCCTTGTTCAACGCGATCCGATCTTCCTCCAGCAGCTCGGCGAACTTCTCCATCGCGCCGGGAATCCGCAGGCCGACGACGAGGCCGCTCGGCGCGAGCACCTGCACGTCGCGGTCGCCGTCTCCCCCGGGCAGGTAGATCATCGGCGTGTGGCCGGCGCGCGAGAACGTCATGACCGATGCCGTCAAGTCGATTACCCCGTAGGTCATCGTGATGAAGCTGCGCGTGTCGAGGTTCTCGGAAATGATCCGGTTCACCTCCATGAGCAACTGGCGAGGCGACTGGTAGATCTGGCTCAGCGACAGCACCAGCCCTTTCAGCTCCGCCATGTAGAGCGCCGCGGACGTGCCCTTGCCGGACACGTCCGCAATCAGGACGCCGAGGCGGCCGTCGCCGAGCGGGAAGAAGTCGTAATAGTCCCCGCCCACCTCGCGCGCGGGCACGCAGAGCGCCGTGACCGCCATGCCGGGAAAATCGAGCGGTCCGCGCGGCAGCAGCGACATCTGGATCTGGCGCGCGATGCGCAGCTCCTCCTCGAGGCGCTTCTTCTCCGCGGCCGTCTGGAGCAGGTTTTCGATGCTGCCGGTCATCTGGTTGAACGAATCGGCGAGCTCGCCCAGCTGATCGCGCGACTGGATGTTGATGCGGTGCGTGAAGTCGCCGTGCCGGACGCGCTCGGTCCCCATGAACAGCTCGTGGACGGAGCTGGTGATCGACCGCGCGAGCGCGAGGCCCATGACGAGCGCGACGGCTTCGATGATCAGGAACAGCACGCCAATGCCGACGAGAACGAGCAGGAAGACGTACGCGAGCGGCATCCCGCTCACGAGGATCGACTGCGCGTTCGAGAGCTGCTTGTACAGCTCGCCGAGCTTGTACGTCATCAGCATCGTCACGCGCTGGACCGCGCCGGTGTTCCAGTCCCGGCAGTCGACCTGCGCGACCGTCTTCTCCAGCACGAGCGACAGGCGTCCGTCCGCGACGTCGCTGCCGCCGCCCGCCGGCGTCGGCGACAGGCGTTTCAGCTGCCCGGCCGCGTAAACGCTCGCGAGGCGGACGCCCGTCGCGTCGTGAAGCTGCTGCACGACCTGTTCGTCGACCGGAATGTCGACGACGACCGAGCCGGCGCCCCCGCCGACCCTCGCGACGGCGCGGACCACCAGCGTCTGCTCTCCCGGCAGTTCGGCAATCGGAACGGCGATGGAGCCTGTGAACAGATCGTCGCGGAGCCAGCCGGGGATGCCCGACGGCGGCGGGAGGTGATCCCATCGCCCCACGCGGTCCAGCGTACCGTTCGGCCTCACGTACGCGACCGAGAGGCCGGCGTACTGGCGGCTGCGGATGCGGTGCACGCGGTTGATCGTCTCGTCGGCGGTCGCGGGATTGCGTGCGATCTCGATCGCGGCCGCCTGCGCGCTGACTCTCGCGTCGTCCACCACTTTGTCGTATCCATCCTTGAAGAGATACGCGCTGACGTTCATGAACACGAGGCTGCCGCCGAACATGAAGAAGACGAGGATGAGCAGCGACGGGATCACGCCGATGAAGATGTAGGACAGGATCAGCTTGCGGCGGACGCGCCACAGCAGCCTGCGCTTCATCAGGACGAACAGCCGCCACACGAATGCGCCAACGGCAACGATCAGGACGAGCGTCGCGACGCTGCTGACGAACCGGATCGGCGCGGGCAGCTCGGCGACGCTGCGCCACAGGGCGACGAGCAGCTTCACGCCGGCGGCGACAAGGAAGAGGCGACCGTACCAGGTGGCGAAGAGAATGTCGTGGGGAGACTGGCGCGGAACGTCGTCGTCCTGCAGAGCGGCGCGTACGGCCAACGTCGGCGTCTCCCTCCGGCGTCGACCCGACTGGTGCGTGTCCGGAGGTCGTTCGCGCGCCATGTGCGATTGAAAAGCGAATGATAACAGAGTACCGTCACAGCGAGATGAAACTCAGCGCGGACGCTCGCTTCTCCACCATCTGTATTCACGCTGGTCAGATCCCCGATCCGAGCACCGGCGCCATCATCACGCCGATCTACCAGACGTCCACGTACGTGCAGGACGAGCTCGGGCGGCACAAGGGCTACGAGTACGCGCGCACGCAGAACCCGACGCGCGGGGCGCTCGAGGCGAACGTCGCCGCCATCGAAGGCGGACGCGCGGCGTTCGCGTACGCATCGGGCATGGCGGCCATCGGTGCCATCGCGAGTCTCCTCCAGAGCGGCGATCACGTGATCGTGACGGAGAACACGTACGGCGGGACGTACCGGTACTTCGAGCAGGTGCTCACGCGCTATCGCATCGAGTTCAGTTACATCGATACGGCGCAGCCGGAGCTCGTCGAACGCGCGATGCGGCCGTCGACGAAGATGATCTTCGTCGAGACGCCGACGAACCCGGTGATGGGGCTGACCGATATCGCCGCGATGGCGGAGATTGGGAGGAAGCACGGCGTGCGCGTCGCCGTCGACAACACGTTCGCGAGCCCCGTCGTCCAGCGGCCGATCGAGCTGGGCGCCGATCTCGTCATGCACAGCACGACCAAGTACCTCAACGGCCACAGCGACAGCGTCGGCGGAATCGTGGTTGCGGCCCGCGAAGACGACGCCGAGTGGTTGAAGTTCTTTCAGAACTCCGCAGGCGCCATCCTCGGGCCGTTCGACGCGTGGCTCGTGCTGCGCGGCACGAAGACGCTGCCCGTCCGCATGGCGCAGCACAACGCGAACGGGCTCGCCCTGGCCGAGTTCCTGGAATCGCACCCGAAGGTGAAGCGTGTGCTGTACCCGGGCCTGGCGAGTCATCCGCAGCACGCGCTGGCGCGCCGTCAGATGCGGGGATTCGGCGGGATGCTCGCGTTCGATCTCGGCTCGTTCGAAGAGGCACGGCGCGTGTGCAACCGCGTCCGTCTCATGGCGCTCGCCGAGAGCCTGGGCGGGGTGGAGACCCTGATCTCGCATCCCGCATCGATGACGCACTCGTCGGTGCCGGCGGAGCGCCGCCGAGCCATGGGCCTGACCGACAGCCTTGTCAGGATCTCGGCGGGAATCGAGGATATCGAAGACCTGATCAGCGACCTTCGCCAGGCGCTCGATTGACGCCGCGCTGGCGCTGCCGGTGCCGCACGAGCTCCACCGCCATCGGCAGCAATGAGATCGCCACGATCCCGATGGTCACCAGCGAGAAGTTGTTCTTGACGATCGGAACGTTGCCGAAGAGGAATCCGGCGCCCACGCACAACACCACCCACGCGAGCGCCCCGACGAAGTTGTAGAAGACGAACGAGGCGCGCGTCATCTGCGCGGCGCCCGCAACGAACGGCACGAACGTGCGGACGATCGGCACGAATCGCCCCAGCACGACCGCCTTGCCGCCGTACTGCTCGAAGAACGCGTGCGCCCGCTGGAGGTGCTCGCGGTTGAGGAGCCGGTTCGAGACGCCAGTCCCTTCACCGCCCTGAAATGCGCGCGGGCCGATCATCCGGCCGACGGAATAGTTGACGGCGTTGCCGGTGAACGCGGCCGCGAACAGCAGCGCGATCGCTGCCGGCGCGCTCAATACGCCAGTCGCGCACAGGGCGCCCGTCGCGAACAGCAGCGAATCGCCGGGCAGAAACGGCGTCACGACGAACCCGGTCTCGGCAAAGACGATGGCGAACAGCAACCCGTAGACCCAGGTGCCATACGTCCGGACGAACTCGAGCAGGTGTTTGTCGCTGTGGAGGAGAAAATCGAGGATATCAGACAAGCTCATGATCGAGACGTGTACCAGTAGCGCGCAACGTCAGTTGCGCGAACTGCCACGCGATTCTATCGTGTTGACTCGGTAATCCAGCGCAGGTAGGCGTCGTTGCCGTCGGTGATGGCAACGACGACGAACTCCGGGACCTCGTACGGGTGCAGCTCGCGTACGCGCTCCCACAGCGCGGACACCCGGGCCCGCGAGGTCTTGATGATGAGCTGCCGCTCGGTCTCGCGCTCCACCCGCCCTTCCCACCGGTACACGGACTCCATCAGCGGCAGCAGGTTGACGCAGGCAGCGAGCCGTTCCTCGACGAGCGTGCGTCCGAACGCGCCCGCGTCGGCGTCGTTCGGGAGGGTCGTGAAGATCAGAACGTTGTCGGCAGACATGGGTCGGGTCAGACGCTAATCCGCAGGGTGCAATCGGACGAAACTATTGTACAAAGGAACTCCCTCCCGCATGCCCATCGATTCCAGACAAGTTTCCGGCCGTCTGCAGGATCCGCCCCCGATGCGGCGGCGGCGTCCGGAGCCTGCCCCCGCGAGCGCCTCGCCGCTGCGAAGCCGGATCGTGAATTATGTTCTCGCGCTCGTGACCGTCGTGCTCGTCGTCGACGCGCTCGTCGGCGACAAGGGGCTGCTCGAGACCATGCGCGCCCGCCGCCAGTATGCGGCCGTCGAGGCGGCGCTGAACGCCACGCGCCAGGAGAACAGCCGGATGCGGGAGGAGATCCGGCGCCTGCGCGAGGATCCGACGAAGATCGAAGCCCTTGCGCGCGAAGAGCTGGGGCTGATCCGTCCCGGCGAGACGGTCTTCATTCTGCACGACGCGGATCGGCATTAGCGGGCGGCTCTAAAAGGGCCGGGCTACATTGCCGGTTCTAAGAGAACAGGCCTACATTGCCGGGTCTGAGAGACCCGGCCCACATTGCCGGTTCTAAGAAACCCGGCCTACATTGCCGGAGTGCGTTGCGTGGGAGTGCGTTGCTCTTTGCGCAGTCCGCGGCGAACGCCGTGGGAAGCCGCGCCGCAAATTCCGTCTCGCCGATCTCGGCGACGGAGAGCGTGGAAAAAATCAGAGGGCTCTCAGGCATGGCGGGAACCATGCGCGAGAGCAGCTCATCCGGGCAAGCGGACGTCAGCGCGTGGAAGGAACCGCGGCTTCCCCGCCATCGCCGCCACATAGCCGGGGTGACGATGGAGCACGGCTTCCTCGAGCGCAATTCTCCGCGAGAGCACCCAGGCGTGCACGGCCGATCCTGCGATCGCTGTAATCCATGCCGTGTGGATCAACGGAAGCGACGCGAGCTCGGCGAACACCGCGGCGTAGTTGGGATGTCGGACCCACCGGAACGGACCGGACGTGATGACCCCGAGCGCCGCAGAGTCCATCACCTCGACGTTCCAATGGCGTGCGAGCGTGCGGATCACCCACCATCGAACGCCGTTCGCGAGCACGAACACCATCGTGGCCACAGCAGCGAGCAGGGGGATGAACGGACGCTGGAGGAACACCGTTTCCAGCACGGCGCCAATCAGAATTGCCGTATGCGTTGCGACCATCGCCGGAAAGTAGCGATCGCGCGCCTTTCGCGCGCCGCGGCTCGCGAGGTACATCTGGTTGCGCCGCGAGAGGCCCAGCTCCACGAACCTGAGGAGCCCGACGCACGCGACGAGCGCGACGAATGCGGCGACGGTCACGCCCATTGGAGGAGCAGCAGCTCGGCGCTGAATCCGGGGCCGAATGCCGCCGCGAGCCCGTACTTCCCCGGGTCCACCTGCCGCGTCGTCAGCCACTCGTGCAGGATGAACAGGATCGTCGCGCTCGAGAGATTGCCGTACTGGCGCAGCACTTCCCAGGAAATGCGCGTGTCACATTCGGTCAGGCCGAGCTGCTCTTCGACATACGAGAGCAGCTTCTGCCCTCCGGGATGCAGCAGGAATGCGGAGACGTCGCGCCGATCGAGGCGATGGCGTCCCAGGAAGCCGTCGACGAGGCCGGCAATCTTCTCGCGGATCAGCTGGGGAACGTCCTTCGAGAGGACGATGTGGAATCCGGTGTCACGGAGATCGAAACCCATCGCGTCCAGCGATTGCGGAAACGTATAGGTCTCGGCGTCCAGGATGTGCGGGCCGTTCTCGCGGCGGCCCGTTACGAGCGCCGCAGCGGCACCATCGCCGAAGAGCACGCACGAGATGAGATTCGCCTGCGACGCGTCGTCGCGCTGGAACGTCAGCGTGGGAAGCTCGACCGAGATGACGAGCGCCGTCTTGTCCGGAAATGCGCGGACGAACTCCCAGGCACGCGAGAGCGCCATGGCGCCCGCGGCGCACCCAAGCTCGGTCACGGGAAGCCGCCGGACATCGGAACGGAATCCCATCAGGTTGATGAGGTGTGCGTCGAGCGACGGGATCATGAATCCGGTGCACGAGACCGTGATGATCATGTCCACGTCGCGCGCGCTCAGGCCGGCGCGCCGCAGCGAGGCGTCCGCGGCTTCGCGACCGAGACGAATCGCGTGCTCCTGATACTCGATCGTGGTCTGCGCCAGGGGACGGCGTTCGACGAAGTACTCGACGGGAAAGATCGAATGCCGCTGATCGACGCGGGCGTTGTCGATCACCGCCATCATCGCGTCGAGGCGCCGCCCTTCGAGCCCGAAAACGCGCCGCATGTGAAGCTTCACGCTGTCGCGCGTGAGCGTGTGGGCCGGAAGAGCCGTCGCGGTTCCCGCGATGGCAGCCATCGAGGCGGTCCCTCCGGCTGCGCTGCGGTGCGTCCGAGCGCGAGAACGAGGCGTGTCGTGCATCAACGGACCGGGCAGAGAACGCAAAACGGCGTCCGCGCAGTTTCCCGTGAAGATCGCCGGAAGGGCCGCCCTTCAGTTTCGCTCGATTACCGCCGCTTTCACAATTCGTAAGAAGTCCGCGCCGGACGGGATCAACGCGTTTCGCCCTGACACTCCGGGCACTGATGCTGGACGTGCTCGAGCCATTCGACGAGCTCGGCGACCGTCGGGAGCGCCTCCGCGGGCTGCCCCGTCGCGATGAACTGGATCTCGCCCCATTGATCGGCGATCACGACCGACGCGGGCGGCAGCCCGTCGAGCGGGTCCGCCGTGACCACGCACGCGGTATTGTGCGCGCTCAGCCGCTCCCGGTCGCGAAGCAAATGGGACGCATACCCCGCGGCGGAGCCTTCCGCGGGAACGGTGACGAGCACGACGTTCTTGCGCTGCCAGAGGTCCGCATACTCGACGCGGCGGCCGTCAACAGTGGTCACGCTGAAGTGTGGAAGAGAATCACCGCGGCGCATGATGCCCTCCCATTATTGTAGGCGAGCGCACGACGCAACGGGGACGCGAGCCCGGCGTCCGCGTTATCGCACCGGGCCAGGAGTATCGACCCCCCGAACGTCGAAATCGCCGCGCTTCGCGCTGACGGAGGCGCGTGTCTCGGGTCCATGCCCTTCGAACTGCAGGTCGACGGAGCCGCCCGGGACGATCAGACTCGAGATCTTCAGCTCCTTCAGGAACGGCGGCAGCACGGGCCGCTCCAGCAACAGTTCGCGTCTCGACGGATCGAAGCGGAGCCGCAGACACGACTGCAGCAATTGAAACACCGCGCCGGATGACCACGCCTGCGGCGAGCACGCAACCGGATAGAGCGTCGGCCCTTCGCCCGCGCGCCGATGGAATCCGCAGAACAGCTCGGGAAGACGGCGCGACTCGAGCCAGACGCTGGCGTCGAAGAGACCGGTCAGCGGCACGAACGTGAGGTCGTCGAACCCGTACCGGGAGAACCCCGCGACGATCATGCCGTTGTCGTGCGGCCACACCGATCCGTTGTGGTACGACATCGGGTTGTAGCGTGCCTCGGTCGACCCGACCGTCCGAATCCCCCATCCGGAGAACATGGGAGGCGACGTGAGCAGCTCCGCCACGCGGCGCGCGCGCTCGGGCTGTGCGATGCCGCCGAAGAGCACCTGGCCTGTATTCGAAGTGCGTACGCGGCACGGCTGCTTCCGCCCGTCGAGCGCGATGGCGTAGCAGGAGAGATCGTCGCACCAGAACTGGGCTTCGAACGCCTGCCGCAGCGTCTCGGCCTCCTTGCGCAGGCGATCGGCGCGCGCCGTGTCGCCCAGCGCGGCAGCGAGGACAGCCGCCTGCTGCTTGGCTTCGTACACGTAGCCCTGCACTTCGCACAGCGCGATCGGCCCCTCCGCAAGCGTGCCGTCCGCATGGAAGACGGAGTCCTGAGAATCCTTCCAGCCCTGCTGCACGAGACCGGTACTGGATCGCCGCGAGTACTCGACGAACCCGTCCCCGTCGGCGTCGCCGTAGCGATCGATCCATTCGAGCGCGCGCTCGACGTTCGGCCAGATCGTCTTCACGAAGGCCAGGTCCGCCGTGCGCTGATAATAGGCGCCGGCGAGCGCAACGAAGAGCGGCGTCGCGTCCACGCTGCCGTAGTAGCGTCCGAACGGGACCTCTCCGGTGTGCGCCATCTCGCTGTGCCGGGTCTCGTGCAGAATCTTGCCGGGCTCGGCGTCCTGCTCCGCCTTGAACGAGTCCGCCTGCGTGGCGGCGAGATAGCCGAGCACCCCGCGCGCGAGCTGCGGATTGATCCAGAGAAGCTGCAGCGCCGTGATGATCCCGTCGCGTCCGAAGGGGGTCGAGAACCACGGGACGCCCGCGTACGGATATTCGCCGTACGGCGTCTTCGCCACGAGCATCCGCACATCCGCCGCGGATCGCCGCACCCACTGGTTGAATCGCTCGCTCGACGACTCGACGAGGGCGTACTGGCTGCGCGCATCCTCGAGCGCGGCCAGCGCATCGGGCAGCGTCACGTCGTACGCTCGCGCCGGCGTCCGCCGCCCCGTCCGCTCGCATCTGATCGAGAGCGAGAGAGAGAGCGGCTGCTGCGGCGGCAAGTGGATGTCGAAACGCGTCGACGCCGGGCTGATCGCGGCAGGACGGTCGTCCCATTCGAGCACGGTCCAGCGCTCCTCGCCGTCGAGGCCGCGGTAGCCCAATCGCACGCTGCGGTCCCCCATGTCGGTCGGGAGCATCGTGCCGCTCCGCTCGCGCCGCATCCCGCGCACTTCGAAGATGTCGGCGAAGTCCGCTTCGTAATCGAACGTCAGGACGATCCGGACGGGCGACTGTCCGTAGTTCCAGAGCCGGATGCGTTCGTAGCACGCGCCTTCCCAGATGAAGCGGGCGCGAAACAGGTGCACGAGATCCCGCGCAAGTACCTGGTCCGCCTCCGACAGCGGAATGTCGGGATTCGTCAGGTCGGCGCCGAACAACTCGTTGTCTTCTTTGACGCGCGCACTGAGGAGCAGGAGGCGCTTGTCGTTCAGCCGCAGCCGGAAGCGCGAGAGATATCGGGTGCCCTCGTGATAGACGCCGTGGTCGCTCGAACCGAGCGCGCCCATGTCGCCGTGCAGATCGAAAAGGGCAAACGTATCGCCCTGCTGGAGCACCAGCCGCTGTTCTCCAGCCTTCGAGGCGGTCGCGAGGATGTAGAACTGATCCTGGACCTGAATCACATCTTCCATGCATCGCCTCGGCGGCGGGCGTTCGGCTCGAGCTCCTCGGTAACGCGCCAGGCGGCGCTCGACACGCTCCGTGCGAGGGCGCGCTCGTACACGCGAACGTACCGCTCCATCATGCGCTCGCACGAAAACCGATCCTCCGCCCACGCACGACAGCTGTCAGCGGAGATCGAGCACGATGCGGCACGCGAGGCCATGTCCTCGACGTCGCCGCAGATCCATCCGCTCACGTCGTTCTTCACGATCTCGGAGACGGATCCGCCGTCGAACGCGAGGACGGGCGTGCCGCACGCCATCGCCTCGATCATGACGAGACCGAACGGCTCGTTCCACTGGATGGGAAACAGCAGTGCCCTGGCGCGCGAGAGCAGCTCGTTCTTCTCCATGGGGCCCGCTTCGCCGACGTACTCGATGTCGCCGCCAAGCCGCGGCGCGACCTCCTTCTCCCAGTACTCGTGAAAGACCGGTTGAACTTCGCCGGCAAGCTTCAGCGGCATGCCCGCGCGGCGCGCCGCCTCAATCGCGAGGTGCGGCCCCTTGCACGGGGCCATGCGCCCGAGAAACGCGAGATAGCCGTCCTTCTCGCGCCGAAACGTGTACTGCTCCAGCGGGAGCCCGTGGTGCACGACCTGAATGCCGCGCATCGGCTCCTGCTTCGCCTGGAACGCGCTGATCGCGACGTACTGCACGCCGGGATATCGCTGGTACTGCTGGCTGAGGGCCGGTTCGTGCGGGTGGTGCAGCGTGTGCACCATCGGCACGTCGATGAACGTCGCCAGCGGGACGCCGACGATATCGTTGACGTGAATCACGTCCGCGGTGCGCGCGGCATCGCGAACGGCCCATGCCGTGTGATCCGAGTTGAGCAGGTGGGCCGACGAAGGATCCTTGATCGGCCACTGCGCGCGGCGATACCGCCACTTCACTTCCGCGCGAACGGTCGACTCGCCATTCGTGTAGACGGTGACGCGGTGGCCGGCATCGGTCAGCGCTTCGGCGAGGTGAGCGATGAAGAGTTCCGTGCCGCCGTAGGCGACGGGCGGGACGGGAATGAACGGAGGAGCAATCAATGCGACATGCAAGGTAGAAATCCTTACGCAGGGTGCACGCTTTCAGTAATCAAGTGATCAAGATTCTTGCCAGCGTGTTCGGTCCAAATCCTGCCAGCGTAGAGTGCGGAAGCTCTGGCATTCGTGACACATCCGCGGGCCATACGCGACAGCACACATCGATGAACGCGGGAACGCCGGCGCACGCTCGATCATCTGATAAGGAGAATCGCCACGGAGTTGATCGATGCGACTACTTGCTGCGTTCCTGCTCTCGGCATCCCTTGCCGCCGCCGTCACTGCCCGCGCCTCGTTCGATGACAGCGCGTCCCGTCCTCCCCAAACGTTCGATGACGTCATTCAGCAGAACGGCGAGCGCCTGATCGCCGAAGGGCGCCGCATCTTCCGCTTCGAGACGTTCGGCGACGAAGCGTTCTGGGGCGGCACGCTGAAGCTCCACACCGCGATCGAAGGTGCGCAGCACGGCGGCGTCGGTCCAGGCGTGAGTCCGGCCGCCGCGCTGGCCGTCGGTCTCAAAGTCGATGCGGAGGCGCTTGCACCGAACGTGCTGAACGCGATCCAGCAAGGCCGGGTGAACCTGAACGATCCGGCGGCCACGCTTGCGCTCCTCGATGCGAACGCGGTCGTCGGCATTACCGGGCATCGCGCGAGCGACGGAAGCCTCAGTTCGATCGGGATCCAGTGCGCGCTCTGTCATTCGACGGTCGACAATTCGGTGGCGCCAGGCATCGGCCGCAGGCTCGATGGCTGGCCGAATCGCGATCTGAACGTCGGCGGGATCATCGCGCTCGCGCCGGATCTGAGCGCGGTCGCCAACCTGCTGCAGACCGATCAGCAGACGGTCCGGGCCGTGTTGAACAGTTGGGGGCCGGGCAAGTTCGACGCGCAATTGTTCCTCGACGGCAAGGCCTTCCGGCCCGATGGCAAGTCCGCGGCGACGCTCCTCCCGGCGGCGTTCGGGCTCGCAGGCGTCAACCTGCACACGTACACGGGATGGGGCGGCGTGCCGCACTGGAACGCGTTCGTCGCGAACCTCGAGATGCACGGCAGCGGCACGTTCGTCGACGCGCGCCTCGACGATCCGATTCAGTTTCCGGTGGCCGCGCGCGCCGGATTCGGCAACGTGCGCAACGATCCGGATCTCATCACGTCCAAGCTGCCGGCGCTGCAGTTCTATCAGCTCTCGATTCCGGCGCCGCGGCCCGCGCATGGAACGTTCGACGCCAGCGCTGCCGCACGCGGCCAGACGGTGTTCAACGGCGCCGGGCGCTGCGCGAGCTGCCACGTCCCGCCGATCTTCACCGAGCCAGGCTGGAACATGCACACCGCCGAGGAGATCGGGATCGACGACTTCCAGGCCTCCCGATCGCCCGATCACCGCTACCGGACCACCCCGCTCGCGGGCCTCTTTACGCGGCAGAAGGGAGGGTTCTACCATGACGGACGGTTCCCGACGCTTCGGGCCGTCGTGGACCACTACGATCAGTTCTTCGGCCTGCAGCTCAACGAACAGGCGAAGCGGGACCTGATCGAGTATCTGAAGTCCTTGTGAAGGGTGGGCTGATGAAGGCGAAACTGGCGAAAGTCGACATGGTCGCCGAAGGGACCGGGGCGTTCACGTTCGAGCTGCAGGACCCATTCACGTTCGAGCCCGGCCAGACGTGCGATCTCACCATCCCCTCGCCGCGCTACCAGGACGACAAGGGGTCGAGCCGGACGTTCTCGATCACGTCGACGCCCAATGATCTGCCCCGGCTCACCTTTGCAACGCGGCTGACGGGAAGCGCGTTCAAACGCACGCTGCTCGAAGGCGCGCCGGGGCTGGAAATCGACGTCGACGGTCCGTACGGCTCGTTCGTGCTGCACAAGAACGCCGCGAAACCTGCCGTCTTCTTCGCCGGCGGGATCGGCATCACGCCGTTCCACAGCATCATCAGCGATGCGGCGGCGCGCCGCCTTCCGCACAAGCTGCTGCTCCTCTACTCGAACCGGACCGCGGCGAGCACCGCGTTCCTGTCCGATCTGGAGGCAGCCCAGCGCGCCAATCCGAACTTCCAGCTCGTCGCGACGATCACGGATCCCGGCCCGGCTGGAACCTGGCGATACAGCACAGGCCTGATGAACGCCGACTTCGTCAAGCCGCACCTGCAGAACGCGAACGCGATCTATTACCTCGCCGGTCCTCCGTCATTCGTTGCGGCGATGCGTGCGGCGCTCGGCGAGCTCGACGCGGACCCGGACAACATTCGAACGGAAGAATTCTCCGGATACTGACGTTTTTGCGGTCTCGTCTCCTCAGCACTTTCGCGGCCATCGTTGGACCCCGCGCAAGCCTTGCCCCTGCGCGCGCCTCCCAAGAAGGTTGATGAACAACTGGGTACTGCCGTTGCACACCCGTACGCGTGACGAGAGGGAGACCAATCACGCAGGAGGGACAATGGCAGACCCAATCACCAATGCGTCGCTGGCACGACTGAGCGACGCGGATTTCGAAGTCGCACCCGGCGAACCGGATGTGCGCGGCTGGGACGTCGTCCTCGGCTCAGACGACGTCGTCGGCAAGGTCGATGACCTGATCATCGATCGCTCGGCCGGCAAAGTGCGCTATCTCGATGTCGATCTCGATCGCGAAGCGACGGGACTCGACAAGGACCGCCACGTGCTCGTGCCAATCGAAGACGCGCAGCTCGACACCGGCGAAGAAGAGGTCGTGCTCAACCGAATGAGCCGCAGCTCGCTGGTGAACCTCCCCGAGTACCAGGAGGGGAAGGCGTTCGCCAGGGAGTACGACGATACATACCGATCGCACGTCGGGAGCGGCCCCGAGAGCAAGCGCATCACCCGGTCCGCGGAGGAGCTGCGCATCGGCAAGCGCATGGAACAGAAGGGCGAGGTTCGTGTATCGAAACACGTCGAGACCGAGCACGTCCGCCAGTCGGTTCCGCTGCGAGGCGAGGAAGTTCACGTGGAGCGGCGCCCCGTCGAGCGTGCCGTCGGCTCGGCCGAGTTCCGCGACGAGGAAATCGTGATTCCCGTCAGGGAAGAGGAAGCCATCGTCGAGAAGCGGCCGGTGGTCAAGGAAGAAGTCGTCATCAGCAAGGAGCCGGTGACGCGCGAGCGCACCGTCGAGGCCGACGTCCGCCGTGAGGAGTTCGACGTCGAGCCGTCTTCGGACGACATCCGCGTGAAAGACGACATGAAAGGTCGCGGGAGGGAGTAATGGCCGATATCGATGTCGTCCCGAAGCACCGGAACTACGTCTGGCTGTGGATCGTGCTGGCGATCATCGTCATCGCGCTGCTCATCTGGGCGTTCAGGGGAACCGGCGCGCAAACGACCGGTTCGCGCGTGACCGGATCGAGTGGGGCTATTGCCCACGTCGTAAACTCCGACGCGCTTCAACGCGTCGCATAGATCGTCGCGCGGTCCTCTCCGCCGTCGCCTTTGGCGCAGGCGGTGCAGGGCCGCGTCACCTCCGCGTTCTGCTCTGCTTGAGCGCCGCTGCGCGGACAAGGAGCGCGGCGGCAAACCACAGGGCAATCACCGCAACGGGATAGGCGAACCCGCGCGGAAAGGTGACCACGAGCGCGGCGAGGCCGAGCAGGAGCAGCCCAGCGATCAGCGCGATGTGCGCCTCGACCGGCTCGAGGATGCGCCGGTTCGTGATCGCCGCCGTCACCGTGTTGCCGATGCGAACGGCGCCGGTCACGGCACGCCCGCTGCTGCCGCCCGAACGCGGGCGCGGCGCGGCGGCGCGCGCCCCATCCGGCGCGCGCACGCGGTTGCGCGCGTCCAGCACCACCTCGGTCGCGTTCGTCAGATCAGCCAGGAACATGGCCTCCACCGCGCGCGCGAACGGCTCGTTCTCGACGATGACGTCGAGTTCGCGGTTGCCCATCCAGCTCGCAAGGTTCAGGTTCGTCGATCCCACGCGGGCCCAGCGTCCGTCGGCGACCGCCGTCTTCGCGTGGAGCATCGAGCCGTCCCACTCGAAGACGCGAACGCCCGCCTCGAGCAGCGGCCGGTAACCGGCGCGCGAGAACAGCCGCACCATCGGGATGTCCGACGCGCCTGGGACGAGGAGTCGCACGTCCACGCCGTCGCGTGCGGCGGCGCACAGCGCCTGCACGTACGGGGTCGTCCCCGCAAAATACGCGTCCGTCAGCCAGAGCGTGTTTCTGGCCATCGCGGCGACGAGCTGATCGACGCGAAACAGACCGGCGGTGTTGGGCACCGTCGCGACCACCCGCACGGAGATGTCCCCGGCCGGCGGCTGGCTTGCGGCAACCACGTCCGTGTCAGTGGTGAACGGCTCGCCTGCCGCGGACCACGCGTCGGCGAACGCGCGCTCGCAGTCTTCCACGGCTGGCCCGCGCAGCTCGACCCCCGTGTCGCGCCACGGCTCGAAGCCTCGGGCGGGGTTTCCCGTCCATGCCTGCCCCACGCACAATCCGGTGACGAACGCGACCGAGCGATCGACGGAAATCATCTTTCGGTGATCGCGGCTCAGCCACCCGAGCGGCCGATCGAAGCGCGGCGGATTGTAGCAGCGCACCTCGACGCCGCCGGCGCGCAGCCGGTTCCAGAACCCGCGTGAGGTCTTGCCGACGCCGCCCATCCAGTCGTAGAGCAGCCGGACGGTCACCCCTTCGCGCGCCTTCGCCAGCAGCGCGTCCGCGAACAGACGGCCCTGCTCGTCCTCGTGGATGATGTACATCTCGAAATGAATCGTCCGCCGCGCGGAACCGATCGCATCGAGCCACCGCGGGTAGTTCTCGGCAGCGTCCCTGAGCAGCGTCACGCTGTTGTGGTCGCGCAGCGGCGCGCCCGATGCGCGCGAGAAGGCCTGATCGGCGAGCTGCCGTACGAGCACCGTGCCGGCGGGATCCTGTGGCGACCTGAGGGCGGCGCGAATCATGGCTCGTGCATCCTGCTCGCGCGGACGCGTGCGTCAGAGCTCGACCCGGCGCAATCGGAGGGCATTGGCGATCACCGAAACGGAGCTGAACGTCATCGCGGCGCTCGCGATCATCGGGCTGAGCAGAAGGCCTGCAATCGGATACAACAGGCCCGCGGCGATCGGTACGCCCAGCACGTTGTACACGAACGCAAAGAACAGGTTCTGGCGGATATTGCCCATCACCGCGCGGCTCAGGCGCCGCGCTCTGACGATGCCCCTGAGGTCCCCTTTCACGAGCGTCACGCCCGCGCTTTCCATCGCGACGTCCGTGCCCGTGCCCATCGCAATGCCGACATCGGCCTGCGCCAGCGCCGGCGCGTCGTTGATGCCGTCACCCGCCATCGCCACGCGCTCGCCGCTCTGCTGCAGCTCCTTGACGATCGACGCCTTTCGATCGGGCAGCACCTCGGCGTCCACGCGATCGATTGCGACCGCTCGAGCGACCGCCGCGGCGGTGGCCGCGTTGTCGCCCGTCACCATCGCGAGCTTCACGCCGTCCTCGTGCAGCCTCCGTATCGCATCCGCCGCTGTCGGCTTCAGTGGATCGGCGACGCCGATCAATCCTGCGAGGCGGCCGTCGACGGCCACGAACATCACGGTCTGCCCATCGCGCCGGAGCGCATCCGCCCGCACCTCGAGCGGCGCGGCCGCGGCGCCGACCTCCTGCATCAACGCGCTGTTGCCGACAGCAACCCGCCGTCCATCGACATTGCCGGTGACGCCCTTGCCGGTCACGGACTGAAAGCCGTCCACGTCTGCGAGAGGCACCTGCCGATCGCGTGCGCCCGCCACGATCGCAGACGCGAGCGGATGCTCGCTGACGTGTTCCACGCTGCCCGCGGCACGAAGGAGCGCCGTCGCATCCACGCCGGCGACGGGCTCGAGCGCGACGAGTTTCGGCTTTCCTTCCGTGAGCGTGCCCGTCTTGTCGACGACGATCGTCGTCACCTTCTCGAGCACCTCGAGCGCCTCGGCGTTTCGAATCAACACCCCGGCTTCGGCGCCGCGTCCCGTCCCGACCATGATCGACATGGGCGTGGCGAGTCCGAGCGCACATGGGCACGCGATGATCAACACCGCCACCGCATTCACGAGCGCGTGGGCCAGCCTCGGCTCGGGGCCGACCATGGCCCACACGATGAAGGTGACGATCGCGACCGCGATCACGATTGGGACGAACCACGCCGACACGACATCCGCGACGCGTTGAATCGGCGCTCTCGATCGCTGTGCCTCGCTGACCATGCGGACAATCTGCGCCAGGAGCGTGTCGCTGCCGACGCGGTCGGCCGCCATGACGAACGTGCCGGTGCCGTTCACCGTTCCGCCGGTCACGCGCGCGCCGTGCACCTTCTCCACCGGAATCGGCTCGCCCGTGACCATCGACTCGTCGATCGTGGTGGCGCCTTCCACGACGTGTCCGTCCACCGGAACGCGCTCGCCCGGCCTGACGCGCAGCCGATCTCCCACGACGACGTGCTCGAGTGGAATCTCCTGTTCGGAGCCATCGGCGACGCGGCGCGCCGTTTTCGGTGCAAGGCCCAGCAGGTTCCGGATCGCCGTGCTCGTACGGCTCCGCGCGCGAAGCTCCAGCACCTGTCCGAGCAGCACGAGGACGACGATGACAGCGGCGGGCTCGAAGTACACCGCGACGTCGCCTCCGGTGCGGAAGGACGGTGGGAAGATCCACGGTACGATCGTCGCCATCAGGCTGTAGCCGTACGCGGCGCCGACGCCCAGCGCGATCAGGGTGAACATGTTGAGGTGACGGTTCACCACTGACGCGTATCCGCGCTCGAAGAAGGGACGCCCTCCCCAGAGAACGACGGGGCTCGCCAGCGCCAGCTCGACCCAGTTCATCGCCGAGTGCGGCAGCAGATGCTGGAGCGGCTGGCCGGGAACGAACTCCGACACCATCAGCGCGAGAATGGGCGCGGTCAGGAGCAGCGACACTCGGAATCGCCGCGTCATGTCGTCGAGCTCCGGGTTCCGCTCCGCGATCGTGACCACGCGCGGCTCGAGCGCCATGCCGCAGATCGGGCACGCGCCGGGCTCGCTGCGGACGATCTCCGGGTGCATCGGACACGTCCACTCGGTCTTCGTCAGCGGCTCGATCGACACCGGCTCGAGCGCCATGCCGCACTTGGGACACGCGCCGGGGCCCTTCTGGCGAACGTCCGGATCCATCGGGCACGTATACTCGCGTTCCGGATCGGCCGGCGCCGCCGGACGGTTCTCGGGGTGGAGGAAGTGCTCGGGATCCGCCCGAAACCGGTCCATGCAGCTCTGGGCACAGAAGTAGTACGTGCGGCCGCCATGGTCGATGTGGCCGACGGCGTCTTCCAGACTGATCGTCATCCCGCAGACGGGATCGACAACTTCCGCGGGGGCGCCGGCAGGCGCTTCGGCATGCGCGCTCATTGCAGATCCATCATAGCGAGTGGTGTAAGCTCTTGCGGTATGGACGCGCTCGACAACTTCAAGGCGGCGCAACGCGCCGGCTGGGCCCATTTCGCGCCGCTCGCGGCCATGACCACAGTGACCGCCGCGCGGCTCGTCAGACATGCGGGCATCAAGCCCGGGGATCGAGTGCTGGACGTGGCGTGCGGCACCGGGGTCGTGTCCGTCACGGCCGCTCGGCTCGGCGCGGGCGTCACGGGGCTCGACCTGACGCCGGAACTCCTGGCCGTCGCGCGGGACAATGCGCGCATCGCGGGCGTCGCGATTGAATTCCACGAAGGGGACGTCGAGAAGCTGCCGTTTCCCGACGCAACCTTCGACGCGGTCATGAGCCAGTTCGGGCACATGTTCGCGCCGCGCCCCGACGTGGCGGTCGGCGAGATGCTGCGCGTCCTGAAGCCGGGGGGCACGATCGCGTTCTCGACCTGGCCGCCGGAGCTGTGCGTCGGCCGGATGTTTGCGCTGGTCGGCAGCTATCTGCCGCCGCCTCCGCCAGGCGTGTCTCCGCCGGGGCAGTGGGGCGAGCCCTCGATCGTCCGCGAGCGGCTCGGCTCGCGCGTGCGCGATCTGGTGTTCGAGCGGGATTTCATGTTCGCTCCCGCGCTCAGCCCGCAGCACAATCGGGAGCTCACGGAACGGACGGCCGGTCCCCTGCTGAAGCTCGTGGAGGTGCTCTCCGGGTCGGACCCGCAGAAGCTCGCGCAGTTCCGGAAGGAATGCGACGCGTTGACGTCGCAGTATTTCGAGGGAAACGTCGTGCGTCAGGGGTATCTGCTGACGCGCGCGACCAGAATCTGAGAGCGCCGGGCGGCCCTTGGGGGGCCGCCAATCAGCTCACGGCCTTCTTCTTCTTGCGCATCTGCAGCTCGCTGCCGCCTGCGGCGAAGCCGACCTCGTCCATGAGGTTGTTGATCAGGAAAATGCCGCGGCCGCTCGACTTCAACTGATTCGCGGGAGCCAGCGGATTCGGAACGGCGCCCGGATCGAAACCGCCGCCGGGATCGCGGACCACGATGAGGATCTCGCCGCGATCGTCGAACGTCACGCAGCATTGCACGTACTTCGTCGGATCGTTGTGGCACCCGTGCCGGATCGCGTTGGCGACCGCCTCCTGCAGCGCCAGCTCCACGGCCATGACGTCGAGCTCGGCCCAGCCTTTCGCGTGAAGCAGCTGCGTCACGCCGTCGGTGATCGTCGGGATCGCCGCAGGATCCGCGGGTATCGTCATTTCGAACTGCGTCTTCGAGCAGTACGGAATCAGCGCGCTCAGCTTCTGGACCTCTTCCTGGGACGTGCGGAGCTGGTCGATGAGCGCGGTCTGTGCCGCCTCCGCGCGATCGCGGTCCGCTAACGCGTTCTGCAGATCGAGGAGGTTGCGGCGCAGCTCGAGCTGCCCCTCCACCTGCCGCCGCAGCGCCTGGAGCGCTTCGAGCTGTTCGGGCGACAGCGTCCGCGACACGCAATCGGCGACGCAGAGCGTACCAAGCGCCTGGCCCTCCGGCGTGACGAGCGGCGCGCCCGCATAGAACCGGATGTGCGGTTCGTTCGTCACGAGCGGACTCTCGCTCACGCGCCCATCGGTGCTCGCGTCGGGGATGATCAGGACTTCGCGCTGGCAGATCGCGTGCGTGCAGAACGAAATCGCGCGGGAGGTCTCGGTGACCGAGACGCCGACACGCGACTTGAACCACTGCCGATTGGCATCGACGAGCGTGATGAGCGCAATCGGCGTCCCGCAAATCTGAGAGGCAAGCAGGGTCAGGTCGTCGAACGCCTGCTCAGGGTCGGTGTCGAGGATCTTGTATCGGTGGAGCGCCGCGAGCCGCGCGGTCTCGTCGGTCGCGACAGAAGGCATGTCAAAGCTCGGGGGTCAGAGGGGTGAGCACCGCGCTGATTATCGCCGAACGGTTCTGCAAGTCAAACGGCGCTCGGACCTGAGCGACCGGCGCGGCACTGCTCCGAATCGAGACACGCACCGGACGCGCTCCGGACTTGGGGTATGATTCGTGTTCTCTCCGTCGCGACGGTCGACCGTTGAACACGTAAGACGGCCGTGCTCTTCTCCCTATGGCCACTGTCCTCATCGCGGACGATTCGCCGACAATCCGCCGCATGGTGCGCGCGTCGCTCGACAGCGTTCCGGGCCTGACGTTCAACGAAGCCGGGACGGGACTCGAAGCGATCGAGACCCTGGTAGTCCGTCCGGCCGATCTCATCGTGCTCGATCTCAATATGCCGGATATGCACGGGCTCGATGTCTTGAAGTTCGTGCGCTCACAACCTTCCTTCACGACCCTTCCCGTCGTGGTCCTGACGACGCGTGCGGACGAGGTGAGCCGGCGGGCAGCACTGGCCGCGGGCGCAACGATGTTCCTCACGAAGCCATTCTCGCCGGCGGCGCTCGCACGGGACGTTCGAACCCTTCTCGGCGTGCCCGACGCCGTTTCTGCCTCGACGCCGCGGGAGGACCGCTCGTGACGGACCGCGACCCGGGGGGAACCGACGAGTTCGTCGCCAGTTTCCTGGACGACTACTTCGCCGAATGCGAAGAGCACCTCGCGATCGTGCGACGTGCGCTGCTCGCACTCGAGAGTCCGGCGGACGCGCGAACCGAAGCGGGGATCGTCGATGAACTGTTCCGCAGCTACCATTCGCTGAAGGGCATCTCGGCAATGGTCGACGTGCGCGAGGCGGAACGCGTCGCGCACGAGCTCGAAGCCTTCCTGCGGCGGCTTCGCGATCGCGAGCTGACGTTGGGACCCGACGCGGTCTCCGTCCTCATCGACAGCACCGCCGTGCTCGAAACCGTGATTGCCGCCCGGCGCGCGGGCGCGCCGCCCCCCTCCATCGCGGAAACTGTTCGCAGGCTCGCAGCGCTAACCTCTCGCGCGCCGTCCACCCCGCCCGCGAATGAGACGTCGCATCCCTCGCGTGCGCGATCGGACCTGCCGAAGTGGCGGTTCATCTTCGCGCCCTCCCCCGCACTCGTCGATCGCGGTGTGAAGGTCGACACAATTCGCGCGCGCCTGGCGGATATCGGCCACCTCGCGAGCGTCGCGCCGCACGTCACGCCCGGGGGCGGGATCGTGTTCGAATTCATCGTGGCCAGCGCGGCGGACCCGGCATCGTTCGAGCGATGGGCCGAGGACGGTTTGACGTGGGAGCCTGCAGAAGGGGCCGGCACAGCTACGGCAGAGGGCGGCCCGAGCTACACGCCTGCCCCTTCGGGCGGCGACACCGCCATTCTCGCCCCATCGCATTACGTCCGCGTCGATCTCGGGCGTCTCGACGAGGTGATGCGGCGCGTCGCGGACCTCGTCGTCACGCGCGCACGGCTCGCCGAAACCTTCGCGCGCGTGGAGCGCTCGATTCCCTCGGCGGAGCGGCGGACGCTGCAGGAAGGCATGCTCACCTTCGAGCGGCACCTGCGTGATCTCCGCCGGGACGTGATGCGCCTGCGCCTCGTGCGCGTCGACGAGATCTTCCGGCGCATGCCGTTCGTCGCTCGCGACGTGGCGCGCGATGTCGGGAAGACCGCGCGGGTCGTGCTCAGCGGACAGGAAACGGAAGTCGACAAGTTCCTGGTCGAGCGGATGATGGATCCGATTCTGCACCTCGTGCGCAACGCCGTCAGCCACGGGATCGAGACGCCGGAACACCGCCTCGCCGCAGGCAAGCCCGCGGAGGGCATCGTCACGTTGACCGCCTCGACGTACGGCGAGATGGTCCTGCTCCAGATCGCCGATGACGGCGGGGGCATCGACGCAGCATCGGTAGCCGAGCTCGCGAGGGCGGCTGGTGTGCCCGTGCCGCAGGGACCGATCGACGCGCCCACGCTGCTCGACCTGATCTGCGAGCCAGGATTCTCGACGCGCGAAGAGGCGGATCGCGCGAGCGGACGTGGGATCGGCATGTCCGTCGTTCGCACCACGGTTCGCGAGCTGGGCGGAACGATGACGCTCGATACCCAGCCCGGACGAGGGACGACGTTCCGCATCTCGCTGCCGCTGACGCTCGCCATCACCGAGGCGCTCATCGCCGCGGCGAACGGCCACCGCTTCGCGGTCCCGCAGAGCGCGGTCGAAGAGGTCATCGAGATCGATGAAACGCTCGTCCGCCGTACGGAGCACATCGAGTTGATCCCGTACCGCGGCCGCTCGCTGCCGATCGTCCGGCTCACCACGCTCTTCGCGCTGGGCGCAGAAGCCGCATCGAGGCGGCACGCGTTCGTGGTCGGCACCGGGCAGGACGCCGTGGCCCTCGTCGTGGATCGCATTCTCGGCCAGCGACAGGTCGTCGTGCGGACCATGGGCGATGCCCTGCTGAAGGTGGAGGGCATCAGCGGCGCCACGGATCTCGGCGACGGGCGCGTCGTGCTCATCATCGACGCCGCCGCCCTCGCCCGCAGCGCGCGCGGCGCGCGCCATCGCGGATCGGCGTCGCGCGTCCACCGGACGGCCGCCGGACAGACCGGCAACGGAGCCAACGCATGACGAGCGGCGAGTCGTACATCGTCTTCTCCGTCGCAGGCACCAGCTACGCCGTTCGGAGCGAGGAGGTCCGGCACATGGAAATGATCGAGCAGATCACGCCAGTGCCCAACGCGAACCCCGACGTGGAGGGTGTCGTCTTCTCTCGCGGACAGATCGTGCCCGTGATCAACATGCGCACGCGCTTCGGATTCGAGCGCATCGAGCATGATCTCGGGACGCGCCTGCTCGTCGTGCAGGCCCGCGACCGGTGGGTGGGACTTCTCGTCGATCGCGCGCGCGAATTCGTGCGAATTCCGGCGTCGGCCATTCAGGCGCCGGGCCACGCGACGGCGGGCGCCAAATACCTGGACGGCGTGGCCACGATCGGCGAACGCCTCGTGCTGCTCGTCAAGGTCGAGATGCTGCTGGAGGGGTCCGTTCTGGAGTCACCGGCCGGAGCGGGCGGGCACGGGATCGGGTCGGGATCATCGGCGGAAACACGAGCCTAGAAGAAGGAGACGGTCATGGGAGCGCGGCGCAACGGGATCAACGGAAAGCGCGTCGAGGGGATCGAGGCCAGCCGCGCGAACGGCAGGCGCGACACCGGTGTGGATCCGGGCCTGCTCCGCGAGGAAGCGGACTACATCACCAAAACGGCGGCCACGATCGCGCGCGTCGCACAGGGCGTGCTCGACGGCGCCCAGAGCCAGGTGCGATCGCTCGAAGATGCGGTGAGCGGCGGCAGCCAGATGGCCGCGTCGCTGAAGGATACCGCCCAGCAGGCGGAATCAGTGGCCGGATCTGCCGAGGAGCTCGCCTCGTCCGCCAACGAGATGGCCGCCTCGATGGAGCAGGTGACGGCGAGCACCGGCGGCCTGGCCGCCTCGGTCCGAGAGACGGCGGCCGCGATTCAGGAGAGCGAGGCCTCGATCAAGAAGGTCACGCTCACGACCGAATCGATGGCCGCCTCTGCCCAGCAGGTCACCGCATCCATGGTGTCCATGGCCGCCTCGATCAAGCGCGTCACCGCCGACGGGGAAACACTCGCGTCCTCGGTGAACGAGACGGCGGCGGCGATCGACCAGATTGGCGCGTCCGTCCAGCGCGTCGTCGGCAATACGGACGATCTCGCCGCAGCGGCGGAAGAGACCTCGTCGGCGATCAACGAAACGGCGGCGTCGATCGAAGAAGTGACGGCCATGACGGACTCGCTCGCGACCTCCGTCGAGGAGAACGTCACGTCCACGGAGCAGATGGCCCGATCCGTCGACGCCGTCGCGCAGAACGGTCAGCGCATCAGCGATGCGGCCACCATTGCCGCCAACAGCGCGACCGAGCTCGATCGATCGGCGCAATCGGTGGCCGCGCTCGCCAGACAGGCAGACGAGATCACGCGCCGCGTCGCGCGCGACGCCGAGGAAGGGGCCGGGTCGATTCAGAAGTCGGTTCAGGGCTTCGGGCGCGTCCGCGAATCGATGACGAAGTCGGGCGGCGTCATTCGGGACATGGGCAAGCGCGCCAAGGACATCGGCACGATCGTCAGCACGATCAATCTGATCGCCGAGCGCACGAACCTCCTCTCGCTCAACGCCTCGATCGAAGCCGCCCGCGCCGGCGACGCCGGGCGGGGGTTCGCCGTCGTCGCGGAAGAGATTCGGAACCTGGCGGACCGCGCGGCAAAAGCGACCGCCGACATCGACGGGATCATCAGGGCCCTGCAGGAGGTTGCGCAGGAAGCGGTGTCGGCCTCCTCCGATGCGCTGCGAACGGCCGACGAGAACAACACGCTCGCCGAGGAAGGCCGCGCCGGGCTCCAGAAGATCCTCAGCGGCATTGCAGAGTCAGCGCAGATCACCGCGCAGATCGCGCGGGCGACGGAGGAGCAGCGCGAGGCGGCGCGGTCAGTGGCTGGCGCGGTCACCAGCACTGCCGAGCAGGCGCGGCACGTGGCCAACGCAACGGCCGAACAGCGGTCGGCCGTTGCGACCCTCATGCAGGCGAACACCGCGATGCGGCGGACGGCCCAGGAAGTCCGCAAAGCCATGAGTGAACAAGCGCGCGCCGCGCGCGACATCCTCAAGGCTGCCCAGAGCACGAAGGATCTAGCGAACCGGGTCCGCCGTGCCACGTCGGAGCAGGCGAAATCGGCGGAGCAGATTGGTCACACGACCGACGCGATGCGCCGCACTGCCGCGACGACGGCCAAAGCGCTCGCCGAACAGAGCACGGCCGGCGACCAGATCTCCACCGCGGCCGAGGGGCTCGTCCGCATGGTGGGGATCGTGAGCACGGCGATGGGCGAGCAGGCCAGCGCCATCAGTCAGATCGCCACGGGCGCGGAGACCGTTCGGGTCCAGTCGGACCAGACCGTCCGCGCGCTCAAGGAGCAGGCGCGTGCGGTGAAGGACGTATCGGACGCCGCCGAGAACACCGCGAAGCAAATCAAACTCATCACCACCGCCAATCGGGAGCATTCGGTCGTCGCACGCCAGCTCCTCGACACGCTGAAACAGATTCGCGAAATCACGGATCGGAATGCGCACGGCGTGCAGGAGACACGCGGGGGCAGCAACGACCTCCTGGAGCGGGCGACCGCGCTCGTGTCCATGGCGGAACGCAGCACAGGACGCCACGCTCGGGGCAATGGTGCGAACCGCAGTGGGAGATAGCACTCAGAACACGACAGCAGCCGCCGACCGCAGCCCTTCCGCCGGTATGGGCGTGTTCACGACCGACACGTCTCTGACGGTCCGCACGTGGGACACCTGGTTGGCGGGCGTAACCGGTATCGCGTCCGAAACGGCGCGGGGTCGACGGCTCTCCGAGCTCATTCCCGATCTCTCCGATCGGGGCCTCACCGCGGTATTCGAGCAGGTGCTCTCGCGCGGCGAGGTCGAGATCCTGGCGCCCGCGTTTCATCGGTATCTGGTCGCCTGCCCGGCGCCAACACGATCCGCAGTGTTCGACCGCATGCAGCAGCGGGTGACGATCGGGCCGCTTCGTGAGGACGGGCGCGTCATCGGAACGATCGTCGCGATCGAAGACGTGACGGCGCGTCTCGAGCACGAGCGGGAGCTCGCGGCGCAACTGGCGAGCCTCGATCCGGACGTGCGGCTCGGCGCCACCCAGAAACTGGCGGCCAATGCTGTCGTCGGCACCGATCCGCTGCTCGGAGCCATGGCCGACGAGGACTGGCGTGTTCGCCGGGCGGCGGTGACCGCTCTGAGCCGCCGGAGCTCGGCGGACGTGATCGCCGCCGTTCTCGACGCGCTCCGCCGCGAGCACCACAACTTCAGTGTGCTCAGCAGCGCGATTGAACTGCTCGCCTCCGCAGACGCCGACGTCGTCGAGCCGCTCATCGACTTGCTGCGATCGGGCGAACCGGACCTGCGCCTGCAGGCCGCGCTGTTATTGGGAGAACGAGGCGATGACCGCGCCGTACCCCCGCTGATGGAGACCCTTTCCGAGCCGGACGACAACCTGCGCTTCCATGCGATTGAGGCCCTTGGAAAACTGAAGGCGGCAGCGGCGGTCGAACGGTTGATCGCGATCGCTGAATCGGGCGATTTCTTTCTCGGGTTCCCATCGCTCGACGCGCTTGCGCGCATCGGCGACTCGACGAGTGCGGCGCGGCTCGTCCCGCTGCTGAAACACGACCTGCTGCGCGGCCCGGTCGCGGACGTGCTCGGGTCGATCGGTGACGACGACGTCGTGGAGCCGTTGACGCGCCTCCTCAACGAAGCCACGGCGCCGACCGAGATCGTGGCGGATGCGCTCGCGCGCGTGGCGAATCGCTTCGAGGAGCGGTATGGGGGCGCCGAGCAGATTGCAGACCGCGTGAGGGCGGTCATTTCCGCGACGGGGACGCAGAACCTGCTCGACGCCGTGCAGCACGCCAGGGCGGAGGACCTGCCATCGATTGCGAAAGTGCTCGCCTGGCTCGAAGGACCAGCCGTCGATCGGGCGTTGACGCTCCTTCTCGCGCTGCCCTCCGTTCGAGCGAAGGCAGTCGAATATCTGGTGCGTCAGGGGCCGAGGGTCGTCGATCTGCTCATCGAGCAACTGGCGGCCGAGGATCTCGACACGCGCCACGCGGCAGTCGTCGGGCTCGGCCGCATCGGCGATCGCCGAGCGACGCCGGCGCTGCTCGACGTTCTCGCCGCCGACGCCGCGCTCGTGGTTGCCGCCGCAGGGGCGCTCGCCCGGATTGGCGACGCCCGCGCGTTCGAGGCGCTCCTCGGCCTGGTCGGTCACGAGGACCCCGCCGTCCGACAGGCGGTGATCGCCGCGCTGAACTCGATCGGCCATCCTGACATGGCCTCGCGCACCGCGGCGCTGCTGCGAGATCGCAGCGCGCACGTTCGCGAGTCGGCCGTCCGCATCGCCGGATACTTCGGGTTCCGCGAGTGCGCGGACGATCTCCTTGCGTCGTGCGGCGACGCCGATCCCGCCGTGCGTCGTGCGGCAATCGAGCACCTCGCGTTTCTCGACGACGACCGTGTCTTCGACACGCTCGCTCCCGCGCTGAGCGACAGCGACCCGAGAGTTCGCGCGTCCGCCGTCCATGCCATCGTCCGCGTCGACAATCCGGCCGTCACGGCGTCGCTCGCGGCGGCGCTCCTCGACGGCGACGCCTGGGTGCGGTACTTCGCCGCGCGCGGGCTCGGCGAGCATCGTCACGCGCCGGCGCTCGACGAACTGACGCACCTCGCGCTCGACGATGGCGCCGGCCACGTTCGGCTGGCGGCAATCGACGCGCTCGGACGGATCGGCAGTCCATCTGCCGTGCCCGCGCTCGCGGCGCTCAGCGCGTCGGATGATGCCGAACGGGCGATCGCGGCGGTGGCTGCATTGGGCAACATCCCGCACGCGGATGCGTGGCCTCCTCTCGAAGCCGCGTTGCGCGGCGCCGGCGAGGAGCGCAGGGCCGCGGCGGCGGCATCGATCTCACGTCTGGCCGGGAAAAAGGCCATCGAACTTCTCCAATGGACGGCCGCGGCGGACGAGAGCGCGAATGTGGCGGCTGCCGCGGTCCACGGGCTCGCGAGGATTGCCACGACCGAAGACGGCAGCACGGCGGTGAAGGCGCTCATCGATCTCACAGCCGAGGCGCCGCGTCGCCATCTGGTGGTCCCCGCGCTGGCTGCGCTCCCGAGCGACGCGATTGCATCGGTCGCCGAAGGGCTGCGCGATCCTCGACCGCAGGTCCGCGTGGCCGTCGTGCAATCGCTGGGAGGAATGCGCCGCGGGGACGCGTCGCGATGGCTGGAGTCGGCACTCGGCGACGGCGCCGCCGACGTGCGAGCGGCCGCCCTGACGGAGCTCCGCCACCTCGGCACTCGCGGCGGCGAACGCCGCATCGTGACGCTGGCACGCACCGATCCCAACCCGACGGTTCGGAGGGCGGCCCTCGCCGTCCTCGAAGCGGCATCCGGCGGTCGCGGCGACAGCCCGCGATCGGCACCGAATACGGGGAGCGCTGAGTGATGTCCTTCGATGCGGATTCGCTCGGGATTCCCCGCGCCTCCACTCGGCTGCTGCGCGACTTGATTCACGAGCGCCTGGGCCTTTACTTCGGCGACGATCGGCTGGACCAGCTTGCCGACAGGCTCGCGCCCGTCCTCGTGCAGCGCGGATTCGGGTCGCTGCTCGACTACTATTACTTGTTGAAGTACGACACGGAGGCCGACGCGGAATGGCGGCGCGTGATGGACGCGCTCGCGGTCAACGAGACGTACTTCTGGCGCGAAATCGATCAGATTCGCGCCGTCGCCGCCGTGGTCCTGCCGCGCCTCGTGGAGCAGGCCGCGGGGCGGGCGCTGCAGATCTGGAGCGCTCCCTGCGCCTCGGGCGAGGAGCCGCTGACCATCGCGATGGTGCTCGAAGAGGCCGGCTGGTTCGCGCGGGCGCCGATCCGCATCATCGGAAGCGACGCCAGCCCCGCGGCGGTCGAGAAGGCGCGCCGCGGCCACTACACGTCGCGATCGTTCCGCAACCTCCCGGAGCGGCTGCGCGACCGTTATTTTCACAAGATCGGGGAGGAGTGGCGCGTGAGCGACGCCATCCACGGCCGCATCACGTGGGACATCGTGAATCTACAGAACCCGGCGGAGGTCGCTCGGTGGGGCGCGTCGCCGATCGTCTTCTGCCGCAACGTCTTCATCTATTTCTCTGACACGAGCATCCGGCGCACGGTCGACCTGCTGTCGGGCTCCATGCCCGCGGGCGGTTATCTCTGCGTCGGGGCAGCGGAATCGCTGCTCCGTATCACGAACCGCTTCGACCTGCAGGAGATTGGAGGCGCCTTCATGTACGTGCACCGCGGCAGCGCGGAGCCGACGGTCACGACGGCCGCACCAGACCACGGAACGGTCCGATGGAACGCGTAATCCGCGTGCTGGTGGTCGACGACTCGGCGTACGTCCGCAAGACCATCAAGCAGATTCTCTCGCGGCATCCCGCCTTCGAAGTTGTGGGCACCGCGCGCGGCGGCGATGAGGGGCTCGATCTCGTTCGCGAGCTGCGGCCGGATGTGGTCACCGCGGACTTGATCATGCCCGACATGGACGGCGCCGAGTTCACGCGGCGGGTCATGGAGACGCAGCCGGTCCCGGTCGTCATCGTCAGCATCGCCTCCGAGTCGAGTGAGCGCGTGCTGGCGGCGCTCGACGCCGGCGCGATCGACTTCGTGCAGAAGCCGACGGCGCTCGCCACGGAGAAGGTCTTGGAAATGTCGGAGGAGCTGGTCGGCAAGGTCGAAGCGGCCGCCCACGCGCCAATCGGCCGCCCGCGCGCCGCTCCCGTCGGCGCGGCGATCTCGCGAACGTCGACCGTGGCGGTCGGGCGCGGGCTCGTCGACATCGTCGTGATCGCTATTTCGACGGGAGGGCCGCAGGCTCTGAAGTCGTTGATTCCGCGGCTTCCGGCCGAGCTTCCTGTCCCGATCGCCGTCGTGCTGCACATGCCGGTTGGGTACACCGATATGTTCGCCCGCCGTCTGGACGAGGGATCGGCGCTCTCGGTGTCGGAGGCGGTGCAAGGTGAAGAGCTCCGCCCGGGCGCCGTCCTCATCGCCCCCGCAGGACGCCATCTGACGTTTCGGCGGACGCCGACCAACCGCGTCCTGACGCACCTCGATCTGCGGCCGCTCGACGCGCTGCATCGCCCATCCGCCGATGTGTTGTTTCATTCCGCGGCCGAGGTGTATCGTGACCGCGTTCTGGGTATCGTGATGACAGGCATGGGTTCGGACGGCCGCGAAGGGGCCGCCTGGATCAAAGCTGCCGGCGGCACCGTTCTGACGGAAGCGGAAGAAAGCTGCGTCGTGTACGGGATGCCGCGCTCGGTCGTCGAAGCAGGTTTGAGCGACGGCAGCGTCTCCCTCGACGCGATGCCGGATGCGATCCTGGAGCGCCTGTGAACGCGAAAGTGTTGATCGTCGACGACTCGAACCTGGCGCGCCGCAACCTCCGGCAGATCCTCGAGCCGGCCGGCTACGACGTGGTTGAAGCCGAGGACGGCCTCGTGGCGCTCGAACGCTATTTTCTCGACAAGCCGGACGTCGTCCTGCTCGATCTGGTGATGCGCGGCATGTACGGTCTCGACGTGCTCAAGAAGCTGCGGGAGCTCGATCCCGCCGCGCGGGTGCTCGTCGTGTCAGCGGATGTGCAAAGCTCTTCCCACACGATGGCGGAGGAAGCGGGCGCGAGGGGATTCGTCAACAAGCCGTTCGATCGCGATGAAATTCTGGGGGCGCTCCAGAGCGCCGTCGCGGAGGTGAAGTAATGGTGTTCACGGCCGAACAGCGCGACGCGCTGACCGAGCTCATCAACATCGGGTTCGGACGCGCCGCGGCATCGCTTTCACGCCTCACCGGCCATCGTGTGCAGCTCGAGGTCCCGCAGGTGATGATGTGCCCCGTGGACGAGCTGGGAGAGACGCTTCGTCCATACATCGACGGAGAGATCGCGAGCGTCCACCAGGTGTTTTCCGGTCCCGTGGCCGGCGACGCGCTGCTCGTGTTGGACCAGCGAAGCGGCGGGATGTTGAAAGAGCTCCTCACGAACGAGCCCGCGCTGCCCCTCTCCATCGACGCGTCCGCGCGCGAGGTCATCGCCGAGGTCGGCAACATCCTCCTGAACGCGTGCCTCGGCATGTTCGGGAATCTGCTGAAGGTGCAGGTCTCGTTCGCCGTTCCCCACGTGACCCTCGAGGGGCTCGAGGCCGTGGTCGAATCGGTCGTCATCGAACGCGAAGGCCTGCGGTACGCGCTGGTCGTGCACGCCGGCTTCCGCCTGAAGGGCAGCTCGGTGACGGGTTACCTGATCATCGTCCTGAGCGTCGCGTCGATCGATCGCCTGCTCCGCGCGATCGACTCGTGGGAGCCGGGACAATGAACGCGGACCTGGCAGTCGGCCAATGGTCAGGCGAGTTCGCCGAACACGGTATTTTCACGACAGACGCCAAACTGACGATCACGAGCTGGAACCGCTGGCTCGAGCGCCGCTCCGGTATCCGGTCAGAGGACGCCATCGGGCAGCCGCTCGCGGCGGCGCTTCCGGATCTGGCCGCGCGCGGACTCGACGAGCGCTACCGCGACGCCCTCGAGGGCAAGTCCTACCTCGTCTCCCACCTGCTTCACGGCTACCTCGTCGCCGCGCGCGCCGATGACGGCGCGCCCATGCCGCAGCGCGCGCGCATCGCGCCCCTGAGGGCGGATGGCGCGATCGTCGGCACGATTACCGTCATAGAGGACGTCAGCGAACGGGTCGCGTCGGAGCGGGAGCTGCGCAGGCAGATCGCGGCGCAGCAGACGGCGCGTGCCGCGGCGGAGGAGGCGCTCCGCGTGAAGGACGATTTCCTCGCGATGCTCGGCCACGAGCTGCGCAATCCGCTCGCTCCGATTCTCATGGCGGTCGACCTGATGAAGCTGCGAGGAGCGGGAACCCTCGAACGCGAGCGCGCGATCATCGAGCGTCAGGCCAAGCATCTCGTTGCGCTCGTCAGCGATCTCCTCGACATCTCACGCATCGCGCGAGGAAAGCTCGAAATCCGGCGCGACGCGGTCGATGTCGCCGCAATCATCACCGAATCGGTCGAGATGGCGAGCCCGCTCGTGCAGCAGCGCCGTCATGCCATGACGGTTGCGCTTCCTGCGGCGCCGCTCGTCGTCACGGGCGACGCCCAGCGTCTGTCGCAGGTCTTCGCCAACCTGCTGACCAACGCGGCGAAGTACACGGAGCCAGGCGGCGCCATCTGCATCCGCGCCGAGATTGACGGATCGGACGTCGTGGTCCGTGTCCGCGACACCGGAATCGGCATGGACGAGGAGATGATCGCGAGCATGTTCGAGCCTTTCGTTCAGGCGAGCCAGACGATCGAGCGATCGCGTGGCGGGCTCGGCCTCGGCCTCGCGATCGTGCGCAGCATTCTGCGCCTCCATGGCGGCTCGATTTCCGCGTCGAGCCCGGGCAGGAACCAGGGATCCGAGTTCACGATCCGCCTGCCGCTGGTCGAGGCCGCCGGAACCGCTGATCGCATCGACGCTCCTCAACGATCGGCCGTCCGCGTGCTCGTCGTCGATGACAACGAAGATGGCGCGGTCCTGCTGTCGGAGGCGCTTGCGACGGCAGGCTACCACGCGCGCTTCGCGCTCGACGGCCTCACCGCGATGGAGCTGGCCGAGGAATTCCTTCCCGACGTCGCGATCCTCGACATCGGCCTCCCCGTCGTCGACGGCTATGAGCTGGCCCGCCGCTTCGCGCGCCATCCCCGCCTCTCGGGCACGCGCCTGATTGCGGTCACCGGGTACGGACAGCCGGAAGATCGCCAGCGCTCCACGCAGGCCGGGTTCCTGGCCCACCTCGTGAAGCCGGTCAATCTCTCACAGCTCGAGGCGATGCTGGAAACGGTTCACGGCCCCATCGACGCACCGGAGCCGCGGGGATGAGCGCACACGTTCTCGATCCCGCCATCGCCCGATGGCTTGCCGAATTCGCGGAGCAGGGCGTCTTCACGACGGACGAACGTCTGGTCGTCACGAGCTGGAACCGCTGGCTCGAGCGGCACACGGCACGTCCCTCGGCGGAGATCGTGGGCCGTCCGCTCTTCGACGCCTTCCCGGATCTCGTGTCGCGTGGACTCGACGAGCCGTACCAGGAAGCGCTCGCCGGCCACGGGTATCTGCTGTCTCACCTGCTGCACCGGTATCTGCTGCCGATGCCCGCGCGCGGCGGACAGCCGGTCTTCGCGAACATGCCACAGCGCGCGCGGATCGCTCCTCTGCTGATCCAGGAACGGATCGTCGGCACGATCACCGTGATCGACGACGTGAGCGAGCGCGTTGCATCGGAACACGAGCTGCGGAAGCAGATCGACGCGCAGCATGCCGCGAGGACCGCCGCGGAAAAGGCGCTGCGCGTCAAGGACGACTTTCTCGCGACGCTCTCGCACGAGATCCGAACGCCGCTCAACGCCGTGCTGGGCTGGGCGCGCATCCTGATCGAGCGCGAGCTCGAACCGCAGCTCCTCGCCCGCGCGGTCGACTCGATCTTCCGGAACGCGACCGTTCAGGCGCGGATGATCGACGACCTCCTCGACACCGCGCGGATGATGGCCGGCAAGCTGCGGCTGCAGATGCAGCAGGTCGACCTCGTGGCCGTCAGCATCGCGGCGCTCGACGTGATGGCGCCGTCAATCGAGGCGAAGCAGATTCAGCTCAGAAAGCGGCTCGATCCGGCGATTGGCACCGTTTCGGGAGATCCCGATCGCCTTCAGCAGATCATGTGGAACCTGCTGTCGAACGCGACCAAGTTCACCGACGCGGGCGGCACGATCGAACTGCGGCTCGAGCAGGCCGCCGGACGCGCACGGATCGTCGTCAGCGACACGGGCAAGGGCATCGACGCCGAATTCCTGCCGCTCATCTTCGAGCGGTTTCGGCAGGCCGACACGTCGAGCAGCCGCCGTGAAGGAGGCCTTGGCCTCGGGCTGGCGCTCGTCCGTGAACTCGTGGAGCTGCACGGAGGAACGATCACAGCCGACAGTCCCGGAAGCGGCCTAGGGTCGACTTTCGTCGTCGAGCTTCCGGTGGCGCGGTCTCATGAACCGCAGGGGCCGTCCGGCAGCGCGGCTGCCGCTCCGCCGCACGATGCGCTCGCCGGAACGCACGTGCTCCTCGTCGAGGATCAGGACGATGCCAGGGCGCTGCTGTCGGCGATCCTTCACGATGCGCACGCGCGCGTCACGACTCTCACATCGTCCACGGCCGCTCTCGAGCACCTTCGGAGTGCGGACGACGGCGACCGGCCTGACGTCCTCGTGTCCGACATCGGAATGGCTCCGCACGACGGATACCACCTCATCGCCGAGATCCGGAAGCTTCCGGTCGATCAGGGGGGCAACGTTCCGGCGGTTGCGGTGACCGCCTACGCGTCGACGACCGATCGTCAGCGCGCGCTGGACGCCGGGTACCAGGAGCACGTCCCCAAGCCGGTCGATCCGGCCGTGCTCGTCGCGGCGATCACGCGCGCCGTCCGCGGGACCGGCGTCTGAGCGGGCGCTGCGTGAGCGCCGAACAACTCGGCTGATTTCTGTTCAGCGGCTGGCGCGCAACTCCGTGTCCACCGTTCGCCCGACCCGCGCGACGATCTCCGGCACGGCTTCGACGTCCGCCCGTGTCGTGCGGAAGTTCACGATGCAGGCGCGCAGCACGTAGCGTCCATCGACGATCGCGTTCGAGACGAACGCTTCCCCTCCGCGCTGGAGCCGATCGAGCAGCTCGCGGTTGAGCGCGTCGAGGTGCCGCTCGACCTGTTCATCGCCGATGCCGCCACGAAGATCCTGCGGCACGAATCGAAACGTCGTGATGCTCAGCGCCTGCGTGAAGACCTGCAGCTCAGGGTGGCGCGCGGCCGCTTCGGCCATCGTGCGCGAGAGGCGAATGTCGTCGGAAATCATCCTGCGGTAGCCGGCCGCTCCGGCGTGCTTGAGCGCAAGCCATACCTTGAGCGCGCGGAAGCCGCGCGAGTTCTGCGGGCCGTAGTCGACGTAATTGGTCGCGCGCTCCTCGAAGTGATAGTAGGGCGGGTGATAGGCGAACGCGTTCCGGAGCGCGTCGGGATCGCGCACGAGCGCGCATCCTGCCTCGAGCGGCGCGTACAGCCACTTGTGCGGATCGACCGCAATCGAATCCGCTTCGCGCAGCGCGCGCAGGTCGTCCGGCGCGTCCGGCACGGCGGCGGCGAACCCGCCGTACGCGCCGTCGACGTGAAACCATAGGCCGTACTCCTTGCACATCGCCGCGATCGCCGGCAAGGGATCGATCGCGGCGGTCCCGACGGACCCGGCGGTACCGACGACCATGCAGGGCGTCTCGCCGGCCGCGATGTCCGCTTCGATCGCGCGCCGCAGCGCGTCGACGTCCATGCGCAGATCTTCCGCCGTTCGAATCCAGCGAATCGACGCGGATCCGAGCCCGCTCAGGTCTGCCGCCTTCTGGATCCAGGTGTGCGTTTCGGCGGATCCGTAGACGCGAAGCGCTCGTCCCGTGCCTCCCATCCCCTGCTCGCGCACGTTCCAGCCCGCTTTGGCGGCCCTCGCGGCCATGAAGCAGACCATGTTGGCCATGTTGCCGCCGCTCACGAGCAGACCACCGCAGTCTTCGGGATACCCGATGAACGATGCGATCCAGCGCACCGTCTGTGACTCGATTTCCGTCGCTGCGGGCGAGAGCATCCAGGCGCCGACGTTCGGGTTCACGGCAGCGGCGAGGAACTCGGCGAGGATGCCAATCGGCGCCGGCGACGAGGTGATGTATCCGAAAAATCGCGGATGTCCGTTGAAGAGCGAATGATCGAACAGCAGCGACGCCGTCTCTTCCAGCAGCACAGCGGGGTCCGTTCCGGCGTCGGGCAACCCGCCGCCGAGGCCGAGCGCCGCCCTCACCTCCGACGGCGATTCGTTGCGGGTGACCGGACGCCGGGGAAGGGAGTCGAGAAAGTCCGCCAGCCTGTCGACGAGCCGGTGGCCGACAGTACGGAAAGCCGCCGGATCGATCGCCAGCGGCGCGTCACGCGTGTCCATGAACTGTTCATTGTATGTGCAGGCCGGGTCTCTCCGTAGGCCGGGTCTCTCCGTAGGCCGGGTCTCTTAGACCCGGCCTCTGTGGCGGGCCTGAGAGGCCCGCCCTACAGCTGCTGTAGGCCGGGTCTCTCAGACCCGGCGTTCCCCCATTCGGAACAAAGCCGTAGACGTTCTACGGTCGGCGGTTGGTTCTTCGATCCGCGACGAGGTGCTGTCGCCGGAGCGACTGAACGCTTTCGTGTTCTCCGGGTTGGCCGGGATCGCGCTGCTCATCGCCGTCGTTGGCGTTGCGGGCGTGCTCGCGTTCTCCGTGAGCGCCCGGACGCGTGAGTTCGGGATTCTCCTGGCGGTCGGATCTGCGCCCAGGAACCTGCTCGCGGACCGCGATCCTCATGGCCGCCGCGGCTGTTGCCTCGTTGCTGCCGGCGGCTCGCGCCTCGCGCGTCGACGTGCTGCAGGCGCTTCGATCGGAGTAGTACGATGACGCCCGCCGTCAACGCGCCGCTCAGGCGGTCTGGATGCCCATCCTCGCGTTCGAGGTTCCGCTCGGACCGTGGCTGCTCGTCAGAGCGGCTGCGTTCCAGCCGATTGCTCCGCCGCTCGACGGACTCTCCACGCCTGCCAGAGATGCCGCCGTTCGTGCGCTGCAATGACGTGCAGGCCCGTCGCGAGGCTGAAGCGAACGCCGCGGATGAATGGATTTGGAAAGGCGACGCGTGCGAGATCGATCTCCGCGTAGTTCCGGATGAACGCGCGCACCTCGTCCTGCATCGCCAGAAAGCTGGTGTACGCGTCGTCGAGCGCGGGCGCGGATCGCGGCCTGATCTTCCGCGGGGCCTTGCCCTTCAGCTTCACCGGCGGCTCGAGATAGCGCACGAACCAGCCGCCGACGAGGCCCGGACGCGCAACGCCGCGCCTGCGACTGCCGCTGGCGCGCGCCCGGACCGCGGACGGTTCCATTGGCGCGAGGTAGACGCGATTTGCCGTCGCGATGTGGTCGAGACACTCCGCGACGCTCCACGCTCCAGAATGCGCCCGCCAGGCTCCGAGCCGCTCCGTCAAACCGTCCATGAGCGCGCGCGCGTCGCGCTCCGCCGCGTCCAAGCCGTCCTGCAGCTGTTGAAGGTCGTCTGGGAGCGCCGCGTCCATCCCGCTACTCTAACGCGACGGGTCCCGTACGTCTTCACTTCCCCGACTGGGTGACCGTCACGACCTTGTCGCGCACGGTGATCCTCCCCGTTCGCGCCGCTGTGCTGTCGTTCGCCGCGACGTTGAATGCGACCGGCTGGTCGCCAGCGCGGGGCATGCTGCTGGTGATCGTTATCCACGGCACGTCCGATCGCGCCGTCCACAGGCACCTGTCCTGCGTCGCTCCGCCGCACTGCGTCGGGTCGCTTTGCTGAATGACGTCGAACGTCGCCGTGCCGCCGCCCGCGGCGAGGCTGATGGCGGTGCGGCTCACGGCATATCGGCATCCCGCCTGCGCGACCCGAATGTTCTGCCCCGCCGTCGCCGTCGGCCATCGGATCATGACGATCCCCTCGCGCGGCGCATCATAGTTGTCCGGCATGCTGATCGAGAGCGTTGCCGAGCCCGCTCCGGATGATCTGCCGACGCTGAGCCACGCCGCGCCAGCCGTCGCGGTCCAGGGGCAAGTCGCCACCGGCGTCGTGATTGACGCGGTGACGGTCGTTCCTGCCATGCACGGGCTCAGGAAGACCGGAGAGACCGAATACTGGCACAAGCCCACATCCCCGGACTGCCGGACCGTGAAGCGTCGCTCGCCAACCGCAATGGTGGCGGTCCGTTCGGGAATGTCGGCGTGGCGCGATACGCCATAGGACACCGTGCTCGTCCCGGTGCCCTGGCCGTCGCCGCCGACCACGATCCATGACGCGTCGCTGCGCGCCGTCCATACACACTCGGCGGGCGCGGTGACGGTGAAGCTTCCCGAGCCGCCGTCCTTGTTGAACTCTGCGCTTCCGGGCGAGAGGTCGTACGTGCATACCGCAGGCGATCGACCGTGCTGCGTCACCGCGTGCCCTTGCCCGGCGACGGTGACCGTTGCAGTCCGCGACGATGGGTCCGCGTTCGGCCCGACGGAATACGTGACCGTGCCCGGCCCGCTGCCCGTCCCGCCGGCGGTGATGCTGATCCAGGACGCGCTCGCCGCGGCCGTCCAGGAACAGCCGGCGGGCGCGGTCACGTTGACCGTACCGGTTCCACCCTCGCTGTCGATCGTGAGCGTGGCGGGAGAAATCGTGTAGGAGCAGTTCGTGGGTTCCGTGGGCGAGCGCCCGTTGCAGCTCATGAGCGTGACGGACACGAGCGCGGCGAGCGCTGCACAGACGAAGACCCTCGCATGCATGATGCACCTGCCGCATAACCCAACAGCAAGCAACCGGCCACGAAGCGCGGACCCGAAATCGCGCACTTTCCCAGCCGATCACGCGGACGGTGCGTTCGCGCGTCGGAATTCCGGCAGTCCCGCCGCTCGTGCTCCCGGCGCTCCGGCGGGCGGGATCACTGATTGCAGTTCCGAAGGTGTGAGCTGCACATCCGCTCGATCTTCCCGCCGCGCCTGTCGGCGCTACCGATGAGTACCTGGCGAATTGGCGCGCTCGCGTGGGTCGCCGGCGAAATCGACACGTTTGGCTACCTGACGCTCGGGCAGGTGTTCATCACGCACATGACGGGCAACACCGGACTTCTCGCGATTGCCGTTCTGCAGCACCGGTACGACCAGGTTCTCGACCGCGCCCTGGTCATTCTCGTGTTCTTCGCAGGGGCGCTCTGCGGCGCGGCGCTCGTCGATTCGGCGCACGATGTGGATCAGGTCTCGCGGGCCTTGCGGATCGAATCCGCACTGCTGGCGGCGTTCGCGCTCCTGACCATCGTCGCCGGGAGCCCATCGGCCCATGGGCGCTTTTTCGTGCTGCTCCTTCTTTCCGGCTCCATGGGACTCCAGAACGCCGCCCTCACTCACCCGGGCATGCGGGGCACACACACGACGCATCTCACGGGACCCATGACCGACCTCGCAACGGAAATGATCCGGTCCGTCATGCCATCGAGGCGGCGGGAGTTCAGGCCGGGGCAGGCGGCGCGGTTCGCAGCGCGTGTGATCGGCTTTCTTGCCGGCGGATTGTGCGGCGCGGCATTGTTCATCGTCCGTCCCATCGCAGCGCCGATCCTCGCGGCGCTCACGCTCTTGACGGTCTCGCTCCAGGGCAAGACTGTCGCCTCGCCGGCTCAGTAGACGACCTTTCCGCCCACGATCGTCCGCACGACCTTTGCGTCTCGAATTTCTTCCGGCGGGATCGTGCGCAGGTCGCGATCGATCACGACGAGGTCTGCGATCATGCCTGGGGTGATGGTGCCCTTCTGGTGTTCGTCGAAGGAAGCGTAGGCGCCCCCGCGCGTGTAGGCGCGCAGAGCCTGGTCGATCGTGATCTTCTGTGCCGGAACCCACCCTCCGGGGTTCCTGCCGTCGAGCGTCCGGCGCGTTACCGCCGCATGGATTCCTTCGATGGGGGTCGGCGGCGCCACGAACCAGTCGCTCCCGAATGCGAGCGCCGCGTCCGCGTCGAGCAGCGCGCGAAACGCGTACGTCGTCTTGATGCGCTCGGGGCCGATCGCCCGCTCCGCCCACCGGCCGTCGTCGATGGCGTGATACGGCTGCATGCTGGCGATCACGCCAAGCCTGTGAAATCGCGGGATGTCGGCGGGGGCGAGATGCTGCGCGTGCTCGACTCGGAACCGGCGATCGCGTGCCCCCTCTTCCGCACCCACGCGCTCGTAGATGTCGAGCAGCGTTCCGATCGCCCGATCTCCGATGGCGTGCACCATCACCTGAAGATGATGCTCGTCCGCGTTCGAGATCCACTCGTAGAGATCCTCGGGTGTGTTCACGAACAGGCCGCGATCGTTCGGGGCATCCGCGAACGGATCGTGGAACGCCGCCGTGTGTGACCCGAGCGAACCGTCGACGAACCCTTTCAGTCCACCAATCCGGAGCCATTCGTCGCCGCGGCCCTCCGGTCCGTACGTTCGTGCCTCGACCGTCCGCCACAGTTGCTCCCACGTATTCAGCGGCACGACGGCGTATACGCGCGTCGTCAGACGATGTGCGCGCCAGGCACGCGCGAAGACGGCGAGGTCGTCCCATGTCCCCATGTTGTGGACCGTGGTGACCCCCTGCGCGTTGACGTAACGCATGGCCGCATCGAGCGCGCGATCCTTCATCTCGTCGGTCGGCGGAGGCGCCTTGCCCTCGACGAGCGGCATCGCGTTGTCCTTCAGGAGGCCCGTGAGCGCGCCGCTGGCGTCGCGCACGATCTCGCCGCCGGCAACGTCCTCGACGTCCTGTCGGATCCCCGCGGCGTTCAACGCGGCGCCATTCGCGAGCGCCATGTGGCCGTCGAGCCGACTGACCCACACCGGATGATCGGGCGTGGCCGCGTCGATCCAGCCGCGCCGCGGCAACTCGCCTCCCCACAGGGTGTGATCCCAATCTCCACCGATGATCCAGGTGCCGCGAGGCACCGTCGCCGCGAACGCCTCGATGCGGCGCGTGAACTCCTCCGGCGTCCTCGCGTCGCGCAGCTGGACTGACGTGAGCCGGAAACCTCCGTCGATGAAGTGCACGTGCGCGTCGACGAACCCTGGCGTCACGAACTGGCCGCGGAGGTCGACGACGGCGGCGTTCCCCGCACCCGCCTTGAGGTTCGCCGTCGAGCCGACCGCGGCGATGCGGCTGCCTTCGATCGCGAGTGCCTCCGCCTCGGGCCGGGCGGGGTCGCCGGTCCAGATCCGGCCGTTGAGAAGCACGAGGGATGGCGCCATGGTTCGCTGCAATCTGAAGACGGCGGCGCCGCGGCGGAATCCCGGCAGCGCCAGATCACTTCGAACGGCATCGCACAAATCCGATGGCGGTGTGACCGGCCCGTATCGTGCAACAGCGTTTGCTGCTTCGTCAACGAGAACGGCAACACAAAACGCATCGCACGAGCGTGCGCGAGGAGGCATCATGGGCACGCTGAAATCGGGCTGCATCTTCGAGGGACACGTCGGTCCCGGATTCGAGCGCGTTCGTGAAGAGTTTGCCGACAACTTCCGCCGCCGCGCCGAGCTGGGTGGCGCCTGCTGTGCCTATCACGAAGGCGAGAAGATCGTCGACCTCTGGGGCGGTGTGCGCAACAAGGCGACCGGCGATCCGTGGGAACAGGACACCATGGTGATCGTCCACTCGGCGACGAAGGGCCTCGCGGCGATGACGCTCGCGCTCGCGCATTCTCGCGGGTGGCTCGACTACGAGGAGCCCGTCTGCACGTATTGGCCGGAGTTCGCGCAGCAGGGGAAAGAACGCATCACCGTCCGGCAACTGCTCGCGCATCAGGCTGGCCTCTTCGCGCTCGACGTGCCCGTCGATCGGAGTGTCGTCGCGGATCTGGATCGGCTGGCCGTCGTGCTGGCCCGTCAGAAGCCGGCATGGGAACCGGGAACACGGCAGGCGTATCACGGCATCACGCTCGGCTATTACGAGAGCGAGCTGCTGCGCCGCATCGATCCGCAGCATCGCAGTCTCGGCCAATTCTTCCAGAACGAGATCGCAACGCCGCTCGGACTCGACCTCTACATCAGACTGCCGGAGACCGTCCCCGACGCACGCCTCGCGACAATCGCCCGGCCGCGCCCGATCGACATGTTGTTCGGCTTCCCCCTTCGTTTCACCTTGGAAATCATGAACAAGCGCTCCAATATCGCCCGCTCGCTCCGCGGGTCGGAGCTGCCGCACGACGCAGAGCGTGTCTACGCGCGCAACTTCGAAGTGCCGTCAGGCGGCGCCGTCGGCACGGCCGAAGCCATCGCGCACGCCTACAGCGTGTTTGCGACCGGCGGCCGCGAGCTGAGGCTGCGTCGGGAGACGCTCGATCTGCTGTCCGCGCCGGCCATCGCACCGACGCGCGGGTTCTACGACGAATGCCTGCACGGGGACGTGCAGTTCTCGCTCGGGTTCATGAAACCGAGCACAGCGTGGCCGTTCGGCAGCCCCAGCTCGTTCGGATCGCCAGGAGCCGGCGGATCGCTCGGCTTCGCCGATCCGAGCGCCAGACTCGGTTACGCGTACGTGACGAGCCAGATGGGCACGAGCCTCACAGGCGATCCGCGGGATGTCGCGCTGAGGAACGCGTTGTACTCCTCTCTCCAGTCGCGCCGTCGTGCATCGACCGAGAGGAAGGCCTCATGACGCACGGCCGCCCGTGCGCCGAAGCCGCGCCAGCGCGAGGGAACTGATCGCGGAGCCCAGGAGGAGAAGGGATGGGGGTTCGGGCACCGCGGGCCGGAATGTGGGTCGCGGCGGCTTCCTGCTGCGCTGTGAACGCCGGACGGCGGGGCACGACTGCGTACGGAACGTGAGCGTCGCGCAGGAAGTCGTGGAGCGTGAGGATGCGGGACATCACAGCCTCCTTCGAGGAACACGGACGCGCGCGCAATGGCGATACCAACTCGAGAGCGGCGCACGCAGTCGACGAGCGGCGAATTCCCGGCAGTGCCGGTCGGCCGTCTGCGCTCGGTAGTGGAGGGCAGCGGATTTTTCCGCATCACCGCGCAAAATAACCCGCTGACGGCGGCGCCGCGCCTGACGTTCAGAGTGTTTCTGGCGCGCTTTGAAAGCTGCCGTGCTGGCGTGCTCGTTGCTCCACCTTCTCCGGTCGAACGAGCATTCGCATGCCAGTCCGCACGCTGCGCCCGCTGTACATCGATCGCCTGCCTCCGTGCAACGACGCCTGCCCTGCGGGCGAAAACGTGCAGGCATGGCTGGCGGAAGCGCAGGGCGGACGATACCGCCAGGCGTGGGAAGTCATCGTTCGTGACAACCCTCTGCCAGCCGTGCACGGCCGCGTCTGTTATCACCCGTGCGAAGACGCCTGCAATCGCACCAAAGTCGACGATGCCGTCGGAATCCATGCGGTCGAACGCTTCCTCGGCGATTTGGCCCTGGCGCACGGCTGGACGATTGAGTGCAGCGCGCCTCCGTCAGGCAGGCGGGTTCTCGTCGTCGGCGCGGGCCCGAGCGGTCTTTCGGCCGCCTGGCATCTCACGTTGCGCGGCCACGAGGTCGTCGTTCGCGACGCCGGGCCCGTAGCCGGCGGCATGATGCATTTCGGGATTCCGAAATATCGACTTCCGCGAGAGGTGCTCGATCGCGAAATCGACCGCATCAAGGCGACGGGGGTGCGGTTCGAGCTGAATCACAAGGTGACCGATCTCGCTCGAGAGAAGGCCGATGGCCGATTCGACGCGGTGTTTCTGGCGGTCGGCGCGCATCTCAGCAGGCGCCAGGAGATTCCCGCACAGGATGCGGGGAAGATCTTCGACGCACTTCAGTTCCTGGAACAAGTGGAGCGCGGAACCGAATCGCCGCGAATCGGCCGGCGCGTCGCCATCTATGGCGGCGGCAACACGGCGATGGATGCTGCGCGGACGGCACGACGCCTCGGGGCCGAACCCGTCATCATCTACCGGCGCACCCGCGCCGAGATGCCGGCGCATGCCTTCGAAGCGGATGACGCGCTCGACGAAGGCGTGAAGATTCACTGGCTCCGCACGATCAAGAACATCACCGGCTCGCGCGTGCGCGTCGAGATCATGCGGCTCGACGAGAACCGGTATCCGCAGCCGACCGGCGAATTCGAAGAGCTCGAGGTCGACTCTCTCATCCTCGCGTTGGGGCAGGATACGGACACCGCATTTCTGAGACAGGTCCCCGGACTGCAATTCAAGAAGGACGGGACGGTGGTCGTGGGGCCCGACATGCAGACGGGCTGCCGTGGGGTCTTCGCGGGCGGCGACATGGTGCCGTACGAGCGCACGGTTACGACGGCGATCGGACACGGGAAGAAGGCCGCCCGATTCATCGACGCGTTCCTCCGCGATCGGGCATGGGTACGGGCCGGCAAGCACGAGATCGCATCCTTCGAGACGCTTCGCCTCTGGTATCAGGCGGACGCCAAGAGGCGCGCACAAGGGACCATCGACCTGCCGCGACGGCGGCGGACGTTCGACGAAGTGGTCGATGGGCTCGATCCCGAGGCGGCGCGGTTCGAAGCACAGCGCTGTCTCTCGTGCGGAAACTGTTTCGAATGCGACGGCTGTTACTCGGCGTGTCCCGAGCACGCGGTGCTGAAGCTCGGGCCCGGTCTCCGCTACGAGTACGACTTGACGAGGTGTACGGGCTGCGCGATCTGCTTCGACCAGTGCCCGTGCGGTGCGATCGCGATGATGCCCGAACCGGTCGACGTCGCAGCGACATAGCAGGCACTCACATGGCACCCGCGCACGTCAAGACGCTCGACGGCAATGAGGCGGCAGCCTCGATCGCATACCGCGTGAATGAGATCTGCGCGATCTACCCGATCACCCCCTCCTCCACGATGGGCGAGCTGGCGGACCAATGGGCGGCCGAAGGACGCAAGAACATCTGGGGCAGCGTGCCGCACGTCGTCGAGATGCAGAGCGAAGGAGGGGCCGCTGGCGCGATCCATGGCGCGCTGCAGACCGGCGCGCTGACGACGACGTTCACAGCATCGCAGGGCCTGCTCCTCATGATCCCGAACATGTTCAAGATCGCCGGGGAGCTCACGCCGACGGTCTTCCATGTGGCCGCGCGCGCCCTTGCTACGCAGGCGCTTTCGATCTTCGGAGATCACTCGGACGTGATGGCCGCGCGGATGACCGGATGGGGCATGCTCTGTTCGAGCTCGGTGCAGGAGGCGCACGACCTGGCCCTCGTCGCCCACAGCGCGACACTCGCGTCCCGCATTCCATTCGTTCACTTCTTCGACGGGTTCAGGACGTCTCACGAAGTCAGCAAGATAGAGATCCTCGCCGACGACGCGGTGAAGGCGATGATCGATGACGAGCTGGTGTTCGCGCACCGCCGGCGCGCGCTGGACCCGGAGCATCCGTTCGTCCGCGGCGTGGCGCAGAACCCGGACGTGTACTTCCAGGCGCGCGAGACGGTGAACACGTTCTATGCGGCGGTGCCGGCGGAGCTGCAGCGGACGATGGACCGCTTCGCGGGGCTGACCGGCCGTCAGTACAAATTGTTCGATTACGCGGGCGCGCCTGACGCGGAGCGCGTGGTCGTGCTCATGGGCTCGGGCGTCGAAACCGCCCGCGAAACCGTCGCGTACCTGAACGAGCGCGGCGAGAAGGTCGGTCTCGTGCAGGTGCACCTGTTCAGGCCTTTCTCGGCCGCTGATTTGGTCGACGCCATTCCGCCGACGGCGAATACGATCGCGGTGCTCGATCGAACGAAGGAGCCGGGCGCGTCCGGCGAGCCGCTGTACCTGGATGTCGTGGCAGCCTTCGCCGAGGCCGTCGCCGCGAACCGCCGCCCGGCGCTGCCCCGCATCGTCGGCGGCCGATACGGCCTCGGGTCGAAGGAATTCACGCCCGCCATGGTCAAGGCCGTCTTCGACAACCTGGCGTCGCCAGCGCCGGCCAACCACTTCACCGTCGGCATCCGTGATGATCTGTCGCACACCAGCCTCGAGTACGACCCGGAGTTCGTGATCGAGAGCCCGGACGTCGTGGGCTGCATTTTCTACGGCCTCGGGTCGGACGGGACGGTAGGAGCCAACAAGAACTCAATCAAGATCATCGGCGAGGACACGGCCGCGTACGCCCAGGGCTTCTTCGTCTACGACTCCAAGAAATCCGGGTCGCGAACGACGTCGCACTTGCGCTTCGGGCCGCGCCCGATTCGGTCCACATACCTGGTCCAGCGCGCGCAATTCATCGCGTGCCATCAGTTTCAATTCGTCGATCGGATCGACATGCTGCGGGAGGCTGTCGATGGCGCGGTGTTCCTGCTCAACACCGTGTTCGGGCCCGACGAGATCTGGGACGAGCTGCCCGCTTCCGTTCAGGACACGCTGATCCGCAAGCACATACGCCTGTATGCCATCGATGCCGACCGTGTGGCGCTCGAGGCCGGCATGCCGGGGCGGATCAACACGGTCATGCAGACCTGCTTCTTTGCCATTTCGGGCGTGCTGCCTCGGGCCGACGCGATCACGCGAATCAAGGAAGCGGTCGTCGCGACGTACGGCCGGAAGGGCGGCGACCTCGTCGACAAGAACTTTGCCGCCATCGATCGTGCGCTCGAGAACCTGCACGCCGTTCAACTCGGCGCAGCGGTGAGCAGCACGCGCGAAGCCGCCGCCCTGGTCTCCGAAGACGCACCCGCGTTCGTCAAGGAGGTCACTGCGGTGATGGCCGCCGGGCGCGGCGACGATCTTCCCGTCAGTGCCCTGCCGGCAGACGGAACGTACCCATCCGGCACTTCGCGCTGGGAGAAGCGGAACATCTCGGATACGGTGCCGGTGTGGAGACCCGAGATCTGCATCCAGTGTGGCAACTGCGTGATGGTGTGTCCGCACGCGGCGATTCGTGCTCGCCAGTACGAGGACTCGTTCCTGGCCCGCTCACCCCACGGGTTCGCATCGGCGCCGTTGGTTGGTCGAGGATTTCCCAATCGCCGGTTCACGTTGCAGGTCGCCGTCGAAGACTGCACCGGCTGCGAGCTCTGTGTGGAGGTATGCCCGGTCCGGAGCGGCGAACCGGAAGCCGCCCGCGCAATCGAGATGGAAGCGAAGTCGCCATTGCTGGAGCGCGAGCGCCGCAATCTTGCCTTTTTCGAGACGCTGCCGGCCAGCGCGCCGGGTCGCGTCGACGCAACGCTCGTGCGGGGAGTTCAATACCTCACGCCGCTGTTCGAGTACTCGGGAGCGTGTGCCGGCTGCGGCGAGACGCCGTACCTGCGCCTCCTCACGCAACTCTTCGGCGACCGCCTGCTGGTCGCGAATGCGACCGGCTGTTCCTCGATCTATGGCGGCAACCTGCCGACGACGCCGTGGTCGATCAATGCGGAGGGGCGCGGACCCGCATGGGCCAATTCTCTGTTCGAGGACAATGCAGAGTTCGGTCTGGGTTACCGACTCTCGCTGGACGCCCATCGCGAAGAGGCCGACCGGCTCCTTCGCGATCTTGCGCCCGATCTCGAGCCAGGCCTCGCCGCGGAGATCATTGACGCATCGCAGGCGACGAGCGACGAGGTGGATGCGCAACGCACGCGGGTGACGGCACTCGAACGCGCCCTCGACGGAATCGACGATCCCCGCGCCCGCCGGCTCCGCACGCTTGCGTCGCACTTCGTACGCAAGAGCGTCTGGATTGTTGGCGGCGACGGCTGGGCGTACGACATCGGGTACGGCGGCCTCGACCACGTGATCGCCTCCGGACGGAACGTCAACATCCTGGTGCTCGACACCGAGGTCTACTCGAACACCGGGGGCCAGGCGTCGAAAGCCACGCCGCGCGCGGGCGTCGCGAAGTTTGCGGCTGCCGGCAAGCAGAGCCGCAAGAAGGATCTGGGTTTGATGGCCATCGCGTACGGGAACGTATACGTGGCCCAGATCGCGATGGGCGCGTCGGCCCAGCAGACACTGGATGCGTTCGTCGAGGCCGAGGCGTACGACGGACCTTCACTGATCATCGCCTACGGCCATTGCATCGCCCACGGGATCGACATGCGTCTGGGCATGCGCCAGCAGAAGCTCGCGGCCGATTGCGGGCACTGGCCGCTCTACCGGTACAGACCCGCCGCAGCGGGTCGGCAGCTTCCCGAGTTCGTCCTGGATTCGCAGGCGCCGAGCATTCCGCTGGAGGCTTACGCCTACAACGAGACCCGTTACAGGATGCTCGCGCAGACCAGGCCCGAAGACGCGCGGCGGCTGCTCGCGCTCGCGCAGCAGGACATTCATCAGCGATGGTCCCTCTACAAGAACATGAGTGAACGTTGGCCGGGACCTTCGCGCGGCGAAGGTCGGACCGGGGGCTGTGCGAGCGGCTCGCCCGTTACGCGTCAGGGAGAGAATCTCCTGGCCCCTACCAGGGCGGCAGCGTCCTGAAGAGGAAACGGCGCAAGTAGCTGTCGCTGGACGCAAGAAGTTCTCCCGCTGTTCCTTCGAAGTAGATGCGCGCGTCGTGCAGGACCATGAAGCCCACCTGCCGTGCGCGTTCCTCGCCAATCGGACGAATGATCACGGTGCCGTTGTGCCGCACGGCCTCGTGCGTGGCCACGTAGTAGGCGTCGCGGATCTGGTGAGTGACGACGATCGACGTGGCGTGTTCCAGGTCGCGCAGCTTGACGATTTCGTTGTTCACGGTGGTCGCGATAATCGGATCGAGTCCGGTGGTCGGGTCGTCGAACAGCAGCAGGCTGGGTCTGCCGATCATCGCGCGCGCAATCGCGACCCGCCGCCGTTGGCCTCCGGACAGCTCAGCGGGCATTCGGTCGATGTGCTCGCTCAGCCCGACGAACGCCAGCACCTCTTCGACGCGTCGGCGCACCTGGTCCGCCGGCATCCTCGTTTCCTCGTACAGTCTGTAGCCGACGTTCTCCGCGACCGTGAGCGAGTCGAACAACGCGCTCCCCTGGAACAGCATTCCGATGTCGGCTCTCGCCCGAATGAGATCGCGCTCGGGCAGCGTGTCGATTCTCTGCCCTTTCACCCAAATCGCTCCGTTGTCCGGCCGCAGCAGCCCGAGAATCAGCTTGAGAACGATCGACTTCCCTGCGCCGCTGGCGCCGAGGAGGACCTTCATGCTGCCATCAGGAATCGCAAAGCTGACATCCGACAGGACGACGTGATCGTCGAAGGCGAACGACACCTTGTCGAAGACGACTGCGGGCGCAATGCTGCGGGGTCCCGCGTCCTGTTCAGGCGCGAGCGCGGCCGGCGGCTGAAGCATGGGCATTCCCTCTCACTATCTTGCCCGACGTGGACGGCCAGAACGCGCTCCGCAACGCCCTCCACGCGAGTCGAGCCGGCGCACAGCCTTGTCTTGGGAGTCTTCGTGATGTAGCCGAGCACGGAGCGTGCCACGCGTGCCTTGCTTTGCGAGGCGCCGCTGCCGGAAATCCGGCGATCGCCGCTGATACGTCGCGCGACCCGAGACGGATCTGCCCTGCGCCGTTGGTACGGGGTCTGCTGCGTGAACGGCGGAGGGCCCTATGAACAATGGTCTCGGTCGTCGCATCGCATCCGTCGCGCTGATGACGGGCCTGACGGCCGCGCCGCTCGTCGCGCAGACGCCAGACCAATCGAATTTCGCGGCACGCGGAACGGAACTGGGCGGCTCAATCGGTACCGCCTTCGCATCGTCGGAAACCGCTCCGGTGGTCGCCGGCATGGCGGGATGGAGCATTACCCGATGGGTGACGCTCGAAGCCCGCGGCGGCTGGTTCGCGCGCGGCAGCAACACGAACGGCGTCGGCGCCGACGTCGGCGCGCTCGTCAACGTAATCGCCAGGCGTCGGACGACGCCCTACGTCGGCGCGGCGTTCGGCCTGTATCGCGCGAGCATCGACACGCGGACGGCGCACGTATCCGACTTCTACCGCATGCGCATGCTCGAACCGGCAGGAGGAGCCACCAGCATGCGGACGTTCACCGATCCGGCGTGGCGGTTCAGCGCGGGCGTCGATCTGATCAGGCATCGGAACATCAGCATCCGCCCCGAAGCCTCCGTCGTGCTCGTGCACCGCAACGGGTCCACCGATTCCATCACGAGTGTCGGAGTGCGGCTGGGTTATCTCTTCGAAGATCGTCCGGTGACGCCGACCGTCAGGTGAACATGGACCTCCAGACAACGTATCTCGGTCTCGAGTTGGCGCATCCGATCGTCTGCGGCGCGTCGCCCATGAGCGCCGACCTGGACATGGTCCAGAGGCTCGAGGATGCCGGCGCCGCCGCGATCGTGATGCACTCGTTGTTCGAAGAGCAGATTCTCCGGAGCGCGGCCCCGTCTCCGGGCCAGTACGTCGAGCATCTCCTTCGGGTCAAGCGACACGTCGGAGTGCCGATTATCGCGTCTCTCAACGGGACGACGCCTGAAGGCTGGCTGCAGTACGCACGCGCGCTCGAGCGCGCCGGCGCGAACGCGCTCGAGCTGAACTTCTACCACGTCGCCACCAGCCCGACGGAGAGCGGACAGGCCATCGAACAGCGCCTGATCGACATCGTGGCGGTCGTGAAGGAATCGGTCTCGATTCCGGTCGCGGTCAAGCTCTCGCCGTTCTATTCGTCGGTGCCGAACCTGGCGATGCGGCTCGAGCGCATGGGCGTCAACGGCCTCGTCGTCTTCAATCGCTTCTATCAGGCGGACATCGATCCCGAGATCCGCGGCACGACCGTCCGGGTGCAGTTGTCGAATTCGTCCGATCTCCTGCTCCGCCTTCATGCAATCGCCATCCTCTCCGGCCGCGTCCGCATGTGGCTGGCGCTGAGCGGCGGCGTGCACGAACCGATTGATGTCGTCAAGGCCGTGATGGCTGGCGCGGACGCCGTCCAGGTCGCCTCGACGCTGCTCCGCCACGGTCCGTCGCGGCTGACGTACCTGCGGACGCAGCTCGAACACTGGTGCGAGGCGCACGGCTGCCAGTCGCTTGCCGGCATCAAAGGCTGTGCAGCTCTGGGCGGGGACCGGACTCGATTCGATCGCAACGCTTATATCTCGGTCCTGCAGTCCTGGGACCGCGATCGCCCGCGGGTCGACGACTAACGCGACTCGGGTCCCTGCATGGCGGGCGATGGGTCCTTGTCGTCCATCTCGCTCGGCGCCAGCTGCAGTCCGCAGTGCCTGATCCGATCCCCGAGCGTCGATCGTTTGATGTTCAGCAGCGCTGCCGCCTTGGACTTGTTGCCGTGGGTCGCTTCGAGAGCCCAGCGAATCAGGTTCGCTTCCAGCTCGCGCAGACGATCGTCGAGCGAAATCGCGCCGGTTGCTGAAGCCGCCGCTGGCGGAACGGGCCGAGCCCCGTCCCCGCGTGCAGCCAGCAGGATCGTCGCTGCCACGCAGCCGACCCGGACGGCTCCGCACGTATTCGTCTGCGCAATCCGCTCGCACGCGTTCTCGAGCTCACGAACGTTGCCGGGCCAGGCATAGTCCGTGAACGCCTGCACGACCGTTGGGGACACGGCCGGCTTCGGATCGCCACGGCTGCGGAAGAAGCGCTCGAGAAAGGCGTCGAGCAGCACCGGAATGTCTTCGCGCCGCTCGCGAAGCGGCGGCAACGTGAGCGGCAGCACGTTGAGCCGGTAGTACAAGTCCTCGCGAAACCTGCCCTCCGCCACCATCTGCTTGAGATCGCGCTTGCTGCCGGCCAGGACACGAGCGTTGATCGGAACCAGACGCGTTCCGCCCAGACGCTCCACCGTGCGGTTCTGGAGCACGCGGAGCAGCTTCACCTGCATTGCCAGCGGCACATCGTCCACATCGTCGAGAAAGATCGTGCCTCCCTCCGCCATCTCGAATCGCCCTGGACGATCCTTGATGGCGCCGGTGAAGGCGCCGCGCTCGTGCCCGAAGAGCTCCGATTCGATCAGCGTCTCCGAGAAGAGCGCACAGCTCACCGCGACGAACGGCCGATGCTTCCGCCGGCTCGTGTCGTGAATCAGCCTGGCGATGACTTCCTTTCCGGTGCCGCTCTCGCCGGTGATGAGCACCGTGCTGTCGCTGCGGGTGATGACGTTCACGAACTCGAACACCGCGCGCATCCTCGCGCTGTGCCCGATTACGAGGTCCTGGTGCGCCGATGGCGGATTGGCAAACATGGTGTCCTCAGGTTACGTGTCGCCGCATGGCGTCAGCGGCCTCGCCCCGAATCCCGAACGGATCGCTATCAGGGAAGGGGCAACCCGCGTGCCACGAGGGACCGACGGTTTCCCGCCATAACACACGGAATCTCGACGGTCGATCCGCCAGGAGGTCCGGAGCGACGCGGAAATGTTCCCAGCGACGCGAAGATTTCCGCATACCCGTACGTGCGGGGTGTGGCACGTCTTCTGCTGACCGCGCCATACATGCACACCGTACCCCAATCCCCGGCGGTGACCTCCCGGGACTCGTCGCCTCTGATTCTGCCCGACGGCGGCCGCGTCACCATCAGACCATCGACGACGAAGGACGGGCCAGGCGTTGCGCGTTTCATCCGCGATCGCTCGCTCGAATCGCGATGCCGGCGCTTTCTTGCGGGGGACGGTTCAGGCCCCTCGCAGATCGATCGCGAGGCGCGGCCCGTGAACGCGCGCGACACTCAGACGCTCGTTGCGATCCGCTCTCTCGCCAGCGGGGATGAGATCGCCGGGGTCGCGTCGTACCTGGCGCTGACCGGCGCGGCCGCGCAGGTCGTCGTCGCGGTTGACGAGCGTCTCGAGCGTACGGGGATCGCAACGCTGCTGCTCGAGCGCGTTGCCAACCTCGCGGCACAGGCGGGCTTCCTCACGCTGCACGCGTCGATGGCTTCCGGTGACTCCCGGGCTCGCGAGGTCTTCCGCGAAGCGGGATTCGAGATCCGCTCTGCGACCGGAGCGGGCGTCCTCGAGCTTCAGCTCACGCTGTTGCCTTCCACTGAAGGCATCCCCGCCGCCGAGCGGCGCTGCGGGCGCGCGTCCGCCGAATCCATCCGGCCGCTGCTCGAACCGCGGTCCATCGCGGTGATCGGCGCTTCGCGCAATCCGTCGAAGATCGGCTCGCGCGTCCTGCGGGCGCTGCAGGCGGGCGGATACAACGGACAGATCGTCCCGGTTCATCCGAACGCCCGCGAGCTGTCAGGTCTGCCGGCGGTCCATTCAGCCCGCGATCTGCCGTCCGCCGTCGACCTTGCTATCGTCGCGGTACCCGCGGCGTCGGTACTCACGGTCGTGGACGATTGCGCCGCGGCCGGCGTTCGATCGCTCGTCGTCATCACCGCGGGATTTGCCGAGACGGGCGCCGACGGCGTCGCGCTCCAGGCCGCGCTCACCGACCGCGTGCGCGGCTACGGCATGCGCATGGTCGGTCCGAACTGCATGGGGATCGTCAACATGGACCCGGCCGTCCGGATGAATGCGTCGTTCTCGCCGCTCTCTCCTCCCGCCGGATCGATAGCGTTGTCATCGCAGAGCGGCGCACTCGGGATCGCGATTCTCCGGCTCGCGGCCCATCGTCAGATCGGGCTGTCGGGGTTCGTCAGCGTCGGCAACAAGGCGGACGTCTCCAGCAACGATCTCCTTGAATACTGGGAATCGGATCCACGGACCCGCGTGATCCTGCTCTACCTCGAATCGTTTGGAAATCCGCGGCGCTTCGCCCGGCTGGCGCGGCGCATCGGACGGGAGAAGCCGATCGTCGCGTTGAAGGCCGGCCGCACGCAGGCCGGATCGCGCGCAGCAGGAAGCCACACCGCCGCGCTGGCGGCGAGGGACGCCGCAGTCGACGCGCTGTTCCAGCAGACCGGCGTCATTCGCGCCGACACGATGGACGAGCTGTTCGATGTCGCCGTGTGCCTCGACGCGCAACCGTTGCCCGCCGGACGGCGGGTCGCCATCGTGACGAACGCGGGCGGCCCCGGCATTCTCGCCGTCGACGCCTGCGACGCCGCCGGGCTTCAGATTGCCGACCTCGGTCCCGACGTGAGGACAGAGCTGCAGGCGGCGTTGCCCGCAACCGCGAGCGTCGGGAACCCCGTCGATCTCGTGGCGTCGGCCGGACCGGAGGAATACCGCCAGGCGATCGAAACCGTGCTGAGGGCGCCGGGCGTGGACGCCCTGATCGTCGTCTTCACGCCGATCGATGCGTCGACATCGGAAAACATCGTCGCCGGCATTCGCGCGGGCATCGCGTCTGCGCGCAGCCGCGGCGTGCTGGACAAGCCGGTGCTCGCATGCCTCATGTCCGATTCGACAGACCCGCAGCCGCTGCGCGTCTGGGGCGAAACCATCCCGACATACGCCTTTCCCGAGAACGCGGCGCGGACGCTCGGGAAGGTCGCGGCCTACGCTGCGTGGAAATCGCAGCCGGCCGGCCTGTCGTGGGCGTTCGACGGTCAGCACGCCGGCGATGCGCGCACGATCTGTCGACGCGCGCTGGCGCGGGGCGAGACGTGGCTCAACGATCACGACATCTGGGGTGTGCTGAGCGCATTCGGCTTCCCGGTGGCCATTCACAAGCTGGCGCGAACGGCCGACGAGGCGGTCGCCTTCGCATCGGTGATTGGGTTCCCCGTCGCCGCGAAGCTCGCGTCCGCAAAGGTGGCGCACAAGACCGAGTTGGGTGTCGTTCGCCTGAATCTCGCGTCCGCCGACGAGGTCCGAACGGCCTTCACTCAGATCGTCGCCCGCGCGGCGGAGGCGGCCGGCGAGGACGCGGTCGAAGGCGTGCTGATCCAACCGATGATCTGCGGAGGTGTCGAAACGCTGCTCGGCATCGCGCACGATCCGCTGTTCGGTCCGCTGGTCGCGTTCGGCATCGGCGGGATCAACGTCGAACTGCTCGGCGACGTACGTTTTCGTGTCGCCCCGCTGACCGACCGGGACGCCGACGATCTTCTCCGCGAGATTCGAGGCTACCCGCTGCTCACGGGCCATCGCGGACGGCCGCCCGCCGACGTCGATGCACTCCGCGACGCTCTGCTGCGGATGTCGTGCCTCGCCACACGTGTGCCGGAGATCGTGGAGCTCGATCTGAATCCGGTGATTGCGTTGACGCCTGGCGGAGGCTGCCGCGTCATTGACGCGCGGATTAGGGTAAAGTCGCCCTGCCGGCGCCCAATAGGACGAGCATGGGAACGCGCTCCGTTCCGATCGATGTCCTCGAGCCGCGCCGCTGCGAGCCGCTGACTGCGTTATCTTCCCCGGACGATCAGCGTCCCTGTCATCTGCGGATGGATCGTGCAGTGGATGGTGGTCGTTCCCCGCGTCCGCATGGCGAACGTTCGCTCACTTCCAGGGTCGAGTATCCCGGTTGTCGCGAATTCCGGCAGCGAGGCCGTGTCGGCGACCAGGTTGTGCGCGAGGGAGTCCGCATTCCGCCAGCGCATGCGCTCACCTTGGTAAATCACGATCGCTTCGTCTCCGAATGCGTTCGGTCCGAGGTCAACGGCTCCCGGCAGGATGTACACGTTCGCGGTCGTGACATTGCCTGGAGCGGGTGCCGGTGTCGGCGACGTCGGCCGCGAATCTCCTCCACACGCTCCGATCAGCAGCGTTGCCGTTGCCGCGATCGCCAACCGAAAGCTCCGCATGCGCTCCTCTGTGTTGGTGCACCCTGGTGAGGCACAGCTCTACGGCCACGCCGCCGTGCATTGGTAAACAAAGGAGCGCGCGAAAATATTCCCGATCCGTTCAGCCAACCGTGAACGGCGCGCTCGCGCTCACGGTGCCCCACTCGATGCGCAACGTCGCGCCCGGAACGGTGTCGTCGATCGAAATCGTCAACTGCTCCGCCGGCTTGGCGGTCGTGCGGACCGTCATGGGCGCCTTACCGAGCTCGAGCGCCGGCTGGTATGGAATGCCCCATTGACCGGGCTTCGCGAGCTTGCCGAAGACGATCTGCCACTGCGTGTCTCCGGGCACCGTGTTGATGGTGTACGGCGTATTCGCCTCGAGCTTCATCGATCCGAACGTCAGCGGCTTGCTGCTCGTGATGGTCGTCGCCTGATCGGCGCCGGTGCGCCACGGCTGTCCGGCGGGCATCATCTGCGCCTCCGGACGGCCCTTGAGAGATGGCCGGCCGTACTCGATCGCGATCGCGGCGCCGTCGATCGTCCATTCGGCTTTCACATGCGGACTGCCGCCACCGCCGCTCCCGGTATTGGTGACCTTCTGCGCGGCGAGCGGGACGCCAAAGGTGCAGGCGAGAACGATTGCCAGGTATCTTCTCGATCGTCTACGCATCGATTCCTCCGCGAGCCATCCTAGCCGAATTGAGCGGAAATCCTCAGGGCAGTCGCGGCGGGAGCGCGCCCGGCTGCGTCGCCTTCAGGAATGCGAGCAGATCCGCGAGCTCTTGCCGCGACAATTGATCCGCAAGCCCCGCCGGCATGATCGACACCGTGCCGGGTTGCATGTCGGTGATGTCGCCGCGCGGGATGCGAGTCTCCGCGCCTGCGCCGGAGACCAGCACGATCGTGTCCGACAGCTCGCTGCGCAGCAGGCCGGTGAGCGTCTCGCCCGATTGCTTCGTGACGACGACCGGCTCGTAGCCGCGGGCGAAGCTGGCGCTCGGGAAGAGGATCGCCTCGAGGAGATCCCGCTCGCTGCGCACCTGCCCGATTCGCGTGAGGTCTGGTCCGATCTTCCCTCCCAGATACCCGATGCTGTGGCAGGAGATGCAGGCCACCTTCGGGCTGTTGAACACCGCCTGCCCTCTGCGAATGTCGCCTCCCCCGCTCGCCGCGAGAATGTCATCGAGCCGCTTCGCCTGCTTCTCGGAATCGACATTCAGCGAGGCGAGGAGGATCTCCCCTCTCTTCCGCACCGACTCGGGGTACTTCGCCAGCCGAGGACGAAGGACGTCGGCACGAAGGCTCGATCGTCCCTTCGATCGCTCGAGCGCGGCCAGCATCTCGAACCCGAGCGCCTCGCCGCTCCCGCGATCGAACGCGGGCAGAATGCGCGGCAGCTCCAGCGGACCGGCGCGCTCGAGGGAGGGCGTCAAGGCGAGCAGCTGCTCGGGCGCCAGGCGTGCCTTCTCGAGAACGGCGACAGCGGCTGCGCGAACGGTGACCGGCTGCGAGGGCTCGAGGCCGGTCCGCAGCAGATCGAAGACATCGGGATCGACACTCGCCAGGCCGCCGTGCACCGTGCCGAGCGCGTCGATGCGAACGTCGAGCGGCAACGCGGCATTCCGTGCCACGCGCAGCAGTGTCGTCTCCACCGCGAGAACCGCGTCCTTCGACGGAGGAGCGGCGCGAGCGACCGAGAGCGCAAGGCGCGCCACGTCGAAATCGCGGCTGGAAAGCGCCTCTATCAACGACGGAATCCACGAGGACGGCAGCTCCTTCGCACGCGTCCTGGCCATCGCGCGGAGCGCGACCTCGCGATCGGCCCTCGTCGCCGGCCGTTCCGCCATCCTGGCCAGCAGGTCCTGAATCGCCGCGTTGTCCGCGAATTCGACGAGCTTGTGCTGCAAATCGTCGCGGGCGGCGGAGCTGAGATCGTTCGCCGCCAGATGCGTCTGGAAGAAATCGGCGAGCGCATTGCCCCACTCCGAACGATGGCCAACGATCCACCACGCCGTCTCGCGCAGCAGCGGATCGGCCGAATCGAGCAAGGGCACGACGGCGGACGGGGTCAAGTCGCCGCCGTCCATCTGATCGAGGGCGATCAACGCCGCGCGCCGCGTCCGTGACGAGGGCGCCTGCGCGGCGGCTCGTGTTGCGGCGGGATTGTCAATCTCAATCAGCGCATAGTTGACCGAATGCTCCAGCGTGCGATCGAGCGGCAAGGCGGCCGTCGCGAGAAGATCGGGAACTGCTTTCGCATCCCCCAACCGTCCCAGCGCCTCCGCGGCGGCTCGCTGCACGGCGGGGACGCCCGACTTCAGTGCGTTCAGCAGCGGCGGCAGTGCGTCCGCATCGCGCAGCAGCCCGATCGAATGAAGGGCCGCGAGCCGGACGCTCTGGTCAGCGTCGTCCAAGGCGAATCGCAGGCCATCGCGCGCCCCGGTCGTCCGAATCCGCGTGAGCGCCCACACGGCATTGCGCCTGGCATCGGCGGACGGCGAGGTCTTCAGGACGTCGTTGAGTACGGGTGTCGCACCCTCCCCGGCCTTCGCGAGTTGCGCGATCGCACGACTCTGAACGGCCGGCCGCTCCTCGTCGAGCAGCTTCGCGGCATCCGCCGCAGTCATCGTCGTCCACGCGAGGGTGCGGCCGCGCGCGTCCGCAATCCGAGGCGCGCCCTTGCGCCTCACGCGATAGATCGCCCCCAGCACGTCTGGCGCGGCCAGCTGCGAGGAGGGACAACACAGCTTGTACCAGCCGCCCGTGTCCACGACGAGCAGGCTGCCATCCGCATCTTCGAGTACATCCGTCGGATGGAAATCGCGGCTCGTCGACACGACGAAGTCGGAATCATGGCTCGTGAAGGTCGCTCCGCTCGGCTCCAGCACGTGGCGGGTGACCTTCTGCATGTTGAAGAGGGCGGCAAAGAAGTTGTCGCGATACCCGTCGCCGAACACGCGCGACGCGTAGCGCGTGAGACCGGACGGCACCGCGGGGCCAAACTGCGTCAACGCGGGCAACAAGTCGCCGGTCCGCTTGTGTCCGTCGATGACGGCGTGCGGCTTCCCATACACGCCGCCGTACAGCGCGTGAATCAGCGCGTCGCGCCGCCCGAGCTGTGGATGCTCGAAGAACGTCGCGGTGAGTATCCGCTCGCCGGTTGGCGTGAATGCGACGTCGACGGGGTTGTCCATCCCGCCGGTCATCACTGGCTCGATCGAGCCGTCCACTGGATTCCGGCGAAAGATGTGCGACGCGCGCGTGACGAGCGGCGCCTTCCCGGGCCGTTCGTAGGTCTGCTCCGCGAATGCGCCTTTCGTCCAGTAGATCCAGCCGTCAGGGCCAAGGTACGGTCCGTGGAGATCGTTGGCGCAGCTGGTGAGCGTCTTGCCCTGGAACCACTCCTCGCGACGATCGGCGACACCGTCGCCGTCCGTGTCCGTCAGCTTCCAGATGCTCGGCGGCGCCGCGACGTAGAGTGAGCTGTCGAACCACATCGTCCCTTCCGGGAACATCATCCTGTCGGCAAAGACGACGCTCGAATCGAAGCGGCCGTCGCCGTCCTTGTCTTCGAGCCTCACGATGCGATGCGGCTTCTCGGCGAGCTGCTTCTCGACCTTGTCATTCGACCCGGACGAATCCGCGACGTAGAGCCGGCCCTCGTCATCGAAATCCGCGACGATCGGCCGATTGACGAGCGGCGGACCGGCCACCTTCTCAATCTCGAAACCAGGCGGCACCGTGAGAACGGGATCCGCAGCCGCGGACGTTTCGGTACCAGACGAGACGACGGTCCACGCGATGATGGTCGCTGCAGACGCCGCCAGAACGCATCTGATAACCGAGACACTGCTCGCCCGTTGCAGCCAGAGCCGGTTGAGTCTCATGCGATCTCCTGGTGATCGCTCATCGGTGAGCCCCGGCGCGTCGCTTGCCTGGCCCGTAGATGACCTGCCCGGCCAGCGCGCCGGTATGGCGCTCGTTGTCGACGGTGACGACGCCGTTGACGATGACGTACTTGATGCCGACCGGGAACTGGTGCGGCTGCTCGAACGTGGCGCGATCGATCACCCGATCCTGGTCGAAGATCGTGACGTCGGCGGCGAAACCCTCCTTCAAGCGCCCTCGATCCATGATGCCCAGCTTGTCGGCGTTCATGCTGGTCATCTTCTTCACCGCCTCGGGCAGCGTGATCACCTTCAACTCGCGCGCGTAGCGTCCGAGCACGCGTGGAAACGTTCCGTAATACCGCGGGTGCGGATGACTGCGGCCCGTTGGCCCGTCGGGGCTCACGGCGCTCCCGTCAGAGCCGATCGACGTCCACGGCTGCTTCAGGATCAGCTGCATGTCCGGCTCGGAATGATGGAAGAACACGGTCGGCACGCTGCCGCCTTCCTCGAGGAGCAGGTCGAACAGCACGTCGGCGGGATGGCCGCCGCGCGCGGCAATCACATCGCTCATGCGCTTCCCCTGGAACGGTTTGTTGCGCTCGCTCCTGAGCGACACGAGGATCATCCCGGCCCACCCGTCGCCGGTCGCGAGGTAGTGGTTGTACCAGCCCGGCAGACCGTTCATGACCTCCTCGCGCATCCGCTTCCGCGCCGCGGGATCCCTGAGCCGCTCCAGCATCTTCTCGCGGCCCCCGTCGTGCGCCCATGGCGGAACGATAGAGGACAGATTGTTTTGACCCGCGGTGTACGGATACACGTTGGCGCGAATGTCGTAGCCCTCGTCCCGCGCTTTCTGCACCATCGCGACGATCTCGTTCGCGCGGCCCCACAGCTTCTTGTGCGCGATCTTCATGTGGATGATGTCGACGGGAATCCCGGCGCCCTTGCCCACCTGGATGGCTTCGTCGACCGCGCGGAAGACCCCTTCGCCTTCATCGCGGATGTGCGATGAGTAGATCCCGCCGTACTGCTTCGCCGTCCTCGCGAGATCGATCAGATTGGCCGTCGTGGCGAAGCTCGAAGGAGGCTCGAGCAGCGCGGTCGAGAGTCCCATCGCGCCCTCTTCCATCGCCTCCTCGACGAGCCGCTTCATCTCCGCGAGCTCCTGCGGTGTTGCCGCGGACTGGCCGTAGCCTTTCACATACGTCCAGACCTGTTCCTCGCCGACGTACGACGCGATGTTCGTGGACATGTGCTGCCGTTCGAGCTTCGCGAAGTACTCGCCGAGGGTCGCCCAGTCGACGGTCACGCCGTCGGCTCGAGCGCGCGCTTCCTCAGCCCCGGGTTTCATCGGCCCGGCGGACCGCGACTCGCCCAGCACCATCGTCGTCACGCCCTGCCGGATCATGCTCTCGGACTTGGGCTCGACGAGGATCGTGTAATCCGAGTGGTTGTGGATGTCGATGAAGCCGGGCGCGACCGTCAGGCCCGACGCATCGATCCGGCGCGTTGCCGCCGCGGGGCCGAGATCCCCGATCGTCGCGATGCGTCCTCCGCGAATCCCCACGTCCGCGCGGACGGCGGGAGTACCCTCTCCGTTCAGTACGGAGCCCCCGGTGATCAGAATGTCGTATTGCTGTTGCGCGGCCGGCCGTGCGCAGCCGGAGAGGAGGAGGACCGAGAACAGAACGGCGGATCGGAGTCTCATTGGCGGGTAGATAGTAACGCCGGTCGCGGCGATCTGGCGCTTCGGTGCGGCGCCAGCAGACTCGTCACGACGCGTCGATGATGCGAGTGACGCCAACAGGCGGCGAGTGCCTGCTGGCGTCCGGAAATCACGTTTACGGATGCGCGATTGCTTTGACGAAGGCCGACGTGATCGCGAGATACCCGATGGCATTCGGATGGACGTCCGGCCCCCGGGGAGGCGGCGCGCCCATCCATGTCCACGTCAGCGCGATCGCGACGTTCACCACGTTCACCGTGGTCGTGTTCGTGCGGAACGCTGCGGCGACATCCGCGACGGGCACGAGGAGCGCGTCGTACACGCCTTCCAGCGCCTGATTGAACGCCGCGGTCGCCTGGAGGGACACCGCTGCGAGCGTCCTTCCCGCTTGACCGAATACGGCGGCTGCCACGAGCGGATCGTTGTAGTTCATCCCGACGATCAGGACCCCTGGCGCATACGCGCGCAGCGTGGCAAGGATCGTCGTCAGGTCGGTGGCGGCCGTTTGCGTGGCGTTCACCACGCAGGCCGGATCGATGGGACGGTCGAGCCGCAGACACCCGAGCAGGTTGTCGCCGCCGATGTCTATCGTGATGAGCAGCACCCGATTCGCGTGGGCCTGCAGGAACGCGATCGCCTGTCGCAACTGGCTGCCGGCCGGGTACGCACACGGGGACTGCTGCCCCGTGATCATCGAGGTCGTGGTTTCGCCCGAGCAGCCGAGCTTGGCCAGCTGCAGATCCGGTAGAAATCGCCGGTAGAGGGAATGAAGGTCGTCAGCGTACCCCTGAGAGGTCGGACGAAGATCACCATTGACGTCGGGTTGAACGCCAACGGCAAGGGAGTCGCCGAGCGCCAGATAGTACGGAAGATCGGCAGCCCACAGAGTGGTCGTCGTGACCAGCGCCAGGGCGAGCGTGAGCCATGTCAATCGAGTCCTCATGCGAGTCCTTTCAGCAAGCGGGCCGCTATCCCGTGAACGAGGCGCCGTAGTGTACTTCACACCGCAGCGCCCGGCGGCGGCAAACGTCACGGACGGGCGAAGACGTTCGGCAGATCAGCGCGGCGGCGGAGGCTCGCCGGTCGTTTGCTGATAGATCGTCTGGATGGTCGCGAACGTGTCCGCCTCGGCGGCGGTCTTGTCGCTCCGATATCGCTTCACACGCGCGAAGCGCAGCGCGAGGCCTCCGGGATATTGGGGGCTGGCCTGGACGTCGTTGAACGCAATCTCCGCAACGACTTCCGGTCGGAGATAGACCGTGTAGTCGTCCCGGGCGATCTCGATTTCCAGAAAGCGCTTCGTTTGCCACGCGAGCATCGCGTCCGTCAAGCCTTTGAAGGTCTTGCCCAGCATGACGAACCCGCCGCGCTGGGTGTCGCGCGCGCCGAGGTGCAGATTGCTGAGCATCCCCTTGCGGCGGCCGCTTCCCCACTCGACGGCGAGGATCACGAGGTCCAGCGTCCGCGCCTCCTTCACTTTCAACCACGCCGACCCTCGTCTTCCCGCGGCATATCCCGCGCCGAGCGCTTTCGCCATGACGCCTTCATGCCCTGACGCTCGCGCTTCCGCCGCGAACGCCTCCGCGTCGCTCGGGCGCGATGTCACGATCCGCGGCACCAGATTGTCTGTGAGGACGATCCGATTCAGCGTCTCGATCCGGCGGGTCAACGGCTCGTCGACGAGCGCTTGGCCGTCCACGTACAACGCATCGAAAAAGACTGGCGTAATCGGGAGCGCGTCCTTCAGGTGGTCGACGTCCAGTTTCCGGCCGAACCGGCGCATCGTGATCTGGAACGGCTGCGGCGTTCCGTCCGGACGCAGGACGATCGCTTCTCCGTCGATCACCAGCTCCCCCGCCGGCATTGCACGCACGACGTTCACGACTTCAGGCACTGCAACCGTCACGTCCCGCAGGTTTCTCGAGAAGACCCGAACCTCGTCCGCACTCTTGTGCACCTGGATGCGTGCGCCATCGAGCTTGTACTCGAACGACGCTTCCCCGAGGCTGGTGAGCGCATCGGCGACGTCCGCCGCCGAATCAGCGAGCATCGGCTGCACGGGCTTGAACGGTTGCAGGATGAAGCGCGAGAGCGCCTCGTCTCCCTCCGTAAGCGCCGTTCGTGCCACGACGCCCACGTCGCCCGCGAGCATCGTCGCGCGCCTCACGCGCGCGGCGGAGATCCCGCAGGCTTTCGCAATCGCCTCGAGGAGAATCCCTTCGAGTGCGCCCTGGCGCAGTTCACCGAGGAGCAGCCGCAGAAGGAAATCCTGCTCGTCGCGCGTCGCGTGCCCGAACAGCTCGCGCAGCACGCCCGCGCGCGCGCTCGTCGACCGCGCACCGGCTGCAGCCGCCATCCGATCGAAGGTGGCATCCACCGTCCCGAGGTCCAGCGACGATGCCGGCGCCGGCGGGACGTCGCGCATGCCCGACAGCTGCGCCCATCCCATCCCGAGCCTCCCCTGCCGCGGCTCCCCCGTCAGGCAGGCGACGACGATTTCGATCTCGTCGGGCGGCGTGCGCTTCAGGAGGTCCGCCAGCCGTTCGATCTTCTCGAGACGGCCGGACGTGCCGGCAACGGCGCGCGAGGCGGCGACAACGTCAGCAAGGCGCACGGGTCCATGCTACGGCAGGCGGAGACAGGTGCATCGCTACGCCCGAATCTGCGACACGATGGCGGGATCGGCGATGCTGCGATCGTCCGCGAGGAGCAGCGCCTTGCTGACGATGATGGAGAGCGTCGTGTCGCCTTCGAACGGAAGGAAGACGCCGCCGAGCGCTTCGAGCCGGCGCCCAGGTCCGGAACGATGCACAGATACTGATTTTCGTGCTCCATGAGAACGTTGCTGCTGCCCAGGTGAATCTTGTACGTGTGTATGTCGCCTCTCACGATCAGGAAGCGGCCGGCGAACGAACAACGGCCGGCGATCTTGAGACGCGGGACGTTCCGCTTGAGCACGGCCCTGCGCGTGACGGCGCTCGGAAAGAGATCGCCGAAAGCGAACCTGTCCCAGCTCTCACTATAGCGGCCGAAGAGGCCGTTGTCGGTCCAGGTCGGATCGTTGCCCACGCTGGCCACACCGACGAAGAGATCGACGTCGCGCATCACTTCGGAGAACGCGAGCGGCGGAACATCGGCGAGCGACACCGGTACGGTATCGCCCGCGCGATGGAAGCGCACCTGGTCCGTCGAGAGGTATACGTAAACGCCGCGGTGCGTAATGCCGCTTCGGCGCGCGAGGGCCGATGCCGGGAAGCTTGCTGAAGCACGCATCGGCCGCGCTGCCGAGCGCCGACGGCAGCGGTCGTGCTCGACGAGCCCGCCGCACCACCAAGTCCTCGCGGAATGTCGCTGTGCGCTTCGTGGATCTGCGTCGGATCCGGCGTGAACCCGAGCGCGTTGACGTGGTCGTGGGCCGGTCTGCCGGGCTTCCCGATTTCCCCGAGGACAGAGATGAGGACGTGCGCGGCGGGATCGTCGCCGATTGCCTCGAGCATCGTGCGCGCGTCCGCGATCCATCTCGCGGACGGCTTCGAGGCGCGGGCCAACGTGCAGTGGAGGAGGAGCGCGTCCCACGCTGCCCGCGGCAATTCGCTCATCGCGTCGAGCGCCGCGCCGATCGCACGCGTCCATGCTTCGTCCGCCCCAAACGTCTGTGGGCGCGGCTGTTCCGCCGCGGCTGCGTGGCTCTCGATCAGCGTGCGGACCCGCGTCGAAAGCTTCCTGACGCGTGCTTCATGCTGCTGGTGGTCGAGGACGGCCGCCAGGCGTTCGAGCGCCTGGCGAAGCGACGGCGGCAAGCCGCCGGCCGCCGCCATGCCTTCGATCCCGCGCAGAATCGATTCGGCTCCCACGACTTCCCACCATCCCGCGCGGCTGATATTCGAGAGCGAGTCGACCAGCTGTTCGAGCTGCGCGCCGGCGAAAGGCAGCTTCCTTCGAAGAAGCGTGCTCACCAGCGCTTTCAGCTGAATCGACTCGCCGGTTCCTCCCGCATTGATGGCGGCCACCTGCCGGTTCACGAGCTCTATGAGCAGCAGGATCTGCTGCTCAGGCGCGAGGGCGAGGATGCGCCGGCCGCTCTCGAAGGCTGCGGCGTCGACCTTCAGCGATCGCGCCTTCGAGACTTCGTCGACGAACGCTTGAAGGAGATCGGACACGGCCGGCCTATCCGCCGACGAGCGGTGTGAGCCGCAGAAAGCTCACGCGCGTGTCCGGCCGGACGACGATCTCCTCGTCGAGCGATTCCACCTGATGGTCGTCGACCAGCACGATGATCTGATTGCCCGCAAACGCGCCCAAGGCTTTCGCGAGTTGCGCATCGACGTCGATCGTCCGCGACCCTTCAGCCTGTAGCCGTTCGGCGTGCGCTCCGAATCGGTTGGTTGGACGAGCCCTCGGAACGTGGCGGGCTTACGCTGGTTGTACCGCGACCTCTTGGCAGACGCGTTGCCGGATCAGATCGCGAACGGTGATCCGTTCGGCGGAGACGTTCAACGTCAGCCCGAAAAGCGTCTCGCCTGTCGCCGATTCGTCGTATATCGTCAGAGTGGCTGCCATGGCTCGTCCTGATTATCGGCGGTGGCCTGGCCGGCATTAAGCCGCGGCGCTATTGGAGCACGACATCCGCGATGGAAATTCCCCCAGAGATCACCCCGTTTGCGATCGATATCGACGCAGGGACACTCTCGGACCTTCGAACGCGCATCCACAACACGCGCTGGCCTGACCCAGCGCCAGGCGCGGCGTGGGAACAGGGGACGGATCTCGATTACCTGCGACGCCTGCTTGCGTACTGGGGCGACGAGTTCGATTGGCGCGCGCAAGAGCGCGCGCTGAACACGACCGCTCAGTTCCAGGCGGACCTCGACGGCGTCCGCATCCATTTCGTTCATGTACGGTCGAAGCACGCACACGCCATCCCGCTGATCCTCACCCACGGCTGGCCGAGCACGTTCGTCGAGCTGCTTCCGCTCGTCCCGTTCCTGACCGAGCCGGAGGCGCACGGCATCGAGGGCCCGGCGTTTGACGTGGTCATCCCTTCCTTGCCGGGCTACGGATTCTCGGAGCGCCCCGCTCGGGTGGGCGTGAACTACCAATACGTCGCCGGACTCTGGCACCGTCTCATGCGCGCGCTGGGTTACCCGCGCTACGGAGCGCAGGGCGGAGACTTCGGAGCAGGGATCGCCACGTTCATGGCGATGACGGATCCCGCGTCGATGATCGGCATCCACCTCAGTAATCTGGAGATTAGCCCCTATACAGGACCAGACACGCGGCCATTGTCCGCGGCGGAGAGAGCGTATCTCGAGCGCAATCAGGCGTTCTGGAGGGAGGAATACGGCTACAAGGCGATCCAGTCCACCAAACCACAGACGCTCGGATACGGTCTGAACGACTCGCCCGCCGGCCTCGCCGCCTGGATCCTGGAGAAGTGGCGCTCGTGGGCCGATTCCGGCGGAGATCTCGAGCGGCGCCTGTCTCGCGATTTTCTCCTGACGACCGTCACGATCTATTGGGTCACGCAGACGATCACGTCTTCGATGCGGTACTACTTCGACAACGACAACAGGCGCTTCCGGGTCACGCTTGGACCACAGGACTTCGTCGACGTGCCAACCGGCATTGCCGTTTTCGCGAACACTTTTGTGGATGAAGGGACGCCTCCGCGTGAGTGGGCCGAACGGCTATACGACGTGCGCCGGTGGACGCTGATGCCCAGCGGCGGTCACTTCGCGCCGATCGAGGAACCGGCGCTGCTCGCCCGCGACGTCGCCGCGTTCTTCGCTGACGTATGCAGCTGAGTCGATGCTGACGACAGGGTGCCCACAGGACATTCCCTAGATCCCGCCGAGACTCTTCAGCGCCTTGACGCGACTTCCGCGGATGTTCATGAAGCGTACGGTAGTCCCGTCGGGCTGTGTGACGTCACCGGTCTGCACGAATGAAGCAGGTGTGATGTCCGTCCAGTACTCGTGCCAGACGGTGCGCTTGCCGTCGTGGGTTTCGATTTCGTCGATCTCGAAGCGCTTGCCGTCCCACGTCAGGGCGATGTCGTTGAGTGCGCCCTTGGGATCGCTTCGGATCATCGCGTGACCCGGTATACCTGTCAAATCGCCGGGGAGTCCGAAGGGGACCATCTCTCAAAATCGTCGCCGACGTTCGACGATTATGGCGTGGCCGGTGCGATGCGCCGCAATTCGTCGAAGAGATTCAGTACGAACGCCACGTGTGATCGCGGGCCAGTCTCCCTTTCGGGAGGAGGTGCGATTGCGAGCCGCAGTCCATCAGGATGCAGCGCGTACATGCGGCTACCGAGAAGTTCACGGACCATTGACGCACGTTCTGCCCAGAGGCGCGGCTTGTCGACCAGGAACGAGCCATGCTCCACCCGGTATCGAGCGACCATGGGCAGGAACATGTAATCGACGGCGGGTGCAACGAACAGTATCTGGGGACGTGTACGCGACCAGGACGAGGTGTTCCCGCCGGCGCTCGAGACCGTCACCCGAGCGCCAGGTCCGGGAAATGGCCGCACATACACCTGGTCCGCGCCCGACTCGTTGGAGGAATACGCGAGCCATCTGCCGTCGGGAGAGAAAGCAGGCGATCGGTCTCTGGCAGGGCTGCTCACGAACGCGGTCGCCTGCCCTGCCTTCCAGCCGCGGGCCTCGTCCCCCTCGAGCGGCAGGATCATCACGTCCTCTCCAGTCGCCGGGTTCGCCGCGACATACGCGAGCAGCTTCTTCGTGGGATGCCACGATCCGGGTCTGAGCAGGCTCCGGCTGTGAACCAGCACCTGAGCATCGCCTGTACCGTCGGCGCGCTTCCATGAGATCGTGTAACCAGACGGATCGGTCGACGAGGTCGACGATCTGAACCGGCGATTCGCGACGTCCGGCCTCAACGCGCTCGGACCGGCCTTGCTACGCCTGTCGACGAACAGAGCGAAGGGCTACGGCACGCCGAGTTTCGCTGACTCCGGCGGCGGCATCTTCTTTGGGCAATCGAACACGCTTGTCGCAGTCGTCGGAGTGAGGGCCACCCAGGGAATGTACCAGGCCTACCGTCTCGATACCGCGTCGGCGCGGGCGTTCCTCTCCGGATTCGTTACTCTTCCGAATTAGCGTGACGCGTACACAACATCGGTGTCACACCTTGCAGTGATCGAAGCGGCAGCATGAAACTCGCGTCATTCGTCCGTCTACCGAGAGACGAAGCTGGCGCGTCATCCGTGCTGCCGCTGGCGGTGTACTCCGCATGCCGCGGAGTACGCGCTCACACCGGACGCGTCAGCGCGGCGACGCAGCCAGGCCAGGCTCGAACCTTCGGATCAGGAGACCATGGTCACGATCCAGAACGGGACGTCGACACGGAGCGCGCCGTTGTCGGCGTCGACCCGGAGGTTGCCCGAGTCGATCTTCCATCCGGTGACGAATGACGTCTCGAACATGAGGAATCTCCCCGCCGGTACGGTGAAGGTGATCGTTCCGTCAAGGGACACCGAGGTGAAAATGGTCGTGTCGTCGTCTCCGCCGAGGAACCCTCCGCGGGCGGCGACGCTGCCGACCGCCGCTTCCGCGACGACGAGCTGCGTATTCTCCTCCCAGAGCGGGCTCACGGTGAACCGGGTCCGCAGCGTCGCATCGACGGAGGCACCAGCCACCATCCATCCCATGAAATAGCGGGCGTCTGCGTGTGCAGCCACGTGGGCGTTGACATTGATCCGTGTCGATGTGCGCACGGTCACGGGAACATCGCGTGGATTCTGCCAGAGCGCGTAGAAGCTCAGCTTGGCCTCGTCCGGCGTGTCGAGGATGTCGCCATCGACCTCCAACCGGTACTTCCCCCAGTTGTCGCCCGGACCGGTGCTGAAATCCCGCAACGCTCCGGTGTTCGGCCATGCACGCATGAACAACGCCGTGTCGACGATGAACTGGTCCTCCCCATCGGCGGGCACCAGCACGTTCGCCGGGACGGATTGCATCGCGAGCCACTTCGCGCGCTCCGAGGATGCCGCTATCGCACGGCGGTGCGCCGCCTTTGCGCGCTGGAGATCGGACTTCTCCCGTTCGCGCGCGAACCGCTCGAGCGCCGCTACGTCCATCGAGTTCGCCAGCGACGTGCGAAGTCGTTTTTCGTCGGCCGCCAGGCGCCTCGTCTCGGCCGCCCTCTCCTGAGCGCCCAGGCCCGCCGCGCGAGGCCTCGCCCGTTCGGCTCGGGTTGCGATCGCCTTCACGTCGGGGCGTTCGATTCGTGTGGCTTTGGACTTCGGCATCTGCCTCCTCCTCCCAAACGTCCGGATACTGCCCGAACAGATCGTGGTTGAACACACGATGTTTGAATGTTACTGCGGTGTTCGGTTCTAATCGCAGCCTGCCGCCACCGGTCGGGCACGCTGACCCATGTTCCCTATGCTGAGGTTCCGGGCTGTCGATTTCAGTCGCCGTCGTTCGACATACGGGTAACGACGGCGATACGAAACCGTCGACCTTCACATCTTCAACCGTCTGAGGAGAGGACAACAATGCGCTACATGATCATCGTGAGAGGCTCAGAGAACTTTGCCGCGTCCGGACCGCCGCCGGCCGCGCTGGTGGAAGCGATCGACAGGCTCGGCGCGGAAGCAGCCAGGAAGGGAACGATGGTGTCGTTCGGCGGTCTCAAACCCACGTCGTCGGGCGCGCGGATGCGCCTCACGAACGGAAAGATCGTCACCATCGATGGCCCGTTCACCGAATCGAAGGAAGTGATCGGCGGGTTCTCGATCCTCAACGTCGCCTCCAGAGAAGAGGCGCTCGAGGAAGCCCGCACGTTCATGGAGCTGCACCGCGTTCACTGGCCGAACTGGGAGGGCGAGATCGAGATCCGGCAGATGTACGAGGAGCAGGACGACGTGCGGGAGGTGCAGATCGAAGCGAGTCGTGCCCTCGAGCACGTCGGCGGCGGCGGCGGTCACGAACCCCTTTGAGTCGGACCACTTCACGGAGCTCGCCCGGGGCGCTTCAGGCGTGCGAACGCCGTCTGGAGCGGACGGAGGCGGGGTGTCGTCGGCTACTCGCCAATCAACCTGAGCACGTCGCGACACCTCTGGAAACGCGCCCACCGGATTGCGTCCTTCCCGGCGGAATTGCGCTTCAGGCGAAGCGAGGGATCGTGCGCGAGCAGCGCACGCACCGTTTCGACGCGGCACCCGCCGAACATCGGGCGGTCCGGTCCATTGATCGAGCCAGCGGAGACCGCACGAGAGAGCGGCGTGACGCCGCCTTCGCCTTCGATGGCGGGGTCTGCTCCGTGGGCGAGCAGCAGGTTGACGAAGACAGGATCGGTGTCGCCCGCCGCCAGCAGCAGCGGCGCCGGGGCGTTCGGGCCGGCGACGCGATTCGGATCGGCGCCGCGATCCAGAAGAAGCCGGACGGCGCCCGACTGACGGGCGAGGATTGCGTGCTGCAGGGGCGTGGCGTCCCAGCCGTCACCCGTGGGTCCGGGCAGGTTCACGTCGGCGCCCGCGTCGAGGAGCAGTTTGATCGTGTCGAGTGAACCAGCCCGGGCGGCCTGAATCAGAGGAGACTCGGGGGGCTGCTCGTCGCAGGCGCCGGCCGCGAGCAGCGCCCCGCCGAGCGCGAGTAGAAGGATGAAACGTTGCATGACCACGACGCAGGCATCATACACAATTGACTTTGCATTGTAAAGCTCGTCTCAGCGGAGGTCGCGAATTCTGATGTTGCGCAGGGCCAGCGTACCGGGATGATCGCCCTGGATGCCGAGATAGCCTTTCGGCGCCTTTCCGAAGTTCGGATACTTGTCCGGAGTGAACTTGCTGGCCGCGATGGCGGCATTCCACTCAGCGCTGCCGACGTCGTACGACACGACCTTCTTGCCGTTCAGCCAGTGCTCCACGTGCGTCCCCTTGGCGACGATGCGCGTCTGGTTCCACTCGTTGGCCGGCCTGGCCGCGTCCTTTGGAGCGGCGAAGAGGTCGTAGGCCGATCCCGCCAGATGATTGTCTTTCTTGTTGTCGGCGGCGTTGACGTTGTCGAGCAGCTGGTATTCGGGTGCGCTCCAGTAGATCTGGTTGAATTCGTCGGTGCCGCGGTAGAACACGCCGCTGTTGCTGGCGTTGCCGATCTTCCATTCGAGCTCGAGCTCGAAATCGCCGAACTGTTCCTTCGAGGCGATGTCGTTCGCGTGGCCGTCCTTCTGCAGCACGCCATTGACGATCTCCCAGCAGTCCTTCGCGCCTGGCGTGTCGCACATCTTCGGGGGCGTATCGGTCTTGAAGATGCGCCACGCGTTCATGTCCTTGCCGTCGAAGAGCGATTTCCACGTGCCGGCGTTCGGTGGAGCGGTTTGAAAGAAGAGCGCAACGAGCAGGCATGCAATTGTCCGAGTCATGACCCGTAGGTATATCACGACCCTGAACGACGATACCTGCGACGCGCGCTCCCGCGTTACTGTTGGGAGTCGCGCGCACAGATCGGGCGCATCGATCGGCAGCGGAACGCGATCGCCGGCGATCTGTAGTTCTCTTGTGCAGGCTTCAACAGTGTGACGATTCTCCTCTGGATGCTCGGCGTCGTTCTGGTTCTCATCGGCTTCGTCGGCATCGTCATGCCGGCGTTGCCCGGCCACATCCTCATCTTCGCCGGCCTGCTGCTGGCGGCCTGGGCCGATCACTTCACGCGTGTAGGCCCGTGGACGCTCGCGGTAATCGGCGTCATCGGCGCGACGAGCTACGCCGTTGATTTCATGGCGGCCGCTGTCGGCGTGAAGCGCCTGGGCGCGAGCCGGCGCGCCATGATCGGCGCCACGTTCGGGACGCTCGCCGGCCTGGTGTTCGGTCTGCCGGGGATCGTCATCGGACCGTTCGTCGGCGCGCTCATCGGCGAGTTGACCGTGCACCGCGACTGGAAACAGGCCGGCCGCGCCGGGATCGCTGCGTGGATAGGATTCGCGATTGGCACCGCGGTGAAGGCCGCGCTCGCCTTTGTGATGGTCGGGATCTTTGTCGCCGCGTTGCTGCTGTGATAGGCGCGGCCGTGCTGGTGCCCGGAGCCGATTTCAGGCCGGGGAATGCGGTATGCATCTTTCGCGCGCCCCAAGTCGACGAGAGGCGTCGGGAAGGCGAGGTCTGCTCAGTATGTGCAAACGAATTCTGTTTCTGGTGCTGCCGTTCGCTTTGTTCGTCCAGCCGGCTTCTGCCGATCCGCTCCGGATTACGAGCGGCGCGTTTCTCTTCGACATCGAAGGCGACACGTTCAGCTTCAACGGGAACGGCTTCGCTCTCGCTACCACGGAGTTCGGAATCTACACGACCAATATCTTTCCCGCCCGGTGCGGCAACGCCCCGTTCTCGTTCTGCGAGGAAGCGGAGGGCTCTCTGTCCGACTGGAGCTTCCGCAGCGCGGGTGAGCAGCTCCTGGGGAGAGGAACCGCCACGATCGGCGGCGTGACGGCCACGAACGTCGACTTCGTCGGGACACTGCGAGCCGACGCCGTCCCAACGCGTGTCTCCTCCAACGGCGCCCTGGAGTTCGAATTCGCCGCTCCCTTCTCGTTCGAGGCGAGCATTCGCGGCATCCAGGGAGGCGAGGAGCTGTTCGCGCGCCAGTTCATCGGCAACGGACAGTTTCACGTGCGGTACGAACAGGTCACCTCGCATCCGGGTTTTGTCATGCGCAACGCCGACGCCGATACGCTTTTCTACACGTTCTCGGCTCAGACACCGGAACCCGGCACACTGCTGCTGCTCGGTTCGGGGCTCGCGGGGTTTGCGGTGCGACGCCGTCGGCGCCAGGCATAGCCGTGGCTATCCCTGAGTTGCTATTGTTGAGCTTGGTCCGGCGCCGCGACAACCACGGAGCCGCTGAAGAATCCCGTCGGCGGCGGCACGCCGTCACGCGCCGCGAGCACCCCCACGAGTGAGGTGCGGAGAACGTCCCCGCGCTCCGCGAGACGCCGGATGCGCCCGCCGATCTCGAAGCGCGCCGTGCCGGTCACGCGATTCATGTTGACGACGGTGAAGGTCTTCTCGACGGTATCGGCTGGCATTTCGTCTGCTTGCGCTCTGCAACGGAGGCGCTACGCAACGGTACCATGGGTGACGAATTCTCCCGCCGAGAAATTCTCCACGACCTTGAGGCCGACGCTGAATGGCTGGCCGCTGAACAACTCGATCTCATCGCGCAGATCGAAGCCCAGCTCCGTCTCGTGCGTCAGACGATGCGGCAAATTGAAAAACTCCGCAGGGCGCAGTATCGGGTCGGGCCAGAGCTATCGAACGGACAACGCGGCGATGCGTTGAGCATCCTGACGGACGAAATTGGAACGCTCACTGAGCAGTTGGGCGTGCAGGGTGCGACCTGCCGGGACATGCTGGCAACCGTCGAGAAGATGCAGAGCCGACTCGCAGAGATGATACTCGCCGCGCAGAAGCAGTCGGTCAACGCTCAACAGGCCCCGGGTAACCAGGCGCCAGAAGCGTAAAGTACTCGCGCCCCTTGCCGTGAACGAACCGATCCACTGTCAGACGAGAGCCGCGAAAGTAACGCAAACGGCGTCCAGCAGGCGTTTCCTCGACTGGAGTTTCCGATCGATCGCGCTGTTTACGAGGTGTTCGCTGCGCTCAATGAGCACGAGGGATCGCGATAAGACGTCAGAGTGAATCACTCGCACGTGCAGCGAGCGCCACGAGATCCGAAACCTCCCACAGACGAGCGGTCACTCCGGTTGACATCGCCGCCCTCACGCGTAACGTACGGCGAATCCTTCAGCAAGTTGTAGACGAAATACTGCAACCAAACAGCCGCGGCGTGCTTTTCCATCGTGCGAGAAACAACCCGCAATCCTGACGTCGGAGCTGACGCGGAGGATGATAGACTCGGTTCCTTTCCTGAGTCTCCCGGCCCAAGCATCAGCCGCCAGTCTCACCAAAGTGCGCACCCGGCTGCTCGCGCCCGTTTTGTCCACATATATCAGGTGCTGATCCGCGAGAAGGTGTACGTGCCGAATTCAAGTTCAGGTTCGCGGCGCATGTTGGCCGCGCTCACTATGAGCGCGTCCTCCGTCGCCCCCCTGTGGCTCCGGGCCGTGCCCTTGCCGTGCGCGAATGCTATGCGACATTCGGGTACGCCTGGCGCGTCGGGTTGAGATCCGGGAGAGCAAAAGATCGGGCCTAGCAGCGGGCCGATGGGAGCACATGATGAATGGACCGGAAGCACAGGCGCGGGCGACCATCGCCGCGGCCTTGATCGTTCGTGGAGCGGTAGAGGTTCCCGTGATCCCCTCACGCGGCGAGCGCGTGCCGGACGCGGCCGGGGTGCGGTTGCGTGAATTGACAGATTACGTCTATCGACTCATCACTACCGCTGACGGCGAGAACGCAGTCTAGAGAAAGCACGCCAGGTGGCGTGGCTCGCGCTATGGACAACGCGCATTGGGGTTCATTGCCACTGCACTGCCATCCATCGCTCCTTCCGCTCGCCAACACGGTGTCTTGAGCTTCTCGCAGAAGTGTCAGCCAGCCACGGGTGGCGACGGGGGTCGACAGCCCTCCGCGGCGCGCCCCGACACAGCCGTGACGTCCGAGCTGCTGTTGTGCGCCTATACAGACACCCATGTCTTCAGCTTCGAGAGATCGATACCGAGCGAGCATGCGGTACGCGAGCACACGTAACTGATGGACCCGAGCTTCCCCTCGCCGAGCACACGTTGAATTTTCGTCTGTGGCAAATGACATGACGAGCACAGCCGTGTGGCCTGATCGACGGTTTGCTTCACAGTAACCATACGTGTCTCCTCATAGCTAAGTGGGTAGTAATTCCGCCGATCGGCTGTCTCGCAGCAGCATACACGGCGGCCGGCAATTCGTGGTGGTCGACAGCGGCGTGGAGTCCGCCGTTGATGACCGACGCGTACTCTGTGAACCGAAAGGGACAGTCCCCGCTGAACGTTCGGAGCTGCCTCTCACCCGCCGCCGCCCTCTGCCTGCGACGCGCATCCCATGCCGAGGGCCGAACGGAAACGATCGGCATCGAATTCCCAATGCTCGTTCAATGCGAACGCCGCAGCAAGCTCGCAGGCCCGTTGCGTGTGCGAGACATCCGATCGCAGCCACTCCATCACGTCGCTGCGTTGGGACCACGAGGCCAATGCCCGGAATCGGATGAACCATACAAGGGCTCGATTCGTATCGTCCAGAAACCGCCGACACACAGCGTCGATCGACACCGGTCCATGTAACTCGAGCTCGCGCGTGAATTCCATCACGGTCAAACCCACTACGTCAGAGGGACGAGCCGGAAACGGAGTTCTTGTCACGCGACGCTCGGCTCTGGCCGCACGGCGCTAATGGTTGATGTGGTGGACGCAGAGAGTGTTGCGCGAGCTCGGTAAGCCGATCGACGGCTCGGGCGCGCAGCGCCGCTGCGTCCGTGGCGATAGCAGCCGAACTCGCTTCTTCGGCGCGAGTCGCACGGCGATCGAGAGCAGCAATGAGTTCCTCGAGCTGACGCGTGAGGTCGAATGCGCTTACCGCCACGAGTGTCCTCCGGGCTCATGGAGGCTGAGCATGTCGCGTTCGATTTTCGGCATGGAGGCGGCGACGCCCCGCGCAGGAAGGGAATCCACTTCGGCGGTCATGCAGCCCTCACAAGAAAGCTTTGGTGAGGGCAAGGCCGGAGTCAGCCGAGGGCTCAGAAAAGCAGGAGCGTTGATTATAACCGATCGCGGCCGGGCCATTGAATTTGGCCCTAACCCGCTGCGCGGGGATGCCGATCCGTTCGCCTGATATCAGCCGAGAGTATCCCGCCCAAGCCGCCCTGTACTTTCGCGCGAACCACGGAGTGCGTGTCCGCCGATCTCGAGCGGCGCATCGTTCCATGCCAATTCGGCGGAAATCCCGACTGCTCCAATTGCGAATCATTGCATCGGCGAGCCTCGAAGCGACCAATGCGGCTGCGGTCGCTCCATCGGAATGCGATCGAAGATGCCCGAATGATTACAAATCACCGCGGACGCACTTGCACCAACTGCGGCGTTCCGCTGCTCTGCCCGACGCCAGATCTCACAATCCGAGCCGTTTGAAATGATCGCGGATCACGGCGTAGCACTCGCACGACGTGCGCTCGAGCCCGGTCCGCTTCAAGACACGAATGTGTCCATAGCGGCTGCGTATCAGGCCCCGACGCTGAAGGTCACCCATCACCACGGTGACGGTTGGCCGCTGGACGCCGAGCATGATAGCCAGAAATTTTTGCTTCAAGACGAAGTCCTGCAGTCCGACGCGATCGTGTGTCTGCAGCAACCATCGGCAACAGCGTGCCTTGGCGTCATGCAACGCATTGCACGCGGTGCACTGCATGATCTGCAGGAGATTGGCCTGAGCGTAGCGGCCCATGATGTCTCTGAAGGGCCCTTTCGCGGTTTCCTTGAGAAACCGCTGCACGCTCATCGACGGCAGGAGGCCGTTAGGCACCTGCTCAAACGTCTGACCGGTGGGTGCGCACGACGAAACCAGCCGTGGCGAGGACATACGCCACGAACTCGCGTACCTCTTCGCAGTCGTCCATGAATGGACCGTCGCTCACAGTGCGATAACCGCACGACCCCTGACGCGTGTGCGCGTCCACAACCCATCGCCCGCAGCAATCGAAATGCAGTCACACCAATGCGACGGATCGCCACCGCGAACGAGACCGTCGGGTGGGCTGCTCGTCTCCGCCCCCGTGTCAGGAAGTGGAGGCACGCGCGCGGCGGTGCAGAGCATCTTCATCGAGCTGATGGAGGAACTCGCCGCCGAACGTGAGACATCACGTGCCGTTCGCCTCGTTTCGGGAACGTCGGGTCGTTGCGCGAGTGCATCCGGTTGGAAGTTCAACGAGGAATTGTTGTCGACTGAACGTCATTCATGTAATCCATGCTGATGAAGAGGCTTCAGCGGGTGCTCATGCTTCGGTGTGGCGAACCCGACGCTCAGAGGCCGCGGCAGCCCAGTTCGTTATGTTGACACCGTATCCCGAAACGATCGATTCGACGCATCGGAGAAGGGGGTTGGGGCAGCTGCCGAGCGGGTCGCAAGGCTTCCAATCACCCGTCACTGGCTGATCCCGCAAGTCCCGCGGCCGAAAGTGTATATGCCGCATCCAGTCCACGCACCAGATAGGTGCATCCTGCGCAATATCGGCGGAGGACCACCATGCGCAAGAGCGAGACCGGACCATCTGGCGGAGAACAATCGCGTCCTCCGTACTGGGGCGAGGGCGCCCGGCTGACGGAGGGGTGGACCAAGGAACAGGCGACCGGCGCGCACCTGCGCCTCCTCTATCCACAGGGCGGCTCCAACGACGGCACGGCCGAAACACATCTTGAAATCGCGGCTGATGCGGGCGAACCCCGGGGGGAAGGTCAGCGTCTGCGGAGCGACGGATCGACCTTCTCGGCGGACGTGACGCTGACTGCGCCCGCGACAGCGGCGGGAAGCTCCAAGGGTTCACGAATGTGATCCACGACCTCTCTCCGCGACGATCAGTTGAAGCCGCGCTGACGAAGGCAGCCGCCGCTATCGAGGCTCAACTCGCTGCGGAGGAATCGAACCGCCTGAAGGACTTGTTCGTTGCTCACGTCAGTCCTGAGATGCGTTCTCCGTTGAATGCGATGATGGGCTACCTGCAGCTGCTGGAGCGAGAGAGCGCCGGCCGCGAGCGGCAACGGTTGCACATAGCTCGCATTCAACGAAGCGGACAGCATGTGCTTGAAATTCTCAACGACCTACTCGACGTCTCCCGACTCGATGCCGGGCGCGTGCGAGTGGCACTCGGGCCTGCTCGAATCGGCACGGCGATCGAGGCTGCCGTCGCCGAGACCGTGGATGCAGCGGCGCGGAATGGGATTGGCTTTACGAGCGCCGTCTCGAGTTCTGAGGCCAACCTTCCCTATTGGGGCGATGAGGCACGAGTGCGCCAGATTCTCGTCAACCTGCTCACGAATGCTGTGAAGTTCACGGGCAACGGCGGCCGGGTCACCGTTAGCGCGGGACGTGCGGATCGTGATCCCGCCGGCGCGCTGAGCCATCCCGGACCATGGGTCTACGTACGAATCGAGGACACGGGGCGCGGGATCGACGGAGACCGGCTCGAACGGATCTTCGATTCGTACGAGCAGGTCCATCCTTCCGAGGTCCAGCGAGGTGTGGGACTCGGGTTGCCCATCAGCAGGCGGCTGGCTCGGCTGATGGGGGGCGACGTCACGGTTCGGAGCACAGCCGGCGAAGGGTCAACGTTCTTGCCGTGGCTCCCAATCGCGCCACTAGCGCCCGCGTCTCGTTGATAATCGGCCGCGTGGGGCTCATTCGACCGAGTGCGTCTCAGTTCCCGCAGCGATCTAGAAGCGTGGACGCTGGCAATTCTGACCGTTGCACATATGACAGGGGGGACGCGCAGCGGTTCGAACCGGTAGCGCAGCCGGACACCGCGACGGACGCACGCACAAGGCGCGGGGCGACGAGTCCCCATTCGGACCGCGATCGCAGCCCGTCACGCATCTCGAATTAGTGATCGTTCCGGCGATCGGTGGCGGGTCCCCTCGCAAGTTGAAGGAGTGGCGCGTTGGCTCATGACAGGACTTGGTTCACGCCTGGGACGCCGCCGGGGTCGACGGGTCGGGTCGGTCACGGGGCGCGAATCAGGTCTGCTGGAGAGTTCACTTATCCCGTATGTGTGCTGTCCGTGCCGTGACGGCGCGGCGGCTAGCGGAGGCTCAACCGACCGGCGCCATTGGTGGTCTGGTTCCGTCCCGACCGAATATCGTGAAGGTCACTCTTCGTCTCTGCTGAACGGTTGCACCGTCGCCCTGTCCCGTGCAGACGAACCGCTCGGAATGAAGGCGATGAACTATGTCGAAATCGAAGAGGGCACGGACGGTGCCCACCGCCGACCCGGGAGACACCATCGACTGGGGCGGCGGTGGGACCCAGCGGCTCGAGTACGGCGCGGGTACGACGATATTTGCGCAGGGCGATTCGGCGACGAGCGTCATGTACGTCGAGAAGGGGGCGGTGCGGTTGTCCGTTATCTCGCACGCCGGCAAAGAAGCGGTCATAGCGGTGCTGGAGTCCGGGCATTTTTTCGGTGAGGGTTGCCTTGCGGGCCAGGCGCAGCGGATGGCCACGGCCGCCGCGATGAATCGCTGCACGGTCATAACGATTGCGAAGACCGATATGGTGCGCCACCTTCATGCGGAGCCCGCTTTCGCTGACCGTTTCCTGAAGCACATGCTCACCAGGAACATCCGCATTGAGGAGGATCTCATCGATCAACTCTTCAACTCGAGCGAGAAGCGGCTCGCGCGCACGCTGCTCCTGCTGGCGCGTTACGGCGAGCCCGACGCAGCGCACCGCGTCTTGCCCAAGGTCTCTCAAGAAACGTTGGCTGAGATGGTGGGCACCACGCGTTCACGCGTCAACTTCTTCATGAATAAATTTAGGAAGCTCGGGTTCATCGAGTACAACGGAGGTTTGAAGATCAACAACTCACTATTGACCGTCGTCTTGCGGGAATAGCCGTCATCCGCGGTGACGAACCGGAGTGTAACACACGAAGAATTTTGGTTGTCGGCGTCGGAGGTGCAATCTACGGGAGATGCGCCGCCCGATGCGGGCGACCATCGTTCACTTGTCAATCGGAGTCGGGAGATCTGCCAGCGGCTTTGCGCCCGCCGCAAACTGCGGATCGAGTGCCGAACGTCAAGGGCGGGGGCGTCCCACATGCGAGAAGGTTAGTGGTACGGGCCTGCGCAGTCTGCGCGAGCTTACGCCGTAATCACCACGGCTAAGCGGCAGCCTCAGTGAGAAGGCTGCGCTTCGAAGAAAGTGCCGATAGTCCGCTCCCCCATCTCTCCGCTTTCAGATCACCGGTCATCGTCGTTCCGTGCAACCGCCGTCGGGAGCTTGCTGACCGGCGGATTGTCTCCCAGCACGATGGATACGTTGTGTTGCCGACCATCGTCCAGGAGCGGGATCGCGCGCGCATCAACCGGAACGCCATCGAGTTCCGCCGAGCTGACGCCGTGCGAGCGATGATTCGGATTCGAGACCGTCAGGCGGTAGCGCGTGCGACCGACAGTCCATTCCAGCGAATACTCGGGCCAGACGGCTGGAATGCAGGGATCCACAGCGAACGTGGTTCCCTGTCGATGGATGCCGAGGAGCGACTGAATGGCGGCTTGGTACAGCCACCCGGCGGACCCCGTATACCACGTCCAGCCGCCACGCCCGACGTGCATCGGATGCGCATAGACGTCTGCGGCCACGACATAGGGTTCGGCGCGATACCGATCGGGGTCCTCCACGCGCCGCATATGGTTGACGGGGTTGAGCATGTGGAACAGTTCCATCGCCTCGCCGCCCATCCCGAGGCGAGCCAGCGCGACCACCGCCCATCCGGCGGCGTGCGTGTACTGTCCGCCGTTTTCACGGACGCCCGGGATATATCCCTTGATGTAGCCGGGGTCGTGCGCCATGAGATCGAAGGGCGGCGTGAGCAGCAGCACAATCTGCGCGTCACGCCGCACGAGATGTGCGCGGACGGCGTTCATGGCGCGTTCAGCGCGGCGGGGCGTCGCCGACCCGGAGATCACCGCCCATGACTGCGTGAGCGAATCGAGCTTGCATTCCTCGTTCTGGACCGACCCGAGCGGCGTGCCGTCATCGAAATACGCGCGCCGATACCAGTCGCCGTCCCAGGCCAGTTCGAGCATTCCGCGGAGCCACTCGGCGTCGTCGCGATAGCTCTGGGCCAGCGCGAGTTCGCCGCGGCTCTCGCAGAGCGGTGCGAACTGGTTGAGCACCGTCACGAGGAACCAGCCGAGCCAGACGCTCTCGCCGCGGCCCCTCTCGCCGACGCGGTTCATTCCATCGTTCCAATCGCCGGACCCAATCAGCGGCAGTCCGTGCGCGCCGTACTTCCTGGCGTGGCGGATGGCGCGGATCGCGTGCTCGAACAGCGTGGCGGAAGTCGCCGACACGCGTGGCAGCAGATAGGTCTCGGCCTGATCAGGTTCGAGGAGCGGTGCTTCGAGAAACGGCACCACTTCATCGAGCACCGAGTCGTCGCCGCTCTCGGACACGTACCGCGCCATCACGTACGGCAGCCAGAGCAGGTCGTCGGAACAACGCGTTCTCGTGCCTCGTCCGCTCGGCGGATGCCACCAGTGCTGTACGTCCCCCTCGACGAACTGCCGTGATGCGGCGTGCAGGAGATGCGCGCGACAGAGATCCGGTCGCGCGTACATCAGCGCGAGCACATCCTGCAGCTGGTCTCGGAAACCGAAGGCGCCCCCAGGCTGATATGGACCACTACGTGCCCATATACGGCAGGCCAGCGTCTGGTACAGCAGCCACCGGTTGACGAGCAGGTCGAACGAATCGTCCGGGGTGTGCACCTGTACCGCGTCGAGGGTGTCGTCCCACGCGCGCTCGACCGCCGTGAGCGTCGCTTCCACACTCGCCAGCGTGGAGTAGCGGGCTGCCAGTTCGAGCGCTGCCGCGCGATCCTCGCCTTGGCCGAGCACGAAGGCAACGCGCCGCGATTCACCCGGCGCGAGCGGTCCGCCCACGTGCAGCGCGCCACACGGATCGAGCGCGGCACCGGTACGTCCGGCGAGTCGGTCTCGAAACAGCGCGGCCGGCGCGGCCAGCGTGCGGTTGCGGCCGATGAATTCCGTGCGATCGGCGGTCTGCGATCGGACGGGAGCGGTTGCTCGCCAGAAGGCGACCCGGGCCCCGAACTCGGTGTTGTAGGCATTGTGCGCCAGCAGCGCCTCGGCCTGCTCCTCGAATTCGGTGACCACAAAGCGTTGCTCGCCGGCGCGCGGCGGACCGAGACACCATTCGACATAGCCGAACACGCTGATCAGTCGGCTCGTCGCTCCGGTGTTGGTCAGCGTGAGCACCGCGATCTTGACGGGATCGTCGGGAGCGACATAGATCGCCAGCTCGTGCTCGAGGCCGTCGATCGCGCGCGCGAACCGCGTTACACCCGCGGCATAACGCACAATCCATCGACCATCGCCGTCGTGTCGCGGGACTGGTCCGGGCGTTGCGCTCCAGACCGCACCCGAGTCGTCGTCGCGCAGGTAGATCGCCTCGGCGGTGGGGTCGCTGAGCGGATCGTTCGCGAAGGGTGTCAGCCGATTCTCGCGGCTGTTGATCGCCCACGTGAACGACGCGCCGGAACTGCTGACGATCGTGCCGAACTCCGGATTGGCGAGGACGTTCGACCATGGCAGCGGCGTGTCACGGTCGCCCTCGAGCACGACGATGTATTCGCGACCGGTCGTGCTGAAACCGCCCAGCCCGTTCTCCATCACCAGCGAGGGGACGTCGAGTGCGGTCTGCGACGGTGCGGGGCGAGGCAGGTTGGCGGACCGGGGAACATCGGTGGCATCGTAGATCCACGGCGCCGGCGCTTCGAGCTGCGACACGAGATCGCCGAAATCGCCGCGCAGCACTACACGCGCGACTGCCGACAGCAGGTGCCGGTCGACATCAGCCATCGCATCCGTGCGCAACAGGAACACGCCGCCAGGCTTGCCGCTCCAGCCGGCCCACGGCGGCTCCTGGATCAGCCGCGCGAGCAACTGCTGCATCTCGTCCAGATAGTCCGCCGCGTGCTCGTTGACGATGACCACGTCTCCGCGCAGCCCTTTGACCCGCCAGTACTCCTGCGCCATCAGCACCTGGCGCACGAGCGGCAGCGCGTCGACGGCGTCGACACGAAGCAGAAGGATCGGCAGATCGCCGGAGATGCCGTGGCCCCACAGGTTCTGCTGCCCGAGCGTGTTGCGCGCGAGATCCACCGGGCTGCTCCGCGACGCGTCGGATCCGAACACGCGCGAGGCCAGACGATCATAGAGCATGGCCTGCTCGTCGCTGAAGCCGAGTTGCTGCAGCGTGATGTGCACGTGGGTGAAGGCCATCGAGAAGGCGCGCGCGGCAGCGCTGCCGTCGCGATACTTCCGCGCCAGCGCGAGCGCGGCGTCGCGACCCTCGGCGACGCCGGTGGCAAAAGCCACCCTGACGCTGGCGCCGGGTGCCAGTCGTATGCGCTCGCGAAGGGCGCCGATCGGATCGAGCACGGCGCCGGTGGTACCGGACAGCGCGCGACCATCGAGCACGATCGGATCGGCGGCCGTGCGCCCGCGGCCGATGAAACGGGCGCGGTCGGTTTCCCATTCGACGGCGCCACCGAGGCGCGGCCCGTCGACGCCGAGCACGTGGAACGCGACGAGCGGCGATTCGCCGGTCGACCGCGGCCGCCGGCGGAACAGCAGGCCGGCGCTCTGCCGATCGAACTCCGTTTCGACGAACAGCTTTCCAAACGCGGGATGGGCGAGATCGTCTTCGGGGCGCCCGAGCACGATCTCGGCGTAGCTGGTCACCTCGATCTCGCGGGTGTGGGCGCTGTGGTTGGTGATCGTCAGGCGCCGCACATCGACGTCGTCTTCCGACGACACACAGATCTGGAGCTGCGTCTCGATATCGTTGTCGCGTCGCCGGAACTTGATCGCGTCGAGGTCGAAGGTGGCCTCGAACCGATCCGGCTCGCGACATACCGGTTGATACGTGGCTGACCAGACAGTTCCCGACCACGGGTCGCGCAAGTAGATGTGCAGTCCATCGGCATCCGACGTGCGGTCGTCGCGCCGACGCGTGATCGCGAGATCCCGCCAGCTGGTGAACCCACCACCGGTGTTGGTGACCGCGGTGGTATAGCGTCCGTTCGACAGGAAGTGCGTGTGCACGTTGGTGGTGTGTGGCGAGCGGAAACGTCGCGAGGCAAAGACTGGGAGCGATGGCGGCGCCGTCGTGCTCTCCGCCGGCCTCGGCTCGGAGAGGATCGCCTCGCGCGGTACGCGCTCCTGGAGCAGCGGTTCCGTTGCCTGCACCCGCGGGTCTGCGTGAAAGCGGTCGACGAAGATGTCGTGGCAGATCACGTTCGCCAACGCCACGATCGACATGCCCTGGTGATGCGCGAAATAGGCGCGGACGATGACGGGACGCACCGGGGCGTCGCCAGGCGTGTCGACGTCACGGCTGCGCGGCGTGTAGTCGATCGCCTCGTGGAAACCAAACTGCCCGTCGAGGCCGAGCTCGCCCAGCCGTTCGAGATTCTTGACGGCTGCCGGCGGCGTGACCAGGCTGGCCAGAGCGGTCGCATACGGCGCGATCACCAGGTCGGTGGACAGCCCGCGCTTCAGTCCCAGGCCGGGCACGCCGAATGCGCGGTACTGATAGTGCCCCTCGCGATCGGTAAACGCGTAAGCGCACTCCGAAATCCCCCACGGGACGCGGCGCTGCCGCCCGTACTCGATCTGTCGTCGGACGCTGGCGCGGCAGCTCTGATCGAGCAGCGTCCCGGGGAAGTTCCGCAGCAGTAGCTGCGGCATCAGGTACTCGAACATCGTGCCGCCCCACGACATCAGCGCGGCGCGCCCATCGACGTTGGTGACCAGCCGGCCGAGATGGAACCAGTGGTGCTGTGGGACGTCGCCCTTGGCGATGGCGACGAAGCTCGCCAGGCGCGCCTCGGACGCCAGCAGGTCGTAGAACGATGCGTCCAGTCGACCGGCGCCGTTGTGATCGGCAAGGCGATACCCGATGGAGAAGATACGGCGCCGCCGGTCGTACAGGAACTCGAACTTCATCGCGTCGGCAAGTGCCGAGGCACGGCTGGCCAGCGCCCGCAGCGAATCGATCGGCACTGCCGGCTCGTTCCTCCATTGCTCCACGGCGTGCCGCACCGCGCTCGACCAATACGCCACGGTGGGCTCCGGGTGCGCCGCCCGCCGCTCGATCGCCGCGATGGCGGCAACGAGCTGCTTCGCCAGCGCTTCGATCGCGGCAACGGCGTGGAGTGCTTCACTCGATCGCGCCGCCTCGGCGATCGAGCGAGCCAGACGATTGAGCTCTCCGAGCGCCTGGCCAGTCGCCGCATCGACGGTCGTGGACGACACCGCGGCGAGCAGGTCCGCGGTATCGGCGAGGCCCTCCAGCCGCTGCCCGATGGTTTGCGGCTGGTGCTCGATCTGGAGCAGGCCCTGGGCGACGGCGATCAGCGCGCCGGCGAGATTGCCGCTGTCCACCGTCGAGACATAGCGGGGGTTCAGTGGGGCACGGGTCGCGGTGTCGTACCAGTTCAGGAAGTGTCCCTCGTAGCGCTCGAGACCTTCGAGCGTCCGGATCGTTGCACCCAATCGCTCGATCAACTCACTGGTGGTCAGATAGCCGAGATCGTGCGCCGCGAGTGTCGCCAGCAGACTCATGCCGATATTGGTCGGCGATGTGCGACGCGCCAACTGCGGGACGTCGCCGTATTCCTGGAAGTTGTCGGGCGCAAGCCATCCGTCCGCCTCGGTGACGAACGTGTCGAAATAGCGCCAGGTCTTGCGCGCCGTCGTGCGCAGGACTCTCCGTTCGCGTTCGTTCAACGGCCGCACCCGAGCGCCGACCGGGACGCTGAGCCAGTAGGCGACCGCCGGCGCGATCGACCAGAGGACGAGGAACGGCGCCGCGATCACCAGCGCGTCGCGATCGTGCACCACGATGACGGCGGCCACAACGAGGGCGATCACCGGGCTGGCCACCATTTCGGCCGCGAACCGGCGCAGCCGCTGACCGACGAGTCCCGCGGCACGGGCGGCGACCGTGGCCGCCGTCTCCCATTCCAACAGCCGCCGGCGCGTGAACGCGAGCCGTGCGACGGTGACCCCAACCGCATGCGCGGTCTCGAACGCACTGAAGGCGAGGAACGTGACGCTCAGGAGAATCTGCGCCACCGCCGTCGCCGCGTCGCGACGGACGTTGCGAAGGAAGACCGGGAACGACTGCGCCCGACCGGGGCCGACCAGCAGGCGCGCGACGACGGGCAGGAGCTGGGACGCGGTCACCCCGATCACCGCCAGCGTCCAGATCCAGCGCGGACCGGGCAGCACCGTCCATCCGGCAATCAGGAGCAGCAGGAGCATCGGCGCCACCAGGCTGCGGCGCAGGTTGTCGAGAATCTTCCAGCGGCCGATGATCGGCAGCGGGTTGCGGACGATGCCGTGCCGTGACGGGACGAACGGAAACAGCCAGAAAAGGATCTGCCAGTCCCCGCGGATCCAGCGGTGCTGCCGTCGCGCGTGCGACAGCACGCTCGACGGATACTCGTCGACCAGCTCGACGTCGGACACGAGCGCCACACGCGCGTAGAGCCCCTCGAAGAGGTCATGCGAGAGCAGCGCATTCTCGGGAACGGATCCCTGGAGCGCGGTGATGAACGCGTCGACGTCGTACAGCCCTTTGCCGGTGAAGATCCCTTCGGCGAAGAGGTCCTGATACGTGTCGGAGACCGCTGTGGTGTAGGGATCGACGCCGGTGTGTCCCGAATAGAGTCGCGCGAAGAGCGAGCTGGCAGCGCTCGTGAACGTAACGCTGACGCGCGGCTGGAGGACGCCGTAGCCTTCGGTGACGCGACCGACCCGTGGATCGAACGTGGGGCGGTTGAGCGGGTGCGAGATGACGCCAATCAGCTCGCGCGCGACACCGCGCGGCAGGCGCGTGTCGCTGTCGAGCGTGATGCAGTACTTGACCTGCGGCAGGACGCTCAGGTCCCCCTCCCACACGACGAAGCTCGTATCGGTGGCGCCGCGCAGCAGCCGGTTGAATTCCTCGATCTTTCCGCGTTTGCGTTCCCACCCCATCCACAACCGTTCGCGATCGTTCCACTGTCGCAGCCGGTGGAAAAGGAAGAACCCTCCGGCGGAGTCGTCGGCGTGCCGTGCGTTGAGCGCGGCGATCCCTGCGCGCACAGCGTCGAGGATCGCGGCGTCGTTCGGCATCGTCTCGGTCGGTGCGTCCGGAAAGTCGCTCAGAATCGCGAAATGGATGTGCGGATCGAGATTGCCGAGCGCCTGCACCTCGAGGTGCGCGAGCAGATCCTCGACCCGCGCGACGCTGTCGAGCAGCGTCGGAACGATGACCATCGTGCGCGCGGCCGGGCCCACCGTCGTGAGGTCGAACCGTGGCAACCGCCGCGGCGGAATCAGCGCGCTGATCACGCGCTGCAGGAGTTGGATGACCAGTTCGCTGGCCGGTACCGCCGCCAGCAGGGCGACGAACACGAGCGACGCGCCACGCCAGCCGTGCCACCAAGCGACTGCAGCGGCGAGCGATGCGAGGAGCACGGTCCCCGCGGCAATCGTACCCAGGTACCCCGGCGTGGCCCATGCGAAGAACAACCGGCGCACGCGGTGTCGCAGATCCGGATGCCAGGCGACGCTGCGCTCGAACACGCGCCGGCCGCCGCCGATCAGGTGATAGCCGACGTGCGATGCCCGCGCATCCGGAGTGCGCGTGTGCGCCTGTCGGGCGCGCTCGATGCTCTTCAGCGCGAGCAGCAACTGGCCTTCACCGGTCGGTACCGCGAGCTCTTCGACCGCGTGGCGGTACCGATCGCGGCTGCGGAAGTCCATGCGGCCGTACACGCCCGCTGGATCGCGCTGCAGCACCTGTTCGACGAGGCTCACGCTCTCGAAGAACTCGCTCCAGTCGAACGTGGAGATCAGGCGGAGGCTGCCGATCAGATTGGCGACTCCCGCCTGTTCGACGGCTTCGTGCTGGCCTTCGGCACGAATCGCGTCTTCGACGGTCTGTCCGCGTGCGGTCAGCGCCGCTTCGAGCTCCTGGTGGAGTCCCGAGGCGAGGACCCCGAGCGTGCGCGTACGCTGCAGCAGGCGGGTGACGAACGCGTGATGGATGTCTGACGGCCACACTCGTGATCCCGCCGGTGTCACTTCGACGGCCGCCGCCAGGCGATCGGCCGCGACACGGTGGACGCGAGTGGCGGCGAGGACGTCGCCGCGTGCGCGCAGATGATCGAGCAGCGCCAGTTTCAACGCGCTCGGCCACGCCCACAGCTCGCCGATGGTGAGCGGGGTCACCGCCTGGAAGGCGCTGATGAACCGCTGCAGTCGCTGCGCGTCGAGACGACCGGCGCTCGATCCGATGAGCTCGAGAGCCAGCGCATGGATCCGAGGAAGTCCGGCGAACTCGTCGGTCGCGACGTGGGGGAGCCGCCGGAAGAACGCCGACGGCAGATCGTGATGAATATCGCGCGCGGCGGCCGAGATGATGTGGAAGTTGTCGACCAGCCATTCCGCCGCCGGTGACATCTTCTCGTTGCGGCCGTCCTCCGCCAGCTGCGCATAGACCTCGCGCAGTGCGCGCATGTGTCCCTTGAGGCGCCGCAAATGGGCGCGGCCGCTGCCGCTGCGGCGCCGGCCGGATGCGATCGAGAGCAGCGCGGCGAGCCGACGGGCGTGCTCCTCGAGCAACTCGATGCTCAGCAGGCCTTCGCCTGTTCCCAGTGCCCGCGCGCCGGTCAGCCCTGCCCGGTTCATGCGTCGGCGACCTGCTGCCCGGGGTCGATGCACGAGCCGACGGCCGCCCGCAGTTCGCCAGGGATGTCGATGGATTGCACGCGGGCTCTGTCGGTCATGTGTACTGCGATGTCTCCGTGTGTGTCCGGTTCGTCATGGCGAGAACCGCCGCATCTCGATCCTCGCCGCAATGCGCCGACGACCGTTCGCCGCGCCTGACGGATACCGGGCAACTCGCGTCCGCGGCCGATGGACGCGACCGCCGATAGCCATCGACTGGATGGCTCCGGTCGGGATCGGGTGAGGTCAATCGTTCAGGACGCAACGTCCAGCGGAGCGCACGTAGGCTCGATCTCGGGCACGCCGGATCATAGTTTACTCGGGCGATTCGAACGCTCGTTGAACTGGATCTCCAGTCGCCGGAGTTCCGCACGGCCGTCCGGGATTTCGTCGACCGTCTCGTCAGCCACTACGTCTTCAACGACGGCCGGCTGGTCGTCGCGCATGCCGGCATGAAGGCGGAGATGCAGGGGGCTCCGCAACGGTCAGAGACTTCGCCTTGTTCGGCGAGACGACTCGCGAGACGGACGAATTCGGCCTGCCCGTTCGCTACAACTGGGCATCCGAATATCGTGGCGGTGCCGCCGTCGGGTATGGCCACACGCCAATCCCCGAACCCGGGTGGCTGAATCGCACGATTAACATCGACAGCGGATGCGTGTTCGGCGGACGCCTCACGGCCTTGCGGTGGCCCGAAAAGGAGCTGATCTCCATGCGGGCGCCGGCCACGTGTGCGGAGCCGGCTCGCCTGTTCCTTGTACCTCCTGCTGTCGCGCCACTGAGCGCGCAACAGGCCAAGGACGATCTGCTCGACATCGACGACGTGCGCGGTAAGCGTCTCGTCGAAACGCGACTGCACCGGAACATCACGATTCGAGAGGAGAACGCCGCGGCGGCCCTCGAGGTCATGAGCCGCTTTGCGGTGAATCCAAAGTGGCTGATCTAACTGCCGCCGACGATGTCGCCGAGCGAGACGAGCAAGCGCGAAGGGCTTCTGGAGCATCCGGCGGAGCCGTTTTCGTACTGCCGCACGAACGGCGTCAGCCAGGTAGTCGTCGAGCAGAAGCACATGGGCTCACGCGCGATCCTCATCGTCTGCCGCAACGAGGAGGCGCCTCGCCAGCGGTTCGGAGTCCTCGAGGCGGAAAACGGCATCTGCTACACGCGAAGGGGACGTCTCTTTGAGAGTGCAGCGCTCGGACGCGAGCTGTCGCTTCCTTTCGAACCGCGCTGGATCGGTCCGAATTCTGGGAGCACTTCAACGCCGATTGGGTGTGCCTCGATTGCGCATTGATGCCCTGGTCGGCGAAGGCGCTCGAACTCGTTCGCCAGCAGTACGCCTCCGTCGGAACCGCGGCGCGCATCGCGTCGGGCGAGACCGCTCATGAACTCGAGACGGCTGCGACTCGCGGCATCGGTGTCGGTGCGCTCCTTCGGTCGCAGGCACGCCCCACGTCAACTCGGTCCAGACCGAGTCAGCATGGCACAACAGCCGTGCCGCAGGCCCCCGGTGGTCCACCATCCGAGGACACCGGCAGCGCCGCGCGGTCCGGCAGCACGAACTCCCTCGTGGCCCGCTCCGATATCAGCGTTTCGTCCGAATAGTAGCGCGCGAGGATCGGCGGCGTGTGCGAGAGAAGGTCCGCATGGGCGTCCGCAAATACGGACCAGATCAACGCGGGTGTCTGCTGGATCCGGTGCGCGATGACCAGCAGGTACGCCACCGTGATTGTCTCGTGATACCGCTCCGCCTTCCCCTTCGACGCCGCGAACCGCCGCAGCGCCTCGCTGAAGCGGTCACGGGCCTCGACGAAGGGATGATGCGACAGATACCACCAGGCGACGCGCACGTGCTCGACGTGGGAGAACTGATACTCCGAGATCTCGGCCCGTTCGAACGCCTCGACGAGCGATTCGTCTTCCAAGTCGCACCTTCTCGTGCCGGCCGTACAAGGCAAAAGGGCCACGACCAAAAGCCGTGGCCCTTCGCGAAATTTTGGTTGCGGGGGCGTACAACCATCTGGATTTGGAGTTCGCCTGGGCAGCAGCCTGACTTCCGAGAGCTGCGCTTTCCAAGCGTGCTCCTTCAACCACTCGGACATCTCTCCGTGTCTTTCGAATCAATTGTTTACGGGCGAGTGGATGAGCCCGGAAACCCGAATTGTGTCAGAAATTGTGTCAGACCTCCTAATGTGCCGCGATCACTTACGGGCACCGGCGGCCTCAGCAGATCGGCGACGACGGCGAAGGCCGACTGCCGCAACCTCGCCGGCACCGCCTTCGCGGCCCTGTCGATCACTGTCGGCGCGTCCTGCCCTTCGAGCACTCGTTTCATGCGATCGATCAGACGGCCCACCGTCTCGCCTGACTCGCGGCGAAACCGGCGCGTGGACCAGATCAGATGATGCGCGCGAGCAAGTTCCTCGCGCGCGACATGGCCGTTCGCATTCATCGCCCCGATGAACAGGGCAATCAGAGCCTCGTCCACCTCCAATTTCTTCCCAGGTTTCGCACGAACGCGCTTCGCATTGCTTGCCATCGTCATCGTCCTTGGGATGGTCTACGCTTCCCGATCGCACGCGTCAGTAGATGCAGCGTGTTCGCGACCTACGCGTGCGCGAATACGGCTCTCAGCTCCTTCGGCAGCTGATGGCGGATGTCCTGCATCTGCCCAGCGCTCACGTTCGCGTCCAACGTCCGCACCGCAGCGTCGAGCACCTCTCGCGCACGTGGAGGCGTGACGCCGAGACGACGGGCCAACTCGGCCACGATGGCCGCTTCGGTGATCGTCTTGTCAGGACCGGCAGGCAACGATTGCAGCCGTTCCCCGATTCGCAACGGCAGCTGCGCGATCAAATCCTTCGCCTCGTCTGCCGTGAGGCGGCGCACCAAGGCGGAGAGGATGACGAGGAACCCGCTGTCGGCCTGTTCAATCGATGACAACGCCGACTCGGTGCGGAACTCGTTCATCAACCGCCGGTAGCTGGCGTCGAGCCGCGAGGCCCGCCGCTTCGCCGCTTGCATCTCGAGTCTCGTGGGCGCCATCGGTCCGCCTTCGCCAATCTGTGCTCGCACGACGTCGGCGAAGTCCGTCAGCGGCGCCGCTTCGTCGGCCAGCAGGTCGTCCAGCGTCACGACGCCGACGACCGCGCCGTCTTCGACGAGCGGAATCCGCCGGATGCGCCGATCCTGCATGAGGCGCAGCGCCTCGGTCCGGCTCGCATCGAGCGGTAACGTGACTACCTCGTTGGACATCACCGTGGCGAGCGTCGTGGTCTGCGGATCGAGCCCCTGGCCGATGACCCGCACCGTCAGATCGCGATCCGTGACGATCCCGATCGCTCGACCTTGATGCTGTACCACGACGGCGCCGACCTGGTTGTTGTCGAGCGCCCGGGCCGCTTCGAAGACGGTGGCACTGGGTTTGAGGATGACCAGTCGGGGCCATTGATACGTTCGCAATGACATGATGTTCCGCTCTCTTTCCGTCCAACACCGCCGCTGGCGATGCGCCTGCGGAACGCTGCGGACCTGTGCGGGGTGAGCGTCGAAGCCGTGTCGCTCGCAACCCAAAACGCGGGACTGCGCTCGAAATGTCGTCAAGCAACGAGCGAACCAGACGCCGTAAGTGGCGGCACGGCTGCGCCGTCGGGTCTACGAAGATGCGGCCCGAACGGCTCCGCTGGACACGCTCGAAGCTCACTCGATAGGTTGCGCCGATTCCGCGCAGTATCCCACCGTTCGGTGTGGGAAAAATTCCCGCACCCGAACTCCCGGGACAGGAATCACGGGACTTCGCCGCCGAGTCACCGCCTCCTGACGGGTTCCCAGCAGTCCTTCACCGGGAAGGACCGGTGCCCGCTGGATCCGTTCAGCATTGATGCGCCGTCCAGGCCACGAGGCCTTTCAGTTTGAAAGATGGTCTTTCGTCGTGAATCTGGCGGAGCCCCAGCCGGCGGACACAGGGTCGCGCATTCCGGCGTTACTCGCTAAGGCGGCGCTGGCGTGGCGCGTGCATTTTCGACGATCACTGCGTCACCGCTGTCGCTGAACGCATTCCTAGTGGAGGTTGCCATGACCAACCAGACCGCACCAGCCGAGCTGGCCGGCGCCATTGCTTTTTCGCCCCCTGAAGCGTTCGTGTGCCTCCTCCTCGCCAGCGCCCGATCCGACGGGTCGGTATCGCCACATGAGGCAAACCAGATCGAGCATGTCGTCGGCGCCATGAAGCTCTTCCGCGGCTCCAGTTACGAGGCGCGGCACGGCATCTTCACCACCGTCGCCGAGCGCATCAAGCAGCAGGGCATCCAAGGTGTCGTCAGCGCAGCCGCCACCGCCGTTCCGACGGAGCTCCGAGCCACAGCATTCGCGGTTGCCGTCGATCTGATGCTGTCGGACGGGCGGTTGACGACGAACGAGCAGCGATTCGCCGACGAATTGCGCGTGCTTCTGAATGTCGACCAGGAGATGGCCGCGAAGGTCGTCGACGTTCTCACGATCAAGAACGCAGGCTAGTTGGGACGCCCATCGACGCCGGCGTCACTGACAGGAGGCCATTCGTGACACATCGGAAATTCTGGTCACTCGCTTTGATGCTGGCGATTGTCGGCGTGCCGGCGTCTGCGGCGGCACAACACGACGCCGACCCGAAGGAGCACGTAGCCATGCTGCAGATACCGGCGGCGCTGAAGGCCGAACACGAAGAGCTGCACGCGGAGCTGTCCGCAGCCACGAAACTCGCCGGCAAGACCGGGGAGGCGGCAAAACGTGTGGCGGCGGCCCTGCACGAACATTTCGTGAGCGAGGAGGAATTCGCCATGCCGCCTCTGGCGCTGCTTGGACCGATCGCCGAAGGCCGCGTGACGCCGGATATGCGGGCGGTCGTCGCGCTCACCGACCGACTCAAGGCCGAGATGCCGCGCATGTTGGAAGAGCACAAGGCGATCGTGCGGGCGCTCGACGAACTCGGACGCGCCGCCGCTGCGGAACACCACCCCGATGTCCGCCGCTTCGTCGAGGACCTCACCGCACATGCTCAGACGGAGGAACAGGTGCTCTACCCGGCCGCCATCCTCGTCGGCGAGTGGCTGAAACTGAAGTTCGCCGAAGGTCGGTGACACGGTGACACTCACCGTCCTGGCTTGGACTACGACGGCACCATCGCGCGCGACGATCGTTTCGATCCGTCCGTCCTCGACGCGATCGCCGAGACCCGGCGACGCGGCATGCGCTGAGCTGGTGACCGGTCAGCGCTGCCACGCGATGAGCGGCAATTCGATAGGGATCCGGGCATCGGGATGAAAAGGGACGACCCTCGGCGTGAAGTTCCAAGCCGGCCGGACGGTCTCGACCGTCGTGCTATAGATGAACGCGTTGACGTGACCCGCGATCGATGCGATGGGGTGCATCTGCTGAACGAAGGCAGTGTTCGCATTCTCCGGATCCGCATACAGTTCCACTTGAACGTCTTCGGGCGTGATCTTCCCGAGAAGCACTGGCACCGACAGAATGAAGCGCCCGCTGTCTTCGGTCTCTGTGATCTCTCCAAAACGGATGTCGGTCCAGTGCTGCTCGAGATGTCGCGCCCACCGCTCGATCGTCTGAGCGACGACGGCCGCTTCGGCTGTGCGCCGTTTGTACGATGTTGCGCTCGGCATGTACGCCGTCTCGACGTATTCCTGCAGCATTCGCACGCTACTGAACCGGGGCGCGAGCGCGGACATGCTCGCGCGCATTCGTGCGATCCATCGCCGCGGAAGGCCTTCGGCGTCGCGCTCGTAGAATGCGGGGACGATCTCCTCTTCGAGCAGTGAGTAGAGTTGCGCGGCCTCCTGCTCGTCGTCGTCAGGCTTCTCGATCCTGTCGCCGAGCGCCCAACCGTAGTCTGCCGCGAAGGCTTCTGACCACCAGCCGTCGAGGGTCGACAGGTTGAGGCCGCCGTTTACGAGAACCTTCATGCCGCTCGTGCCGCTAGCCTCCCACGGTCGCCGCGGTGTGTTGATCCAGACGTCGACGCCCTGGACAAGCTCGGTGGCCAGGCGCATGTCATAGTCGTCGAGAAATACGACGCGAGCCCGTGCCTCCGCCTGGGCGGCGAACTGCGCCCATTGCTGGATCAGGTGCTTGCCTTCTTCGTCGCGTGGATGCGCTTTGCCCGCAATGACCAGCTGAACGGGACGCTGTTGGCTATTGAGTAGGCGCAGCAGGCGAGCCGAGTCTCTGAGTAGCAGGGTGGGTCGTTTGTACGCGGCGAACCGTCGAGCAAAGCCCAACGTCAATGCATCGGGATCGAGCACTCCTCGTGCGATTCTCTCGGCCTCGTCCATGCTTCCGTGCCGCGCCAGCTTCCGGAATAGCCGCTCGCGCGCATACCGTACGAGATCTTCGCGCTCGCGAGTGAGCAGGATCCAGAAGTCCTCGTCCGACAGTTCGAGAATGTTCGCGGTCAGCGCCGACACGTCACCGCGCCAACGCTCCTTGCCGGCCGCGCGCGTCCACAATTCGTCGGTCCAGGGCGAATCCCACGACGGCACGTGCACGCCGTTCGTCACGTAGCTGACCGGAACTTCCGGTTCCGGCCAGCGTGGAAACAACTCGGCGAACAGTCGGCGGCTCACGGCACCGTGCAGTTGGCTGACGCCGTTGACCCATGAACATCCGCGCATGGCCAGCCAGGCCATGTTGAATGGTTCATTGTCGTTGTGGGGATCGCGGCGTCCGAGCGCCAACAGCTCCGGCCAAGAGAGTCCGAGCCCTCGGACATATTCATCAAAGTAGGGCCGAAACTTGTGGATGTCGTCGGCCGGAAAGCGGTCGAAGCCGGCCGGCACCGCCGTATGAGTCGTGAACACATTTCCCGCGCGCGTGGCCCATAGTCCTTCACGAAAGGTTACGCGATGCTGTTCCATGAAGCCTCGCGTTCGCTCAATCACCACGAACGCCGCGTGGCCCTCGTTGAGATGACAGACTTCAATCCTCAGGTCGAGCGCCTCGAGGAGCCGCCACCCGGCGACCCCCAGGATGATTTCCTGTAGCAAGCGGACCTCGGAACTCCCGCCGTATAGCGTGCTGGTCAGGCCGCGGTCGGCCGGAGCATTGAATGGATCGTTGCTATCGAGCAGGTACAGCATCGTGCGGCCAACCGTCACCTGCCACGCTCGGAGGAGAATCGTTCGATCCGGGAACGTCAAGGGAATCCGAAGGCGTTCTCCCCCCACGCTCACCACGGGTTGTATGGGCAGACTGGCGGGTTCGTTAAACGGATAGAGCTCCGTTTGCCATCCTGCTGCATCGAGCACCTGGCGGAAGTACCCCTGCTGCCACAAGATGCCGACGCCAATGACCGGGATGTCGAGGTCGCTCGCCGTCTTCAAGTAGTCCCCCGCGAGAACCCCGAGCCCGCCCGCGTACAGCGGAAGCGCCTCGTGCAGGCCGAACTCCATGCTGAAGTACGCGACACGCGGCAGGTTCGTAGCGTCTGCCGGGCGCCACGGCGGAGTCGCGCGATACCGGGCGCGAGACTCCTCGAGGGTCTCGAGATCGCTGAGGAAGTTCGCGTCCTTGGCCAGACGTTCAAGGCGCTCGAACGGCACATGTTGGAGCAGAAGCCACGGATTCTGAGTGCGCCCCCACAATTCTTCGTCGAGTCGCTTCCAGATCGCATCGCCTGCGTGGTTCCACGACCAGTGCAAGTCGAGCGCGAGGACCTCCAGACGCCGGAGCGGCTCCGGGAGGAGACGTGACGCCTCAGCGATTGGCGGCATTTGTACTTCCCGGGCACGCACTCATCGGAGTTCTGAGCACTGGAGCGTCCGTCACCTGCCATTCGCGAGCGCGTTGGAGGTTCATATCGCGCCAGGAGCACGTCTGGACGTTCTCACTCGCGAGATCTCCAACAGTGCGAGGGTAATCGTGACGGCGAGTGGACCGAGGATGACGCCAGACGCGCCGAATACCGCCAGTCCTCCGACCACGGACACGAATGCAGGACTCACGCCCGCGACCCTGCGGCCGTTCGTTCGCATCCTGAGGTACGCGAATGGAAGTCGGCACAGTCATTCAGATGGTCCCGTCGTCGTTGGCATCAGAACTCCCCCAGATCAGACTGCCAACGTCATCCCGAATGACCTGGCGAATTGCGCCGACCCGAATCAGTTGGCTGCGCTGTCAGGTTGTCCGGCCGGGCCGCGGCAGCGTTCTTGCGGAACTCACGGCATCACGCCGTAATCCGCCGCACAGTCAACGAGAGCATCAACCGCGTCATGCCACTGAAGAACATGCTGATTCCGACCAGCGTGCCAACCACCCACACGGCGCTCGACGGCCAGGTGCTCCAGATCATCACGGCGAGCACAAGGGTGATGATGCCGTCGACGAGCAACCAGCCGCTCCCGGGCGCCGGGCGGAGTTGAAACGACAGGACCAATTCCAGCACGCCTTCGATGAGCAGGTACATCGCGATTGCCAGCGTTAGCGACGTCAGGCCGGCCACCGGCCTCGCCAGCAGGTAGAACCCGATGCCTCCATACACAACCCCGAGCAGAATCTCCCATATCACAGCGCCTGCCCGGCCTGCCCGCCACGCGAAGCCGAGATGAAGAACGCCGCTGAAGATCAGCAGCCATCCGACAACGACCGTAACGGCGACTCCAGCCATCACCGGTGCGGCAATCGCCAAGACGCCGGCCGCGATCATCAGCACGCTCAGCACGATCGACCACATCGCCGCTCTGTGGACATCCGCCGTCAACGAGTTCGGCATCTTCCAACTCCTTTCTTGAGGTCGCTATCGATACTGCCGCCGATGTTCACTTCGCCCTGACAACGGGCCTCGCGGCCTTCCAGTCGACGGGTGACGCCATGAGCGCCAGGAAACGGTCGGCGTCGTACATCGAGGCTTGTGCGGCGGGCGAAACTTTCGGCAGGAAAAGGTCGAAGGCATGGTCGGTCCGCGGGAACTCCACACACACGGACGGAACGCCCGCCTCCTGGAGCCTGCAGTGCAGCGCCTGCACAGATCCGATTCGCGAGACATAAACGTCGTCCTCGCCCACGAACTGCAGCGTCGGCGGCGCATCGGGGCCGACGTGGACGATCGGTGAGATCTGCCGATAGAGCTCCGGCCACTCGTCCGGCCGGCCGCCGAGGAACACGTTGGAGTCCCACGCGCCCGTGTCGTCCACGGCGATCTCCGACCCGGACCATGTTCCGAGAAGGCTGGTGAGCAGCCCGGCGACCGTCCCTTCCCACGCAGTCGACTTGACGGCGATCTTGCTTTCCAGTCGATAGTCGCCGGCATTGTAGTAGCCGATCACCCCGCGCACCGAGAGATCCGAGCCGCGCACGTCCTCGGGAGTGAAGAGAGGATGATAGGGCGCATAAGCAGCGAGCAACGCAAGGTGCGAACCAGCCGAGCCGCCTCCAAGGACGATCTTGTCCGGATTCACACCGTAGCGGTCGGCGTTGCGTTTGAGCCACGCGAGTGCCCGCTTGACGTCACCTTGCATGCCCGGCACGGTAGTCTCCGGGATTAGGCGGTAGGAGACGTCCATCACGACGTGCCCCTGTGTCGCCAGATGCCGGAACCAGGTTTCTGTCGGCCCGCCTTTGTCGAACGCCGAGTAGCCGCCGCCGTGGAGATAGATGAACCCCAGACCGGACGGCGCGATGCCGTCGGGCGGGGACCAGACATCGGCCAGCAGCTTCCGATCGGTTCCCGGCACGGTGGCGAAGACGATGTCGCGCGCGACATGCGTTCCCGGCGCAACCGAGAGGTGCCACGTCCAGCGGCGGGTCAGCATCCGGTCCTTCAGCCGGGACGGAATTTGGTCCTGCCAGTCGGCGCCGAACGCTGCGGCGAAGTTGCCGCTCGCCGCGGCGAGCTGTCGCGTGTGGACGGCGTTCATGGTGGCGGCGGTCAAGCCTGCCAGCACACCCAGTTGAGTCGTTGTCGTCCCACGGACCTTACCGCGCTCCAGCCAGAGCGCCGACAGGCCGAAGGCGGCTCCCACTGCTCCGGCCAGCGCCGAGAACGGCGCCAACGCGCCCCCGACGATCTTGGGCATCGACAGCATGAACGCGCCCGGGCCGAGCGTCGAGCTCGAGACCCGATAGAACCGGGCGGTGCCCAACGCCAGCGCCGACCAGGAGAAAATGCCGCCGAGTGACTTCGCCACAACAGCGAGCCGGGGCACTGCCGCTCCCGTGCTTCGCGTGGCGTGCCGTGGTTCTAGTAGCGACGTGCTCATCACTCGCCTGACGTGCTCAGCCTCCCGCGGTCCCGGCAACGCAGCGCCGCATCGCCCTTGTTCTTGACGTTATGTCGAGCGCGGACTGGCACCACGATATGCAGGCGGAAACCGTTGGATGATCACGCAAGAGAGGTGCCCGGCCTGATCGCGATCTGCTGTGTGGGGGACGCAGACAGCCGCAGGAATTGCGAGTTTTCCCCGGGTCGCGCGCACTTTCACGGATGAGCTCGCGGCCTCGTTTTGCGAGCGTGAGCCGGACTGCCGGATCTCCGGCAGCGAGCCGCCGGCAAACGGCAGCAAACCGAGAGGTACGGCGCGGGCACTGCGCGTGACGTGCGGAGATGGTCCACGTTTGCCGCGGTACGTCGGTTGCTCCTTTATTCGTACTTGTGGATCCTCTCAAGGCAGCGCCCACTTCGGTTCGACCGCCAACGTCTGCGAGGCGGCGCGCGGGCGACGCCCGCGATCCCCGCCGTCCAGAGAAAGTGCTCTGAGGGCACCGACGGATCGCCGAGCTATCTCGTCCACGTCGAGCGCTCGGACCTCGACGCCCTCGGAGGCCGATTAACGCGGTTGAAGCGTGCGGCGATCGAAAGAGGAGTCAACGCGGGAGCTGTAAAAGGCCTGGCCGCGCTTCGCGACAGGTTGGAATCGAAACCGTGGCTGCCCGTGTTGCGAATGGCGCGATCCCGTCGGAGGGTGTTCGTCTTCCTCGTCCGGTTCGTCGTCCTCGACGCGATTGGCATCCTGTTCAACGTTCGCCGTTCAAGATTCCAGGTCCAGTCATGACGACCCAGCCAGCTTCACACCCTTTTGTGCTCGATTTCACCGACATCACGCTCGGAGACCTCGCCCGCGTCGGCGGCAAGAATGCGTCGCTGGGTGAGCTCTTTGCTGCGCTGAAGCCCAAAGGTGTCGGCGTCCTCGACGGGTTTGCCACAACGGCAGATGCGTACTGGCGGCTGCTGAAAAGCGGCGATCTTGAGGCGAGGCTCCGGACGATCTTCAACACGCTTGACACTGAGGATCTCGCGCAACTCTCACGCGCGGGACAGGCGGCGCGCGCCGCCGTGCTCGAGACGCCAGTGCCTGACGAACTGAAGGCCGCGGTGCTGGCCGCCTACGATCGTCTTGCGACCCGCCTGGGACACGAACCCGAGATGGCGGTGCGCTCGTCAGCGACCGCAGAAGATCTGCCGGAAGCGTCATTTGCCGGAGCGGCCGAGACATTCCTCAACGTCCGCGGACGCGAAGGGCTGCTTCGCGCCGTCCAGTCGTGCTACTCCTCTCTCTTCACCGACCGCGCCATCAGCTACCGTGCGCGCCTCGGCTACGACCAGCTGAAGGTCGCGCTGTCGGTTGGCGTGCAACCGATGGTGCGCTCCGATCAGGCGAGCTCCGGCGTCATCTTCACTCTCGATACCGAATCGGGATTTCGCGATGTGGTGACGGTGACCGGCGCCTACGGCCTCGGGGAATTCGTCGTGCAGGGCGTGGTGACGCCGGACGAGTGGACCGTGTTCAAGCCAACGTTGGCGACAGGACATCCTGCGATCATCGGCCGTCGTCTGGGCACGAAGGAAGTGCGGCTGGTGTACGCGGGCGGCAGCAAAGGCACGCGAAGCGAGCCGACGCCGCAGACGGAGCGCAGCCGCTTCTGTCTCGCCGACGACGATGTGCTGACGCTGGCCCGCTGGGCATGCGCGATCGAGGAGCACTACTCCGCGCGAGCCGGCCACGCACAGCCCATGGACATCGAGTGGGCCAAGGATGGTGTGACGGGTGGACTGTTCATCGTCCAGGCGAGGCCCGAAACGGTGCATTCGGCAAAACCGAGGGCCGCCGCCTCCGAAGTCTATCGGCTGAGCACGCCGCCTGGGACGCCGCTCGTGACAGGGCAGGCGGTCGGCGAAAAGATCGCGGCCGGACGCGTCCGGATCGTTCACAGTGCGAGTGCGCTCGAAACCGTTCAGCCGGGCGATGTCCTCGTCGCAGAGATGACGGATCCGGACTAGGAGCCGGTCATGCGCCGCATGGCCGCGATCGTCACCGACAAAGGCGGCCGCACCGCGCATGCCGCCATCGTTTCCGGCGAGTTCGGGCTTCCCTGCATTGTCGGAACCGGCCTCGCAACCACCAGGCTGAGCGACGGCGACGAAGTCACGGTCTGTTGCGCAGAAGGCGCAGAAGGTCGAGTGTACGCGGGCGCGATTCCCTTCGCCGTCGAACACATCGACGCCTCGACGGTGCCGGCGACGCGGACGAAGATCATGCTGATCGTCGGCGACCCGAGCCACGCGTTTTCGCTCTCCGTCATTCCCAATGCGGGCGTCGGCCTGGCCCGGACCGAGTTCATCGTGACCAATCACATCGGGATCCATCCGATGGCGCTCGCCCGTTACCCGCACCTGAAGGACGGCGACGCTGTGAAGCAAATCGCGGCGAAGATCGGCGCGGAGGATGCGAAAGACTTCTTCGTGCGCCGATTCAGCGAAGGCGTCGCGCATATCGCCGCCGCGTTCTATCCCCGGCCGGTCATCGTCCGCACGAGCGACTTCAAGACCAATGAGTACGCGGAGCTCCTGGGCGGCCGCGAGTTCGAGCCGGATGAAGAAAATCCGATGATCGGATTCAGAGGCGCGTCCAGGTACGACGATCCGAGATACGCGGACGGCTTCGCGCTCGAGTGCGCCGCGCTGCTGCGAGCGCGGCGCGATCTCGGACTCACCAACATCAAGGTGATGATCCCGTTCTGCCGCACGGTCGAGGAAGGCCGCCGCGTGCTGGCGGCCATGGCGGCCCATGGCCTCGAGCAGGGACAAGACGGGCTCGAGGTGTACGCCATGTGTGAGGTCCCCTCGAACGCCGTGATGGCTGAAGAGTTCCTTCGGATCTTCGACGGCTTTTCCATTGGCTCGAACGACCTGACCCAACTGACGCTTGGGCTCGATCGCGACTCCGGGACCGTCGCGCACCTGTTCGACGAGCGGGACGCCGCGGTCCGCTGGCTGATCGCTCGCGCGATCGCGGCGGCCAGGCGACTCGGCAAGCCGATTGGGATCTGCGGGCAGGCGCCATCGGACTACCCGGAATTCGCCGAGTGGCTCGTGAGCGAGGGGATCGATTCGATCTCTCTGAATCCTGACGTCGCCATCGCCACGGCCATTCGCATCGCCGCAGTGGAAGCCGCCGCCACGAGCGGAGCGGTCAGATAGGCTTTCCGACGCCGGCCCGCGAACGGAGAACGGTCGTCATGGGAGATCCTGCTCCGCGGCTCGACCTTACCGAAGTCCCGGCTGGACTGGAAGGCTTGTCCCGCCTCGAGGCGCACCGCCGGCTGGCGGAGGCCGGCAGGAATCGCTGGGTGAAGCGGGACCGCTTCGGTCGCCTGCGCGATCTCATTCGGCTGATCGCCGATCCCATGGCAGTGATGCTCGCCGTTGCCGCCACGGTGTACTTCCTGCTCGGCGAAACGCGAGACGCCGTTGTCCTTGCAATTGCGCTGATTCCGGTACTCGGCGTGGACGTCGTCCTGGAGGCACGCTCGCGGGCCGCGCTCGACAAGCTCGCCCACGCGGCCGAACCCGCCGCCGACGTGGTGCGGGACGGCCACGTCCTGTCCGTGCCGTTCGAAGAGATCGTGCCCGGCGACGTGCTCGTCCTCCGAGAAGGCCACGTCATCGCGGCCGATGGAGTCGTTCAATGGACAGCAAACCTGACGATTGACGAATCGTCGCTCACGGGCGAGTCGGAGCCGCAGTCGAAGCGCGCATGGGAGTCCAGGGGCGAGCCACCGCCCGAGGCTCATTTCTTCGCTGGATCGCTCGTGCTGTCGGGCTACGGCTTCGGCCGCGTGACGATGACCGGCGCGAGCACGCAGTACGGCGGTATCGCGACGCTCGTGGCGCAGACGCCGCCATCGCCCAGCCCCCTGCAGCGGCACGCGGCGGTTCTGGTCCGGCGTCTCGGCGTCGTGGCGCTGATCGTCGCGGCAGGGCTCTTTGCGTTAAGCCTCGCGCGGCACGAGCCGTGGACGCGTGCCCTGCTTGGCGCCGTCAGTCTCGCGATGGCGGCGATCCCCGAGGAATTCCCGATCGTGCTCACCTTGTTTCTTTCGGTGGGGGCATGGCGGTTGGCCGCGCACGGGATGCTCGTGCGAAGACTCGCCAGCGTGGAGACGCTCGGATCGACGACGGTGATCTGCACGGACAAGACCGGGACCCTGACGCGCGGCGACTTTCAGCTGGTCCAGCATGTCGTGTTGCTCTCCTCGCTGTCCGAAGGCGAATTTCTGGAAATCGCGGTGCTCGCCTGCGAGCGCCTTCCGGCCGACGCGATGGAACGAGCGATCGGCGTGTACGCCGAATCGCACGGAGTGTCGCCGTCGGCCATCTCGTCCCGATGGGTCCTCGTCCGCGACCACGACTTCGACCCGATCGGTAAGCACATGTCGCATGTGTGGCGCTCGCTGGCCGCCGACGACCACCTCGTCGTGGCCGCCAAAGGCGCCATCGAAGGCGTGTTGACGCACTGCCGGCTGGATCCGGACACGCGCAGGTCAGCGCTCGATGTGAACGAACGACTCGCGCGACAGGGCCTGCGCGTGCTCGCGGTGGCGATGAAACGCACGAATCACGTCAGCGCCACTCGCGACGAGGACGAACAGGACCTGACGCTGTGCGGGTTGCTCGGCTTCCAGGATCCTGTTCGCCCGGAGGTGCCCGGTTCGGTGGAAGAGTGTCAACGGGCGGGCATTCAGATCAAGGTGATCACTGGTGACCACGCGCTGACGGCGCACGCGGTCGCGGAAGCGGCCGGCGTTCTACACGAGGACGATCTCATCGTGACTGGAGCCGAACTGGATGCGCTCGACGACGGCGCACGGAACGGACGCATCGACCGTGCGGCCATCTTTGCACGCATCGGCCCCGAGCAGAAGTTTCAGATCGTCGACGAGCTCAAGCGGGCGGGGGGGATCGTGGCGATGACGGGTGATGGTGTCAACGATGCGCCGGCGTTACGCCGCGCAGACATCGGCATCGTCATGGGCCAGCGTGGCACGGACGTCGCCCGTGCCACGGCCGATCTCGTTCTCCTCGACGACAACTTTGCGTCGATCGTCGCCACCGTGCGAGAAGGCCGCCTGATTCTCCAGAACATCCAGCGTGCGTTCCTGTATCTCATCGCATTTCACATTCCGATCGTGGCGTTGGCGGTGCTCGCGCCGTTGACGGGCATCCCGCTGCTGCTCCTGCCTATTCACCTGGTCTGGCTGGAGCTCATCGTGCATCCGGTCTCGGCGGTCGTGTTCCAATCGGAAAAAGCATCGGCATCGCTCATGAATCGGCCGCCGCGCGATCCGGCCGCGCCGTTGCTGCCACGCCGGGCCGTCGTGCGATCAGCGGTGTCTGGCGGCCTGCTGGCCGCAGCCAGCTTCGCGACCTATTGGTGGCAACTGCCCGCCGGGGGAGAACTCCAGGCGCGAGGGCTGGCGCTGGTCGTGCTCATGGGCGGTTACCAGACGCTGATTTTCGCGGAGCGGCTGGCCTTGGCCGACTCGCAGACACAGCGCATTCCGACATCGATGGTGTTCTGGGCCGTATGGTGCGCTGCAGCGTTCAGCTTGGCGGCTATCCTCTACGTACCCCTCCTCGCCCGGTTGTTCAGGGTCTCGCCAGTCGACGGAGCGCAGGTGGCGACAGCCATCGCGCTGGGCGTTGCCGTCGTGGCGTGGCGACTCCTTCTATCAGGCCCGATTGACAGAACGAGCGGGAAGGGCACACGCTGACGCCATCTGCGACGTCTGGCTCGCGTGACACGCCGCACGAATGAAACGTGTCGCTATGAAGATCGACGCTAGAAAGCGCGCCTGTAAGGTCTCGGCGCTTGGCTTCCTGATGGGTGGAGCGTTGATCGCCGCGTCGCCGGCTCCGCGTCCACAGAGCGGGCTGCCTCCGCCCCTCGAGTCCTACCTGACCACGTCGGCGCACCTGAGCGGCGACGAGCGGCGCGCGCTGTTGTCCGGGGCGCCCGTGACGAAGTTGCTCGACTCGGATCCGAGCAAAGAGGTCGCGGTGCTCGGCGCGGTCTGGATCGCCGCTTCGCCGAGCGCGTATGTCCAGCAAATGATGGACATCGAGCGCTTCGAACGTGGCGAGGCTTTTCTCGTCACCAAGCGAATCGGCAATCCGCCAAGCGCTGACGATTTTGCCTCGCTCCAGCTTTCAGACGAGGACCTGGACGATCTGCAGGAGTGCCGCGCGGGCGACTGCGAGGTGAAGCTCAGCGCGAATGCGCTGCAGGCACTTCGCGCCGGGGTCGATTGGACCAGGCCAACGGCAAGAGCCGACGCGAACGCGATCTTCAGGCGGCTAGCGCTCCAGTACGTACTCGCCTACCGTGACGGCGGGAACGCAAGGCTCGCGGTCTACCGCGACAAAGATCGCCCGACGTTCGTCGAGAACGAATTCCGTTCGATGATCGATCGGCTCCCGCCCCTGGCGACGTATCTCCCGGACTTGAAGCGCTACCTGCTCGACTACCCGCGTGTCACGCTGCCGAATTCCTCGGACTTCCTCTACTGGCAGGAGACGAAGTTCGGTCTAAAGCCAACGATTCGCATCAGTCATGTTGTGATTCAGGAGACTCCGCAGCGGACCGTCGTGGCGTCGAAGATGTTGTACGCGAGCCACTATTTCTGGACGGCGCTCGAAGTCCGCGTGTTGCTGCCGGACGCCGCGCGTGGCCGAGGATTCTGGTTCATCACGGTGAATCGAAGCCGCTCTGATGGGCTGAGCGGATTCACCGGCCGGTTCGTTCGTGGCCGTGTGCGCAGCGAGGTTGAAAGAGGCACGCAGGCGGCGCTGACAGCGACGAAGGCCACGCTGGAAGGCCTCGGTCCGGCGCGGTGACCGCTCCGACCGGCGTGCGGCAGCGACGCGGGGGGG
>JBKPTE010000003.1:0-72305 GCA_046735335.1 Acidobacteriota bacterium | reverse complement strand
TTCCATGGACCCCATCGCGCGAAAAACTTTCCAGCTGCCGTCCGGGAGCTTCTTGAACACCGCCAGCACACTGCCACGCGCGTGCTTTGCCTCGCCACCCGGCGAGTCGACATACGAAGCAGTGAAAGTACGCCACTCGACGGCCCAGCCACCATCCAGAAAAGTGAAGTCCTTGGTTTCCGGAACGTAACTCAGCACCTTGAAACTTTTGTTGGCCGTCTGCCGTTCGTTGCTCGCTCGAATGGTCTCCTTGCCGATTTCCGGCGGCGCGCCCGCGGCTAGACGAATGGCGTCATCGGTCCAAAAATCCGTCAACGCAACAGGATCTCGCGCTACCGTCGCAGCAACGTCCTGCTGGCGCAGCTTCTCGATGGCGGCGAGGTCCGCAGCGCGGTCTGCTTGACTGCCAGACGCGACGGCCGGCCCGTGAAGCACTGGCCCTCCCAACGCGATCAACGCGCAGACAACAACCGCAACTGAATGCAATCTCATGCTCCCTCCAACTCACAGCACTGGTAGTAGTTGGGCAGGTTACGAATTCCGTTCCTGGCACCCAGCCTACTCGTTCGCGCGAACGCGCCAGTTAAGCCAATCTTTCCACCGAGCTTCCGCGAATTCAGGCTTCCATCGAAGCAGGCGGCGCTCTAAGCGGGCCATGACAGCGCCGACGACGAGCACCCACGCGGCGAGAACCACCATGCGGGCAAACACGCCGGTCGTGTCGAACACTCCTTCGGCCTGCGGCAATGAGATAACCGATGCCGCGGGACGCTCCCAGGTACTCCGTTGCTTACCGGATCCATATGCGCACTTTACAGTGCCGGACTTTTACGAGAGAAGTTGAAAGTTATTAATGATTATTGAGTAATACTCAATGGTTGACTTCACCTCGCGGCAACTTCGCGCGTTTCTGCTCGTGGCGCAGCATCAGAATTTCACGCGCGCCGCGAACCCCTGTTCATCACGCCGTCCGGGCTGAGCGTGTTGATCCGGGAACTTGAGCACCAGCTCGGATTCAGACGCTTCGACCGGACCACGTCACGTGGCCCCGACCGCCCACGGCAGTCAACTGCTCGCCGTCACGCGGCAGAGTCTCGAGCAGCTCGACATGGCGATGTCACGGATCGCAGTCGCCGCCCACGACCGCGGCGATACGCTCTCCGTGGCGCGGGCCGCTCCATGCCGCCAACATCTTTCCCGGCGCCATTCGCGACTTCCGGATCCGCCGGCCGACCGTGCGCATTCAGTTGGTCGATATCGATCCGGCCCGCATCGTGGAACACATCCAGGCGGGCAACCTCGGCGTCGATTTCGGGTTCTTCAAGAGTGCGCCAGGCATCTCCTCGCACGCGATTCTTCCGGTTTCCCCTGATGGTCATCCATCCCGAGAACGCCGCCTCGCCACGCCGCAGCTCCATAACCTGGTCCGCCCTCAAGGGAGAGCGCCTCATCCTTCCGCCGCGGCCCGGCTGGGTGCGACATGTGATCGATCAGCAGTTGCTGCGAGCCGGCGTGAACCCGCAAGCGGCCATGGAACTTGCAGCGCCTGGAGACGCTGATCGCGATGGTGGAAGCTGGCGAAGGAGCCGGGATCGTGTCGGCGTCGGCGTTCCCCGCGTGTGCGCATAAGGCGCGTGACCATGACCCGTCTCGTCAATCCTGTCGTGGCGGTGGAGTTCTACCAGATTCGAAAACGCGACCGGAAACTGTCGTCAACCGCCGAGGAGTTTTCGACATTTCTGCAGGGCTACATCGCGCATTGGGCAGGACCCGCCGGCATCCCATAAGCCGGCTCGGCGGCAGCAACCAAGAAGGTTCAAGCCCGCGAGCCTTGGAACAAGATCAGTTCAAGCAGCGTTCCGGATAAACTAATTCGAAAATCGTCCCGAACACCCAGCCAGCTCATCAGTAATCACCGACCCGCGAGCACTAAGCCGAACCGCTGCAATGCCCCACTGGTGCATCGCAACCTCGGGATTGTCTCTCGAGGGCTCTTCTTTGGATCGGCCGCCGGCGTGTAGCACGTTAGGCGTGCTATAGTGCTATCCAGTGATCCGGACGTTCGCCGACGAAACGACCCGGGATATCTGGAACGGCATCAACAGCAAAGCGGCGAGACGGATCCCACGTGAGCTCTGGCCGAACGTCCGTCGCAAGCTCGATCAAATAGACGCGGTGGCGAGGCTTGACGATTTGAAAGTACCGCCCGGGAACAGATTGCACGCCCTCGGCGCTGATTTGCGAGGGTTCCACGCGGTACGAGTCAACGATCAGTATCGGATCGTGTTTCGCTTCGAAGGCGGAGACGCGATCGACGTGCATTGTACCGACTATCACTGAGGGACTCGATGCTCCCGACCCATCGTCCGCCCACTCACCCTGGCGAGATGCTCTTGAAGGAGTTCCTTGAACCTCTCGGGGTGTCCCAGGCCGAGGCCGCCACTCGGATGAGTATCCCTTTCCAGAGGCTGAATGGGATCGTCAGGGGCCGTCGTGCCGTCAGCGCAGACACAGCGCTGCTGCTCGAGGCGCTGACTGGTTGGGACGCACAGATTTGGCTGACACTCCAGGCCAAGTGGGACCTGTGGCACGCGCTGAAGGCCCGCGGGCGCCGACCGAAAGTTCGCCCACTGCAGAAGACCGCTTAATCACCGCTGCTCAGGCGGTGCGGATGGCCACGTCGTCGGACAATTGAGCCACGGCGACGAGTCGATCCGTCGCTCCGGCCGGCACCGCTGGATCGTATGCGCCGAAGTACGCTACGGACCTGAAACCGCTTCGCACAAAGATCGACTCGAGCTCCCGCCTCGTCCAACATCGCATCACGAATCGATAGTCGCTCGAGTGTTCTCCAGCATCGTTGACCAGCGTGTGCGTTTCGGACACAAGGAGCTCGTGGCGCTTCGAATCGAGTTCCGTGGTGCTCGTAAACGTGAGCTTCCCTCGATCCGTCTCGACGCTCTTTCGGAAAACGGGCTCGCGCTGCTTGCGGTCCCTCGTCGCCTCCCACTCGCGAACGTCGAGAATCAGGACGCCGTTCCGTCGCAGGGAGGCCGCAAACGCGGTGAACACAGACCGGCGTGCCTCTTCATCCACGAAGTCGTTGAGGACCCCGCGGCAGAGAATGGCGTCATACCGCGCCACAGGTAGTGCGAGCAGGTCTCCTACGCAAAATGAACCGGAATTGCCGTGACTGTCGACGGACTGCCTGGCGGTCTGGATCAGTTCGGGAGATCGGTCCACGCCTTCGACGGCATACCCTCGGCGTGCCAGTTCGCCGGTATAGCGCCCTGTCCCACAGCCGGCATCGAGCAGCGTTGCGCCCGGAGTGACGCCGCGCTCAATCAACCAAGCCGTGATCGCGGCACATTCCTTACGAACAGGGCGATCGATCAGCAGATCGAAGGCCCACGCGTACTCGCCGTAAAACGGGCGGCTGGTTTGCGCTGCCATTGAATCCCCGCACACTTTATAGCGTGTGTCAGTCGGTCAGACTATGCCGGCACGGATCAGCCAGGGTCGAAAATCTCTCACGATCATGCCGGGCAGCCCGATGGAGCCGTGATGAGTTCGACGTGGTAGCCGAGCGTCCGCAGTTGGCGGATCGCTTGGACGGTCGACACAAGCTATTGGCGATTGACTCGCGGTCCGGCGACCTCCTCAGCGTCCTCAATACGACTGAGGTCGCGGGCTTCAACAGAGGGAGCGCCTTCCGAGAATCTGGCTGGCCTTCATGCGGCAGTAACGACGAGGGCGCTGCACAGCCGCCCGCCGCTGCGGCGGTACGCGTGCGGAAGGGTCGCGTCGAAGTAGATGGCGTCGCCGGTTCCAAGCGCATGCTCCTCACCATTGATGTGGACGCTCAGGGTGCCCTGGATCACGTAGATGAACTCGACGCCCGGATGGTCGTGCGGCCGTAGCTTCTCGAGCGCGAGCGGCAGAAACTCCGCGTAGTAGCAATTGAAGCGGCGCTCGGTCGCTGCGTAATCGAGCGACGCGAACCGATACGCCGACTCGCGCACGCCAGGGCGCTCCGGCAGTTCCACGCGCTGGCTCTTCCGCGTCACCGCGACGAGCGGCTTTTCGCGCGCGCCCGCAAAGAAGTACTCCAGGCCGACACCAAAGACGAGCGCGATACGCAGCAGCGTCGGCAGCGTAGGAAACAGCCGTCCGCGCTCGATCTTCGACAGCAGCGCCGGCGAGAGCCCGGTGTGCTTGCCAAGATCGACGAGGCCAATCTTCTTCTTCAGGCGGAGCGTGCGAACTTTGGCTCCAATCCCATAGTCGTTCAGTCCGTCCTGCAGGGTCTTCGAGAGCATCGGTCCCTCGCGTTTTACTGTCGTTCACATTTCCAGCCGATTGTGTCGCGACGTTCATACGACTTTGCGTTGACGGCCGGATTTAATCTATACGAAATGCATTTTGCACTATAGTCAAATCAGGAGGCAGTGATGAAACTTATCGATGTTGTTGCGGCCGTGCTCGTCGTCGTCGGCGCGCTGAACTGGGGACTGGTCGCCGTCGCGCGTCTCGACATCGTCGCGGCGCTGTTCGGCCAGTCCTTTGGCGAGGTCTCCCCGTTGACCGCCGCCGTCTACGGGCTGGTGGGTGTCGCGGGTCTATACCAGGCTCTCTTCTGGAAGCGGGTACAGGGCCGAGGGATGCAGCCGGCAACCCACCACGCGTGATTCGGTCATCAGTCAAAGTGTTTTCAAGGAGTGCACATGAAGACCATCCTTACGTTCACCTCTCTCGCGCTCGTTGGGATGCTGGCGGCAGCGCCGGCACGTGCGCAGCAGACCAAGAACATCGTTGACACGGCGGTCGCGGCCGGATCGTTCACCACGCTCGCCAAGGCGCTGAAAGCGGCCGATCTCGTCGCCACGCTCGAGGGGCCGGGTCCGTTCACCGTGTTTGCGCCGACCGACGAAGCATTCGCGAAGCTGCCTGCCGGCACGCTGGACAACCTGCTCGAGCCGGAGAACAAGGACAAACTGCGTCGTATCCTCACCTATCACGTCGTGGCCGGCGAGGTTCGTGCGGCTGAGGTCGCGAAGCTACGGTCCGCGAAGGCTGTGAGCGGCGATACGATCACGATCACGTTCAGCGACGGCGAGGTGCACGTGGATGACGCCGCCGTGACCAAGGCCGACATCGCCGCGAGCAATGGCGTGATCCACGTCATCGACGCCGTGATTCTCCCGAAGGGTATCTGAGCATCTGGGGGACCCATGGAGAAGAGCAAACCATCAGGTCTGACGAGAGTGCACGAAGCACCCATTCTCCTGACAGGTGCGACGGGGTACATCGGCAGCCGTCTGCTTCGCGAGCTCGAGGCAGCCGGCTGCACGGTGCGGTGCCTCGCGCGTCAGCCCGCGCGCGTCACGGCCAACCGCGACACCACCGCCGTCGTGGCCGGCGACTGTCTCGACGCAGCGTCGCTGGACCCAGCGATGAGAGGAGTGGACCAGGCCTTCTACCTGGTGCACTCGATGGCGAGCGGGGCGAGGTTCGCGGCACTCGATCGCGAAGCGGCGGCCAACTTCGGGCGTGCCGCGCGCAGCGCCGGCGTGCGCCGAATCATCTATCTCGGCGGGCTCGCCGACGATGCGGATTCGCTGTCGACGCACCTGAAGAGCCGGGTCGAGACGGGAGAGGCGCTACGCGAGAGCGGACTGCCGGTCGTCGAGTTCCGCGCGTCGGTCGTCATCGGTGCCGGCAGCCTCTCCTACGAAATGATCCGCGCGCTGGTCGAGCGTCTGCCGGCAATGATCTGCCCCAGATGGGTCGACACCCACACGCAGCCCATCGCGATCGACGATGTGACCGCCTATTTGCGCGCGGCGCTCGATCTGCCGGAGGGCCGTGAAGGGGTGTTCGAAATCGGCGGGCCACAGGTCGTCTCCTACGGCGACATGTTGCGCGAGTACGCGAGGCTGCGGGGCCTGCGGCGCGCGCTCATACCTGTGCCGCTGTTGACGCCCCGTCTGTCAGGTCTGTGGCTCGGGCTCGTGACGCCAGCGCAGGCGCACATCGGACGCGCCCTTGTGGAAGGCTTGCGCAATCCCACCGTGGTGCGCTCGTCCGCGGCGCTCGAGACATTTGCGGTTCGGCCCGGGACGCTGCGCGAGGCTCTCGTGCGCGCGATCGACGAGGGCGGATCCGCTCAGTTCAAGATGGACCGCCGCCTGGCCGTCGTAGACGTGCCGCCCGCACGGGCGTTCGCGCCCGTTCGGCGCATCGGCGGCGATACCGGCTGGTACTTCGCCGATGCGTTGTGGCGGCTGCGCGGGTGGATCGACGTCTGGCTCGCCGGCGCGGGCATGCCGCGAACGCGTCGAGATCCCGAAGACTGTGTCGTCGGCGACGTCATCGACGGATGGCGCGTCGACGCGTATGAGCCGGATCGCCTGTTGCGCCTGTCGGCCGGGTTGAAGCTGCCGGGCCGCGGCTGGCTGGAGTTCCGTGTCGACCCGCTCGACGGCGGCGCGCGTTCGCTGATTCGCCAGACGGCGACATTCGACCCGAAGGGAATTGCGGGCCGACTCTATTGGTACGGGGTGCTGCCGCTGCACGCGCTCGTGTTCCGCGGCTTGCTGCGCCGGATCGCGCAGCGCGCGGTGCGGGACACGGCGCCCGAAAATCTCGCCAGGTTTACGTATTCCTCGGTGCTCGACGCACCAGCTGCCTTCCGCCGGCACGAACAGCCAGGAGCGCTCGCACCGCTGACGCCCGCGGCGTTGGTACGCACCGCTGAGCAAGAAGTTGCCATTCGCGACGGCAGCCGCGTCACGCCCTCGATCGCCTTTGCACACCGGCACCGCGTCGTCCGGCCCGCCGTCGGCGGCGCGCGGTCGGGCGTCGCGTTCCGATGGGCGGCCGCAGTTGCGCTGATTGCCGCGACGACGCTGCCGTTGGCCGGCGCACCAGCGCAGACGCCGCCGGTTCGCACGGTGCCGTTCGTTGATCTGGATCGCTACGCAGGCGACTGGTTCGAGATCGCACGTTTTCCAAACCGGTTTCAGCGCCAGTGTGTCGGCGACGTGCGCGCCACCTACGGGCGCCGCCCTGACGGGCGTGTCGACGTCGTGAACCGGTGCCGTACCGCCGAGGGCGAGAGCGAGGCGCGCGGAGTTGCACGGATCGTCGACGAGCGAACCTTCGCGAAGCTGAAGGTGCGGTTCGCCCCCGCGTGGCTGTCATGGCTCCCGATGGTCTGGGGAGACTACTGGATTATCGGCCTTGCGCCGGACTACTCCTGGGCGGTCGTCGGCGCTCCTGGCCGCGACTATCTCTGGATCCTCGCCCGCGCGCCACACCTCGATGATGCGTCAACGGCGGCGGCGCAGGCAGCCGCGCGGGACAACGGGTTCGACGTCACGCGTCTCGTGCCGACGCCGCAGGCGGGCGGCGCCAGCCACGAGGCAGAAGGCTCAACCGCCGCAGCACGAGGCCGCGGTTCGAACCGATCGAGGCCTTCGTCGTGAATGTTGGCAGCCCCCATGACGAATGTGTTCACGACGTCATGAAACGGAAAATCGTCATCAACGACCGCATGCAGCGTGGATATGTCTACTACCGGACCGAGCCGGTGGGCCGCCATTTCGCGCCCGGGTTCGAACCGCAGCTCACGCCAATGCAGATGCTGCGTCTGGGCGTGTTCGGCGGCAAGTACATGACGGACTGCGGGAGCGAGTTTCCTCCGAGTTGGTTTGCCCACGCGAAGCTGTGTCCTGACCGTCATGACCCGAGCCTCAACTACTTCGGCGTGAACGCGTCGCAGTCGCTCGCCGAGTGGCGCCGGAAGGGGTGGCTCCATCCGCAGGATCCGCGCGGATGGTTCCAATGGTATTGCCGGTATTACATGGGCCGGAGGATGCGCGACGACGCTCGGCAGATTCGGCGATGGCGGGCGATCGCCCGGCACGTCGCGGCCATCCGGAACGGTTGCGAAAGAGGCGACCTGGACTGCCGCCGAAGGCAGCGGCAGGCCGTGCTCCACTGGGCCTATGACAGCCGCAAGATCTGACGTCGCCGACTCTCGCCGCCTGCGGCCGATTCGCATCGGAGTCTCCGCGTGCCTGCTCGGCGAGCCGGTGCGCTTCGACGGCGGCCACAAGCGGGACGTTTTCCTCACCGAGACGTTCGGCCGCTTCGTCGAGTGGGTGCCGGTCTGCCCGGAAGTCGAATGCGGCTTCGGCACGCCGCGCGAGGCCATGCGGCTCGTGCGCATCGAGCAAGGACTGCGGCTGCTGACGGTCAAGACCGGCATGGACCTGACCGAACAGATGGAGCGCTTCTCACGATCGCACGCCTCGGCGCTAGTCCGGGACGATCTCTCTGGCTACGTGCTCAAGAAGGACTCGCCCAGCTGCGGACTCGAGCGGGTGAAGATTTACGAACGCCAGGGAAGTCCCGTCCGTGGCGGCCGCGGTCTGTTTGCCAGGGCGCTCGTCGAGGCGTTCCCCCACCTGCCCGTCGAGGAAGAAGGTCGACTGGCCGACCCACGGCTGCGCGACAACTTCGTCGAGCGGGTATTCGGATACTGGCGGCTGCGCGGTTTGTTCAACGGGCGCTGGACGCTCGGCGCCCTCGTGCGTTTTCACACCGCGCACAAGCTGCTCCTGCTGGCGCACGCGCCCCAGGCGTATCGGCGGCTTGGGCAGCTTGTGGCCGGCGCGCGCGGCATGTCGCGACAGGAGCTCGAGCGGCGCTACTTTGAGGGATTCATGAACGCGTTGGCACAGTTGGCGACCGCGCGGCGGCACACGAACGCATTGCAGCACATGGCGGGCTACTTCAGGGATTCCCTCGACGCGGCGTCGAGGCGTGAGCTGGCTGAGACGATTGCCGACTACGGGCGCGGCCTGGTCCCCCTCGTGGTGCCGCTCACGCTCATCCGCCATCACGTGCGCACGCTCGACGTGACCTATCTGGCTGGACAGACGTATCTGGAACCGCACCCGAAGGAGCTGATGCTCCGCAATCACGTCTGACCGGCCGACGCTCGGCTCCGCGGTCGGCAACAATACATCGCTCGCACGCCGGCAGCTACTCCCGTCTCAAAAAATATCTCCACGACCGGGGGAGGTTCGCACCTCCAACGCTTGCTACGAGCTCCACGCTCATGCGGCACGCCAGCGCGAAGCTCGGATAGTCGAGAAGCTCGTCCAACGGCGGCACCGTCGTCTGAAACGCGAACAAATGCACCGGCCAGTCGGCCGACCAAAGCCCGTCGGTGTCGCGGCGTGCATTCCCGACCGGCGCGAACTCGGTGGGCCACAAGCCGGGACGGCTCCGAACCGCGACCATCGCGTCCGCCGGAATGAGACATTCGAGCCCTTCGGCACCTTCGAGCTGAAATTCGCCGTCGGCGAGCGTCACCCCGCTCGACGCCAGTACGCGTCCATCGTCGATGTTCATCGCAGAATGATATTCGTTCAGGCGGCGTCCCGATCGTTCACTGTGGCGCCCGGTCGCAGCGAGCATCTGCAACAGCCGAGGCCAGTTCTCATACACCGATCGGCCGGGACATCCGACGTCGTTGCCGTCTCGCGCTCATGCTGGCAATTCTCGAGAGCGCTTCGTCTAGCCATGCACGCCGCTGTTCGTGCGCGCCGGCGTTGATGTCATTCGCGGAGACTGCGACTACAAAGACGCGAGCGACGTCATGACGCGCTTGCATGGCGTGGACGCGGTCATCGCTTCAAGCTGGCTTCCACTTCGGCGAGATTGGAAATCTCCCCTTCATACAGACGTCGGATCTCCATGCCCCAGGTCGGGCGTTGGGACCGGTCGGCGTCGACCATTGCTTTCCACCGCCGTTTGTCGTCGTCGGTAAAGAGCGGCGGCATCGGCGGCAATGGCCGCGGCGAGCCGTTGTGATGGACGAGAAAGGCGTTGTACTCGGCTCGAAAGTGTCCAATCAATTCGAGCAACGGCCCAGCCCGTGAGTGATCGACATCACAACCGCGGCACTCATGAAAAACGAGAGATTGGACAGCGTACCCTGCCAGTACTCGGGCCGATCGGTCAGATCGAAGACGATGGCGCGATTCGGCGTCGCCATTTGCCAGATTCCCGCTGCGGACACCGGGGAACGCTCGACGATCCGCGCCCACCCGTTGTGCATCCGAGGGACGTAGATCATGTCAATCCATAACGTGGGATGCGTTTGCAGGGGAAAGGGCCAATGCACATGGACGGCGCCGGGAATCGTCAGGCGGCCGTGCGCGTCACTTCGGATGACCGTCAGCCGCGTGGCGTTGTAGCTCACGGCATGGGCTGGGTTCAGCGAATAACCCTGATGATGGTACAGGGCATATGCCGTTTGGGGCGACCCGTCGCTGTCCACAATGTCGAGGGTGTAACCACGGTTATAGGAGACGCTCGCGGCGACGAGTAATACCAGCATCACCAGGGCGATCACTCGCCACCGGCGCCCGTCGCTCGGCCTCGTCCGTGCGGAAACGGCCCTCGTCACGAGAAGAGCGCGGACGGTTCTTGCGCTATGACGTTGCCGAATACGCTGCCACTTCCGCACGCTCACGCCGCGGGGACGCGGGTGCGCGGAGGTTGCTCCTGATATCGCCGAAGCTGTTGGCGAGTTCTGCGAATACCATCGACAACGCCAGGCAACTCCAGATCGCCGCCATCGTTGCGTTCACGTTGTCATCGATGCCGAGCAGCCCGCCGAGCAAACGACCTTCGAAAAACACCAGCGCGACCGCGTAGCTTCGCATCATCCATTGACGATGCTGTGTGATGCGCCGCCGGATCGCAAAGAGATACGCCACGAGCGTCGTTGTCATCAGCATCATGGCGTCCACGGTGGCCAGCGTCGTGAACTCACGCGGGCCGCCGCTGCGCTCGGCGTAGTACTGGCCGTAAGCGCCAAGCGGTGCCAACACCAGCGCACCGATCACGTAGACTCGTCCAACGATGTGGTGCGCCTTCGTGTAACGCTTGCGTAGCCGTTCGGAAAACTGCAGCGGTGCGAGTAACAGGGCACAAGTGCCGGCGACAGCATGAGGCACGAGCCAGAACGCGATGCCGGCGTAATGCCGCCAGATCGGGTTCTCGGGCTCGATCAGGAATCGTTCGTTGTGGTACAGGACGTAGAGCGTCATCGCGCCGACAGCGGAGAAAACCGCTGTCTTCGCGCGCAGCCACATCGATCGCTGACCCGAAAGCCGTTCAGCCATGCGGATCTCCTGTCGGGTATTGCCGAAGCATTGTGGCTCATTTTGCAGTCGAGGTGCGGGAATTATCGATCACTCACGTCCACTCGGCCACCCGTGCGCGGTCGCATATGCGTGTAGCTTCTGGTAGGCGGGCCTGTCCAGCTTCAACGTGTCGAGCAGCAGCGACACGAACTGTCGATTGCCACGGACGGTTGGAAATGTGGCGTCGATTTCGTGCCGGAATCCGGCGAAGGATGGCGCGTACATTCCGCCCTGTTCGGCCCGTCTCGCAACATCGGCGAGCAGGGCGTGCACCGCGAGATCTTCTGCCTGCGTCGCACCGTATCTCTCCAGCAGGGCCGACACCGGCTTCTCGACGGCAAGCAGCCTCAGTGCAAGGTTGACGAGCGCGTCCAACTCCTGGACCTTCGCTTCAAGCACGGCGATCCGCTGTTCAGCATTGTCGGGCATCATCCGAACCGCCTCATGGGTACGAACGTTGGCCGATTGTCGCGGTAACGCAATGACCGCGGCGGGAACCGGCATTGTGGCACACGTCTATGAACGCCGCAGCATTTAGAGAGTTCAGACACGATTGAGATACGGTGGCGGAATGTTGGCCCACTCGAGGCCGACAGCCTCGTCTGCCAACGCTTGGGAATCGTCGGGCACAGTATTGATTGCCGGGGTGCGTGCTCATTCGGCCGGACGTGAGCTATCCTCCGTGCGGATGATCCGCCTCAGGAGGATGGAGCGATGACCCGGTTGTCACGTCGGGAGTTCTTCACAAGAACGAGTATGGGCGCGGCGGTCGCAGGGTTTGCGCTCGCCCGTGGCGCCACACTCCGCGCCGATCCGCTCGGCATCCCCATCGGCAGTCAGACCTATCCAATGCGCGCGCGAATCGCGCAGGGGGAGTTCGTCGCCGTGCTCAAAGGCATGTACGACGCGGGGATCCGGCAGATCGAGCTCTGCTCGCCGGGCGGCTACGCCGATTTCAAGAGCCTCGCGGATGGGAAGCAGACGAAGACCATCATCGAGGACAACGGCCTGAAATGTGTGAGCTGCCACTTCAGCTACGCCGAGTTCCGCGATAGCCTCCCGAAGTCGATCGAATGGGCGCAAGCGGTCGGACTGACGCAGATGGGAACGGCGAGCCTGCCCCAGAACATGGGCACGCAGGCGTTGCCCATCATCGTCATGTCCAACGGCGTGACGTCACAGGAGAGTATCAAGCGCGCCGCGGACGTCTACGGCGCAATCGGCGCCGCGACGAAGGCGGCGGGGATCCAGCTCTTCCTGCACAACGAGACGTTCGAGAATTCGCGCACGAACGACGGGCGGCTGACGTATCCAATCCTGCTCTCCGCCCTCGATCTGGATCTGGTGAAGATGCAGTTCCAGATGTCGTCGATGCGCACCATTGGGAACCCAATCGCGTATTTCAACTTGTATCCGGGCCGGTTCATCTCCGCACACGTACACGGCGTAGATCTCGAAGGACCTGCGCCGCCTGCCCGAGGTCCGCAGATGCCGGTCAAGCCAGATCCCAGCGCCGCCCCTGGACGCGGCGGGCGGGGCGCGGCCTCTCCTGGGCCGCCCGCCGTCGCGATTGGTGACGACAGCGTGAACTGGCCGGCCGTGTTCGCGGCCGCAAAGATGGGCGGACTGAAGAACTACTACATCGAGCAGGAACAGGCGAACGGCGGGTGGGAGGCGATGGTGAAAGGAGCGGCGTATCTCAAGACCCTGACGTGATCGGACCGCTCGAACAAATTGCGTGACAGTCGACCATCCGTGCCACCGGTCACAGTCGACCGACACTGACGGTCGACCGCATCGTGTGTTGTTCACCAGGCGCCAGTCGCACGGCGAACGCTCCGGCATTGCAGGTCTCGACGCAGACGAACTCGGACCATTCGTCGTCGGCGAGGTCGGCCAACGCCTGCGCCTTCGTCACCCACGGGTTCCAGACAACCGTCGTGAGCGACCGATCCTTCACGGTCCGGACGCGTCGCCGTAGCGCGGCATCGTCAACGTCGACGGGACTGCGCGTGTCGAGGAACTCGCGGTCGGTTTCCGAGGCGATGGCGAGGTCGCCGTGCTGCACCTTCTCCAGATTCGCATCGGATTTGTCCAGAAATGTCGTCGCGTCGAGGCCGCGCACTCGAACATCGTGGATATTGCCCACGCGGTAGTACGAGTGGAGCGCTTCCTCGAAGCGTATCGTTGTCGTCCCGGTGTTCGCGACGACGAGTGCGAGGGTCAGCGTCGGGCCGAACGTCGCGTGCAGAGCCAGACGAAAGTCAGCCGGCCACCATCGCCGGGTCTCGTCATCGCCCTCCGTGAACATGCTGACCGTGATCGCGCCGTCGGTCTGTGCGACCGATTCGAGCTGCCAGGCCTTCGTTCGGACGAACCCGTGCGCAGGCGCCGTCGGATGGTCGGCGTTGCTGCCAAACCAGGGGAAGCAGACGGGCACGCCGCCGCGAATCGCTCGGCCGTGCTCCCATCGCGACTGCCGGCTGACGAAGAACACTTCTTCGGTCCCTGCCGGCTTCCAGGATGTCACCTGCGCGCCGTGCAAGTACATCTCCGCGGAGCCTTCAGGCGATGTGATCCGCACCTTCGGCAACCCGCCCTGGCCCTCTACTACTTGCACGCGACCGGGAATACCAAACCGATGGTCCGCGTCTGTGTGTGTCTCGCCCATGACGGCACCTCCCAAACGCCGATTCCCGGTCCTACTGTCCACTGACCGTCGAGGATCGACCGTTCCGATTACCCAAGGTTCCGTGATCGGCCTCGCAGATTCAATACCGATGCAGGACGGTCTCGAGATCGACGACAGGGCAGAGCCGACTGCTTATCAGAACGGGCCCTGACCGCTACAATCTCCGGCCATGCAGCTCGGCGATCTGTTGGATCTCTCGCTCATCGGCCGGCGTGATGTCGTCGCGCTCGAGCACGACGATCGTGACGGCTCTGTTCGCGAACTGACGTTCGGCGAGATCGATGCGCGCGCGAATCGTACCGCGCGTGCTCTCGAGGCACGAGGGCTCGCGCGCGGCGACAGGCTCTGCGTGCACCTCGCGAATCGCCTCGAGTTTCTCGACCTCTATCTCGCGTGCGTACGCATGGGCGTGATCTTCGTCCCGATGAATGTGCTCTATCGGGAGCGCGAGATCGGTCACCTGACGTCCGATGCTGCACCAACGCTCTGCATCACGAACGCCGAGCATCTGCCGCTGTTCAGTGGATATCAGGCGGTGGACGTGGAAACGATCGCGTCGGAATCCGTAACGCAATCGGCCGGGCGCGTGCGAGTGGCGATCGATGGCGACGATCCGTTGGCGATCGTGTACACGTCGGGTACCACGGGACGGTCGAAGGGTGCCGTGCTCTCGCACAACAACTTCGCGGCCAACGCCACCTCCTTGGCCTCCTGTTGGCGAATCACGAGCGACGACCGCTACCTCGCGGTGCTCCCTCTCTTCCACGTGCACGGCCTTGCGAATGGCGTCTGCTCGTGGCTCCTGAGCGGCTGTCGCATGCGGCTCGTCGAGCGCTTCGAATACCGGCGCGCGGAGGCGCTGTTCGAGTCCTTTCGGCCGACGCTGTTCTTCGGCGTCCCAACGATCTACGTTCGGCTGCTCGAATTACCGACGGACGCCGCGCAACGCATCGGGAAGCGCGCACGACTTTTCGTCTCCGGCTCGGCGCCGTTGCCCGCCCACGTACACGAATCCTTTCGACAGCGCTTCGGCCACACGATCCTCGAGCGATACGGAATGAGCGAGACCCTCATGCTGATCTCGAATCCCTACGAGGGCGAGCGTCGCGCGGGGACGGTCGGGTTTCCCCTCCCTGGGGTTTCGGTGCGCCTCGCGGCGCCGGATGGCGCACCGACCCCGGACGGCGAAATCGGCGAGGTACAGGTCCGTGGATCGAACGTCTTCTCGGGGTACTGGCGAAACGCGGAAGCGACAGCCGCCGCATTATTCGACAACGCTGACGGCTCGATCTGGTTCAAGACGGGCGATCTCGGCGTGCGTTCGCCGGACGGATACTACACGCTGCACGGACGCAGCTCAGAGCTCATCATTTCGGCCGGCTTCAACATCTACCCGCGCGAGATCGAGGAGCTCTTGCTCGAGCAGACCGGCGTGCGTGAAGCGGCCGTCGTGGAGGCGCCTGACGAACGACGCGGCGGGGTGCCAGTCGCCTATCTCGTCACTGACGGCCCGGTGGATGCCGATGCGCTCCGCGCTGTCTGCGCTCGCGGCCTCGCGTCTTTCAAGGTGCCGCGGGGATTCGTGCGCGTCGATGCGTTGCCGCGCAACGCGTTGGGCAAGATCCAGAAGCATCTGCTTCCGCCCTGGAACGCCGCGTGAGCCCGGCCGCCGCCTCGCTCGTCGCGCTCCTGGTCGCGATCGCGCTCTCCCTCACGTCGCGCATCAACGTCGGTGTCGTGGCGATGGTGTTCGCATGGATCATCGGCACGGCGATGGCCGCGATGAAGCCGGACCAGATCGCGGCCGGCTTCCCTTCACCGCTCTTTCTGACGCTGGTCGGCGTGACGCTGCTCTTTGCGCTCGCCGACACGAACGGGACGCTCGAACGTCTCGCGAATCGGGCGGTCCGTCTCGCGCGAGGCAACGCCCGTTTCGTCCCAATCGTGTTCTTCGCCATCGCGTGCGGGCTCTCGTCGATCGGCCCCGGCGCGATCTCGAGCGTGGCGCTGATCATTCCGCTCGCGACGGCAATCGGCAGGCGACTCGGCGTCCCCCAGTTCCTGACGGCGCTGATGGTCGCAAATGGAGCGAATGCCGGGAATCTATCGCCGATCAGCGCCGTCGGCATCGTGGCGAACACGAAGATCGCCGAGGCGGGCATCGGCCATCACGAGACGAAGGTGTGGCTCGCGAATCTCATCGCGCACGCGTCCGTCGCCGCTGCGGCATACGTGATGCTCGGCGCCCATCGTCTTTCGACCGAGCACGTGTCGACGGCAGCCGAGGGGTCGCCGGTGATCGATTTCGATCGGCGGCACTGGGTCACGGTCGTGGTGATTCTCGGCTGGATCGTGGGTGTGGTGGGATTCAAGCTGAGCGTAGGAATGGCGGCGTTCGCAGCGGCAACGCTGATCGTCCTTGCGCGCGTCTCCGACGAGACGGCGTCGATCCGTCGCATCCCGTGGGGCGTCATCCTGATGGTGTGCGGAGTGACCGTCCTCATCGCGCTGTTGGAGAAGACGGGCGGGATGGATCTCTTCACCTCGATGCTGGCGCGGCTCGCGTCGCCGCGGAGCGTCAACGGCGTGGTCGCGTTCATCACCGGGCTGATCTCGAGCTGGAGCAGCACGGCGGGCGTCGTGCTGCCAACCTTTCTGCCCGCCGTGCCGGGGCTCGTTCAGAAGGTGGGTGGCGGCGATCCGCTCGCTATCGCGCTCAGCATCAATGTCGGCGGCTCGATGGTGGATGTATCGCCACTGTCGACGTTAGGCGCGCTGTGCGTCGCCGCCGTCAGCGAGCCGGGGGAGGGGCGAGTACTCTTTCGTCAACTGCTGATCTGGGGCTTATCGATGAGCATCGTCGGCGCGATACTCTGTCAGGCACTCGCCGGCATTTTCGCTCGGGCCTGATCAGCGGGGTCACTGCTTGTTTCCGCCGGTGGTCGGTCGAGCGACGAACCTTATGTGCGCAGGGTCTTTCGGAGGTCCGGTGAGCGGCCCGAACAACTGGCACGCGTGCCCATTTCCTTCGCTGTCAGTGCAGGCGCCGCTGCAGGAGGGGTGCTCCGGGTTGTCGTTCGTCGTGACGCAGGTACTCGTGGTCGCCCCGATACAACCGCAGGACATATAGCCGCCCACGCTGTTGTCTCGAGCCAGAATGACGATGCCGTTGTTCTTCCCACCAGGACCTGCGACGACCTGGAACTTGACGCCGGGAGCCAGTTGCAGTGCGTTCGGCGCCACGACTTCATACAGGTCCGTCTTCGACCCGACCTCCACCGGATACATTCGAACCTCATCAGTCGTCGGAGACGGGTTTGCACAACCGAGAACAACACCGGAACCAAGGGCAATCGCGGGCACCAGGAAATACCGAATGGCAACACGAGCACTCCTGAGCTGCCGCATGGTGACCTCCAGTGCGTGGAATCGTTGCGCCGCTCCGGTCATAGGTCAAGATGTTTTTGGACGGCGGCGGCTGAGCGGGGCAGCGGCCTCGAGGTTGCCCCCTTCGCGCCTTTGCAGGCGCGGGATCGCGAGACGCTGCCCGAGGCGGCGGCGCGCTACGCCGGCAACGTCGGCGCTCCCTCCCCGTCAACGTTCGATGATTGTCCCGGAGCGTTCTCCGGTCGACTTCATCCGGACACGATGTCGTACTCGAGTCCCACCGTCCCCGTCTTTGGATAGATGCGGTGCGTCCGCAGCTTCAGCCGCGCGCGATCGGCCGGTGACGGCAGCAGCGGAATGCCGCCGCCGAGCAGCACGGGCACCACGGACACGTTCACTTCATCGACGAGACCGGCCGCCAGCAGACTGCGGAACAGCTCGCCACCGCCGAACAGGGCGATGTCCTTGCCCGGCTTCCCCCGCAGATCGACGATGCTGCGCGCCGCGTCGTCGCTGAGCGTCGCCGGCGTGCAATCGTCCGGCCGGAGCGTGCGCGAGCAGACGATGCTGGTGATGCCGGGTGTGGGTGGCGCCGCGGTGCCCAGCCGCTGCATGGCCTCGAACGTCTTGCGGCCGATGAGGAACGTGTCGAAGCGGCGCATCAACGCGGCGAAGTCCATGTCCGGGTCCATCACGATCCAGTCGTACTCGCCAGAGGGGCCTGCGATGTAGCCATCGAGACTCATCGCCCCGCCGTAGACAACTTTGCGCATGGGCCCTCCAGGACTCATCTCGAATTCTAGCCGTTCGATGACGGCTAATCACATGACGCACATCGAGGAAAACCCGGGCATTCGTCAACGGCATCCACGGGCGCGCAGTTGGCGAGCGGTTTCAAAACCCCAGCGGCAAGGACCCGAAACGCTTCTCGAAACCGGTACTCGCGAGCGAGACTGGTCGTCCCGTTTCACAGCCCCGCTCGCTGGCCCATCGTCGACTCAACGCGGTCCTCAGTTGCAGCCAGGCGAAGTCACGGGATAGACGCCGCCGGACGTGAACGCCGGGGTGAACTGGATCAGGCCGTCGCTTGCGGGAAAGACCGTCGACCACCAGACGACCGCGGCGTCGTTGCCCGTGTTCGTGACTTCGTGCACCAGACCTGGCGGCTCGGCGAAGGCGCTTCCAGCCGTCAACTCCTCAGATGTGCACTGGTTCGAGCCACTGGCGTGCGTCTCGGTCAACGTGCCCCGCGCCAGAATGACGTAGCTCGGTCCCTTGTGATAGTGCCAGGGAATGGTGTCTCCCGGCTTGAGCGTGAATGCCTGGATCTGAATCGTGCCCGGCACCGGGTAGCCGGGACCGAAGCTGCCGAAGTCGTAACTGGCGACCGCTCCTGCTCTGAAAGAAATGTTCGACAGCGCAAGCGCCGTTCCGACGAGCACGGTTACGAGAGCGATGACCGTGCCTGCTGCGACCTTTGCTTTTCGCGACATATGTGCCTCCTCCGCCGCCTTGGGACGAGCGGCGGCGTTCGAGTGACGAGCCTATGCGTTCCCGCGTTCGGAAAGCGTTCGCGAAATCGTTCCGGCACTGTCCAAGGAGCGCCGCCTCGAAACTGTCTCACGGAATGAGGGCGGGAATATCAGGACCGGGGTGCACACGATGCTCGGCGGCATCGAAGTCTATGTCGCTCCCATCGGAGTGCACCATCGTGCCCTCAAGGAATACCAAGAGCGATTCCCCCGAGTGGAGCAACTCTCTCCCCGCACGGTGCGGGCGGCGGTGGCGATGGTCGTCCCGGAGTGGGAGCGACTCGGCATTTTCGCGCCGCAAGAGGCTCTCGGACATCCGACCCTCCGCGTGTTGGAACACGAACTTCTCCACTTGTTATTCCATCTCGTCACGTCTCAGGAGCGCAGCGCACTCCGTCGATACTGTCGGGAAACGGTGAAAGAGCGAAGGCCGGTGCCGTAACATATCAGCCTTGGGCGAACGGTCACAATGAACACGGAGCGACCCTCGAGATTGTTCCGACCTGCGCTGAAATATACATGGGAAGCGAAGGGCGTCTTGGCCAGGAATGGCATCAGCGCGAGCACCCGGTCCTCGAGCAGTTCTTCGAGAAGTACGTTGTTCGCTAACGAGGCGGGGCTGGACTCGATGCGCGTCTGCGACGGTTCTGGTTCAGAATCGTGTTCACGTCTCCCTCACTCGGCCGAATCATGAAAAGAGCTCATTCGATTGCCCTTGCCCTGTGTCTGCTGTCCATTCGAGGCCCGTACCCTGCGAGCGCGCAATCAACGGTGGCAACACCGGCGTCGGCCGCCTCGGTCTTCGATGCCGTGCTCGCCGAGGTGGAGGCGGCGCAGGTGCAGCTGGTGAACGGCCGGCCGGCCGCATTCAAGGCACTGTGGTCTCACGGAGATGACGTCACGCTGTCAGGAGGCCTGGGCGGCGCGATCGCGAAGGGCTGGACGCACGTCAGCGAGCGGCTCGATTGGGTGGCCACGCAATATCAGGATGGCGCACGGACGCATCAGGAGGTCTCCCGCTACGTCGGGCAGGATCTCGCCTATGTCGTCCTGCGAGAAACGATCCGGTTCAAGAGCCCGGCAGACGGGCGGCCGATGATCCAGGAGCTGCGAGCGACGCAGGTGTTCCGGCGCGAAGCCGGACGGTGGCGCATCGTCCACCGGCACGCCGATTCTCAAACCACCAGGCAGACGGCGGGATGATCAGCCGAAACGACACGCACGCGAATCCACACCATTCCTGCCGGCCGCTCTAGCGCGCCAGCGGGCTGTTCCAGACGCGAAGCAGCAGCGCTTTGAGCTCGGTGAAGCGTCTGGGGCCGAGCTCAGCGCTCCATTCGCGCTCGATGTCGCGGAGGATCTCGTGGATTCTTGCGTACGCGTCGCGTCCCCGTCTGGTCAGGCGGATGATTCGCGCGCGGCCTTCGTGGGGTGCGTCGGACCGGACGATGTACCCCAGCGCTTCGAGGCTTCGAAGGAGCTGGTTCATGGCCTGCCTGCTGATGGCGGCGCGTTCGGCGAGCATGGCGGGGCGGACGCCATCCGGTCCCGGGAACTGCAGCACTGCCATGTGCGGCACGCGCAAGCCCTCGAAGCCGGCGGCGTTGAGCTCGCGGATGATGCGACGGTGAATGGCCTGGGCCGGCAGCCGCAGCAGGGCGCCGATCAGCATGTCCCGCGTCGCGGCGGGATAGGGGGCAGGGGACGGCGGCATTGACATTCGCGTAAATCGCATTTACAGTCCCCGTATTGTAAACGCCGTTTACGAAAGGACCAAATACATGACCTCACAGGGCGCCGTCGGCCTCCACGTGAATCCGTCCGGCGAAACCATCCGCATCGGGCCGCTCACGGTGCGCTTCCTGATCACCGGGGAGCACGCGACGGGCAGCGTCGCCGTGTTCGAGCTCACCGTGCCTGCCGCGCAACGGCTGGCGGCTCCGGCCCACAGCCACGATCATTATGAAGAGACGATCTACGGCCTCGAGGGCGTGCTGACCTGGACCGTCGACGGCACCCCGATCGACGTCGGATCGGGGCAGGCCCTCTGCATTCCGCGCGGCGCCGTTCACCGGTTCGACAACAACGGGCGCCAGGACGCGACGGCGCTCTGCGTCATCACGCCCGCGGCGATCGGTCCTCAATATTTCCGCGAGGCTGCCGAGGCGATCGAGGCGGCGGCGGGTGGGCCGCCCGATCGGGCCGGGATGGCCGAGATCATGAGACGCCACGGCCTCACGCCGGCTCCGCGACCGCCCCAATCGTAGTGGCGGGAAACGCGTGTGCAGAGGTTCGCTCGCATCACCCCTCACCCCTGCAATCGAAGGTCGTTGTCGAGCGTCACAGCGAGTCAATCTCGCGTTCCGGTTAGGAAGCGAGCGCGAGATTCAGATTCTCGATCGCTTCGTCGATTTCCGCAGGGCTCTTGTAGCCCACGGTGATGCAATCGACACCCGCGGTGCGAAACGCGAACCTCATCGCCTTCCGCCGGTCCTCGCGATCGAACGTGCCTTCGCCCGCAAGCTTCATCGAGATGACACCCATGCCGTGCTTGCGGACCTCCTGCACGTGCTTGACGACTTCCGCAACGTTGCCCGGACCTTGCGTCGCGTAGTCCTCCGCGTCCATGCTCTTGCCCGTGTGGTTCATGCGAATCATTGCGACCTGGAGCCAGTCGTTTCCTGGCATCCGGCGCAGGGCCGGCAGTCCGTGAACTGACGCGCCGTGGCTCAGCACGCCTTTCCGCGACTGGATCTCGAGGATCGCGTCCTGCCACCGCGCCGTGTCGGACGGCCATGTCGCGGTGTGCTGCCAATGGAGCAGCAGGATGTCGAAATACTCCGTGTTTGCGAGGCGGCGGAGCTCGTCAACCTTCTGCCGCGGATCGACCGCGTGGCTCGTCGTGACCTTGGACATGAGCTGGTAGCTGTCCCGGGGAATGCCCTTCAGGGCGATCCCGAGCATCCTGTGCATCTCGCCGTACGATTCCGCCGTCTCGAAGAAGCGGATGCCGCGATCGTACGCATACCGCACCAGGCGCGTGAAACCGTCCTGCCCGAGCTCGCGCTGCACCTGGCCGCTGAAGGTGCCCGTGCCGAACGCAAGTCGTGTGACGTTCACGCCGGATCGACCCAGCGCGATCGTGTCGGTCGCACGTCCGTGCTGGGCAATGAGGGAAAGCGATCCAGACACGGCGAGCGTTCCCGCGGCGAGTCCGGTCTGCAGGAATTCGCGTCGAGTGAAATGCGCCATAGTCGTCCTCCACGTCGGTCACAGAGCCGCTCCGTCCTGCGCGACGGGCCTCGACGCACTGTATCTCAAGTGTGCCGGCGGCGCCGGCTGACGTCGCGTTCAGAGGGCACCAATGACGAACGTCAAGGTTCGAGAGCAGTCCTGCGCGTGCCGCCGCAGCATAGCCCGTGTCTACGACGCGCGCAGACGTCGCCGTGCGAGTGTCGCGATCGCGACGATCAATTCGAGAGGATCGATCGGTTTGGCGAGATGCATGTGGAAACCGCTTGCGAGACTCGTGATCCGATCTTGTGAGCGCGCGTAAGCCGTCAGCGCGGCAGCTGGCGTACTCCGCAGCGGTTCATCCATTTGACGAATCGCGCGAATCAAGTCGAGCCCATCCATTCCTGGCATGCCGATATCCGCAACTAACACATCCGGCTGGTGCGTGCGGAGGTTCTCAATCGCCTCTGGTCCACTCTGCGCTGTGTGCACGGCCGCACCAGCCGTCTCCAACACGGTGCGTAGTAAACCCAACGAATCGACCTCGTCATCGACTGCCAGCACACGAATGCCGTCGAGGCGGGGAGCCCGCTCCAGCTCGGGTGCCTTCCGATCGGAGTGGGGATGCTGCGGTCGGAAGCTCTCTGCCGGTTCACGATGAACGATCATCAACGGTAACTTCACGGTAAAGGTCGCGCCAGCTCCAAGCCCGCCGCTCGATGCGGTGATGGTCCCTCCGTGAAGTTCCGCCAACTGCCTCGCAATGGCCAAGCCCAAGCCCAAGCCGCCCTGTTCCCTCGAGAAGCTTGCATCCGCCTGGCGGAAGCGCTCGAACACGTACGGGAGAAAGTCCGGGGCAATTCCACGCCCGGTATCACTCACAACAACTTCAACGTGCGAGTCCACCCGCGCGACCCTCAGCTGGACTTTACCGCCGCGCGTCGTGAACTTGATCGCGTTCGACAGCAGGTTCCAGACGATTTGCTGCAATCGGTTCGCATCACCCGATACCGCCACGGCCAGCGGTTCGATCACGATCTCTACGCGTACGCCTTTCGCATCGGCGGCCGGCGTCACCGTGGCGATGGCATCTCGCACGATGGCCGATAGATCGACAGGTTCGACATTCAAGCGCAATCGGCCGGCGATGATGCGTGAGACATCCAAGACATCTTCGATGATCTGCTGGAGTGAGGTGGCATTGCGCTCGACGACTTCCCATGCTGTCTTGCCCTTGTCGGGCGGCAGGGTTTGCGTACGCATCATTCGCGCGTAACCAAGTACCGCATTGAGCGGCGTCCGCAGTTCATGCGAAAGCGTCGCCAGAAACTCGTCCTTCAGCCGACTCGCTTCGCTGGCGCGTTCATACGCACGAGCGTTTTCGACGGCGAGCGATGCGCGGGACGCGAGCTCGTGTGCGAATCGAACGTCCGCGACCGAGTACTCTCTGCCCGATTCGGCGCTCACGAATGTGATCGCGCCGATCGCACGCCCCTGAACGGTCAGCGGAACGCACATGTACGACGTGAGGTGGAGTTCGCGAATGGTCCGGAGGTGCTCCTTGTCTTGCACTGCGGCTTCGACAAGAGCGGAAGGAATCCGGGACATGTAGGCGGGGTTGCCCGTACGGATCACTTCGTGGACGACACCAGGAGCGTTCGGGTCCGCCGGATACCGCTCCTGCAATTGTCGGGCGTATTCCACCTTCTCCGGGTCGACGTGTGCGACAGCGATGCATTGGATGTCGCCACGTTCACTCACGATGTCGACGGCGCACCAGTCGGCAATCGTTGGCACCGCAAGCCTGGCCACGGATCGCAGTGTTTGCTCGTAGTCGAGTGACGAACTCAGAACGGCTCCCGCCTCCGCAAGAAATGCGGCCTGATTTCTGGCGTGATCCGCAGCTTCGCGCGCCTTTCGCTGCTCCTCGTATAAATCGGCCGTCGTCAGAGCCGCGGCCACGAGGTTGGCGAGCGCTGATCCGACCCGAACGTCAACCGGACGGAAAGTCACGCGCCGATGCGAGTAGAAAACGATGGTACCGCGGCGCTCACCGCGAATGGTGAGCGGAAAAACGACCATCGAGGAGATGCCTTCGCGGGCATACGCATCTCGCATGTCCGCAAGCATCGCGGTTGCTTCTACGTCTTCACTCACGAGCGGCTCGGAAAACGGTACGACGGGTGCGCCGCGCTGATCCGAACGAGCGATTGCGCGCGCCGCGAACTCCTCGGAAATGCCGTAGGACCGCACCATCCGCCATGCGCCTTCAGAGTTCACTCGCCACAGCGCATATCCGTCGGCCGCGAATACTTCCCGCGCGAGGGCGATTGCCTTCGAGGCGATTGCGTCAGTGTCCGGCGAGACCAGAATTGATGCCGACGCGACCGCGAGCGCCATGAGCCGGCGCTGGAGCTCCTCCAATTCCGTTTCGATTCGCCGCCGATCCGAAATGTTCCGCGCAATTTTCGACGCACCGACTACTGTGCCTGCCAGGTCACGAATGGGCGACACGGTCAGCGAGATCGGAACGAGCGTCCCGTCCTTGCGCTGGCGAATCGTGTCGAAGTGTTCGACGCGCTGGCCCTGGCGGATACGGCCGAGAACCATGTCTTCTTCTGAGAGGCGATCGGGCGGTATCACCATGGTGATCGATCGGCCGACCGCCTCCTCGGCCGTGTAGCCGAACAGATCTTCAGCGCCCTTGTTCCAGGACGTGATGATGCCGTTCAGATCCTTGCTCACGATCGCGTCGTCCGAGGACTCGACGATGGCCGCAAGCCTCAGCGTGGGATCAGGGGGCCGGACGGTCATCGTAGCTGGACGCCATGACCGCAGTGCTGATCAGCACAACGGTCCGTTGACGGAGCACCGCCGCAGGGTGGCTCGGAAGGTGTCACGGTCACGATGCCGTTCTCTAGCCTCGCACCGAGGCGCAAGCACTGACGCGTGGCGAAGATGGAAATTAGCTCCCCGAGCGATGCGGACGAGTCCTGCACAGCGCCGTCTGCATGCATAGACAGAACGGCCGCGAAGAGCAGCGCGATTCCAGCGAACCTCGTCCGCATGCCGCCGATCTCCCTCGCCCTCGAACTATGTGTCAGCCGAAGTGACCACGTCAACCCGGGCGTCCTACGGGTGTAGGCTTGAGGCCGGCGTGCCGTCTTCAACCCAGCGTGTCGGGTTCGACTCTCACATGGATGCGGGCAGGGCGAGTCGCGATGCTTCAACGGCTTCGACACTACGAGATCAACCGTGAGATCGGCCGCGGCTCCATGGGCGTCGTCTACGAAGCCCGCGATTCACGCCTCGGCCGCCGCGTCGCGATCAAGATCCTCCCGCCCGACAGGGTCGCCGATAGCGGCCGCAGGCTTCGCTTCGCTCAGGAGGCCAAGCCGCCAGTGCCCTGAACCATCCCGGCATCGTCAGCGTGTACGACGTCGATTCGGAGGACGCCGTCGACATGATCGTGATGGAGTTCGTCGAGGGCCGAACGCTCGACGAGCTCATACCCGCCAAGGGGATGCGACCCGCTCTGGTCGTGAAGTACGGCATACAGATCGCCGCTGCACTCGCGCGGGCGCACGCCGCAGGCATCATCCATCGGGATCTCAAACCCTCGAACCTGATCGTGACTCCCGAGGGGCGCGTCAAGATCCTCGACTTTGGCCTCGCCAAGCATGTCGGGCGCACCGAGGCCTCGGCCGACGACGCGGCACGAAGCGTCCGGCAACTGACCGATGAGAGGACGATCGTGGGCACCGTCGCTTACATGTCGCCCGAGCAGGCCGAAGGCCCCAACCTCGACTCGCGATCGGACATCTTCAGCTTCGGAACGATCCTTTACGAGATGTTCGCGGGTCGGCGCCCGTTCGTTGGAAATTCGGAACTGTCGACCATCGCGAAAATTGTGAGCGAGAACCCGGCGCCGCTCGGCCAGCTTTCAACCGAACTGTCGCCGGATCTTGCCAAGATCGTCGCGCGCTGTCTGCGTAAGGACCCCGCACGGCGTTTTCAGCACATCGGTGATGTCAAGGTCGCGCTCGAGGACGTGCAGGAGGAGTCGGAAACAGGCGAACAGCGGCTGCGCGTACGGAACCCACGACGAACACGCGTGGCTCTCCTCGCCCTCGTCGCTCTCGCGACGCTGGGCTACGCGATATGGAGACTTGTTCCAAGTGCACGAGCGCCGGAGCCGCTTCGCATCGTCCAGCTCACGACGCTGCCGGGAACAGAAAAGTATCCGACGTTTGCGCCGGACGGCGAACAGGTCGCGTATACCTGGTCGGGTCCAAACCAGGACGACGACGATGTCTACGTGCAGCGGATCGGCTCCGAGCAACATCTCCGTTTGACATCGGATCCGTCCACCGACTTCAGTCCAGCGTGGTCGCCGGACGGGCTCTGGATCGCGTTCCTCCGGGGACCAGTGCCGGGAACGAGCGAACTACGGCTCGTCTGGCCGTTGGGTGGACCGGAGCGCCAGATAGCCGAGATCCACATCCGTCAGAGCTATGTGCAACCCCCGTTTCTCTCATGGCTGCCGGACTCGCGCGCATTGGTCGCCGTCGACTCGCTCCGCCCCGGCGAGCCTGAGTCGCTCTACATCGTTTCGATCGATTCAGGCGAGAAGCGGCGCCTGACGGCGTCGCCGACAACCGGGTTCGGCGACACAGCGCCCGCGGTGTCGCCGGACGGCCGATCCGTTGTCTTCGAACGCGGGGCATAGCTGCACCTTGTCGCGTTGAAGGCGGACCTGACTCCCGCCGGGGAGCCCGTGGCGTTGACGGAGACCGGATTCGGCGGACAACAACCGGCGTGGTCGCGCGACGGCCAGGAGGTGTTCTTCTCCGCTCGCAGTCGCCTGTCGGCGGTTGAACGTCTCGAAGCCGAGTGCCCGTACGCAACTTCCCTTCGTCGGCGACGACGCCTTTCTGCCGGCGCTTTCAGGACCGCACAGCCCGCGCGAGCGACTTGCTTACACGCGGGGCTCGGCTGGCCCGAACATCTGGCGGCTGCAGTTATCGGCGCAACGACGGCCAATTGCGCCACCCGCCCTGACGCTCTCGTCGACAAAGGTCGACGTCAACCCGCAGTTTTCACCAGATGGAACACGCGTGGCGTTCCAGTCGAGTCGATCGGGCACCGTTCAGGTGTGGATCGCGGATGCGGACGGGTCGAACGCGAGGCAGCTCACGACGGCCGGCGAGGCGTCGCGGTTCGCCGTGGCGAGCGGAACGCCGCGCTGGTCACCTGACGGACGAACGATCGCATTCGATTCGCAACGGGAAGGGCAGTGGGACATCTATCTCGTACCCGCATCGGGAGGTAAACCCGTTCAGCTGACGTTCGATCGCGCGAACGACACCGTTCCGAGCTTTTCCCGCGACGGCAAGTGGGTCTATTTCAGCTCGAATCGCAGCGGCGAATACGAAATATGGAAAGTGGCGGTCGCGGGCGGACAGCCTGTCCAGTTGACTCACAACGTCGGGTATGTGGGATTCGAATCGTTCGACGGAAAGTACCTCTACTACACACAGACAGCCACCGGGCCGAGCAGTCTCTGGCGAATGCCGATCGCCGAGGGCACCGCGGTCAAGCTGCTGGACGGAGTCACGGAACGGGCATTCGCCGTGCTGAAGGAAGGCATCTACTATGCCGAACACCAACCGCGCGTGGCCACCGCTCCGCAGGTTCTCGGCATGACCGGGGGTCTCGTCTGGCGATCCACCGGAAGGCTCCGGTTCTTCGAGTTCTCGTCCTCGCGCGCGACGACAGTGGCGGAGCTCGGGGAGGGCGTGGTGCTGGGCCTCGGCGTGTCGCCGGACGGCCGGACCGTGCTGTTTGGAAAGTACGACTCGCCCACGAGCGATCCGGTACTTGTCGAGAATTTCCGGTAACCACCCGCGCTGCGGGAGGATGTTAGACGCGATCGAGTTCGTCAGGACCCGCTAAGTGGGCATCGCGTGTGCAGCCCCTCCGATCGTCCTTTCAGCCCGAGCAGCATGCGGCGCGTCATGAGAAATCCTGCCGGCTCAATTGCATGCGTGAGCAGCCGGGCCCACACCGCGTGTGCGCGTACGCGGCTGCGCGACAGGAGTCGCGTTCGCGTCCCGTCAATGGCGTACAGCCCAAACTGCCAGACCCAATCAAGACCGCCCATGTTCCGCATATCCAGCACGAGCGCCCGATTCGGTTCGAGGATCCCAACCGGCCAGCTCGGTCCTCGGCCGAGCGGAATGTGGTCCCCGACCGCGAGATGCTGAAATTCAGGGAGGATGCGCGTGGCGCTGGGACGATCGAGGTAGCCGAACAGGCGATCGAGCCAGTCGTAGCTGTACAGCCCCCCACGCTGATACCCGATCTGGATCAACCACGGCCAGATGTCCTCTGGCGGCGCATTGATGGTGACGCCCAGCGTGCCTGAATACGTCCAATTTTCGAGGAGGTCGTCGCCCGCCATGGCGCGCGTCACGTCGGAAGGAGCGGCGCCCCACCGGTTCATCCATCGGCGAATCGGAAACCAATACAGCGTCGCGAACGTGAGTATCACGAGCAGTGTGGGAACCATGCGGTCCTCCTGCCGTCCTTCCGTGAGGTCGACTTACGCGATGGAGCGTTCAGTCGCCCGGGCGGAATCATCGGCTCGCGTCTTCTCGAGGAACTCGAGGACTCGAACGTCCACGATCTCGTGTTGGCTGGCGCACATGTCGTGGCGGCAGCCAGGCACGAGCTCGCCTTCGAAGGAAGGAATCAGGCGTCGCGCCCGTTCCAGCGCCCGTGCCGGATCGGAGATGACCTCGCGGTCGCCGATGAGGAGAAGAGTCGGCACGTTCATCGTGCGTAGCTTCTCATCCGAGACCACCGCGGGGAGGACGCGCGCCGTTTCGAGTGGCATCCGAAAATGCTTCAGGCCGAGATATATCAGCTCGAGCACATTTGCGTGGGCGCGATCGCTGAATCCGAGCCACGCGAAGAACGAGTTCACGGTCAGACGTGTCGGGAGCCAGACCATCAGCATTCCGCGCACGGTGAACTGTCTGACCATCGGCAGCAATCCGCCGGGCGAGAGCAGCACGAGCTTTCTAACTCGCTGCGGGACGGCGACCGCGTAATTGAGCGCCAGCCAACCGCCAAACGACATGCCTACGAGGAAGACGCGATCGAGGCGCAGGGCGTCCAACGTCGTCGTGAGCCACGCCACGAAATCCGCTGCATTGCAGATAGGCTCTTCGGGACGGCTCTTGCTCGGTTGGCCCATGACGTCGATGGCATACACCCGATAGTCCTGGCTGAACGCGGCGATGTTGGGCGACCACATCGTCGAAGTCGCCATATAGCCGTGCAACAACACCAGAGGCGGCTTTGATGTCGATCCGCACATGACGACGTGCGTCGTCCCAAATCGGCCCCGAACGTCGATCTGTTCCCAGGGAACCGGCCACAGGCTCATCGCGCGGTCGTACGCCGCGAGGAACCGCGCTTCACCCTCGTCACTCCTGAACGCTGATCGGTAAGACATCGTCCGTCTCCACGCACGATCCGCGCGCAGGAGCGCGATGGCGAGCACGGCGATCCACACCATGAACGCGCTCGTATTGATCCGTTCCCACACACCGACCAACGGTGTGGCGAGGTTGCTTTGGATCGCAGGCGCATACGAGCCTGCCCCGGCCCCACAGGCGAACACGATCACCATCGTCGCCAGAGAATAGAAACGAAAACGCTTCCCGAGTCCGGCGGCGCCGAACCCGAGCGCGCCCATGAAGAACGCGCTTGTGACGATTGTCCAGACGATGTGCAAGGTATCGGTCCAGGTGGCGCCACCGGCCGCCAACGCGGCTCGCTGGTGCATGGGCGGCCAAAAGATGCCGAACACGGCCTGCGTGACCAGCAATGCGCCCACGATGCGCAAAGCCCGGTTCGGTGCCGATTTCCAAACGATCCAGCCGAACGCAATCATCAGCGCGGAGTAAATCGTCCCGAGCGCCATCCACAGCGGCCTCGTCGGCGCGCCGATCGCGGACAGCTCACTGATGGTTTGATCGGCAGCGCTGTAGCCGTCCCAGAGCAGGCCCACGAGGAGCGTCATTGCGACGTAGAGGACGGCCGCCAGAATTCCGGAGGCGAGCAACGGCCTGCGCCATCGTTCGATGCGCGCGCCAGTATCAGCAGGCGAACGATGCCTTTCGGTGGCCGTCGCTATCGACGTGGCGAGCGCCATGATGCAATGGACGCAGCATTTGGCGTACCTGCGCTGCACACAGGCAGGCGTGCAGAAATCGAACCGGCCGTCGGTATTCCGCTGCTGAATGCGCGTCCCCCGACGGGAATCCAGCAGTCGCGAACGCTGGGATTGATGCTCCTCGGTTCGACGGTGCCTGGATCACGCACGGCGGAGACGTTCCTCGACGTCCTCGCGCTGCAGTTTCGCCGCCGATAGCTGGATCTAAGGAGTGCCGCCTCGAACGTGATGGCGCAAGCAGTCCACGCGCCGCTCGACACCCGTGTTGCGTGTCCTTGCGCGCGTCTGCGTTCTTGAAACCTCCTCACAATGGGCATTACGGCTCCGCTGCGACGATTGGCATCGATGGGCCGGACGGGCCACAATTCAGCAGAGGAGGAGATCCACGCATGTCCGAGACGAAGATCATCGCTGTCGTTGGTGCCACCGGAGCGCAGGGCGGTGGCCTTGCGCGCGCGATTCTCGCCGATCCCGAACGGCGGTTTGCCGTCCGTGCGATCACGCGCAAGACCGGCTCCGAAAAGGCGCGTGCGCTGGCAGCAGCCGGTGCGGAGGTCGTGGCCGGCGATGCGGACGATCCGGCAACCCTTCGGCGCGCCTTCGCTGGCGCGCACGGAGCATTCCTGGTCACGAACTTCTGGGAGCACTTCTCGCCCGAGCGCGAGTTGGAACAGGCCGCCGCGCTGGCACGCGCGACGAAAGCGGCGGGCGTGGCGCACGCGGTCTGGTCGACGCTCGAAGACACACGCCTCTCGTTCCCGCTCGAGGACCCGCGCCTGAAGACCCTGCACGGCAAGTACAAGGTCCCGCACTTCGATGCGAAAGGCGAGGCCGACGCGATCTTCGCGGCCGAGGGCGCGCCGACCAGCTACCTCATGGCCGCCTTCTACTGGGAGAACTTCATCTACTTCGGTCAGGGCCCGCGAAAGGGTCCCGACGGCAACGTCGTGCTTGCGCTGCCGCTCGGCGGCGGCAAGCTGCCGGGGATCGCGGCTGAGGACATCGGCAGATGCGCCTACGGCATCTTCCGGCGCGGGCCCGAGGCCGCCGGTCAGCGCTTCGGTGTGGCTGGTGACGTGCTCTCCGGTCCGGAGTACGCCGCCGCGTTCTCCCGCCACCTCGGCGTCCCGGTCTCCTTCTATGACATGCCGTTCGACGAGTACCGGGCGCTCGGCTTCCCGGGAGCCGACGACATGGGAAACATGTACGAGCACCACGCCATCCTCGGTGAGGAGTTCCGCCGCGATCGGTCGCCGACGGTGGCGCGCGCGTTGAATCCGGCGCTCCAGTCGTTCGACGTCTGGTTGAGCGCGAATGCCTCGCGCATCCCCATCGGCTGAGTGACGGCGCGAATGAGGCGGACGCCTTGACCGCGACGGTGAGGGTCCGCCTCACGCCAGTTGCCGGTCGATCGCGTGGGTGAAGGGCTCGTCAACGCGCCGCCACGCGCATCGTCCAGATCTGCGACCGCGTCACCGCGCTGGTGAAATACACGCGGCGCCCTCCCGCCGCGATAGCGAGCGCACCGATGAACCGTTGCGGCTCGCCATACACGTCACTCGTCGCTTTGGCAACGGTATCCACGAGTACGATGCGGCCGTGCAGCACCGCAAGGGCTCGACGGCCGTCCGGCAGCCATCGCGGATAGGCGCCGCTGCCGATCCGAGTCCACGTCTTCGCCTGCAGGTCGAAGAGCCACAAGCCGTTCGACGTGTCCGCGGCGATCAATCGTGTGTTGTCCGGCGACCAGTCGCGCAAGTACGTCTGTCCCTTTCCCGGCGGCGACGGCAGGCGTTCTGGCGGTCGTGTCCAATCGTGGGCGTCGAAGATGTATTGTTCGTTCGTGTTCGGGTTCGAGCCCGCGACCCAGCGCCCGTCCGGCGACGGCAGCGGGTAGTTCAGGGCCCAGTCTCCCCTCGTCAATTGCCGTAACCCGGTGCCGTCCGGACGGATCGTCCAGATCTGGTAGGTCCCTCCTCGCGCCGAGTAAAAAAGGAGCGAGCCGTCGGGCGCGAATCGAGAACCGCGATCTCGCGCCGGATCGTTCGTGACGGGACGCAGCCCGGTGCCGTCTGTCCCGACGACCCAGACGTCTTCCTGTCCGCGAAACGAACGCAGCGTCAGCAACCGGCCGTCGGGCGACACGTCGGGATGCAACCACGAGCGGTGGCCGGTGACGATGTCCTGTGCCGCGCCCGCCGGCGTTCCGGTCGCCGGATCGAAATCGATCGCCCGAACGGCGGTGTCGTAATCGAGCGACGAGTACGCGAGCGTTCCATCGGCGCCGACGCTCATGCTGCCCACGTACGCGCTCGGCGCGGTAATCGCGGCCGCCTCGCCATCGGGCGCGCCCGTTTGCGAGTCAATCGCCACTCGCCAGATGTTCATCGTCCCGCTGCGATCGCTCGAAAAATAGAGGAAGCGTCCATCCGCCGACCACGCGGGATTCCAGTCGCTCGCTTCCTCGCGAGTGATCTGCACGCGCGGACCTCCCGCGGATGGCTGCAGCCACACGTCGCGGTTGGCGCCGGCGAACTGCGTCCCGGAGGCGTCCACCGGCAGCGCCCAGAACGCGACGAAGCGCCCGTCGGGCGAGACCTTCGGATCGACGGCATCCGCCTCGGCGATCCGTCTGCGTGCTCCCGTTCCGAGATTCACGGCCCACAACTGGCTCGGAGCCTCGCGGCCGTCCGGATCTCGACCGGATTCGGTGCTGTAGACGATCTCGCGTCCATCCGGCGTCCAGGACGGGTCGTAGCCTGCGTTCACGAGTCGGCGTGCGGGGCCGCCGTTGGCGCTCATGACGAAAATGCCGTCGCTTCCCTCGCGCGATGAAGAGAACGCGATCGACTGTCCGTCGGGCGAATACGCCGGCGAGTCGTCCGCGGCCGTGCCGGTGCTGCCCGTCAGGTCCGTGCTCTGGCCGCTCTTCCCGACCGGTGACGCGTACAGGTGGCGCCGTCCGCTGAGCTCCTGCGTGACGTAGGCAACAGTCCGGCCGTCAGGCGAAAGGTTTGGCGAGAGATCGATGGCGTTGCCAAACGTGGCGCGCGCGAATGTCGGCGTTCCGGGGCCCGTCAATCGCTCCGGTGCAAGGAAGCGGCGGGCGAACAGGCCCGCCAGGGCTACCGCCGCAATGGCCCCGCCGATTGCGAACAGGCGCGGCAGGCGCGGCTCCCTCGCCGTCGGAGCGGCGGCGAGCGTCTTCAGGCGCTCCGTTACAGCAATTGCCGACGGCCGTGCGGCCGGATCCTTGTTCAGGCACTCCGCCACGAGGACTTCGAGCGCGCGCGGAAGGTCCCGACGCAGCCTCGCCAGGGGCGGCGGATCGTCGCGCACGATCGACGACAGTATCGACAGCGTCGAATCGCCACGAAACGGGCGGCGTCCGCTCGCCAGCTCATAGAGGAGAATCCCCATCGAGAAGACGTCGGACCGCTGATCGACGGGCCGTCCTTCCGCCTGCTCGGGAGACATGTACGACGGGGTACCGACGATGTGCCCGGCCGCGGTCGCCAGAGTCACGGCCATCGTCGTCTCGATCCCCGTCGCGTCCGTCGCGCCCACGAGCTTCGCGAGCCCGAAGTCGAGCACCTTGATACGCCCGTCAGCGGAGACCATCACGTTCCGCGGCTTGAGATCGCGGTGGACGATGCCGCGCGCGTGCGCCGCCGCGATCGCGTCGGCGAGCGGAATCGCGTACTTCAACAGATCGCGCAGGGAAAGGCCCACCGGCGGCACCACCTCGTCGAGCGTGCGGCCGTCGACCAGCTCCATCGTGAGGAAGCGGCGCTCGCCATCTTCCTCGACGGAGTGGATGGTGACGATGTTCGGATGATTCAGCGCGGCAACGGCCTGGGCCTCGTGCTCGAAGCGCGCGAACCGCTCCGGATCCGAGGCGACGCGTTCCGGCAGGATCTTGATCGCGACCGAACGCTTCAACCGCGTGTCCTCTGCCTCGTACACCTCGCCCATGCCGCCGGCACCGAGCGGGCGGAGAATGCGGTAGCGATGAAGACGGGTTCCTGCGGGGAGCACGGTGGATTTCGAGGCCCGGCGGATTCTACCGCACGCCGTACCAATGCGGCATCGATGGGCGCGAATCGAGCCGCTCGATCCTCATCAAGCCGTCGAGCTCGCGATTACCGTTCGCGCCTCCCGCGTGCAAAATGGTCATTCCGCTGCGCGTGCGTCGTCGATCGGTACCGTCGATCCGGGCATTGAGGGCTGGCACGCACGCTGCTGAGTCCGGGGAATGGCGTTCCGACCCCGAGTTGCGGTCTCTTTCCGGCCTGCCCAGGACTCCCGCACTATCGCCGACTGGCTCCGCGAAGATGGCTTCGAACCCGTCGCGCTCTCGAGCCCCGCTCGGCTCGAGCAGGAACTGACGCAGTCAGGCGTCAACGTTCTCGTCGTCGACGCGGGGTTCGCCGTCGCCGCAATCAATGCCGTGCGCGCGCGCCATCCGCTGCTGCCGATCGTCGTCGTCGGCGACACGGACCCGTCCGCGGAAGCGTACGCGAAAACGCGCGGCGCGCTCTACCTGACGCGGCCGCTCGACCGCGCCGTCTTCGCGTGCACGATGGCGATGATCGCGGCGGACACGCTGCCGGTCCGCCGATCCGAGCGGAGACCCACGCGCCTTCCGGTGGTCGTGCACGGGGCGGCGAGCCAGATCATCGACGTCAGCAAGGAGGGCATGCGCATCGAGATGATTCGCCGTCAGGTCGTGCCCCCGCCGACCTTCGACGTGGTCGTGCCGATGCTCGGCGTCAAGATCAGCGTGCGGCGGATGTGGACGGCCAACGCGCCGCGGCCGGCCGGCGCTGTCTGGTATGGCGCGGAGCTGTCCACCAACTCCACACGTGCCCAGCTGGCATGGCAGACGCTCGTCGACACGCTGTGCGGCCCGCGTAACTCCGTCACGGTTCAGTAGAGCGGCCGCCCGTTCACGTGGTCGAGCGTCGAAGCCGCGCCGGGGCATCACTTCAGCGACGCCGCGTCGATCACGAACCGATACTTCACGTCATTCTTCACGAGACGGTCGTACGCCTCATCGATGTGCTGCGCGTCGATCATCTCAATCTCCGCGGTGACATTGTGCTCCCCGCAGAAGTCGAGCATTTGCTGCGTCTCACGAATACCTCCGATCAGCGATCCGGCAACTGTCTTTCGGCCGAACAGCAACCCGGCGACGGCGAGAGGCAAGGGCTCGGGGGGGGCGCCGACGAAGTTCAGGATGCCATCGCGCTTCAGCAGATTGATGTACGCGTTCACATCGTGTGTCGCCGGAACGGTATCGAGGATGAAGTCGAACGTGTTGGCGTGCTTCTGTACGTCGGCATCGTTCGTGGAATTCACCGCCTCGGCCGCCCCAAGGCGAATCCCGTCGGCAATCTTGCTGGCACTCGTCGTGAAGACGACGACCTCGGCACCCAGGGCTGACGCGATCTTCACGGCCATGTGGCCGAGCCCGCCCAGGCCGACGACTCCCACCTTCTGTCCCGCGCGCACGTTGGCGTGCCGCAGAGGCGAATAGGTCGTGATCCCGGCGCAGAGCAGCGGGGCAGCCGCCGCGAGATCGAGGCCGTTGGGCACGCGCAGCACGAAATCCTCGTCGACGACGACGCTTTGCGAATAGCCGCCGTAGGTCACGCCTCCCAGGTGCTTGTCCGGTGCGTTGTACGTGAAGATTGGCTGGCTCGCGCAGAACTGCTCTTCCCCGTCGCGGCAGGCCTCGCAGGTTCGGTCCGAATCGACCATGCAGCCGACGGCGGCCAGATCGCCCTCCTTGAATTTCGTCACGGCATTGCCGATCTTCACGACACGGCCGACGATCTCGTGACCGGGCACGCACGGGTAGGTCGTAGGCAGGATGGCGGCGAACTCGTTGCGCACGAAGTGCACGTCCGTGTGGCAGATGCCGCAGTACAGAATGTCGATCGCAACATCTTTCGGCTGTGGTGCGCGGCGTGGAATGCTGATCGCGGCCATCCCGGATGTCGGACCGTGCGCCGCATACGCGTTCGCGGTGTGCGCCGGTTGCGACCGGGTGTCATCAGAGACGGTGGTTCGCGGCGCGGTCATAGAGCCTCCTTGCGTGAGGGGCCGGGCGGAATTCGAATCGGTGCGGACACGACGGGTGTCGCCCCTGGACCGTCGGGCCGTCAATTGTAAGGCCTGGACCGCCGCCGGGACTGTGAGAAAGAGACTCGGTCGACAGATCAAACGGGATCGACCGGGACCGTTTCGGTAGGGCTGACCGGGGAGCTGATCCGGAAGATCAGCGCGATCGCGCCAACGCGGATCTCGTCACCGTGGCCGAGGCGGCGAGGTGTTGTGATTCGCGTTCCGTTCAGCTCCGTTCCGTTCTTGCTCCCGAGATCTTCGAGAGTTGCCTCACCAGCCGCGACGAGAATGCGTGCGTGATGCCGCGAGACGCCGGGCGAATCGATCTGAATGGCCGCGTCTGGTCCCCGTCCGATCACGTTGACGCCCTCCATCAACGGGATGGGACGGCGCTCGAGAATCAGCCATAGCCGGCCGCGAGGCTGTTCGGAGCGAGTCGCGTCCGGGTGCCCGATGACCTCGCCCACGAATTGATACCCGAATCCGTACACCGTACGTACGAACCTGGGACTGCCCGCGTTGTCGTGAAGTGCACGTCGGATTTCGGCGACGAGGGTAGCGAGATTCGTCTCCTCCACGAACGTCGATGGCCAGAGCCGCTGCTGCAAATCGGCCTTGGAGACGGCACGGGCCCGGTTCTCCAGGAGCAGCGTCAAGAGCTCGAAGGCCTTCGGCGACACGTGAACCTCGTCGCCGTTCGACAGCAGTTGTCGTGTGTTGCGGTCGAGCGTGAAATCTCCGAAGCGATAGGGCAACGCCAGGCTCCCCAGCGTCTGCAACTCTATGTGATCCAGACGCGCTGCGGAAGGGACGCCGCGAAGCGAGGGGAGGCGACGAACGGGGAGTCCGAGGGGCAAGGCCCCTCGGACAGGGTTAGAGGGCCCGCAGAAACGCAATCAGATCGGCCTTCTCCTGCGCGCTGAGGCCGATGGTGAAACGAGCGTCGTAGAACTCGACCACATCGGCGAGTGTCGTCGCGACTCCGTTGTGGAAGTAGGGCGCGCGCGCGGCCAGCCCGCGCAGAATGGGCCCCTTGAACGTCGACATGTCCTTCCACTGTCCCGTGATCAGCGCCCGTCCCGGGTCCGTGGTCCGGACGACTTCCCCCGTCGTCTTGTTCCGGAACGTGTAGAGCGGCATGTCGGGCGTCCGTACGGCTGCGGTCGTCAGGCCGAGGTCCAGCGGCAGCGACGTCGAGTGATTGCCGACGTTCGGAGTGTTGTGACACGTCGTGCACGTGCCCGAAACCGCCGGCAACTCGAGGGCATCATTGAGACCGCGGACGTTGGCGATCGTGAAGGCGCGCGTGTTGAAGATCTCCTGTCCTCGTGCGACCGCTTCGCGAGCATGGGTGTACGGGCCAGCTCCGGAGCTGGCCAGGTCCCGCCAGTTGTCGAACAAGGTGAACGCCCGCGGGTTGAAGCCCGGACGCAGCACGTCGTTGATCCCGATGTGAAACGGCTGTCGCGACAGCGCGGCCGGTCCGCCAGCGCCGCCTTGTGCATTCAACACGCTCGCCCAGGAATCCGACGACTGCGCAGTGAACGTCCCGGTCTCGAATGTCACGATCGCCTCGCGCTGCTCGTCGGTGAGTGGATTGACGCCGGCTGCGTGGCCCAGCGTTGCGCCATTCGCCTGATCGCTCAGATCGAAATGAATCGATTTGTCCGGGAATGTCTCACGGCCGTCCCACATGATTGTCGCGAGAAACGGCAGATTGCTGGCCGGCAGCGGACGCCGGAAGAGCGACAGCTCTGCGGCCGAGGCGTAGCCGTACGGATCGTCCACGTCGATCAGCTCGAAGTCCGTGGTGACGGGCATGCCGATGCCGACGCGGATCAGCCCTTTCGTCAGCAGCATGCTGTACGCGGATCGCCTCGCGGCGACGGTGGATATGTCGGCATCGGGGGAGTTCGATCCATCGTTCGTGCGAAAGATCGGATCCTCCCCACCGGTTGCCTGGAAGCGCGCCTGGATGTGCGACGGGACGACGGTCCATCCATCAGCGGGCTGATGACAGGACCCGCAGGAGCGGCCGTTGCTCCCGAGCGACTGAAAGAACAGGTTGTCGAAATCCGTCGCGCCGTTGACGTTGTACGTCCGGACGATGCCGGTCGGATCAGCGAACCCGAACATATTCGGTCCGTTGCCATCGGCGGAAGTTGCGACGGCAAGCCCCAGCGCCGGGACAAAGGCGCAGACGACGACGCCGGCCCGAATGAGTGGGAGTGCCTGCATGGGTCACCTGCGATCCAGGCCGATCGGCTGAAAGAAGTTGGCTGCCACGTAGCGGGCGACGCGGCGCCCCAGGGTGGCCCCTTCCTGATTCGAGTTGAGGAAGTGAAATCCAGCCAGGACGCGCGCCTGTTTCACATCCTTCACGACGTCGCGAAGCCGATCGTACTGCCGCACGGTTCCTGTGACGCGGCTGTCGAGCGAGAAGCGGACTCTATCGGTGCCGAAGAAGTCATTGAGCGCTTCCGCGACTGCACCGCTATGACACGCATGCGCTGACGGGTACTCCGGAAAATTGGGCGTCGGCTGGAGCGCGCGCCAACTCGCATCGGCAACCGTCGAAGGATTCCCATCGGTATCCGCACCAGGAATTGCTTGATACGGACGCCAGAACCAGTACGCGAACTTGGCGTCGAAGCAGGCGATCATCGCATCGCCCCCGCTGACGTGCGCCATCGCGAGCATCCGCGCCGCCTGGACGAGGCCGAGGCCGTGCGGAGCAACGAGGCGGAGCATCCCGTCGTTCCACTGCCGAAGATCGTGGTCGGTCCAGAAGAGCGCCTGGGCCGTTTGATCGGCGGTGCGAGTCGCGCTTTCGAGCCGGCCCAGTTCCTTGACCTGGTTGAAGTCGTCCGCGTACTCGCCGCTCGTCAGCGAATTGGGCCCGTCGGGCCGGAGTTGCGCCGCGTTCGCGAGCGCGAGCGGCGCGATCCGCGGCAGCCGGAGGCCGAGGACCGGCGGCAGCGGATTCCCCGGGTTCTGGTTCCAGACGCCCGGGCCAGCGGGGGGCGGATTGAGATCCGCCAGCGTTGGACTCGCCTCCCGGCCGTCGTTCTGGCGCCGCATGGTAATCGCGATCGCGACTTGCTCGCCGAGCCGGATGCCGTTCGTCTTCGCCGGCCCTTCAGGGATCGCGTCCATGTAGTCCCCGTAGTGGCGATCGAGGATTTCCTGTTGGGCGGGTGTCAGACCGAGTGCAGGCTGCAGCCCTTGCAGCCCTATGACCGGCGATCCGACGAGCGTGTGGTGGACGGCCGTCGCGATCGCGGCGGCCGACGAGGTGTCCGGCGCAGCGTTGATGTCGATCGCGTAAGGTTCATAACCTCCTGCGATCGCGGCGGCGGCGTCGTACATCGCCGCGTGGACGATTCCCATGTAGACAGCGGCTTCGCCTGGGAACTTGTTCCCATAGTTTTCCGAGCCGAATATGCCGCCGGGCCCCGGCGGAACGATCGCGCGCTGTGCTTCGAGGCTCCAGTAGACGACGGGTGCCGGTGAAAGCCATTTCGCACCGAGCTCGACAGCTCGGCCCGCATCAGTCGCGCCGCCGGCCAACGCTGCAGCCAGGGCGAAAGTCGTTGCGTATCTCATGACCCCTCCTCGTGGTTCGAACGGGCATAGAATGCGCAAAACCGGCGCGGACATCCTGAGGAACTCGTTGCGATCTCATGGAAATTCAATCGGAAAACAGCAGCGCATGGCACCCTCCTGCCATGCGACTCTCGGCAGGGGATCGAATCGGCCGGTTTGAGATCCTGGGACCGCTCGGCCGCGGCGGGATGGGCGACGTCTTCCGCGCCCGTGATCCGCAACTGCTGCGGGACGTCGCGATCAAAGTCCTGCCGACCGCGTTTGCCCGGGAACCGGATCGTCAGCGGCGGTTCGAGCGCGAAGCGCGTGCGGCCGCGAGCCTGAATCACCCCAACATCGTCGCGGTTCATGACGTCGGCGTGCACGAGGGAATCGGGTTCATCGTGACCGAGCTCCTCGAAGGGGAGACGCTCCGTCAGCGCATGAACGGAAGACGACTGCCGCCGCGCAAGGCTGTCGATTACGCCATACAGATTGCGAGCGGGCTGGCCGCCGGCCACGAACGAGGGATCGTCCACCGCGACATCAAGCCCGACAACCTGTTCGTCACGAAGGACGGCCGCGTCAAAATTCTCGATTTCGGTCTCGCGAAGACGATCGATGCGGGTCCGTCTGGAGACGTGACGGCGACGATCGCAATCGGCGGCGTTCAACTCGCGCCGGTACTGGGCACGGCCGCCTACATGTCACCCGAACAGGCGCGTGGCCTCCGCACCGATCACCGGTCCGACGTTTTCAGCCTGGGAGCGGTGCTGTACGAGATGCTGGCCGGGTTTGCACCGTTCCGACGCGGCACGCCGGCCGAAACGCTTGGCGCCATTCTGAACGAGGAACCTCCGGAGCTGCTGCGAGCCGCTTCGATCGCGCCGGCCCTCGATCGCATCGTGCGTCACTGTCTGGAGAAGACGCCCGAGGAGCGATTTCAGAGCGTGCGCGATCTCGTCTTCGATCTGGAGGCGCTGCCGCCTGCTGCGCGGGCTGCGAAACCCGGGCGCGCCGGCGTCCGGATTTCACGATGGACGGCGTTGATGACGCTCGCGTCGGTGCTTCTCGCGGCGGCCGCTTATCTGGTGGGACAACGGACGGTGCCGGCCGCAGATCCCGCGGCGCCGTATCGGGTGCTCCCGCTGACGGACCTGCCGGGCCTGGAGGAGTTTCCGTCAATCTCGCCGGACCGGAGGACCGTAGCCTTCACGGCGAATGTCGACGGCCGGCGGCAGATATTCGTGCGTCTGCTTGCCCGGGGATCGCCGGTGGCAGTCACGAAGGATCCGGTCGACCACCAGTCGCCTCGCTGGTCGCCGGACGGCAACTCGCTCCTGTATTTCTCGCCGGCCGCGCCGGGCGATGCTCAGGGAGCGATCTGGAGCATTCCCGCGCTGGGCGGCTCTCCCCGGCGCGTCATGACCAGCATCGGCGATGCGGACGTGAGCAGGAACGGACGCCTCGCGTGCTTCAGGCTCGTGGGGCATGAAATCGAGCTCGTGACATCGTCGATCGACGGGAGCGACGTGCGGCTGGTGGCGCGATCGGCGCCAGGCTATGAGCGTCATCCGCGCTGGTCTCCTGACGGCAAGTGGATCGCCTTCCAGCGCGGCGATGGCCTCAGATTCGACGTGTTCGTCACCTCGCCCGCGACCGGCGAGACGCGTCAGTTGACGCACGACCGGAACATCATCAGCGGCCTTGCGTGGCTTCCTGATGGTGGTCGCATCGTCTATGGTTCGAGCCGCGGCAGCACGATTCCGTACCTGCCCAGCCTCAGCTTGTGGGAAGTAGGACTCGACGATGGAATCTCCAGGCAGATCACGCCGGCGGACGCGTGGTACGAACAACCTGACGCCGACGCCACAGGGCTCGTGTCGGCGGCCCGACTGCGGATTCGGTTCGACGTGTGGAGATTTCCGTTCGGTGCGGATCCGGTAGACAACGTCCGCCGTGCGGTTCCATTGACGCGGCAGACGGGACAGGTGATGACGCCCACGGCGGCTCCGGACGGAGACGAGATCGCGTTCCTCTCCGACAGCGGCGGACATGGCAACCTCTGGGTGAAATCGACGGCCACGGGAGACGTCCGGCAAATCACGTTCGAGGAGGATCCGAACGTCACGGTGGGAGTTCCCGTGTGGTCGCCGGATGGACGATCGATCGCGTTCGTTTCATCGAAGGGCCGTACGGGGTTCGACTTCGGGATCTGGCTCGTCAATCCCGATGGAACGAATGAACGCAACGTGGCGAACCAGGGTGTCGGTCCGGCGTGGTCCTCTGACGGCCAGTGGCTGTATTACTCGGAGACCTCCGCCGGCGCACTGTACAAGGTGTCCTCGCACGGAGGAAGTGCCATCAAGGTCAGGGCGGAAGCGACGCGGAACGTGATTGGCGTGCACGGCGACACGCTGTACTACGTCGTGGAACGCGCGCTGCTCGACGGAAGGCCCGAGCTCGAAATTCGCGCCGCAACCCCCGAAGGCGGTCCGTCGCGCGCGCTGGCTCGCATTCCCGCGTCGCGCGTCCCGAGCTGGCAGATCGTCAACCCTGTCGTCTCGGCAGACGGAGAGTGGCTCGCGATGCCGCTCACCGACGGCCACACCACGAACATCTGGGCGCTCTCCACGCGCACGAGCACATGGCGGCAGGTGACCGATTTCGGCAACCGCGCCACGTTCATCGCGCGGCATGTGTCGTGGACGCCCGACGGCGCGTCTATCGTTGCGGCCGTTGGGGAAGGCGATGCGGATATCGTGTTGCTGGATGGCCTGGTGAAGTCCCGGTGATGCTGGCGACGGCCTCAGTCGAGAAGCGTACCCGCGTGAACAACTCCGGGATGTGCGAGTCCCAGACGCCGTGCGGGCTCCATGCCCAGCCGCCGGAATCTTTGACCGGCGCGGCCTCCTTGTACTGGTTGAACCGCGAGAAATCCATCCGCCACTCGTCGCCGTTGCGCGGTGGCAGCGCGCGCGCGTCCGGCATCGCCAGAGGCTCCAGCGAGCGCCACGGGATGCGCAGTTCGGCGGTCCAGCCGCGGTCGCGGTCCTTGTGGTCGTTGATCGTTCCGTCGACGTGGACCGCCGACTCCAAACCGGGCATGTCCCAATTCCAGTATCCGATGCGCGGCCCGCGAGGATGCTGCCTGAAGCCGACGCCGTTGAAAGGCCTCACGCCCGGGCGTGAGCGATCGAATTCCGGCCGGCGCGCGTAGCCGCTCGACTCGAACTCGCGCTCCCAGATGAAGAAGACCTCATAGATCGTCCCGAACGCGTTCATCTCGAACTCGTAGTACGCGTCGCGTCCTGCAATGAAGAGCTCGACGTCATTGTTCTGATAAATCGGCGCGTCGCGCTGGGTCAACATCGCCTCGACGAACGGCTCCACGACCCAGTATCCGACGTAAAGATACATGTCGTCCCAGAGCACGGCCGCGCGAGTGTCGTGCATGCCAGGACGGCCGCTGATGAGATCGGCGAAGGGCGGCGAGCGTTCCACCGACTGCCAGGCGGGCTCGTCGAGGCGGCCGTCGATGACGAGGGGAGACGAGGTGCGTCGCGCCGTGTAGCGTGCGATGCGGTCCTCGGGCCATGGGAAGGGCCACGCCTGCGAGAGCGCCGGCATCAGGTCGCATGCTACCAGCGCCGCCATCGCGAAGTACAGCCACGCGGACCGTTGCCTCTGCAGTCTCATCAGAACAGGTCCAAACCGCCGCCCAAGAATACTCGTTGTCAGAAGGGTAAACCTTCTGTAGAACTGTGGGCGCCACAATGCCGTATGACGTCCTCGTCGTCGGGTCGGGTGCAAGCGGTGGTTGGGTCGCCAAGGAGGCAAGCGAGCGGGGCCTGAGCGTGCTCATGCTCGAAGCCGGGCCGCCGCGGGTGCCGACCCGCGATTTCACGGAGCACATCTGGCCGTACCAGCTGAAATTCCGCGGGTTCGGCGATCAGCAGCGACTCCTCGAAGACCAGCCGGTGCAGCGTCTCTGCTACGCCTGCGACGACTACAGCCATCAGTTCTTCGTCAACGACCACGACAATCCCTACACGTTTCCCGCCGACAAGCCGTTCATGTGGATTCGGGGGCGGCAGGTCGGCGGACGCACATTCTGCTGGGCGCGCGAGAGCTTCCGGTTCAGCGACTACGACTTCAAAGCGGCGAGCCGTGACGGCTACGGCGAAGACTGGCCGATCGGCTACGCGGAGCTCGCGCCCTACTACGATCGCGTGGAAGACTTCATCGGCGTGAGCGGCTCGCGCGAGGGTCTCGCACAGTTTCCTGACGGGCGGTTCCTTCCGCCGATGGCGTTGTCGTGCGGCGCACTCCTCGCGCGTGACGTCATCGGCCGGAAGTTCGGCTGGCGCGTGATGCCCGACCGGGTGGCGAACCTTACCGTGCCTCATCGGGGACGGCCGGCGTGCCACTACTGCGACCAGTGTCAGCGCGGCTGCCATACGGCGTCGTACTTCAACAGCCCTTCGGTGACGCTGCCGGCCGCGGCCAGGACGGGCAAGTTCACGCTCGTGAGCGACGCCGTTGTCAGTCACGTGCGGATGGATTCGCGTGGCCGCGCGGCGGGCGTGCACTACATCGATCGCGTATCGCATCGCCAACGCGAAGCCTCCGCGCGCGTTCTCGTCCTGGCCGCTGGCGCGCTCGAGTCCACACGCATCCTGCTCAACTCTCGTTCACGGCTGTTCTCGCACGGGGTGGGCAATGACGAAGGGGTCCTCGGCCGCTACCTGATGGACCATTTCACCGTCGAAGGCGCCGGCGGTTTCATGCCGAGCCTGCGCTCGTCCACTCGTGAGCCGGTCGGGCGCCCCTGCGGCTTCATCATTCCCAACTACACGAACCTCGGCGCCGCCAGACATCCCGACTTCGTTCGCGGCTATCGCTTCGATGGCGATGGCAGTCAGGAGCTTTACGGGCACGCGTTCCTTCTGCCCGAATTTGGCGACGCGTGGCGTCAGAAGGTGCGGGAGGATATTCCGTACTACTTCGCGATCGAAGCGCAGGGCGAGTGCCTGCCGCGCAAGGAGAACTACGTCACGTTGGACCCGCAACGGAAAGACAAGTGGGGCATCCCGGCGCTCCACATCGTCGCGAGCTATGGCGAGAACGAGAAGGCGATGGCGAAGGCGATGCGTCAGGACATCATGTCGATCGCGAGCGAGCTGAAGCTCGAGGGAGAAACGCCTCCGTCGGAAGAGATCAGCGTCTTCGGCAAGAACATTCACGAGTGCGGCACCGCGCGGATGGGGGACAACCCGAAGACGAGCGTCGTGGATCGCAACTGCAAGGTACACCACGTCCCGAATCTGTTCGTCAGCGACGGCGCCGTGTTTCCAACGCAAAGCTGTTACGAGCCGACGCTGACCATCATGGCGATTGCCGCACGCGCGGGCGAGCACATCGCGGAGTCTTTGCGTCGAGGTGAGCTGTGAGCGACGGCGGCGCGGCAGACGACGATCTCACCAGGCGCGCGTGGCTGCTGCGCCTCGGAGAACTCACCACGCTTGCGGGGGTCGCGGGGCTCGTGCCGGACCTTGCAACCGCGATGACTCTGGTGGCTCAGGAAACGGCGGCCGGGTTGCCGCCAGGCCTCTACGAGCCGTCGATGGAGCATCTGACGCACGTGTTGGCCACGCGTGATGCGCCCGCAACTCCACGCGGCGCACCGTTGTTCTTTTCGCGGCACGAGCTCGATGTCGTGACGCGCCTGGTTGGGATTCTGCTCGGCGATGTCGACGCCGAAGCGCTGTCCGACACCATCGGCTGGCTGGACTTGCGCCTGGAGAGTGACGCGGGGATCCGCAAGGCTGCCCGTTCGCTCGATCCCTTGCACCGGGCGCTTGCCGTTGCCTATTACGGAAAGGCCAGGGTCAGCGAACTGGAAGCGGTGGATTGGCAGGGCATCGTGCGAACCGGCTTGAACCTGCTGGAGCAGCGCTCGCGCGAGCGATTCGGCCGTGAGTTTCTCGAGCTGACCGGAACAGCACCGATCGATCTGGCTTCCGAAGCAGGTCGAATGCCGCCCGAATCACCGCTCGGCCGGTGTTACGTGTTCCTGCGGCGCGAGGCCATTCGCGGCTACTTCACGTCACGAGCCGGTCTGAAGGAGCTCGACTACAAGGGCAACGCGTTCTACGGCGTCTGCCCCGGCTGCGACAGCCGGCGAGGGTGATCCGAGGTTCCGCGACACGCCGTTTCGGGAGGACCGATGAAGACCCACTCATCCCGTCGTCAATTTCTCCAGGCTGGAGCAGGTGCGGTCGGCGCGGCATTCGCCGCCAAAACGATCCGGCTCGAGGCCGAGCCGACGCGCGAATCGAGGCAAGGACCGGCCAGCGATCGCGTGCGCTTCGGCATGATCGGTGTCGGCATGCAGGGCTCGGGGCTCCTCGCGACGTCGGTCCATTTGCCCGGAGTCGAGTGCGTCGCGGCCAGCGATCTCTACGACGGGCGGCACGCCCGCGCACGCGAGATCGCCGGTGCCACCCTGCGGACGACGCGCCGGTATCAGGAGCTGCTCGACGACAAGAGCATCGACTGCATCGTCGCGGCGGTGCCGGACCACTGGCACCGGCAGATCGTCGTCGATGCCGTGAGCGCGGGCAAGGACATCTACTGCGAGAAGCCGATGTCGCACACGGTCGCCGATGGCCGCGCGATGGTCGCCGCGGCGAAAAAGAGCGGGCGCATCGTCCAGATCGGATCGCAGCGTACGAGCTCCGTTCTGTGCGCGAAGGCGCGCGAGCTCGTCGCGCAGGGCGTCCTCGGCGAGCTGCAGCTCGTCGAGGGCTCGATGGGACGCAACAGTCCGACCGGCGCGTGGGTGTATCCGCCGCCGCCGGATCTGTCGCCCTCGACGCTGGATTGGGACACCTGGCAGGGCGACGTGCCGAAGCGTCCGTTCGACCCGAAGATCTTCGCGCGATGGCGCTGCTGGAAAGAGTACGGGACGGGCGTCGCCGGTGATCTGATGGTCCACCTGCTCAGCGGGATGCTCTACACATGGGGGATCAACGAGGCGCCCACGCGTGTCACGGCGATGGGCGGCATCCGGCGATTCGATGACGGGCGGAACATGCCCGACGTGCACCTGTCGCTGTTCGAGTACGGCGACGTGCCCGTCTACATCCGCCTCAATCTCGGCTCCGAGACACCGGAGATTCTGCGATTCCTCGGGTCGAAGGGCATCCTCGAGCTGACCGAAACAGGCATCACGTTCAGAGCGCAGCGCGGAGTGGATACCGCGCCCAGTTACTACACGGGCAGCTTCCCGGGGCCACTGAGGTACGAGTACGTCGAGACCTGGCACGCCGAACACGATCCACGACCCGGCGAGGAGCCGCTGACCGATGGCGTGAGCTACGAGGGAGACTCGTACGACGACACGCGACCGCATCTCTGGAAGTTCTTTCAGGCTGTGAAGACGCGTCAGCCGGTCGTGCAGGACGCCGTCTTCGGACACCACGCGGCCATTGCGTGTCACATGGCGAACGAGTCGTACTTCCAGAAGCGTCCGGTGACGTTCGATCCAACGGCGGAAACGATCAGGACGGGATAGCCACGCGACGCCGGGCCCGGCGTCTGTATTACCGAGACCGGCGAGAAGGAGGTCTTGAGGCAGCCTCGGCGCCGGGTGGTGCGCTGAACGGCTCCAGAGGAATGCGCTCGTAACGCACCTCGAGAATCCGGAGGGACTCTGTGCCGCCTGGTGCGTGAAGGATCACAGAATCGCCCGGCCCGGACTTCATCAGCGCACGCGCCAGCGGCGACCTCCAGCTGACGTGGTTGCGATCGAGATCAATCTCATCGAGCCCGACGATGCGCACCGTGCGCTCGGCGCCGGCAGCCGTCGCGTACCGGACAGTCGCTCCGAAGAAGACCTGCCGCGCAGCGCGCCCGGCCCGCGGCGCTTCTGGATCCACGATCTCCGCAGCGTCGATTCGTTTGGTGAGAAAGCGGATGCGCCGATCGATCTGACGCAGCCGACGCTTGTTGTATTGGTAGTCGGCGTTCTCGCTGCGATCGCCGTTGCTGGCGGCCCAGGCGACGACTTGGGTCACCGCGGGCCGTTCCCTGGCGAGCAGGAAGCGCAGCTCGTCTCGGAGCCGCTGGAGACCGCTCGGGGTGATGTAGTTCTTGAGCCCGCTGTTTGGCTCCTTCGCGTCCGCCATGCTCATCGCGATGGTAATCCAGAGACGTCGCTGCGCGCTCTGATTACCGCAGCGACCGATCGAGAAGAGGATGGGCTCACTTGACCGATGCCGGGTGAGCGGCCAGTTGCAGGGCCTGAATCGCAAGGAGGATTCGCTCGGTCGCCGATTTGCACGTGACGGCAGGCGTGCATGGAGGGACCGTGAGAGCCTATCTCATCATCGGAATCGTGGCCGGGGTGGGGCTATGCGGCTGCAGTCGAGGCCGTGCAACTCAACAGGAGTATGTCTCGAGCACCACAGCCGAGAACGTCGAGAGGCTCCTGACCATTACCGGCTGTCTCGTGCCTGCCGAGGCGACCACGCAGAGTACTGCTGCGCGCCCATCGACCAGTCCACCGCCGCCTGACTTCACACTCGTCAACGCCACAACGCCCGGTCAGGGCGCAGACGCGCATTCGGAAGTGTCGGGAACGAGCGGCCCTGGCGAGCGCGTCGCCGGCACGCCGCGCTCCTACGATCTCGTTGCCGACAAGAACAGACTCGACGACCTGCAACGGTTCGCGAATTCGTGGGTCGAAGTCAGCGGATCGGTCGTGATATCCAGCGGAAGCGCGCCTGGCGCCTCAGCCGATGTCCGTCGCCTGCGAATCAAGGACGTTCGTCAACTCGAGCCTTCGTGCGATTCGAAGAAGCAGTGAGCTGCACTACCTGGAGCCCGAGGCCGGCGCGAGTTTGGAACTGAAGAACAGGAAGAAGTTCGACCCGACTTCGATTGCCCGCCCGGCCTCTTCGGCAGCGTCCATCGCATCGGCCGACCTGATGCCGGTAGTGCCGTCCGCGGATGGCCAGTCGCTCTGGTCAAGGATCAGCACGGGCCGCACCTGCCACCAGATCGCGCCGGTGTTGACGCGCGAATTGTCGACGACGTGACTGTGGTTCGGCGTCGGGACGAATACCGGCGCAGTCGGCGGCGCCGGCGCCTTTCCGAGCGCGACCAGCACCTTCGAGAGATCCACTGACGACGAGTGCATCGTGCAGGTGCCGGGGACAGGATTGCCGGGATCGGGACATTGCGTGGTGATCGCCGGATCGACTTTCGTCTTCCATGCCTCGGGCACGAAGCCGAACGCATCGATGAGCGCCTGGCCCAGCGCGGTGCCGCACAGTTCATGCGGCCGGCCTCCGGCGGGACACGGCATCGCATCCGCTGGATTCTGATCGTTGTCGATCGAGAACATCGGCACGAACACGTACAAGTGCGCCGTCTGCTTGATCTTTGTACCAGCAGGGTCCCTCGTCGGTTCCGTCACCGCCTGGCAGATCGGCATCTGCATCTCGCCGGGATCCGACTCCGCCAGCTTGCCATTGAAGTCGAGATCCATCTTTGGCTGGTCGACACAATCGAAGTTCTGCTGGTACGTGAAGAGCACCAGCCGCCCGTTACCGAAGGCCTGCGTCTGGTTTGCGGCCTGCTGCGCTGATGCCTGGGTTGCCGCGAGGATCGCACCGCAGCCGAGTGCGAACGTCACGCGTATCTGGTTCCATTTCATCGTCGCTCCTTTTCTTTTGAGGGCGCCGACCCGGTCCGCAATCCGCGTACCTGCGAGGGGTGAGGCGAAACAGCCGCAGCAGGCCGCTGCGAGCTACTGCTGACTTACGAACGTCGTGTGCGATTGGGGATTCAGGTAAGCCCGCGACCGACCGGTTCAGGGCTCGCGGGGAGCGGAACCGGAACCGCGGCTCGCGGGTTGCGGCGGTCCGAACGCCAAGCCGCGGCGAGCTGCCATCTCGCGCCCCACAGCCTCCACGTCCGCCGCGCTCAATGCGCGGGCTGCCGCCGGGAAGACGTCGTGGTCTTCGATTGCGATGTGCTCACGGTACAGCCGCTCCAACTCCGCCAGGTGTTCGGTCAGGACCTGCACATCCGCCTCGGCCAGCGTGCCGTCCGACAGCCACTGACGGCCTAGCCGGGTCACGACTTCGTGATGGCCCTCGGCGACGCGATGATCCGCCTCGAGTTGCCGCAGCCTTTCGTACGCTGCGCGCGCCGCAGCATCCTCCGCCATTCGCACTCGCGGAAACAGGCTTTCCTCCTCGTCCGCGGAATGCCGGGGACCGGCTGTGACGAAGTAATGCAATGCGGTCTCGAGGGCCCGGCGATCCGCGTCGCGCAGCTCGCTACCGCGGTACGTCGCGGCGATCGCCACGAGGGTCGCGAGAAAATGTTCGATCCGTCTGTGGCAATCGCTCAGGAGCCCGAGCGGCTCATCGAATCCGTGGTCGGCTGACGGTCCTATCTTGATCAGCATCCATCCCTCTCCGGCGAACGCCAGCTCGCACGTTCGAGGCTACTCAATGCCATCTCTCCCGGTCACGTCACGAGCAGCGTGGGCACCCGCGACGTCGATACGTTCCGCGAACGTCGCGCATCAGGAATCCCGCGTCGATGAGATCCGAAAGGAGACGCTGCGATTGGGCCGATGTCAGGCCGAAGAGGCGCCTGGCCTGGGGAAGCGTCAGCGTCAGGCCAGGCATTTCGGTGAACTCGGCGCGAATGCGTGCGCGCAACATCGACAGGCCGGAATCGTCCGGCGAGACTGGCGATGAAATTCCAGTTCGTTCGAGCATGGTCGTCGTCATTGGTCGTTCTCCCTCGCAGTCGCCGCCGCGTCCAGAGCCCTGATCAGGTCGTCGGGCGATACGCCGTAGACCCCGCACGCTTCGGCGAGTGTCTCGAACCGCGCAATCGCGCAGCCTACACAGTCCATCCGGTAATACAGGAGGACGCGTGCGGCGAAGGGACGCTTCAGCACTTCGCTCAGCGTATCGTTCGCGCTCAGGGGTTCGTTCATTGCCGGGCCCCCGTCGATCGGATCCGTCTCACACCTCGAGCTTGGATCTCTCACGGCGAATCGTCGTTGCGGTTGCGCAAAGACGCTAGCGGCCGGAGCGTTGACGATCCGGGAGGTCTTCGGCGATGGCGACGAGGGCGTGTGGGTTCGTCAGGACGATGCGTTGTCGCCCACTGTGGAGGATCCGACGCTCTTCCCAACTGCTGAGGAGGCGGCTGACCGTGTACAGCGACGTGCCGGTCATCTCGGCGATATCCTGCCGCGAGATCGGAAACGTAATCTCGACACCAGTCTCGACCCGCCGGCCCGCGTCGTGGCAGAGGCGCAGCAAGGCCCGCGCGACGCGCCGCTCCACGCGCTCGGTCATGGCCTGGCGATAGAGGCGCTGGAGATCGTGCAGCCGGCGGGCGACGAAATGCAGCGCGTTCACGGTCATCGCCGGCTCCGTCTCGAGGAGCTGCCGCATCGTTCCCGACGTCCACGCCAGGGCGGTCGACGGCTCGACGGCTTCGGCGCTCACCGGGTACGTGGGATCGCCGAAGGCGCCGACCCCGCCAAACGCGTCGCCCGGACCAACGAGCCGGAGCGCAATCTGATGACCCTCGGGCGTCAGCTGCGTCAGCTTCACCCGGCCGTTCGTCAGCACGAAGAAGGATTCAGCGGGATCGCCCTCGCTGAAGAAGAAGCTTCCGCTCTCGATCTCTTTCGAGTGCGCCAGGCCGACGATGCGCGCGAGGGTCTCGTCCGGCACGCCCTCGAACAGCGGCACATGTGCCAAATGGCGGAGGATGCCGGGAACGTCTCGTGAGGGCATGGCGTCTCGGGATCGTGTCATATCTGCGAGTCGGGCGTTCTTTGCGCTCCAGCAAAGACACGCTGCACGCGACGGACGCACGCTACGTCGATGAACACCGAGGGGGAGGCCCACTGATCCCGCAATGATTACCGAGCCGGCCGTTCGCGACGCCCTTGGACGGGTCATCGACCCCGAATTGGGCATCAACATCGTCGACCTCGGGCTGGTGTACGGCGTCGACATCGACGACGACTCTCGCGTCCGCGTCGTTATGACGATGACGAGCCCGGCCTGTCCGCTCGGCGACTATCTGACAGACCTGGTCGATTCGACGGTCAAGTGGCGCCTTCCTGAGGTGAAGGACGTCCAAGTTTGCCTGGTGTGGGAACCGCCGTGGAGTCCCGACATGATGTCGGCCGACGCCCGGCGACAGCTCGATGGAGGAGCGAAATGAGCCAGACGGCACGTGAGCTCGATGTGCGCGAAGTTGCGCCGCGCGTACGGCATCCCCTGATCTTCTCGACGTTCGACGAACTGCAGGCGGGCGAGTCGTTCGTGCTCGTCAACGATCACGACCCCCGGCCGCTCTATTACCAATTCGAGGCCGAGCGCCACGACCAGTTCCGCTGGGAATATCTCGCCAACGGCCCAGAGGAATGGCAGGTGCGGATTACGCGAACGTAGAGATCCCATGACGCCACACGGCTCGAGCCGGAGGTTGGCGAAGGAGCGCGTTCCGTTGATGGCCATCGGCATGCTGTCGATGGCCTGCGGAGCCTGGCTCGGGCTCATCCGCCTCGGATGGAATCTTCCGCTGCCATGGCCCGATCAACCGACCGCGCACGGCCCGCTGATGGTCTGCGGCTTCGTGGGCACGCTGATCAGCCTCGAGCGCGCCGTGGCGCTCGGTTCCCGCTGGGGCTATGCCGCGCCGGTCCTCGTCGCCGCCGGTGCGCTCGCGCTCGACGTGCCGCTCGGTCCGATCGGGCCGATTCTGATCACCGCGGGCAGCGTGGTGCTCGTCGCGATGTTCGTCGTGCTCTGCCGCCGTCAGCCGGCGCTCTTCATGCTGACGATGGCCTTTGGCGCCGTTGCATGGGCCGCCGGCAACGCTCTGTGGCTCGGTGGCTGGGCAATCTACCGCATCGTGTGGTGGTGGGTCGCGTTCCTGGTGCTCACCATCGCCGGCGAGCGTCTCGAATTGAACCGCGTCCTGCGCCCGACGTTCGCCGTCCGCGTCGCCTTCGTGAGTGCGATCGTGCTGATTGGGATTGGCATTACGCTGTCAGTACGGTCACTCGAGGTCGGCGTGCGCGTTGCCGGCGCCGGACTACTCGCGCTCACGGTGTGGCTGGTTCGTCACGACGTGGCGCGCCGCACGGTGCGCCAGCAGGGCGTGACGCGATACATGGCCGTGGGTCTACTCGCCGGCTACGCGTGGCTGGGATTCGGGGGAGCCGTTGCGCTGATCAGCGGAGCGAGTGCGCCGGGCCTCGTGTACGACGCGATGCTCCACGCCATATTCCTCGGCTTCGTGATGTCGATGGTGTTCGCGCACGCACCAGTCATCTTTCCTGCCATTCTCCGGCGCCCGCTGATCTACGGGCCGCGGTTCTACGCGCATGTTGTCGTCCTGCACGCCTCGCTCATCGTCCGCGTGCTCGGCGATCTGAACGAGGACCTGGCTCGCTGGCGCGCGTGGGGCGGACTGTTGAATGCCGTAGCCCTTGCGGTGTTCGTCGTCAACGTCGCGCGCTCGATCATGCTCGCGGGCCGCGTCCCGACCGAGGCGCAGCGAGAAGGAACCCCTGCGCCGACAGCACCGCGCTCTTGTTGACATCCAACACGACCATCGCTACACTTCTGTTGGCAATCAACAGGTGTGCTGAGAACCATGGCTGACAAGCGCGACGTGCTGCAGGGAACGTTGGACCTGATGGTGATGAACACGCTGGACGCGCTCGGTCCGCAGCACGGCTACGGCATCGCGCAGCGGCTCCTGCAGATCTCCGACAGCGCCCTTCAGCTCAACCAGGGCACACTCTATCCGGCGCTGCTACGGCTCGAACAGCGGGGATGGATCACCTCGAAGTGGGGCTCTTCCGAGAACAACCGCCGCGCTCGGTTCTACAGCCTGACCGGTGCCGGCCGCAAGCAGCTCCAGCGCGAGACGGACGACTGGCATCGGATGACGGCGATCATGGCACGCGTGCTGGGCACGTCGCCGCTGGAGCCGGCGAAGGACGAGGGGTCATGACGTGGCGCGAATTCGCCGTCCGGGCCGCCGCAGCGCTGCGCCTCGGGGGCGACCGTGAACGCGATCTTGCCGAGGAGCTGCGCTTCCACCAGGAGATGCTCGAAGCGCAGCATCGCCAGCGCGGCGCGGATCCCGCTGCCGCACGGCGTGCCGCGCGCCTCGATCTCGGCGGGCAGGCGCAGATTGCCGAGACGTGGCGCGACCAGCGGAGCCTGCGGATCGTCGAAACGCTCGTGCAGGACGTCCGCTACGGCCTCCGCATGCTGTGCGGGACGCCAGGCTTCACCGCCGCCGCCCTGCTGACGCTGGGGCTGGGCATCGGCGCCAACACGGCGATCTTCACGATTGTGAACGCAGTGCTGCTGCGCCCCCTGCCGTACGTCGAACCCGACCGGCTCGTGACCGTCGGCGATCGCACGCCGGCGGGGTACTCGTCCAACGTCGGATTCACCACGCTGATTGATTGGCGTGAACGCAGCCGCAGCTTCGAGCAGCTTGCCCTCATGCGCGAATGGCAGCCGACGCTCGTGGTCAATGGCGAAGCCGAAAGGCTTGCCGCCGTTCGCGTCAGCTGGAACTACTTCGACATGCTGGGCGTGCGGCCGGCGCTCGGCCGCGGGTTTACCGAAGCGGACGACCATTCCGAGACGTGGCGCGTGCTGCTCTTGAGCGACGGGTTGTGGCGGCGCCGTTTCGGCGCCGATCCGACCGTTGTCGGCCGCACCATCACGATGAACGATCGCGAGTACCGGATCGTCGGCGTGATGCCAGCCAAATTCGAGCCGCTCGACGCGATCCAGTACTACCGCGTGGAGGCCGGGATGTGGGCGCCCCTGGGCTATGAGCTGGGCGGCGACTCGGCGTGCCGCACTTGCCAGCACCTCCGCGCGTTCGGTCGACTCGAGCGCGGCGTCTCCGTTGAGCAGGCCACCGCAGAGATGAACGCGATCCGCGAGACGATGCGGCGCGAGCACCCGCAGGACTACGACGAAGGCTCCATTGCGGTCGTCCCGCTGCGCGATGCGCTGACCGGCCGTGTCCGAACGGCGCTGCTCGTCCTGCTCGGTGCGGTCGGGTTCGTGCAGCTGATCGCGTGCGCGAACGTCGCCAATCTGCTGCTGGCGCGATCGGTAGCGCGGCAGCGGGAGCTGACGCTGCGCAGAGCGCTCGGCGCGTCATCCGCGCGCATCGTGCGCCAATTGCTGACCGAGAGCCTGATGCTGAGCACTGGCGGAGCACTGCTCGGCCTCGGGCTGGCCACGATCGCGGTGCGCGGTGTCGCCGCGTTCGCGCCAGTGTCCCTCCCGCGCATCGACACCGTAGCGATCGATCCCAGCGTGCTGGCGTTCACCGCGATCGTCGCGATCGCCACGGGCATCCTGTTCGGACTCGTCCCGGCGTGGCGCGGTGCCTGGGACGCCTCGCAGACGCTCGCCGTCGACTCGCGCGCCATCGTGGGCGGAGCGGGACGCGCGCGCGCCGCACTGGTGATCGCCGACCTCGTCCTTGCGCTGATCCTGCTCGCGGGCGCGGGGCTGATGCTGCGAACGATGGCGTCGCTCACACGAACCAGTCCCGGATTCGCGACCGAGCGGATCCTCACGCTGCAGTTTTCGCTCGTCGGCACGGCGTATGCGCAAGATCCGGCCGTCGTGGCGTTCCAGAACCGGGCGCTCGAACGCCTTCGTGCTCTGCCCGGTGTCGAAAGCGTCGCGCTCGCCGACCAGGTGCCGTTTGGCGGCAACTACGATTGCCGCGGCTTCCACGCGCAGGGACGTATGAAGGCGAACACGGTGAACGATCCCTGCATCGAACGCTACGGTGTCACCCCTGACTATGCGCAGGTCATGGGCATTCCCCTGCGTCGCGGTCGCTTCATTTCGGCCGAGGAGACGTCCACGTCGCAGCCTGCTCTCGTCATTTCCGAGTCGACGGCGAAATTGACATGGGGGAGCGACGACCCCATCGGATCGCGGGTGCGCATCGGTGACGCCACGACTGGCCCTTGGTACACGGTTGTCGGCGTCGTTGGCGACGTGCACCACGAGGACGTCACGCAGCCGGTAACCGCAGCGATGTACACGGCAGAGGCGCAGTTCACCGATTCATTCCTGGTTGCGATCGTGAAAGCCTCGGTCGGCGATCCAGCGCTGCTGGCGACCCCCGTTCGCCAGGTGCTGCGCGAGCTGGATCCCTCAGTGCCGGTCTACGACATCGCCACGCTGCCTGCCCTCGTCGAACAGGGGTCGGCCCAACGGCTGTTCGTGATGCAATTGCTTGCTGCCTTTGCAGCGGTCGCCGTGTTGTTGGCCGCAATCGGTCTCTACGGCGTCGTTTCGTACGGCGTCGCGCAGCGGACGCGCGAAGTTGCCGTGCGCGTTGCGCTGGGCGCGCAGCGCCGCGACGTCTTCCGCCTGGTGCTCTCGAGCGGTCTAGTGTTCGTCGGGATCGGCCTGGCGGCCGGACTGGTGAGCGCGCTCGCGGCGACGCGCTTCCTCGGCACGCTGATTTTCGGCGTCAGTCCGGTCGATCCCCCGACATTCCTCGGTGCGGCCGCGCTGCTGACGCTCGTCGCGCTTGCCGCGCACGTTGTGCCGATCCGTCGTGCGCTCCGCATCGACCCAGCCCAGGCGCTGCGAGCAGAGTAGGCCGACATATGATCGGAAAGTGGTGCCGCTGCCGATTGACGAGCACATTCCTGCGATCGTCGATCGCATCCGGTCCGCGCGGGCGCTGATCCTTTCTGCGGCGCCTGGCGCCGGCAAGACCACGCGCGTGCCGCCTGCGCTCGCGGCTGACGGACCAGTCATCGTTCTGCAGCCTCGCCGCCTCGCTGCGCGCGCGATGGCGCGCCGCGTCGCGGACGAGCAGCGCTGGACGCTCGGTCACGAGGTCGGCTGGCACATCCGGTTCGAGCGCGCGTTTACCGCCGAGACGCGCGTGCTGTTTGCGACCGAAGGCATCCTCACGGCGCGCTTGCAGCAGGATCCCCTCCTCACCGGCTTCACCACGGTCGTCCTCGACGAGTTCCACGAGCGCAGCATCCATGCCGACCTTGGCCTCGCGCTGGCGCGGCAGGCCTGGCGAGCTCGCGACGATCTGCGTCTCGTCGTCATGTCGGCCACCCTGCAACCGCAGGCGTTGACGGCGTATCTCGACGATTGCCCGCACGTCACGATTCCGGGCCGGCTGCACCCGATCGAGATCGAGTACCGCCCGGACCAGTCGATTGCGCCCGCCGCCGCGGACCTCGCTCGCGAGACGGGAGGGAGCGTGCTGTGCTTCCTGCCCGGCGCGCCGGAGATCAACCGCGCGCTGACGGACACGCGCAACGCGGTTCGCGCCGAGATCGAGGTGGTCCCGCTGCACGGATCGTTGGCCCCCGAGGAGCAGGACCGTGCGCTGATCGATGATGGCCGGCGCCGCGTCATCCTCGCGACGAACATCGCTGAGACCTCGCTCACCGTTCCCGGCGTTCGCGCGGTGGTCGACAGTGGCCTGCAGAAGGTGGCGCGGTTCGATCCGGGCCTGGGGATCGATTCGCTCGCGACCGAACGCATTTCAATCGATGCCGCCGGGCAGCGCGCAGGTCGCGCCGGACGGCTCGGTCCTGGACGCGTGCGGCGCTTGTGGCATCCCGCGGATCGGCTTCGTCCGCAGGGCGAACCGGACATTCACCGCATCGACCTGTCGGATGCGGTGCTCGAGATTGTTGCCTGGGGCGGCGATCCGCGCGCGTTCGACTGGTTCGATCCGCCGCCGCCCGAGCGCGTGGACGCGGCGTTGCACCTCCTCGAACAGCTCGGCGCCGTCAGCGGCGGGCGAGTGACGCCACTGGGCGCACGCATGAAGCGCCTGCCGCTCCACCCGCGCCTCGCGCGAATGCTCCTCGCGTCCGGTGGCCAACGCGAGGTCGCCACAGCGTGTGCGCTGCTGTCGGAACGGCACCTTCTGCCGCCTCGTCCGGCGAACACGTCCAGCGATGTTCTGTCAGCGATCGACGATCGGGGCGCGTTGCCGGCCCACGTGCACGATGTCGGTCGCCGTCTCGCCGAGATCGCCCGGGAGGCGAGCGCCGACACGACCGACGAGCAAACGCCGGCGTTCTCTGCGGGCGCGAAAGAGACAGAGTTCCTGCGCGCGATCTTCAGCGGCTATCCCGATCGCGTCGCGCGGCGGCGTGCGGCTGGGTCGCCGAAGTTCGTGCTGTCGAGCGGCCATGGCGCAACGCTGGGCGCGGAAAGCGGCGTCCGCGATGCGGCGTTCATCGTCGCGGTCGACGTGCAGGCGGGGCGGCGTGCGGGCGTCGCGGAAGCGACGATTCGCATCGCGAGCGCCATCGATCCTGGATGGCTGGAGCCGACGGACGTGCGTGTCGAGCACACGATCGAGGCGGGGCGGGTGCGCGCGGTCGAGCGGACGTATTACGGCGAACTCCCGATCGACGAACGCGTCGCACCGGCCGATCCGTCAGTCGCGGGACGGCTGCTGGTCGAGGCGTATCGGGCGCGCGGATTGTCCGAGGCGGACGAGCAACTGTTCCGCCGGCTGCAATTTGCCGGCTTGACGTCCACCGAGCAGGATGTCGACGCGCTGTTGTCGCGCGCTGCGGCGGGCCGGCGATCGCTGGACGAGATCGATCTGACGGCATCGCTCGACTGGCACGTTGCCCGCGAGCTCGATCGGCGCGCGCCCCGGACGCTTGCCCTGCCGAGTGGCCGCACCGCTCGCCTCCAGTATCGCGAAGACGGCAGCGTCGCGGCGGCAGTGAAGCTGCAGGAGCTGTTCGGTCTTGCCGAATCGCCGCGAATCGGCCCGAGGCAGGAACCAGTCCTGTTCGAGTTGCTTGCGCCGAACGGCCGTCCGGTGCAGACCACACGCGACCTGCGCAGCTTCTGGACGACCACGTATCAGGACGTGCGGAAGGAGCTCCGCGGACGGTACCCGAAGCACCCATGGCCGGAAGATCCGTGGACCGCAACGCCAACCGCGCGCGAGAAGCTGCGGGGCGCCAACTAGCGTCGGGCCGTACGACCTGCAACGATTCGCGAATTCCCGAGTCGAAGTCAGCGGATCGATCGTGGCACCGACCGGCACTCGGAGGTCTGCCGTCAGAACCGGCTCGGCTCCTGCGGGGAGGCCATGTCAATCACAAAGCGATACTTCACGCGGTTCTTCAAGAGACGATCGTAAGCGGCATCGATCTGCTGCCGTCAATCATTTCAATTTCGGCATTGACGTTGTGCTCGCCGCAGAAGTCGAGCATCTCCTGTCTCTTCCGCGTGGCAGATGCTTGGAGGGCCTGGCTCGCCGGGAGAAGCGCAAAAAAAGGTCACGATTCTGCTGCTCAGCTGCCCGAACCTGTCGACCGTTGTACCTTTCGTCCCCTTTTTCCGCGTACCCACTCGAAGGCGTTCCGACGCGAGAACGTTCGGAATGTGTTCAACAGAAGGGGGGCGTCATGTGCCAGTTCTACGGGAAGGTTTTTGTTGCGACCGGTTGTCTCGTTGCGGCGTTGTGTTCCGTTTCACGCGCGTCGGCGAGCACCAGCCACGTTGTCGAGCCAGGTGCGTCGATCCAGGCCGCCGTTGACGCTGCCTCGCCCGGCGACACCGTGATCGTCCTCCCGGGTACTTACCGGGAGAGCATAAGAATCCAGACCGATGGACTCACGCTGCGAGGCCGGGGCAGTGTGACGATCGAAGCTCCACGATATGGCACCGGCGAGTGCTATCTGCCGGGACACGTTGCCGCATTCTGTATTCTGCCTGTCGATTTCGATCCGGGTTCCAACAGCTATACGAACCGTGTACATGACGTCACGATCACCGGCTTTCGCATCTCCGGCTTTGACGATGGGGTGTTCGGTTTCGGGACGCTGAACATGAAGGTGTCGCACGTGCTGGCAGTCGGCAACAGCGATTACGGCATTGCCTCCTTCGATGGCATCGGCACCACGTTCACCAGGAATGCCGTCAGCGGCAGCCAGGATGCCGGCATCTACGTCGGTGACTCAGCCGACGCCAAGGCGCTCGTCGCCCACAATCGCAGCTGGGACAACGCGCTCGGCGTTCTCGTTCGCCACGCACGCAACGCCGTCGTGTTCGACAACGACCTCTGGGGGAACTGCGTGGGCGTACTCCTACTGGCCGACGAACAACCCGGCGGCAGCGGCGACAACGCGGTGCTGAACAACACAGTCAGGGCCAACAACCGGCTGTGTCCTGGAGGCGAAGATTTCCTGCCCGACTTCGGTGGCGGCGGTATCGTGCTCGCGGGGTCGCAGCAGAACACCATCGTTCAGAACCTCGTCACGGACAACCAGGGCACGACCCAGTTATCGGGCGGCATAGTGCTGATGAAGACGACGGTCGCAAACGCAGACGACGCATCCATCGGCAACGTCGTTGCCCTGAACAGGGCGCGGCGCAACGAACCGGCGGACATCGTGACGGACGCGGCGAGCGCGTCGAACATCATCATCGCCAACCGGTGCGGCCAGTCGAGTCCCGCCGGCTTGTGTGGGTTCTAGCGTCAACCCTTGACGGAGCCGGGCTGGTTGAACGAGCTTGCGGTATGCTGCCTCCGCACGGACGCGTGTCGGAGACAGCATGACGTTTCACGCGTCGCTCATCGTCCGCGGGCTCGGCGATGTGAAACATAACCTGGCTCGCTGGCGCGCGTGGGGCGGCCTGTTGAACGCGGTAGCCTTGCGGTGTTCGTCAACGTCGCGCGATCGATCATGCTCGCGGGTCGCGTCCCGACCGAGGTCCAGCGTGAACAATCCCGCGCGCCGATCAGGGAGCCGATGGAGCGCCGTTCGTGAGGGACGAGGTCAGCGGTCCGTTCGACCGCGGGCGAGCGCTTCCAGCTTGAGGCGATCCCGGACCACGAAACCAGACGCTGTCGTGCGTACGGTTCCTTCTCGCGAGAGCCTGGTCATGATACGGATCGCGCTCTCGAGCGTCGTGCCGCAGAGATCCGCGAGATCCTGCCGGGACAGCTTCAAGGCAATCCGCGTCTGCCCCTCGGGGAGCGGCGTGCCGGCCTGTTCGACAAGACGCAGCAGCAGCGCGCAGACCCGCTGCTGCACGTGACCGCTCGCCAGTTCGACGATCCGTTGGCCGAGTCTTATGTCCCGGCCCGTCGCCTCCCGGACGAACGCGCTGGCGGCCACAGGGTTCTGCTCCAGCAGGTGCAGGACGTCGCGCCGGGGCAGTACAAGAACGGCAACGTCGCGGTCGAGTGCCGTGCACGTGCAGCAGTACGGGGCGAAGGCGCAGGCGGCGCTCGCGCAGAGCAACTCGCCAGGCTTGCCGACGTCGATGATGACCTCGCGCCCGTTCTCGCAAGGCCGCATCAACTTGACGTGGCCGCTGATGGCGAAGATGAATTCGTGCGCGGTCTCGTCGAGCGACCAGATTGGTTGTCCCTGCGGGATGCGGCGCACCAGGGCGTATGCGCGCAGGCGTTCGCGCTCCTTTGATGGAAGCGCCCGCAGAAACGGCACGCATGCGACGGCGGCGTCGAAGGAGGGCAGAGAGGCGTCGCCCGCGCCAAGCTGCCAGTCGGACATGACGGTTATCATACGCTCAATCGTTTTGGCCCGATTCTCCCGCTGATCTCTTCTCACCCGTCATAGGCCCCGCGGAACCGCGCGCCTATCCTGTCACTCGTGATTGACGGCCCGATAGCCCGGGTTCGCCGGGAGCATCGCGCCATCCAGCAGGGACTGCATCGGCTCGAGCGGATCCTTGCCGGCATCAACGGCTCGAGGAGACCCCGGCTGCTCCTGACCGCGCTCGGCGAGTTCGTCGAGACGTGCGACCGATGCATCGAGCCACACCTGGCGACCGAAGAGCGTGCCATCTACCCGCATCTGCGCCAGTGTCTCCCCGCGGAGAACGACGCAGTGAGCGATGCCATCCGCGAACACGAAACCCTGCGGGAGCTGATCGGGCTGGTACGCCTTCGTTCCGACCGGCTCCTGTCGGGCGCGCCGGACTCGCACGTCGACATGGCCGAGACGATCGGTGATTTCGCGACGCTCTGGCGCGCGCACGCCCATCGCGTCGACGAGGTCGTCGGTCCGTTGTTGAAGAGTCTAGGCGCGCCACGGGCGTGCCCCACGCGAGCGCAGCGAGCCGGCGAAGCGGTGAGCGAGTGAGCGTGTAGGGGGGGCCGGCGGGGCGAAGCCCCCCGGATCTATTTGGAGAGGAACCACATGCCTGACGTCCAACCACTCCGCTTCTTCCGCGCGAGCGAGGCCGGCGCGCTGGGCGGGGGACGCATCATGACCCCGCTCCAAGCAGAAGTCCTCGAAGACGGCTGGGTGCCCGACGCCGATGCGCTGGGATCCTCGCTGACACGACATGACCTTGCCATCGGCGCCGGGTACGGCGACGCGGGCCCCGCGGCTCTTCCCGGGCCCGAGCAGGCCGACTCACCCGGTGCAGACGACAGCTGGCCGCCAATACTGCAATGGCAAATCAATCCGGGGAACCCCGACCTGGTTTCTGGCGAAGCCGATGTCAGCGAAGACGGGTGGGACTTCGCGGTGTGGTGGCAGCGCCATCCGACGGGTCTCCTCTATGTATCGATTCAGGCGCTCGAGCGCCGCGACGACGAGGCCGGCATCGCTGAACGCCACCTGCCGATGGGCCGGAACGTTGTCGTGAACCTGGTGTACGACGAGGAGCGTCAGGCCGTCATCGCGGTCTACGGGACGGCTCGCGATTTCCGCCCGTTCGTCTCAGCGCTGCGCATCGGCCTCGGGCTGCAGCCGCCGACAGGAGAACACGACTCATGACTCAGAGGGGCAACGGATCGCGGTGGTTCCGGATCGCCGACGAGCCGCGCGACTGGGAAGACTTCTATCGCGAGCGCTGGGCGTTCGATCGATCGGTCCGGAGCAGCCACAGTGTCAACTGTTCGGGCTCGTGCTCGTGGGAGGTCTTTGTCAAGGACGGGCTGATTTGCTGGGAGCTCCAGAAGACCGACTGGCCGCAGATCGATTCGGAGACCCCCAACTACGAACCGCGCGGGTGCCAGCGGGGGATCTCCGCGTCGTGGTATCCCTACAGCCCGGTCCGTCCCAAGTACCCCTACGTTCGCGGCGTGCTGCTCGACATGTACGAGAACGAGCGAGAAGCGGGCAAGGACCCGGTGGCGGCATGGGCCGCCGTCGTCGAGGATCCCGCCCGCGCCGCCCGCTATCGCGACGCGCGCGGCAAAGCCGGCTGGCGGCGCGCGACGTGGGATCTCGCGACGGAGATCTGGGCGGCCGCCATCATTTACACCGTCAAGCGGTACGGACCGGACCACCTCGCCTCGTTCTCGCCGATTCCGGCCATGAGCATGGTGAGCTTCCTGTCCGGACACCGGCTCTGCAACCTGCTCGGCGGCACGATGCTCAGTTTTTACGAGTGGTATCACGATCTGCCGCACATCATGCCGATGATGTGGGGCGATCAGACCGACGTCCACGAGTCGGCGGACTGGTACCAGAGCACCTACTGGATGGTGATCGGCTCGAACCTGCCGATGACCCGCACCGCCGATGCGCACTTCGCCTCGGAGCACAAGTACAACGGCGGCAAGATCGTCAACCTGGCGCCGAACTACTCGGACGTCACGAAGTTCGCCGACCTGTGGGTGCCGGTGCGGCCCGGCACCGATGGCGCGTTCCTCCTCGCGTGCATCCACGTAATCCTGAAGGAGTGTTACGTCGACCGACAGGTGCCCTACTTCGTCGATTACGTGAAGCAGTTCACGAACCTGCCGTTCCTCGTCGAGCTCGAGCCACAAGGGGACGGGACGTACCTGCAGGGGCGGTTCGTGCGGGCATCAGATACGTCCGCGTACGCGGGTGAAGAACACGCCGACTGGAAGCTCGTCGTGATCGATTCCGGCAGCGGCGACGTATGCATGCCGGGCGGCTCGGTGGGGTTCCGATGGGAGGACCAGAACACCGGCCGCTGGAATCTCAAGCTCGAAGATGCGGCCACGGGCAGTGCGATCGACCCGATGCTGACGCTGATGGGAGCGGCCGGGTCGGAGGAAGCCTCCGTTCTGTTCGCCGACTACACGGAAACGTTCGACACCACGCTCGGTACGACGGACGGAAAGGGCCGGCCCGCACGCTCGCTCCGCCGGGGAGTACCCGTTCGCCGCTTCACGAAAGGCGACGGCACCGAGGTGTTCGTTACCACGGCCTTCGATCTCCTCGTCGCACAGCTGGGCGTCAGCCGTGGTCTCGCCGGAGACTACCCGCGCGACTACGACGACGCGTCGGTGCCCTACACACCGGCGTGGCAGGAACAGGAAACGGGCGTGAGCCGAAACCTCGCGGTTCGTGTGGCGCGGGAATGGGCCGACAACGCCGAGCGCACGAAGGGACGCTGCCTGTTCATCACCGGGTCCGGCGTGCTCCACTGGTTCCATGGAGGCTCGCTCATCTATCGCGCCCAGGCGGTGATGGGCATCCTCACCGGCTGCATGGGCCGCAACGGCGGCGGGTTCGCGCATTATGTCGGGACCGAGAAGATCCGCACCTACGCGGCGATCGGCACGCTGGGCAATGCGTCGGACTGGGGTGGTCCGCCGCGGCATCAGAACAGCACGTCCTACTTCTACTTCCACACCGATCAGTGGCGCTACGACGGGATGGTACTGGATCCCCTGTGGGCCCCCTGGGCGCGTGATCTGCCGTCCAAGGGCCGGCATGCCGCCGATCTGAACCTGCTCGCGATCCGTCTGGGGTGGCTGCCGTTCTATCCGCAGGTCGACAAGGTGAATCCGCTGGACCTGGCGCGCAACGCACGTGCGGCGGGCGCACAAACGGATGTGGAGGTCGGCGCGTATGTCGCCGATCAGTTCAAGCGCGGCCAGCAACGCTTCGCCGTGGAGGACGTCGACGCGCCGGAGAACCATCCCAAGGTCCTGTGGATTTATCGCGGCAACCTGATCGGCACCAGCATGCGCGGCCACGAGTACGCGCTCAAGCACCTGCTCGGCACGCACAACAACGTGCTCGGCGACGAGCGCGCGCGGGACCTCGTCGACGATGTCGAGTGGCACGAGCAGGCGCCGCCCGGCAAGCTCGATCTGATCGTGAACGTGAACCTCAGGATGGATTCGTCGGCGAACTACTCCGACATCGTGCTGCCGACCGCCCACTGGTACGAAAAGTACGACCTCACGTGCACCGACCTCCACTCCTTCTTCCACCCCTTCACGCCCGCGCACGATCCGCCGTGGGAGGCGCGGCACGACTGGGATGCCTTCAAGGAGGTCGCCGCGAAGATCAGCGAGCTGGCCACGACGCATCTGCCCTCGCCCGTCGAGGACGTGGTGATGACGCCGATGATCACCGACAGCCCCGACGAGCTTGCACAGCCCTTCGGCGAGATCCGCGACTGGGCGTCCGGTGATGTCGAGCCCGTGCCAGGCAAGTACTTCCCGAACGTCCACGTGGTGACGAGGGACTATACGCAGACGTTGGAGCGGTACACCACGTTCGGTCCGCGCGTCTGCCGGCCCAACGGGTACGGCGCGAAGGGCATTACCACCGATCTCTCGCACGTCTACGAGCAGCTGAAGAGCAGCTATCTCGTTGGCGAGAAGAACGGGCGTCCGTCGCTCGAGACTCCTCGGCAGGTGGCGGAGGTCATCCTGCGCATCTCTCCCGAGAGCGATGGTGAGGTGTCCCACCAACTCTTCAAGGGACTCGAGCATCGCTGTGGAGTGCCGCTGGCGCACCTGGTGGAAGTGGATCGCGACGTCCACCATCACTTCCCGGATCTCGAGTCGCAGCCTCGCCGGAGTCTTACGTCGCCGCACTGGTCGGCGATCGAGAGCCCGGGCCGCACGTACTGTCCATGGACGCTCAACATCGAAGCGCTCAAGCCGTTCCACACGCTCAGCGGTCGCCAGGAGATCTATTTCGATCACCGCGGCTACCGCGAGCTGGGCGAGTCGCTGCCGGCCTACAAGCCGCCGATCGACATGGTGAAGATCGGCGACGTGTCGCCGGCAGAGGCGGCGCCGGGATCGAAGGTCTTCCGGTTCCTCACCCCCCATGGCAAGTGGCAGATCCACAGCATGTTCTGGGACACCTGGCACATGCTCAACCTGTTCCGCGGCGGTCAGGTCGTCTGGCTGAACGACGAAGACGCCAACGGGATCGCCGTCAAGGACAACGACTGGGTCGAGATCTACAACCAGAACGGGATTTCGGTCGTGCGCGCCGTGGTCAGCGTCACGGTCCCGCGCGACACGGCGATCATGTATCACTCGTCGGAGCGCCACATCAACGTTCCGATCTCGCGGCTCGCCCGCGAGCGCGGCGTCAGCGACCTGCGCGGCGGCAACAACAACGCCGCGACCCGGATCATGATGAATCCCGCCACGATGATCGGCGGTTATGCCAACTGGACCTACTTCCTCAACTACTGGGGCACGAGCCCGTCCGAGCGCGATTGCGCGGTCCTCATCCGCAAGATGCCGCTCGAACCAGGCGGGAAGGTGATTTACCGCGAAGAAGATCTCGGAGCGCTCCGATGAACATCAAGCAGCAGATGGCGATGGTCTTCAACCTGGACAAGTGTCTGGGCTGCAACACCTGCACGCTCGCCTGCAAGAACGTGTGGACCAATCGCGAGGGCGCGGAATACATGTTCTGGAACAACGTCGAGACCAAGCCGGGGCTCGGCTATCCGAAACGCTGGGAGGATCAACGGACGTATCGCGGCGGCTGGGAGCGCAATCCCGCCGGCGGCGCACCGCGCCTTCGTCTGGGCTCGCAGTTCTGGACGATGATGAACCTCTTCTACAACCCGGTCATGCCGCAGATGGAGGACTACTACGGGAAGGGGCCCTTCACCTTCACGTACGAAGACCTCCACGCCGAGCGATCGACGACGCAGTCGCAGCCCGTTGCCCGGCCCAAGTCGCAGATCACCGGCGAGGAGGACATCGCGATCGAGTACGCGGTGAACTGGGAGGACAACGCGGCCGGCTCGACGCCGGACAACGCGAACGGGTTCGACGCGAACTTCGGCGCGATGACGGAGGAGGAACGCGCGGCGCTGTTCACGTTCCGCGACGCGTTCATGATGTACCTGCCCCGCATCTGCAACCACTGCCTGAATCCCGCGTGTGTGGCGGCGTGTCCGAGCGGCGCCGCCTACAAGCGTGAAGAAGACGGGGTCGTCCTCATCGACCAGAACCGGTGCCGCGCGTGGCGCATGTGCATCTCAGCGTGCCCGTACAAGAAGCCGTACTACAACTGGCGCACCGGGAAGATGGAGAAGTGCATCCTGTGCTATCCCCGCCTCGAGGTGGGTGAAGCGCCCGCCTGCTTCCGCGCCTGCCCCGGGCGGATCAGATATCTCGGACCGCTGTTGTACGACCTCGACCGCGTGCCGGAGGCTGCCAATGCTCCCGACGAGGATCTCGTCAGGGCGCAGCGCGAGATCATCCTCGACCCGCACGATTCTCAGGTGATTGCTGCGGCGCGCGCGGCAGGCATCAGCGAGCCGTGGCTCGATGCGTGCCGGCGGTCTCCCGTGTACCGGATGGTCAAGGAGTGGGAGATCGCGCTGCCGCTCCATCCCGAGTTCCGCACGCTGCCGTCGCTCTTCTACATCCCTCCCGAGAGTCCCGTGCGGACGGCCCCTCCTGACGGGAGCGTGCTCGACATGGTCGACGGCGGCGGTGTGCTCCCGGATCTCGATCAGTTCCGTATTCCGATCAAGTTTCTGGCGAGCCTGTTCGCGGCCGGGCACGAGGAACCGGTGAAGCTGGCGCTCCGGCGTCAGCTCGCGGTTCGAGCGTTCCGCAGATCGGAGCGGGTCGATGGACACCCGGACACGTCCGTGCTCGACGCGGTCGGGCTGACGGTGCAGCAGGCTCGCGGCATGCACCGGCTGCTCGCGCTCGCGCACCACCACGAGCGGTTCGTGATTCCGACCACGAGGCGCGAGCGCACCGCGAACGCCCCGCACATCGAGCGCGGCTTCGCGGGGTACGGCGAGATGGCGCCGACATCCAGGCCGCGGCGCCGCAGCTTCTTCCACGGGCCGACGCCCGGCGTGGAGGTCGGGCCATGAGCATCGGCGTCATCCGGGACGGATATCGGCTGATCGGCGAGCTGCTGCTCCATCCCGACGAACGCCGGGCCTCGCTCGTCGGCGACTGCAGTGAGACCTTGAATGCGGCCGCGTCCGATATCCGCGAGCCGATCGAGAGATTCCTGCGGGACCCGCTTGCGGCCTCGCGCGACGAGTACGTGCGAACGATCGAGCTGTCGCCGCCGTGTCCGCTCTATCTCGGCGCGCATTTGTTCGATGAGCCGACCACCTGCCGGAACGTCGGCAGTTCGCCTCGCAATGGCTACATGGTGGAGCTCGCGGCCATCTACCGTCACTTCGGCCTGGAGCTTGGCGCGCGCGAGCTGCCCGACTATGTGCCGGTCGTTGTCGACTTCCTCGCTGCGAGCGTCGAGCTCGACGATCGCGACGGCATCGGCCTCCGTCGGCGGCTGCTGGAGCGGCTCGTGCGGCCCGCGCTCGCGCCACTTCGCGACGGGCTCGAGAAGCTCGAGAGCCCGTACGCGCTCCTGATCGCTGCGCTCGAGCGCATCCTCGAGCTCGATCTCGCCCGGCTGGGCGACCGGCCGGCCTGGTCGCCTCTCGATCGCGCCGAAGCACCGGTGCGACCGGTCCATTTCGTCAGGCCGCCGGCGAAGTGTTCCCACATGCCGAATCCAAACGAGGTGCGCTCGTGAACCGCTTTCTCTGGGGCGTCTACCCGTACCTCTGCGTGCTCCTCTTTCTCGGCGTGCCGATCATCCGCATGGTGTACCGGCCGTTCTCGTGGAGCACGCGCGCAAGCGGGCTGTTCGGCCGGCGAATCCTGGGCGCCGCGTCGCTCCTGCTGCACTGGGGACTCGCGCTCGTGGCGGCCGGGCACCTGGCCGGCTTGTTCGGCGGGCTGCTGGGCGCGGAATCGTGGATTCACTTCTTTTACGTCGCGGCGCTCGCCGGCGGCTTCATGGTGCTGCTCGGATCCGCCACCGCACTGGCACGCCGCCTCGCCGTTCCCGAGGTGCGCGCGATGAGCCAGGCCGACGATTATGTCGTCCACCTGTTCATCCTCGCGATCGCCAGCCTGGCTCTGTATCAAGTCGTGGTGCACCGCATCTTCGGTGTGGCGTATACGGCATCGGCGTGGGTGGCGAGCCTGTGGACGCTGTCGGCACAGCCGGAGCTGATGGCCTCTGCGACGCTCGTCAGCAAGTGGCACATCTTCCTGGCGCTCACCTTTTTCGCGTATCTCCCGTTCACGAAGCTGGTGCACCTCTGGACCTATCCGATCAACTTTTTCGTCAGGCCGCGGCAATCCATGCGGACCATGCGCTACCGGTTTCAACGGCGCTGGGAGTTCGGGCTGCGGAGCGACAAGTCCTGGCTGGTTTACGGTGTGGCAAGCGCCATCTTCGTGTTCATGGCGGCGGGCCGCATGCTTGGGCACGCCTCCGCGCCGCCGGGAGCCGATGCGGCCGGGAGCACTCCGCCCGCGCTCTCCAGCAACGGGACCAAGCTTGCGGGCTGGCCACTCTACGTCAGCCAGTGCGCCCGGTGCCATGGAATGGACGGCCGGGGCTACGTGGCGTTTTCGTTGCGCGGCCGCCCGTCGGTCATCGAAAGCGAGAGCCGGACGTCACCCTCGTCCAGGCTGGCGGTGCCGCCGCGGGATCTGACGCGGGCCGTGTACAAGTTCGTGTCCACGACGAACGGCGCAGCATCGGATGAGGACCTCGCCCGGACGATCCGGCAAGGTGTGCCGGTTTCCGGGATGCCGTCATTCGACGCTCTGAGCGCCGACCAGGTCGCCTCGCTCGTGGCGGTCGTCGCATGCCTGAACCCGAACCGCGTTCAGCCCGCGGCACGAGTGGCCGTGCCGTCCGCGCCGCCGAGCACGGACACTCTGGTTGCCGCAGGCGCACGCGTGTACAGCGCCTACTGTGTTCCATGCCACGGCGAGTCGGGACGCGGCGACGGACCGGTCGGTGCGCAGCTGACACCGCGTCCGCGAGACTTCACGGCGCGACTCTTCGGGGGTGGCGATCGGCCGGAGGATCTCTACCTGCGTGTGGCGGCCGGCGTGCCACCCACGATGCCGCCGTTCGGCCCCGCGCTGAAGCCGGACGAAATCTGGAGCGTTGTGCGCTACGTCGAGCGCAGGTTTCTCGAACGCTGAGGGCAGGATCGCGCGCCTGATTTCAGCGGGCTGGTTCTCCTTCGGAGTCGTGCAGCCATCCGAGCGCCATCATCATGGCGGGAAACCCGATGGTCGGACACGAGAGGATCGCCACGTGATCCAGCGCGGCGGCATCGATTCCCTGCGCCCGTGCCTTGCGCGCATGCGCGTGGGTCGATCCCTCCAGGCGGGCGCCGATGGAGATCGCGAGCTTCACGAGAGCGACCTCGCGAGCCGCCAGGGGACCTGCCGCGCGCACTGCTTCGCCAAGCTGCTGGTGGGCTTTGGCGATCTCCGGGTGTCCTGCCGCAAAGTGCTTGAAGGGGGGTGGCGGTTCGACGGCCCTCGACGATTCAGGCTCCTTCATCGTTTTCCTTTCTGCCAGGACGGGTCGCATGGCGCGTAATACGCTGTCGTCGTTCACTCGCGCACGCCGCGTCCGACAACAAGAGTCTATCCTCGCACAGCGGGTGGCACGTCCGACGTCAGGGAGCGATCTCCAGACGCTGTCTCCGGCGTACTTCGCGCTCGTCATGGCCACCGGTTTCGTCTCGATCGCCGCGCTGCAGGCCGGTTTGCGCCGGGTTGCCCTGGCGCTCCTGTGTGTGAACGGCGTCGCGTACTCCGCTCTGTGGCTCCTCACCGGCCTGCGGGTGTTCCGCTGCTGCGACCACGTCCTCGCCGATTTGACGGACCACCAACGCGCCCCGGGATTCTTCACCGCCATCGCCGCGACCTGCGTTCTCGGATCACAGAGCCTGCTGATTGCCGGGACGCTGCGCTTTGCCTTTGCGCTCTGGATCGCGGGGCTCGCGCTCTGGCTGCTGTTGACGTACGGGATCTTCACCGCGCTCATCGTCAAGGAGCGGAAGCCCAGCCTCGGCGAGGGAATCACCGGTGCCTGGCTGTTGGCGGTGGTGGCCACCCAGTCGGTCGCCGTGCTGGCCGCGCTCATCGCCGGACACATCGGACAGCCGGGCCGGCTCGAGGTGAATTTTGTCGCGCTGTCGATGTGGCTCTGGGGCGGGATGCTCTACATCTGGATGATCTCGCTGATTTTCTATCGCTACACGTTCTTCCGTTTTTCTCCGGCGGACCTGGCGCCGCCGTACTGGATCAACATGGGCGCAATGGCGATCTCCACGCTGGGCGGCTCGCTGCTGATCCGCAATTCCGCGGACGCGCCGTACCTGCGATCGCTGCTGCCATTCCTCAAAGGGTTCACCGTCTTCTACTGGGCGACCGGCACGTGGTGGATTCCGATGCTGATCGTGCTCGCCGTCTGGCGCTACGCCTATCGCCGGTTCCCACTGACGTACGATCCGCTCTACTGGGGCGCGGTTTTTCCGCTTGCGGCCTACACCGTCGCGACGTTCAGGATGGCGGAAGCCATGGAGCTGGCTTTCCTGTATCCCGTTTCGCGCGTCTTCCTGGTCATCGCGATATCGGCGTGGACGCTGACGTTCGGAGCGCTGCTGCGGCAGCTCGCCGTCCGGTTGGGTGGCCGGAGGCTGGACGCGAGCCCGCCGGGTTCTTCGACGCGCGACACCGCCCTGGGGCGAGCGTGGACCGGCGTCGGCTAGCGGGGATCGGCGACGGAGACGCCCGGATACAATCAGGCATGGACCGGGGAGCCCTGGAGCAGCGCGTCGTTGACACTTTGCGTGGGCAAGACGGGGTGATCGCCGCCTATCTGTTCGGCAGCCTGGCGGCCGGGCGCGCTCATCGCGACAGCGACGTCGATGTCGCCGTATTGCTGGACCGGAACGCCTATCCGGAGGCCGCCGGCCGTTTCGAGGTGCGCCTGCGCCTGGCCGCCGCTCTCGGCCGGGCGCTCGGCCGCAACGACGTCGATCTCGTCATCGTCAACGACGTCTCGCCGCACCTGGCGCGGGTGATCGTCCTCGACGGCCGGCGCCTGCTGGTGACGGACG
>JBKPTE010000002.1:0-143577 GCA_046735335.1 Acidobacteriota bacterium | reverse complement strand
CTGCGTGAAGGTGGACGTCTATCGTAATCAGGCGCGCGGCAATGCCCTGCCGACGTATTTCGGCCGGGTCGCGAACGTCCTCAATCAGGGAGTTCGCGCAACCGCAACCGCGCAGATCGCCACTGGCGATACGACCGACTGTCTGCGACCATGGGCCGTCGTCGATCGGTGGCACGAGTTCGGACCTGAAGGACCGAACCCGGGCCCCTTGTCGACGTACGACAAGTACTCGAACGGTCAAGGCAGTAACCCGCCGTACGAGCCGGATTTTTATACTCCTCCAAGCGCGTCAGGGCCCGGCACGGGCTTCAGTCTCCCGGGCGATATCGGCGCCCGATTTGCCGTGAAGATCGGCGCATCGGGAGACCCAATCTCGTCGGGCTGGTTCCGAACGATCGACCTACCGCGCGCCGACACGACGCAGCTGGGAAACAACACGGTTCAAAGCAACATCCTGACGTGCAACGGGCTCCCATCGAGTTTCGCGGCGCCCACCACCGTGTGTCCGACGGACATCCCCAACAACTGGGCGGATACGGCGTACTGGGCCGCGCGGGGGTGCTACCGCGTGCAGACCGGCGCAACCGTCGGATCGACGCGGAACACCGTCCAGGATCTGATGGCCAGGGATTCGGGCGCGAGCTGGGTGAACGGGCAGGGAATCGTGGGGAGCTCATTCGATCCGCCCAGTCGAAGTCCACGCGTCGTGCCGATCGGCGTCATGGATATCGACTCGTACATGGCGGCCAACCCCACAGGACAAAACGGGGTGTTGCGAATGGTGAACATCTTCGGGTTCTTCATCGAAGGCATCGGCGATATCGATCGCAATACGGGCCAGATCATTTTTCCAGCGAACAACGGCCAGGCCGTCATCGGCCGGATTATGACGCTCCCGTCAACGGCAGTGGGCAACTCGTCGCTGCCGAATAGTGCGTCATTTCTCAGGACGATCCTTCTCGTTCGGTAAATCGAGGTTCATGTGTCTGTAACCGTTATCGTCGTCGGGTCGCGGGATCAGCGGCTGGAAGATCTGCTTCGAGCGTCAGGACCGATCGCGGGACTCTCATGGACCGCCGACGTCAATGCCCTCGTGGGAGCTCACGTTTCTCAACCGAGCGTCCTGGTCCTCGATCTTCGGCGTACCACGCAGGTTCCGCCGGCACTGGCGACCCTCAAACGACAGCATCCGTCCACGAACGTGCTGCTGGTCGCACCGAGCCTCGATCCGGCGCTGATCCTCCAGGGCATGCGCGCAGGGGTGAATGAGGTGATCGCGGAGCCCCTTGTGCAGAGCGAAATCGATGCCGCGATGACACGGCTGCTTGGCCAGCATTCGCATGCCCCAGCCGGCCCCGTGTTTGCCTTCGTCGGCGCAAAGGGCGGCGTCGGCGCGACGACCACCGCCGTGAACGTGGCAACGGCGCTCGCGAAGCTGTCTCCTGCGCGCGCGATGCTCATCGATCTGCATCTCGCGTATGGCGACGCCGCGGTATTCCTCGGAGCGGACGCGCGCTTCTCTATCCTCGACGCGCTCGAAAACCTGCACCGCCTCGATGCGGCGTTTCTGAAAAGCCTCGTGGCACCGACCGCTTCGGGGCTCGACTTGCTGGCGTCGGCCGAGCGCCCTCCGGTACGCGCGGTCGAGGTCCGCCGGGTGTCGTCGATCATCGAGCTGGCCTCGTCCCTCTACGGTTTCACCGTGATCGATGTGCCGCGCGGCGATCATTCCGTGCTGGACAGCCTCGATCTGGTCACGAGCCTCGTCGTGGTCGCGAACCAGGAGCTTGCGACCGTGCGCAATGCGGGCCGCATGGCCGCTGCGCTGCGATCGCGGTATCCGAAAGCCAAGGTAACGACGGTCATCAACCGTACCGACCGCCGTTCCGAGATCGGCCATCGCGACATCGAACGGGCCGTGGGCAGCACGATTACGCACCAGTTTCCGAGCGATTACCGTCGGGCGCTCGGCGCCATGCACAAAGGACGGCCGCTCGCGCTCGACAATCACAACGACCTCTCGGCGTCTTTCACCGCGCTCGCGCGAGAGCTGGCGGGCGTATCGCACGAGGTGGAGTCGTCAACTGGCCGCAGAGGTTTTCTGTCAGGCCGCCGCTGAGCGCGTAGGCACATCACCGGAGGGATTACGCGATGAATGTCGTGACGGCTGCACCCGATACGCGGAACGCGAGCTACCAGGACCTGAAGAGTCGGATCCATCAGGAGCTGCTGAACCGGCTCAATCTTGATCGGCTGACCCGCGTCAAACGCGAGGACGCAGAGCCGGAGATCCGTTCGCTCATCGCAGGCATGCTCGAGCGGGAACGGGATCGCACGCCGCTCAGCCTGTACGAGCGGGAAAGCATCGTCAGCGACGTGCTGCACGAGCTGTTCGGACTCGGACCGCTCGAACTGCTCCTGCACGATCCGTCCATCTCGGACATCCTCGTGAACCGGTACGACCAGGTCTACGTCGAGAGACAGGGCCGCCTGGAGCCTACCGATGTCGTGTTCCGCGACGAACGGCACCTGATGCAGATCATCGAGCGGATCGTCAGCTCGATTGGCCGGCGCATCGACGAATCCAGCCCGATGGTGGACGCGCGCCTCGCGGACGGCTCGCGCGTAAATGCCATCATTCCACCGCTGGCACTCGATGGCTCCGCGCTGTCCATCCGCCGCTTCCGGACGGACAAGCTTGGCGCAGATGATCTCGTCGGGCGTGAGTCCTGGACGCCGCCGATGAAGGATTTCCTGGAGGCGGCCGTCGGGTGTCGGCTGAACGCGGTCGTTTCAGGCGGCACCGGCGCCGGAAAGACGACGCTGCTCAACATCCTTTCCAGCTTCATCAACGACCACGAGCGGATCGTCACGATCGAGGACGCGGCGGAGCTGAAGCTACGGCAGCGTCACGTAGTACGCCTCGAGACGCGTCCGCCGAACATCGAAGGCAAGGGCGCAGTGCGCCAGCGTGAGCTCGTCGTCAATGCCCTTCGAATGAGGCCCGATCGCATCGTCGTCGGCGAGGTGCGAAGCGAGGAAGCGCTGGACATGCTCCAGGCGATGAACACGGGCCACGACGGCAGCCTGACGACGATCCACGCGAACAGCCCACGCGACGCGTTGTACCGCCTCGACACCATGGTGGCGATGGCAAACCTGAACATTCCCGAAAAGGCCATCCGCCAGCAGATCGCCTCCGCCGTCAACCTGATCGTACAGATCTCCCGCATGTCGGACGGCACCCGGAAGATTACCGCTATTTCGGAGATCACGGGCATGGAGGGAGAGGTGATTACGATGCAGGACATCTTCCTCTTCGAGCGATCGGGCCTGGGACCGGACGGCCGGGTGCGCGGCCGATTCCGTGCAACGGGCATCCGGCCGAAGTGTGCCGATCGCCTCGCCGCAGCCGGCGTGCATCTCGGGATGGACATGTTCGAGCACGTGAAGATGATCGCGTAACGCAGAAAGGAAGATCGCATGTCCATCGTTCTCTTCACGTTCATTTTCATATTCGGAATCGTCATCGGCGCGTACTACATGTTCGTGGTACGTCCCGAGGCCGATGAGCGCTCGCAGCTCCTGCGCCGTCTGAAACAGAAAGGCACGCCGAGCGCGCCGACGGGTGCGGGCGGCGTGCTGGAACGGCCGGTTCAGCGTCTCAGTGATGTACGCGCACTGGAGTTCGCGTTATCACGATGGAAGGGCGTGTCCGGTCCTTTGGATCGCCTCGTCACGCAATCAGGTTTGAACCTCAGCGTCGGCACGCTCGTGCTCATGTGTCTGTTTGCCGCATGCATCGGCTATCTCCTCGTCAAGTGGTTGACCTACTTCACGTATTTAGGTCTGGCTGCTGCCCCGCTCTTCGGTGCCGTGCCGTATCTCGTGGTGCGGCACATGCGCACGCGGCGATTCGAAAAATTCGAAGAGCAGTTCCCGGAAGCGATCGAGCTGATGGCCCGCGCACTGCGCGCCGGCCACGCATTTCCTACCGGACTGCAGATGGTGGCCGACGAGATGCCGGATCCGATCGGCGCGGAGTTCAAGCTCGTCTACGACCGGCAGAACTTCGGCATGCCCATGCCGGAGGCGTTGAAAGGCCTGACCGATCGCGTGCCGGTACTCGACGCCAAGTTTTTCGTGACGGCCGTGCTGACGCAGCGCGAGACGGGCGGCAATCTGTCCGAGATTCTCGACAACCTCGCGACGGTCATCCGGGATCGGTTCCGCGTGAAGCGCCAGGTTCGTGTTGTCACCGCGCACGGCCGGATCACAGGGTGGATTCTGGCTGGTCTTCCGCCGGCGCTCGCGGGCGTCCTCACGCTCATTTCGCCGGCGCATATGAAGACGCTACTCAACGATCCGCTGGGCGTTCAGATGCTCGTATTCGCCGCGACGCTGCAGATCGCCGGAACGCTGATCATCAGGAAACTGGTCAACGTTCCGTACTAGGAGCAGGATCACAATGGCCGCCGACGTTCTCATCACGCTTACCGCAGCATTCCTGTTCGTGGCACTCGTCTCAGGATGGGCAACTTCAGCCGTCCTCTCTTCCATATCGCCCGAGCGGCGGCGCCTGCGGCAGCTCGCCCTCGCGGGGGCCGGCGATGTCGCGGTCACCGGCGGGACGCTGGTGGACATGCTCGATCCGCGCCTGAAGCGGATCCCGGGCGTGCCGAAGTCGCCGAAAGATATGAACCGGCTGCGCCGCCGACTCGCGGCAGCGGGGTACTACAACACCTCGGCGATGTTTGCGTTCGGCCTGGCGCAGCTCATTACGCCGGTCGCGCTCCTGCTTCCCGTTCTGGTCTTCATCGGTCCGCGGCGCGGCTGGCTGTTTGCGCTGATTGCGGCTGCGGTGGGCTATCTGCTCCCGGGCATGTTCATCGCCCGAAAGATTGAAAAGCGTAAACAGGAGATTCGCAATGGCCTTCCGGACGCGCTCGATCTGCTGATCGTCTGCGTCGAGGCCGGCTGCGGTCTCGATCAGGCCATCGTGAAAGCGTCGGACGAACTCGCCATTTCATACCCGGCACTCACCCACGAACTGCGTCTGATCACGACTGAGATTCGCGCGGGCAAACCACGTTTGGAGGCATTCAAGAACTTCGCGCTGCGCACGAAAGTCGAGGACGTGCAATCGCTCGTGGCGCTCCTCGTGCAGACCGACAAGTTCGGCACGAGCATCGCGCAGGCGCTGAGGACGCACGCAGAGACATCGCGGGTGAAGCGGCGTCAGCGCGCCGAAGAGCGAGCCGCGAAAGTGGGTGTGAAGCTCGTTTTTCCGTTGGTCTTCTTTCTCTTCCCCGCTCTCTACGTCGTGATTCTCGGTCCCGCGGTGATCCAGTTCATTCGCGTGTTCCTGCCAACCGTCACGAAGTAACCATACACAGAGGAGCTGACATGAGTACAACGACGATTGTTCTGCTGGTCATCTTTGCCGTTCTGCTGGTTGTGTATCTCGGACGACGTCGCGGCCGCCTTGGCCGCGAGGACTGAAACTCATGGTCGCATCCCGAACGAAGGCGGCGGCGATCCTCGCCACGGCGCTCATCGCCGGCGGCTGCGCCATGCGCATGTCGCGTGAGGTCGTCCCGCCGCCCGGCGGCACCTTTGCCAGGTTGAACTCCGGCACCAATACACGGGACCTGTCGGAGTACATGGAAAAGGTCCGTCATCTGAGCACGGCGATGCGGCCACCGACGGCGCAACACCTGCCGACGATGGAGGAGCGGGATCCCGAGCTGGCCGCGGAGCTTCGTCTTCTTGCATCGGCACCGTCAGCTGACGCGCAGTGTCGCATCGCGGAGCGATACCGGCAGCGCGGCATCCTGGATGCGGCTTACGAACATTTCAGCCAGGCGCTGGCGCTGGATTCCCGCAGCGCGGACGCCTACGAGGGTCTCGCGCGCGTATGGCGTGACTGGGGTCTCCCCCACCTCGGTCTGGCCGACGCGCACCGGGCAACGTACTATGCGCCGCAGTCGGCGGCCGCGCAGAACACGTACGGGACGCTGCTGCAGGCGCTCGGGAAGTATCGCGAAGCCCGGGCCGCATACGAGCTCGCCACATGGCTCGATCCGCGCGCGGCATATGCGGTGAACAACCTCTGCTATCTCTCGTTTCTCGAAGGCAGGACCGATGCGGCCATCCAGGGTTGCACCGCGGCCTTGAAGCTCGATCCCTCCCTGCTGGCGGCCCGCAACAACCTGGCCCTCGCCTTCGCGGCGGCGGGCAAGCTGGATCTGACGCGAAAAGAGTTCCTGGATGCCGGCGATCGCGCGAGCGGCCTCTACAACCTCGGGATCGTCTATCTGGCCGCCGGCGATCGACCGCGCGCGCTCGCGGCATTCGACGAGGCCACCCGGACCCGCGTGACCTTCGCGCTCGCGCGTGAACGTGCGAACCAGATCCGCGGCGCCATGCGCACGAATCCGACACTCTTGACCGAGCGCCTGGACGGCGCTCCCGGACAGCAGGTCCCATGACGACAACGCTCACTCGCTCAGAAGTCGTGCCGCATCCGGTTGCTCCGCAGACGGTGGAGGACGCGGGGATCAGTCTCGACCTGGTTCTGCAGCTCGTCCTCAAGTCGCTGCACTTCTCCGGCGAGCTCTCCGGGTCCGACCTGTCCCAGCGGCTCGGTCTGATGTTTCCCGTGCTCTCCCCCGCCCTCGATCTCTTGAAGGCGCAACACCAGATTCAGATTGTCGGAGGAGGCATTGTCGGGGGCGCCTCCTATCGGTACCGCATCACCGATGCCGGGCGCACCAGGGCGGCGCTGTTCCTCGAGACGAATCAGTACGTGGGCGTCGCGCCCGTGCCGCTCGCGCAGTATCAGGAGTACATGAAGGCGTACCGCGCCGCAGCGCCCCGCACAGCAAATCGCGATCGGGTTCGAACGGCCTTTTCACATCTCGTGATCAGCGACCGCGTCCTCGATCAGCTCGGGCCCGCGATCAACGCCGGTCATTCGATGTTCGTCTACGGTCCTCCGGGAAATGGCAAGACCGTTATTTCACAAGCGATTCACAATCTCCTCGAGGGAGAGATCGCGATCCCCCACGCGCTCGACGTTGAGGGCAGCATCATCCGCCTGTTCGATCCGGTGAACCACGAGCCGATTGGAGCGGTCGATGACGAGAGCAGCCTGACGACGATCGGCCTCGACGACCGGCGGTGGGTTCGCTGCCGGAGGCCGATGGTCATGGTCGGCGGCGAGCTGACCCTCGACGCGCTCGAATTGAGCTACAGCCCGACGACGGGTTTCTATCGCGCGCCTGTCCAGGCGGTGGCGAACGGCGGCGTGCTCGTCATCGACGACTTCGGGCGGCAGCACTGCTCGCCCCGGGATCTGCTGAACCGCTGGATCGTCCCGCTCGAAAGCCGAGTGGACTTCCTGACGCTCCAGAGCGGCCAGAAGTTCGAGCTGCCGTTCATGACGTTGATCGTGTTTGCGACGAACATTCGACCGGCGGAGCTGGTGGACGAAGCGTTCCTGCGCCGGATCCAGTACAAGATTTTCGCCGAGAGTCCGACCGTCCAGGACTTCCACTCGATTTTCGAGACCTGCTGCCGTGAGCTCGGCGCCACCAAGGACTCCGGACTCGTGGAGCACCTCTTGTACGAGTACTACCGGCCGCGAAAGATTGCGCTGCGCGGCTGCCAGCCGCGCGATCTGATCAAGCAGGCGCTCTCGCTCGCGAGCTACTTGAACAGGCCGCCGCACCTGACGCCCGACCTGCTCGAGGCGGCGTGCAACACGTATTTCGTCAACGATCGCGAGGAGACGGCGGTTTACGTCTGACGATCATGCTCGGCGTACTTCTCTCTCTGCTGCTGCAGCTCCCCTCCGGTCCGAATGTCGGATCCCCAGCCGGCACGGGCCTGTCCGTCCGAATCACGTCGCCGCTCGGCCGCAGCGGCGTGCCGGGCAGCGTCCGCATCGTCGCCCAGATTCACAGCGCTGACGGATCGAATCCCGGTCCCGCGCAGTTCTTCATCGATGGCAAGCTGTTCGGCACGGTAGACAGCGCGCCGTACGCGCTCGAGTGGACCGACGACAACCCGTTCGAGCGCCGGGAGATCTCCGTCGCGGCATCCGACCCGATCGGCCACGAAGTCCGCGACACGGTCGTGCTCCAACCCTTCGACATCACCGACGAGACGGAAGTGACCAGCGTGCTCGTCGAAGCGTCGGTACAGGACAAGGAAGGGCACTTCGTCAAGAACGTGCCTCAGAGCGCGTTCACCGTCCTCGAAAACGGAGTCCCGCAGCCGCTCGATCTTGCGCGGCACGAGGCCGTCGGCGCGACGTTCGCGCTGCTCATCGACAGCAGCCGCAGCATGTCCCGCCGCATGGACTTCGTTCAGCGCACCGCCTCGACGCTTGCCGACTACATGACCCCGCTCGATCGCCTCGTCGTGGCGCCGTTCTCGAAGAAGCTTCTTCCCACTACCGGGCCGACCGACGATCGAAAGACCGTCGCCGATGCGATCGGCGCGATTCGGTTCGACGGGGGAACCGCGATTCTCGACTCGCTCGTCGATCTCACGCACAAGCTTCCGGATTCGGGCGGTCGCCGGGCCATCATTCTCCTCACGGACGGCTACGACGAGAACAGCACGTCGTCCGCCGACGACACGCTCGCGGCCCTCAAGGACGCGCAGGTCACGGTGTACGTGGTCGCGATCGGCGGAGTCGCCGGCATTTCGCTCAAGGGCGAGCAGTTGCTGCGCCGGATTGCGGACGAGACCGGCGGCCGGATGTTCCTGCCGTTCACCGAAGAGCAGTTGCAGCTCGTGCATACGGCGCTGGCCGCCGACGTCCAGAATCGATACCTCCTCACGTACACGCCGGCCAACCAGAAGAAGGACGGCGCGTGGCGCTCGATTGCGGTGAGCTGCGCAGTGCCCGGATCGCACGTGAAGGCGCGCGACGGGTACTTCGCGCCGAAACCATCACCGATTCGCGGCGGCGTCGAGTTCACCGCGCTGGACACTGAAGGCAAGTACCTGGAAGTGTCCGCTGACGACCTCGAAGTCTACGAGGACGGCGTGCCGCAGCATGTCGATACATTTCAGGAGGCGACGCAGCCCGTCTCGATCATCCTCGCGCTCGATGCAAGCGGGAGCATGAAGAAGCACGAAGCCGACGTGATTGCCAGCGCACACGCGTTCGCGGCGGCGCTGCGCCCGCAGGACGAGGTCGCGGTCGTGCTCTTCTCGGACAAGTCGACCTTCGCGCATGACCTCTCGACCGATCGCGACATGACGCGCGACGCCATCGATGGGTACAAGGCGTCGGGTGGAACGGCACTCTACGATGCAGTTGGCGATGCACTCGTCAGGCTGAAGCGCAGCGATCGCCGCCGCGTCGTCGTCGTGATGACGGATGGACGCGACGAGGACAATCCAGGTACCGGACCCGGGAGCGTGCGCAAGCTGCCGGACGTCCTGGAGCTTGTCAAGGAAACGGGCGCGGCCGTGTTCACGATTGGCCTGGGATCGAAAGTAGATACCGGCGTGCTTCAGCAACTCGCGGACCTCTCTGGCGGGCGCGCGCTCCTGTCCCAGGACGTATCCGAGCTTGGCGTGGAGTTCCAGAACGTGCTGGAGGATCTGCGGCGGCGATACATGGTCGCTTACACCTCGACCAATTCCGACCACGATGGCAAGTGGCGGAACGTCGATATCAAGCTCACGTCGACGCCGAGTGTCCGCGTGCGCAGTACGGGCGGCTATACGGCACCGGCAAAGTAAGGGAGCCTGCGAATGCGCACCTCCGGCGGGCGCGGGGCCGAAGGATGGATCGTGGTGATTCCAATCGCGGCGCTGACGATCGCGATGGCCATGACGAACGGCGGAGCGCACGAGACAGTGCTGATGCTCGAACGGATGGTCAGGGATACGTTTACCGACGTGGTTCAGTTCGTGCAGCGGTTGTTCTGACAGCGAGAGAGTTGGGGATAGGAAAACATCGATGATTCAGCAGATTCGTCTCGACGACTTGCTCGCGCGAGAGATCGACGTCCGGTGGTTCGAGGCTGTGGCATTGATTCAGGCCGTCTGCCGTCAGGGGCTGGCGAGCAATGGCTCCGGCGCCGGCTTTCCGAGTGCTGCCGACATCGTCCTCGATGCAGGAGGCCGTGTGTCCGCGTCAGCCGTGGGAGCGGGGGCGGGGGTTGCCGCCGCGGCGGCACACATGCTCGCCGGCATGCTCAAGGACGATGTGCCCGTGCGCTTGCGCTTGATCGTGACGCAGACAACCGGGGGGATCGCGTACAAGAGTGTCGAGGAGTTCTCGGAGGCACTCGGATACTTCGAACGACCGGACAGTGAACAGACATTGAAATCGCTGTTCGACCGCGCAAGTCAGGCCCCCAATCGCGCGGTGGTTCCATCTCGCGAGGAGGTGCCAGCCGCGCCCAAGCAGGATACGTGGACCGAACCGGATCAGCGCCGCCGCCGCCGTCATGGGTCGCCACTGGTGGTGGCGGCTGTCGCGACCGTTCTGGTGTGCGGGTCGGTTCTGTGGCTCGTCGGATCCGATGCGCGAACGGCGCGACTCGCTGCTTCCTTCGGGATCGTCGAAGACGCACCCAAGAGCGACACGGCTGCCCCCGCTGCATCGGAGGGGCGCAAACATCGCCAGGAACGTAATCGAAATGCTCGAAGCGTCTCGCACACTCCTGACGCGTCGACAAGCAAGCGGTCTGCTGCGACGGGATCACGTCCGGAGCATCAGCATGCATCGGTGAGACCGCTCCTCGCCAGCAATGTGTCCTGGATTCCGAACCTGCTGGTTTCGGCGGACTCGCTCGCGGCGCAGGCATCGCACGTGCCGCCCGGGATGGTCTTCTACTCGAGCGTCGAGATTACGGCAAGCGGCGACGCGACGAGGGGAGACAGGCCGGAAACCGAGGGCGCACATGTATACACGCGCTCCGATACGGGAGTCACGCCGCCGCGCTCGGTGTATCCGAAGCTGCCGGATGAATCAGATCTGGGCCCGCGTCTTGCGACTCAGACGGTGCTGGAGTTGTTGATCGACCCGCGCGGCCTCGTCGAGCATGTCAAGCTACGCACGCCGCCGCGCAACATTCACGAATTCATGATCGTGAGCGCGGCCAAGGCCTGGCAGTTCGAGCCCGCGCGGCTCGATGGGCAGCCCGTCAGGTTCCGGCAACTCATTCACCTCAACATGCAGTGAAGGCGGATTGATGTCATCGAACGCCGCAGCGGCCAGTCGCTCGTATCCGTCTTCGTCATCGGAGAGGCAATCCTCGGTGGTCAGCCGCGCCAGCGATTGGGCCGGATTCATTGTCTTCGCGTCGCTGGCGGCGTGGACGCTCAGGCGCATGCCGGCCGTCGGTGTCTTCTTGTTGCCGACAATCGCGCACGAGCTTGTAAGCGCCCTCGCGTTTCTGATCAGAGACGGGGCGCGAGCGACTAGCCGTACGCTGAGGGCGCAATTGGCAGCTTACGCCGGCACGTTCCTGTTGTTCGCCTTCTTTCAGGCTGTGCGTCTCGTGAAACCCGAATGGCTGGCGCCGACGAACTATCCCACGATGGGCGCGACCGGATTGTTGATGTGGCTCTGTGGATCGGCAGTGTCGCTCTCCGCGCTGTGGGCGCTGCGATACGCGATGAGCATCGAGCCGCAGGCGCGGCGACTGGTCCGAAGCGGCCCGTACAGGCATGTGCGGCACCCCGTGTATCTGGGCTACGTGCTGCAGTATGGAGGGCTTCTGCTGATGTACCCGACGCTCGCGTTCGCCGTCGCGGTGATGGCCTGGCTCGCCGTTACCGGTGCGCGCATTCGCTACGAGGAACGAGTCCTCGCCTCAGCGTTCCCCGAATACCATGAGTACCGCCTCTCGACAGGCGCTGTACTGCCTGTCATCGGGCGCCGCTCCGCATATCCTCGACACGGCGAACCGGCAAAGGTCACCATCGTATAGCTGAGATCGACTTCTCACCCCGTTCCGCACCAAAACTCGCCGAACGGGATGACTTTTCGGCGCGCTGCAATTGTGTAAGTGCCTCTGCTGACGCCAAACCGTTGAAATGGTGCGGAGTGCGCCCGTATACCCCCTGAGGTAACACACCGGAACGGCCCTTGCCTTCCGTCCCGGGTATCTCATGCCCCTGGACACCGTTCCTGCTCCGCGCGTGCTCGTCAGCGCGAGCGCTCAGATGTCGCGCGTGCTCGAACTCGCCCGCCGCGCGGGCCAGTCGAACGCGAAGGTCCTGATCACCGGCGAGAGCGGCGTCGGCAAGGATCTCCTCGCGCGCGAGATCCACGACGCCTCGACTCGACGCGCGCGGCCGTTCCTCGCGGTGAACTGCGCGGGAATTCCCGAGACGCTCCTCGAGTCGGAACTGTTTGGCCACGTGCGCGGCAGCTTCACGGGCGCGTATCGGGATCGCGCGGGCAAGCTGCAGATGGCGCACGGCGGCACGCTGCTCCTCGACGAAGTCGGCGAGATGAGCCTGCGCATGCAGGCGCTGCTGCTGCGCTTCCTCGAGAACGGGGAAGTGCAGACGATCGGCGACAGCCAGGCCCGCACGCTCGACGTCCGCATCGTCGCGGCCACGAACCGCAACCTGGCCGAACGAGTCGCCGCGGGCGAATTCCGCGAGGACCTGCTCTACCGGCTTCGCGTGATTCAGATCGCTGTCCCGCCGCTGCGCGAACGGCCGGACGACATCCCCGCATTGATCGAACACTTCCTCCGGCGCGCGCCGCGCCCCATGACGTGCGGACCCGATGCGGAACAGGCGCTGCTGCGCTACAAATGGCCGGGCAACATCCGCGAGCTGCAGAACGTCATCGAGCAGGCGATCTGGCTGGCGTCAGGCAGCACGATTACCTCCGCCGACTTACCCGAAGCGCTGCGGACGACGGGCGTCGGCATGGTGCCAACGCGCGAGCGCCGCCGCCAGATTTCAGAGGACCTGTTCCAGGCGCTCGTGCAGGGACACTACTCCTTCTGGGACCACGTCCATCCGCTGTTCCTCAACCGCGACCTGACGCGCCACGATATCCGCGAGCTGGTCGGCCGTGGCCTGAGCACCACGAAGGGCAACTATCGCGCGCTGCTGAAGCTGTTCGGCATGGACGCGGGCGATTATTACCGCTTCCACAACTTCCTCACGGCGCACGGCTGCAAGGTCGATTTCCGCACGTATCGCACCGGCGCCGCCGTCGCGACGATCCGCCGCCAGGGTCTCCCGAAAGTTTCCTGAAGGCGGGTCTGAGAGACCCGCCCCCACAACTTACTCACGGCGCACGGCTGCAAGGTCGACTTCCGCACGTATCGCACCGGCGCCGCCGTCGCGACGATCCGCCGGCAGGGTCTCCCGAGAGGCCGGATGAAAGGTGTTAATGCCGGCTGAAAGGTGTTAATGCCAGCTGAAGAGCGTTAATGCCAGCTGAAACGCGTCAATGCCACCTGCTGCAAAGCGCCGGTTGAAATGCGTCAATTCCATGGGCATTGATCGACAGCGAAGCGATCAGCCGGCATTAGCGGGAGCGAAGCGATCGCCCGGCATTAACGCGAGCGAAGCGATCGTCCGGCATTAACGCGAGCGAAGCGATCGCCCGGCATTAACGCGAGCGACGCGATCGTCCGGCATTAACGCGAGCGAAGCGATCGCCCGGCATTAACGCGAGCGAAGCGATCGCCCGGCATTAACGCGAGCGAAGCGATCGCCCGGCATTAACGCGAGCGAAGCGATCGCTCGGCATTAACGCGAGCGACGCGATCGTCCGGCATTAACGCGAGCGAAGCGATCACAGTCTCGTCGTCGCGCGCGCGCGCCTTCGCAATTTTTCCCACCGAAAGAACTCATCCCAAAGGCAGACATTTGTCGGTGACCTGAGGATGAGTTGTCTCCGGCGGCATGGTCTCTCCCGCCCTGTGACGCCCCATGTTCCGCGATCTTGCGCCTATTTCCGCCTCCAGCTCAACATGGCCCCGCCGTTGCTCTTCCGTATCGCACACCGGCAACTGACGAAACTGCAATGGCTACATTCCCTTATTTCGTACTGGGACCGAACGCCCTATTGAGCCTCGCGGGACTGACGCGCGGCCCCGATCGCACGCGCCCCACTCCTGCCGAGGACTGGCGGGAGGCGACGGTGGACGTCGTGATCCCCGCGTTCAACGAAGCGGAGACGATCGTGTTCTGCCTCGCGTCGCTGCTGCGCCAGACGCTGCGTCCGGGCCGCGTGATCCTGATCGACGACGGGAGCACGGACGGGACGATCGACAGCGCGCGGATGTTCTGCGAGCTGAATGGCCTCGAGCTGATCGCGATCCAGCGGCGCAAGCCGATCGGCAAGACGCCGACGATCAAGCGGCAGGCGCGCGAGCTCGATTGCGACGTCGAGTTCATCCTCGACGGCGACACGATCCTCGAGTCCCCCACTTACATCGAGCGCACGGTCCAGGAGCTGTACAAGGGCGTCGGGATCGCGTCGGCGTGCGGAACCATCCTCCCCCTGCGCCGGCGCGATCGCCGCGCCGCCGCCCAGGACGCGACGGTGCGCGCGTTCGCCAACGTTCCCGTTGCACAGCCCGTGGGCGAGGAACCGCTCGGACGCGCGATCGCGCGCGGCGTGACGAACATCTACCGCGAGGTTCTGTATCTCTTCCTGCAGCGGTTCATCTATCGCGGGCAGATGGTCTTCTTCGGGACGATGACGAACCCGGTCGGATGCGCGGTCGCGTATCGCCGCAAGTACGTCGCGGCGCTGTTCGACTACTTCGGGCCGAAGCTCGGAGACGACCTCACGAACTCGGAAGACATCTTCCTCGGGATGGGGATGTTGAACGAGGGGTATCGCAACATTCAGCTGACCGACGTGTATGCGCGCACGGTCGAGCCCGTGTGCACGCGCCTTCCGCGTCAGGTGTACCTGTGGTCTTCGTCGTTCCTGCAGTCCTGCTTCTACTTCGACGCGCTGCTGCGCAGCCCGTTCCGCGCGCTGAAGCGGACGCGCCTCCGCCGGAAGCCACCGCAGACGAAGTCGGGGAACCCGGCGCAGCTCACGGTTCGCAGCGTTCCGGCGCTCGCGTCGGCGTCGGGCATGCCGCCGATGACCGGCCCGCACGTCACGGCGCTGCTGCGGACCGTCGTCAACGCCGGAGCGGTGGCGACGATCGAGCCGCCGCGTGGAACCGGCCTCGACAGACGGCTCGTTCGGGAGCCGTATCGCCAGGCGTTCGGCCGGCAGCACACCTCGAGCTACGGACGCCCTGCGGGATGGCTGCTGCTCACCGCCGCGATCGAGAAGGTGTTCTTCCCGACCGTGCTCCTCATCATGACGATTGCGGGCAACTGGGAGGGATTCTGGCTCACGATCGCGTGCGAGAGCGTCATCTCGCTTGCCGCGCTCGTGATGGTGACCAAGGGCCAGCGGCTCGAGTATCTCGTCAAAGGCATCGCGGTCATCCCGATGCGCTACGCGCTGCTGCTCTCGGAGCTCGTGACGCTCGGGCGGTTCGCGGTGGATCTCTGGATCACGAGGAACAGGAAGTGGAGAAAATGACACGGCTGGCATCGCTCGTCGTGTGCGGCGCGCTGTTCACCGCGAGTGCGGCAGCGCAATCGGCAATCCCCGAGCGCGGCCTCGCCGCCGAAGGCGAAGGACGGTGGGCGGACGCGCTACAGATGTATCAGAGCGCGCTCGAACGGAATCCCTCCGACGCGCAGCTCTGGATTCGCGTCGCGGACATCGAGACCCGCCTGGGACATGCGGCGGAGGCGATCTGGGCGCTCGATCACGCTGCGCAAGCGGACCCGTCGGCCGCGCCGGTCCTCGCACGATTGTCGCGGGCGTACGCGGAGGCGAATCATGCCGCTCCGGCGCTGCACGCGATCGAAGCGGCGCTCGCGATCGAGCCGGCAAACGACGACTACCTGCGCGCGCACGCGCAGCTCGCGACGTGGGCGGGCGATTATCGCGGCGCGGAGAAGACCTACGAGAAGCTGCGCGAGCGATTTCCCCAGGACTCCGACCTGCTTCTGGCCCTCGCGCGCGTTCGCGTGTGGCGCGGCAGCACCGACGCCGCCGTCGCGAGCTATCGCGAGTACGTGGCGCAGCCCGGCGCAGTAAACGACGCGTGGCTGGAGCTGGCGCGCGCGGAATCCTGGCGCGGCAACTTCGCTGCTGCCCTCGACTGCCTCGCCAGGTATCGCCGCAGTGCGGGTGAGACGCCGGCGTATTCACGCGAGCTGGCGGCGACGCTTGCGCGCGGGGGACGTCCGCGTCAGGCGCTCGACCACGTCGACGCGATGCTCGCCGCATCGCCGTCCGATTACGACTTGAACCTCTCGCGCACGCTGGCGCTCGCGGCGCTCGGGCACCAGGGAGATGCCTACTCGAGCCTGACGCAAACGCAGGCGCTCGGGCCCGATCGCCCCGAGGGTCGCACGGCCGAGAGCGTGCTGCAGTCGTTGCTCGGGTCGACCGCGGGCCCGTCCGCAACGATCTACAGCGACTCCGACGGCCTGAGGACGTTCCGCGCGGCGCCGAAGGTGGACATCGGGTTCAGCAGCGATACGCGCCTGCAGGGCGGATACGAGTTCATCGATCTCTCCGCGCGCCGCGGCAGCGGCCTCGAACAGACCTCCGGCGCAACGGATGCGTCGATCGAGCACGTCTGGGCCGGCCTGACGCAGCGGCTCGGATTCCTGACGCTCGGCGGCACGATTGGCCAGGCCCAGGCCGGGTCGCGCGAGCGGACAACGTATTCGGGGCTCGCGCGGTTGAACGTCTCCGACACCTTCGCGGCAACCTTCGAGCGGAGCTTCGGGCTGTTCTCGATCTCGCCGCGCACCGTCGGCCTCGGCCTGACGCGGCTCGATCATCGCGTCGCCGTCGACTGGACTCCCGGCCTGAGGTATCGCGTTGCCGTGAACGCGTCGCGCGAAGACCTGTCGGACGGCAACGTGCGCTGGTCGGTCTACGCGTCGCCGAGCGTCGCGGTCGTTCGACGCCAGCGTCTCAACCTCGATCTCGGCGCGCTCGTGCAGCAGTTCGGCGCGCGCGAGGACCTCGAGGACGGCTACTACGATCCGAGTCGGTACGAGTACTACGCGCTCGTCCTCTCGCCGTACTGGAAGGCGTCGGAGAACGTGGGCGTCGCAATCACGGCTGGTCTCGGCGCCCAGCGCGAGCGGCTCGCGCCGTCGTTCCGGTTCGGCGGCAACGCCTCCGTCGAAGCGACGTTCGGCATTTACCGCGAGTGGCTGCTGAAAGTGAACGGCAGCACGACGGCCAACCGCCGTCTCGAGAGCGGGGCGTTTCGCGGCTACAGCGGCGGCGCCGTGCTCGTGCGCAGATTTTGAAGAACGCCGGGTCTAAGAGACCCGGCCTACGGACTGCCGGGTCTAGGAGTTGCCGGGTCTAAGAGACCCGGCCTACAAGGAACAGGAGAATGGGAATGCGTGCGCTGATCACGGGCGGAGCGGGGTTCATCGGGTCGCACCTGGCGGAAACGCTGGTGCTGCAGGGGCACCACGTGACCGTGCTCGACGATCTGTCGACGGGACGGCTCGAGAACGTCGCGCACCTCGCGGGCGCGCCCGGATTCCGCTGCGTGGTCGACACGGTCACGAGCGAATCGGCGGTGATGCCGCTCGTCGAGCAGGCGGACGCCGTGTTCCACCTCGCTGCCGCCGTCGGCGTGAAGCTCGTGGTCGACCGGCCGATCCACACGATCCACACGAACGTGAACGGCACGGAGACGGTGCTGAAGGCGGCCTGCCGCTTCGGCAAGCGCGTGCTCGTGGCCTCGACGTCCGAGGTCTACGGCAAGGGACACGCGCTGCCGTTCCGCGAAGATGCCGACCTCGTGCTGGGGCCGCCCGACAAGATTCGATGGGGCTACGCGACGAGCAAGCTGATGGACGAGTTCCTGGCGATGGCCTACGCGCGCGAGCACGACTTGCGCGTCACGGTCGTGCGGCTCTTCAACACCGTGGGGCCGCGCCAGAGCAGCCGCTACGGCATGGTGCTCCCGAACTTCGTGAAGTGGGCGCTCGCGGGAGAGCCGATCGTCGTGCACGGCGACGGCTCGCAGACGCGCAGCTTCACGTGGGTCGGCGACGTCGTGTGGGCGCTCACTGCGTTGATCGACGAGCCGCGCGCCGCTGGACAGGTGTTCAACATCGGCAACGGAGAAGAAACGTCGATCCGCACGCTCGCGCACAAGGTCTGCAAGCGGACCGGGAGCAACTCGCCGATCGTGTTCACGCCGTACGAGCAGGCGTTCGACAAGAGCTTCGAGGACATGCCGCGCCGCGTGCCGGATATCACGAAGCTCAGGCGGCTCGTCGGCTACGAACCGCGCGTGCAGCTCGATGGGATCATCGAAAGCGTGATTCAATACTGGGGCGCCGAGACCGGCCTCCGGCCGCGGACGGCTGCGGCACGCATCCGCCCGGCGGTCGCCGCGGCGGCGCTGGCGGCGCTGTGAGCCTTGCACATCTTTGATCCGATCGTCGGGAATCCGGCGGCGCCGCACCGGCTCGTGAACCGCACGCGCGGCGGGACGCTGGCGTTGCACGTCGAGGCGGCGTTCGATTCGCAGAGCCGCCGCCGCGGCCTGCTCGGACGGACGTCGCTGCCCGTCGATTCGGTCCTCGCGATTGCTCCGTCGAACGCCGTGCACAGTTTCGGCATGGCGTTCCCCATCGATCTCCTCTTCATCCGCCGCGACGGGGTCGTCATCAAGCGCGTCATCCACTTGAAGCCGCGACGGATCGCCGCCGCGCTCCGCGCGTTTGCCGTCCTGGAGTTTGCGGCCGATCATCCCGGCGTCGCGGCCACGCAGGTCGGCGACGTGCTGGGGGTCGAGATGACATCGAGCGCAGTGTCCGCCTGATCATGCAGGCGCACCTTTCAGGTGCGCCTCAGGCGGGCCTGAGAGGCTCGCCCTACACAGCCTTCCGCGTTGTCCGCGGCCCAAACCGATCCCTCGGCTTCGGTGTCTAAGTAGAAGCCAGCGTTCGGGAGGACCACATGCGGATCGCGCTCCACACGGTCGTCGTTTGCCTCCTCGTCCTCTACGCCTCGAGTGCCGCCCGCACGCCAGGCGTCATCGTCCAGGGCACCATCACTGACACCACCGGCGCCGCGCTGTCTGGGGTCAGCGTCGAGCTGGTGCAGAACGGCCAGGTCGTCGCAACCTCGAACACGGATGGTTCGGGCGCCTTCCGGATATCCAACGTCGCATCCGGCGGATACGAGCTTCGCGCGCGATTGAACGGATTCAAGGAACTGCGCGTGAGCAATGTGACGGTCAGGACGGACGCTCCTCCGCCGATGCGACTCACGATGCAGATCGGTGCGGCGGCCGAGTCCGTTCGGGTGGACGCCAGGACCGCACCGATTGAGGCGCCGAAGGCTGAATCCGAACTGCTGATGGGCGCGGCGCTCAGCGCCGACAAGAGCGCCGCGAGCGGACGAATGGCGGCTATGCCTGCCGCCAGCCCGTCAGCTCCCTTCAACACCGAAGCCTACGACCGCATCGAGGACAATGCGTTCCGCAGAGTATCCGATGCGCCGCTCTCGACGTTCTCGATCGACGTGGACACCGCGTCGTACACGAACGTCCGCCGTTTCCTCAACGAGGGCACGCTGCCGCCTGCGGATGCCGTGCGCATCGAGGAGCTGATCAACTACTTCCATTTCGATTACGCCGATTCCGTCCAGCGCGCGCCGTTCGGCATCACGACGGAGGTCGCGGCGTGCCCGTGGAACGCGAAGCACAAGCTCGCGCTCGTCGGCCTGCAGGCCCGGCGCCTGGCCGCAGGCCAGACGCCGCCGCGCAACCTGGTCTTCCTGCTCGACGTCTCGGGCTCGATGATGCCGGCCAACAAGCTTCCGCTCGTCCGGACGGCGATGAAGATGCTCGCCGAAACGCTGACCGCGAAAGATCGCGTCGCGATCGTCGTCTACGCGGGCGCGAGCGGGCTCGCGCTGCCCGCTACGCCCGGCGATCGCGTTCACGACATCCAGGACGCAATCTCGGCGCTCACACCCGGCGGATCGACGAACGGCGCCGCGGGCATCCAGCTCGCCTATCAGATAGCGCAGCAGAACTTCATCAAAGGCGGCATCAACCGCGTGATCCTCGCGACCGACGGCGATTTCAACGTCGGCGTCGCGAGCCAGGGCGAGCTGGTCCGGTTGATCGAAGAGAAGCGCGCCTCGGGCGTCTTCCTCTCCGTTCTCGGCGTCGGGGAAGGGAACTTGAAGGATTCGACCATGGAGAAGCTGGCGGATGCGGGGAACGGCAACTACGCCTATCTCGATTCGCTGCACGAAGCGCGGCGCGTGCTGATCGCCGAAGCAGGATCCACGCTCGTCACCGTCGCCAAGGACGTCAAGATTCAGGTCGAGTTCAACCCGTCGACCGTCGGCGCGTATCGCCTTGTCGGATATGAAGACCGGCTGCTGAAGAACGAGGACTTCAACGACGACAGGAAGGACGCGGGGGACATGGGCGCGGGCCACACGGTGACGGTGCTGTACGAAATCGCCCCGCCGGGAGAAGCGATCGACACCCCCAGCGTCGATCCGCTGAAGTATCAGACGCCCGTTCAGCCGGCGAGGGCCGCCCGCGACGGCGAGCTGATGACGGTGAAGGTCCGCTACAAGGATTCCGACGGCGACACGAGCCGCCTGCTCTCTCTGCCCGTCGCGAGCACGCTGACCTCCGCGCGCAATCTCGGCTTCGCGGCTGCGGTTGCGGAATTCGGGATGCTTCTGCGAGGCTCGGCGTTCAAGCAGGACGCGACGTGGGAGGGCGCCTCACAGCTCGCGCGCACGAATCGCGGCGACGACCCGGACGGCTATCGCGCGGAGTTCTGCCGGCTGATCGACCTGGCGGCCGCGCTCGACCGGCAGCACTCTACCTCACCGATCTCGGCGCCGAAGGGCTGAATGCGGTCACCGCGTGAGCGCGAGCGCGACGCGCTCTCCCTCACGCGCGCTGGACGGCGGCACCGGCAGGATCTCCTGCGCGATACTCGTGCCGTCGTCCAGCCGAAGAAGGAAGTACTGGTCCGCCACGCGCTCGAACACCAGCTCCGGCTTCGACTCGTCGGGACGGGTTCCGACGGTGAACACATACGCCGACTGGTGCCCGGTGGTGTTCTCGATCTGAACCACGCCCAATCGGTCCATGTGTCTGATTACGTAGTTCCCCGCGGGCATGCTGACGTGCCCCACGACGAACGCGAAGGGGATGTGCGACTCCAGGGTGTCCTGTGCACGCGCAGGCACGGCGCCCATCAGCAGCGCCGCAATCCCGAACAGTCCAGCCTTCCAGCCCAACATCTTCATGACGTCCTCATTTCCGAGCGCCGTAGCGCTCTATTGAAAGTGACGAGGCGTTTGTTACGAAAGTGTGGCGCGCCGATGAATGAAGTGCGGCGGACGCGCCAGATGGTACGGCACGCTCGTGACGACGACGTTGGGCTTGACAGCGAAGCGAACTAGGCGCTCCCTGCGTTATGGCGCAGATCTCAGTCCGCGGCGGTCATTTCTGCTGCTCGATCCGGGCGCGCAACCGCTCCTCCTGCGTGCGCAGTTCGGGCGTGAGCTCCTTCCCGAAATCCTCCGCCTCGAAAATCGGGCGAATCTCCACTTCGGTGCCGCCGTCGAACGGCGCCTTCTTCAGCCACTCGACCGCGTCTTCGATCGACTTCACCTTCCAGATCCAGAAGCCGGCGACCAGCTCCTTCGTCTCGGCGAACGGCCCGTCGATGACGGTCCGCTGCGAGCCCGAGAACCGGACGCGCTTGCCCTTGGACGTCGGGTGCAGCCCTTCTCCTGCCTGCATCACGCCTGCATTGACGAGCTGCTCGTTGTACTTGCCCATTTCCCGCAGGATCTCCTCGCTCGGCATCTGCCCGGTTTCCGATTCCTTGCTCGCCTTGACCAGCACTATCACGCGCATGTTCATCTCTCCTTTGCCGTTCACTTCCTTGTCGAACGCGCGCCCGTGAATTCGACACGGTGAACTCGGGCCGCTACGGCGTTCGGCCCCCGATTACGGGCTCCGAAAACCTCAGCGGCCCTTCGTAAGTGGGCCGATCGCCAGAATCGCGAAATATGGACCGATTTCGCGAGTCCTGAACGGCCGAGCGCTTGCGATGCGCCGCCGCGCAAGGAGGCTCCCATGATGCTACGTAGTGTGCCTGTCTTCGTTGCCCTCGGGGGATTGCTCGCCATCGCCGCCTGTGGGCAGGGATCGGCCGAGCGCGCGCCGATCAGCCCGTCGGCGGTCTCGACCGCGAACGATTCGGGCGGTCAGGCGCTTCAGGGTCGGCAGGACGTCCAGGTCACGATGCAGGACGCGTGCGATCCGGAGACGTTCAACGCCGCGATTGGTCCGGGCACGTGTCTTCGCGCCGGAGGCGTGTCGTTCGACGAGTTCGTCGCGCAGCTCACGAAACACGGCGCGATCGGCGCCTGGCATTTCGCGCCGCCCAACGCGAACGTTCGCGTCGGCCAGGCGTTCCTCGCGACCAACAACGGCGGCGAGGTGCACACGTTCACGGAGGTCGCGGATTTCGGCGGCGGGATCGTGCCGTTCCTGAATCAGCTCACGGGCGAGGCGACGGTCGCGCCCGAGTGCGCCGCGCTCGAGCCGGACGACTTCGTCGCGCCGGGCGGCACGTACAAGGAGGACGTGGAGCACACGGGCACGTTGAAGTTTCAGTGCTGCATTCACCCGTGGATGCGTCTCGAAGCGAAAGCCTCGACACACTGACTCAGCCTGAGCGCATCCATCGACGCCCGAGTCGGTTCAGAATGGTCATGAACCAGTTCTCGGGACGTCCTCATGAAGATGCGCAGTGCCCCTCCTCCGGCCCCGGCCACGGATGACTTCGATGCGGTTCGCATCGTGCTTCGCGACGGGAGCGTCGCCAGCGTCAGACCATCGACGCCTGGCGACCTCGACGCGATTCGCCGCTTCTTCCACGACCTGTCTCCGGAATCGCGCCGGTATCGGTTCTTCGCGATGGGAGAGCCGCCCACCGCGGTCCTCGATCGACTCGCGGATTCGAGCGACCCGCGCCAGGCGCTGACGCTGATCGCGCTGCGGCACGTCGAAGGGGCGGCACGCATCATCGCGGTCGCATCGTACCTTGCGGTGGCGGAAACCGCCGCCGAGGTCGCCTTCGCCGTCGACGATCGCTTTCGCGGCAGGGGGATCAGCACGCTGCTGCTCGAGCGTTTGGCGGTGTACGCCGCGCGCCACGGATTCTCCCTGTTTCACGCGTCCATGCTCGAAGACAACGACGCGATGCGCGAGGTGTTCCGCGACTCCGGCTTTGCCGTGCAGTCGGCGTCGGAGGGCGGGGTCGTCGAGCTGCAGCTCTCCCTCTCGCCGTCGATCGAGGGGGTCGCCGCGGCCGAGCGCAGACGCCAGCGTGCGACCGCCGAATCCATCCGGCCCCTGCTCGCTCCGCAGGCAGTCGCAGTGATCGGCGCGTCGCGGGACGAGAGCAAGATCGGCGGACGCGTGCTCCGCGCGCTGCAGGACGGCGGGTACACCGGCGGGATCTACCCGATCAACCCGCACACGTCCGAGATCAACGGGCTGCGCGCCTATCCCTCCGCGCGCGGGCTGCCCGAGCGCGTGGACCTCGCCGTCATCACCGTGCCGCCGGAGCTCGTGCTCGGCGCGGTGGACGACTGCGCCACGGCATCGGTCAGGGCGCTGGCTGTCATCACCGCGGGATTCGCCGAAATCGGGGGCGAAGGGCGCGCGCGTCAGAACGCGTTGACCGAGCGCGTGCGCGGCTACGGCATGCGGATGATCGGGCCCAACTGCATGGGCCTCCTCAACATGGACCCGGCGATCCGCATGAACGCCTCGTTCTCGCCGCTTCTTCCGCCTGGGGGCCGCATTGCGTTCTCGTCGCAAAGCGGTGCGCTCGGCATCGCGATCCTGCAGCTCGCGGCCGAGCGGCACATCGGCCTCTCCTCGTTCGTCAGCGTCGGCAACAAGGCGGACGTGTCGAGCAACGATCTGCTCGAATACTGGGAGAGCGATCCCGAGACGCGTGTCGTCCTGCTGTATCTGGAATCGTTCGGCAATCCCCGGCGCTTCGGCCGGATCGCGCGGCGCGTGGCCCGGCAGAAGCCGATCGTCGCGCTGAAGGCAGGGCGCACGGGCGCCGGCTCGCGTGCGGCCGGCAGCCACACGGCCGCCCTGGCGGCGCGCGACGTCGCCGTCGATGCGCTGTTTCGCCAGTCGGGCGTGATCCGCGCGGAGACGATCGACGAGATGTTCGACATCGCGGCCTGCCTCGATGCGCAGCCGCTTCCCGCCGGGTCCCGCGTTGGCGTCGTCACGAATGCAGGCGGCCCCGGCATTCTCGCGGTCGACGCCTGCGAAGCGGCCGGCCTCCGCGTCGTCGAGCTCTCGTCCGAGATGCAGCAGCAGCTTCGTGGATTCCTGCCCCCGACAGCCAGCGTCGGAAATCCGATCGACATGGTCGCATCGGCGGGGCCCGGCGAATATCGCCAGGCCATCGAGGCAATCCTGTCGACGCCCGAGATCGACGCGTTGATCGTCGTCTTCATGCCGGTGGACGCCGCACGGTCGTCGAGCATCGTGGCGGCCATTCGCGAGGGGATCGCCGGGGCGCGCGCCGCGGGGGTCGTCGCGAAGCCTGCCCTCGCGTGCATGATGTCCGATGCGGCCGAACGCCAGCCGCTGGTGGTCGGGACCGAAAGGGTTCCCGTCTATGCCTTTCCGGAGAACGCGGCGCGCGCGCTCGGACGCGTGACCGCATATGCATCGTGGCGGTCGCAGCCGGCGGGATTGTTCTGGACGTTCGAGGATGTGCACGTCGAGGAGGCGCGCCGGATCTGCGGCGCCGCCTCGCTGCGCGGCGAGACGTGGCTGTCGGATGCGGATATATGGACCGTGCTCGAGGCCTTCGGCATTTCGGTCGCGGCGCACACCCTCGCGCGTACGGCGGACGAAGCCGTCGCGTTCGCGGCGACGATCGGCTTTCCGGTTGTCGCAAAGCTGGCATCGCGGCGCGTGACCCACAAGAGCGACATCGGAGGCGTTCGCCTGAACCTCTCGACAGCGGCCGAGGTTCGCAGCGCTTTCGAGGAGATCGTGACGCGCGCGGAGGAGGCGGCCGGACCTGGAGCCGTCGATGGGGTTCTGATTCAGGCGATGATCACGGGCGGCGCCGAAACGATCGTCGGAATGACGCACGACCCCGTTTTCGGTCCCCTCGTCGGCTTCGGGATGGGCGGCGTCACCGTCGAGGTCTTCGGCGACGTGCGCTTTCGCGTGGCGCCGCTGACCGATCGCGACGCGAACGATCTCGTCCACGAAATTCGCGGGCTGCCGCTGTTGACCGGTTTTCGCGGACGCCCGGTCGCCGACCTCGATGCGCTGCGCGACGTCCTCCTGCGCATTTCGGCCCTCGCCGAGAACGTGCCCGAGATAGCGGAGCTCGACTTGAATCCCCTCGTGGTGCTTCCCGCGGGCGGCGGCTGCAGGGCAATCGACGCCCGAATACGTGTCGCGGAGCCGGCCCCTGTCGATCCGGAGCGATCCCGTTCGTATAGAGGGTGAGAGCCGGGTCTAAGAGACCCGGCCTACATCAGATGTAGGGCGGACCTCTCAGGTCCGCCGTTCATGTAGGGCGGACCTCTTAGGTCCGCCGTTGGAGAAAGGGAGCACTCCGATGACGCAGTATCTCCTCAGCATGTATCAACCCGATGGCGAGCCGCCGCCACCGCAGATCCTCGAGCCCATCATGCGCGAGGTCGGCGCCGTGCGGCAGCAGATGAAGAGCGCGGGCGTATGGGTGTTCGCGGGCGGGCTGCACCCGACCAGCGCCGCAACCGTCGTCCGCGTGAAAGACGGCGACGTGCTCACGACGGATGGTCCCTTTGCCGAAGGCAAGGAGCACATCGGCGGCTTCGTCGTGATCAAGGCCGACGATCTCGACGCCGCGCTCAGCTGGGCGGGCAGGATGGCGCGCGCCACGACGCTCCCGATCGAGGTCCGGCCGTTTCGCGACGAAGCCGGGCGCTGAAGCGGCATGGCCGTCGTGCTGGCAGCGGAGATCGAACGTGCCTTTCGTGAAGAGTACGGCCGGGCGGTGGCAGTCCTGGTCCGCGACTTCCGCGACATCGATGCGGCGGAGGAAGCGGTCCAGGATGCCTTCACCGTGGCGGTCGAACGATGGCCCTCCACAGGCCTGCCGCGAAGCCCCGCAGGATGGATCATCACGACCGCGCGTCATCGCGCAATCGATCGGCTGCGGCGCGAAGCCCGACGCGACGAACGCCATGCCCAGGCGGCAGCGCTGCAGACGCGCGACGATTCCGAAGAGGGCAGCTCGGTGAAAGACGAGCGGCTGCGCCTGATCTTCACCTGCTGTCACCCTTCGCTTGCGGCTGCGGCGCAGGTCGCGCTGACGCTTCGCCTTCTCGGTGGCCTGACGACGGCGCAAATCGCGCGGGCATTCCTCGTTCCGGAAGCCACCATGGCACAGCGGCTCGTTCGAGCGAAGGGCAAGATCCGCGACGCCGCCATTCCCTATCGGGTGCCCGATGCAGAGGATCTTCCGGGTCGCGTACGCGCCGTTCTCGCTGTTATCTACTTGATCTTCAACGAAGGCTACGCATCGACATCCGGCGATCGGCTGGTTCGCGACGACCTCTGCATTGAAGCGACCCGCCTCGGCCGCCTCGTCGTGGAGTTGTTGCCGGACGAACCCGAAGCAATGGGCCTTCTCGCGCTCATGCTGCTCGTCGACTCGCGGCGCGCGGCTCGTGTGACGCGCGATGGCGATCTCGTGCTGCTCGCCGAGCAGGATCGCTCGCGCTGGGATCGGGACATGATCGCCGAAGGCCAGCGCATGGTCCGCCGTTGCCTGCGCTCGAACCGCCGGGGCCCATATCAGATTCAGGCGGCGATCAATGCCGTGCACAGCGACGCTCGCAGCCCCGACGCCACCGACTGGCCGCAGATCCTGCAGCTCTACGATCAGCTCGTTGCGGTTGCGCCCGGGCCTGTGGTGGCGCTCAACCGCGCCGTCGCGCTGGCGGAGGTGGCTGGTCCGCACGCGGCGCTCACGATCGTCGACGACCTGGATATGCGTCAGTACTATCTGTTTCATGCCGTTCGCGCGGATCTGCTGCGACGGTTGGGACGTGTGAGCGAGGCCGCGCTCGCCTACGAATCGGCGATCGCGCTCGCGTCCAATGCCGCGGAACGGGAGTTCCTTCAGCGACGTCGAAGCGGACTTCAGTAAGTGCGCCCGGCCGGATCGACGGAGACCAGCGGGAGTTCGACCCAGAACAGCGAGCCCGCATCCGGTTTCGACCGCACACCGAGCCTGCCGCCGTGAGCCTCGACCAGCCGCTTCACGGTGGCGAGGCCGAGCCCCGTGCCAGCCACCTGGCTGCGCGCAACGCGGACGAACGGTTCGAAGATCGCCTGTTGTGCTTCCGGCGGAATGCCCGGTCCCGTGTCCTCCACCTCGAGGCGTGCGACCCGCTCGAGCGCGCGCACGCGCACGACGACGCGCTTCACCGGGCGGTCGCCCATGTACTTGATGGCATTCCGCACGAGATTCTGAACGATGCTCGTAATCACGCCGATGCTGCAGGGCACCATCACCAGGCCGCTGGTCTGGACCGCGATATCGATGTTCTGCTTTTCCGCGGGCTCGACCGAATCCGCGACGATGCTCCCCAGGACGGCGTTGACCGAACACCTGGCGGCCGGATCGGGACGTGCGCCGGATCGCGCGAACGTGAGCAGCGCCTGCACCAGTTGCTGAACGCGCTCGAGCGCGCGGCTGCTTCGATTGATGTACGGACGGCTCGGCTCCTCCGCCGACTGGCCGAGCAACGCGAGCGCGGACGAAATAGTGCCCAGCGGGCTGAGCACGTCGTGGGCGACGCGGCCGGCGAAGCGATCCAGCTCGGTGACGCGTGCGGTCAGCAGCGCGTTGTGCTCGTTCAACAATTCATCGTGGCGGCGTGAGGCGCGGTAGGCGATTACAACGGCCACGATCGCGATGGCCGTTGAGAGGCCGTCGAGCACGATGATCATGTGAAGGGTCGCGAGGCGCACGTCTCGCACGTCACGCGCCATCTTCTCCGATTGGCGGATGTCGAAGCTGAGCGTCGCCAACACGGTTCGGACAGCTCGATCGAGCGCCTCGTCGACACGGCCGCCGCTGCCAAGATCGGCTGACGCCACGCCGTGCGCCTCTTGATCGAGGGCCGCACGAACGAGCTGTACGGCGCTGAACACGTCGGTCCGCAGGGACGCCCAGAATTGGTTCTCACCCGCGAGCGGCGAGAGCTTCAGGTATGCCGAGACATCGGCGTCGAGCGCGTCGACCTCGCGTGCCGCTGCTGCCTCGGCAGGCGCGCGCAGGCGGCCCGTGCCGCCATCGTCGAGTAACTGACTCAAGCGCGTCAGCCGAACGGCCGCGCGCGAGAGGTACTCGGTGCTTGGAACCGCGTTCGTCTCGATCGTGGACGAGAGCGCGTCGAGCCGTACAAGCCGGTTCTGTGTGTAGACGGTCGCGCCCACGAACGACGCAACGGTCACCAACGACGCGACGATCAACGCCGAGTGGTGGCGCTCGAATCTCATCCTGTTCTGCGGCTGAAGACACCGATCATACATCGCGGTGCGGCGCGTCTGAGCTTTCCTCCCTTCCGCTTGGCGGCGGAAGCCACGAGTGCGGAAGTTCAGCAGCTCACCTTCGAGCGGAAGATCGCCGCACCAGCTTCTGCAGCTCGCCCACCCACAAGACGCTGCTCGCGACCGCCGTGCACCGCAGCCAGTCGAAAGCCGTGAGCGGTTCGGTCGAGAACGCGCGCTGCAGCGGCGGCGTGTAGACGACGAAGATCTGTAGCACCACGGAGAGCGCAACCGCGGCCCACAACCACCGGTTGGTGAACAAGCCGCGAAACGCGCTGGCCTCGTCCGAGCGCGCGTTGAACACGTTGAACAATTGAAACAGCATCAACGTCGTGAACGTCATCGTCTGCGCGTGGCGCAGGCTGCCCGTGCCCGCGATCAGGCCGCCGGGCAGCGCCGCATCGAGCACGTACAGCGTTCCCGCCGTCATCACGGCACCCACGACGAAGATGCCGCGCCACATGCGCGGGGTCACGACGCGTTCGTCGACGGGACGCGGCGGCCGGTGCATCAATCCCGGCGCCGGCGGGTCGATCCCCAGCGCGAGCGCCGGCGCACCGTCCGTCACGAGGTTGATCCACAGGAGCTGCGTCGCGACGAGCGGGAGGACCACTCCATCCCCCTGAGCGTCGAGACCGATCCGCTTCGCGTACAGGACGCCGAAGAACATCGTCATCACCTCGCCAATATTCGACGAGAGAAGGTAGCGAAGAAACTTCCGGATGTTCGAGAAGATCGCGCGCCCTTCTTCGATGGCGGCGACGATCGTCGCGAAGTTGTCGTCCGCCAGCACCATGTCTGCGGCCTGCTTCGCCACGTCGGTGCCGGTGACGCCCATCGCCACGCCGATATCCGCCGTCTTCAGCGCGGGTGCGTCGTTCACACCGTCGCCCGTCATCGCGACCACGGCGCCATGGCGCTGAAGCGCCCGCACGATCCGCAGCTTGTGTTCCGGATTCACGCGCGCGTAGACGGAGAGGTCCTGCACCGCGCGCTCGAGCGCCGCGTCCGACATGCCTTCCAGCTCGTCGCCCGTCGCGGCGAGCGGGCGATCCACGACTCCCAGCTCGTGTGCGATGACCGCGGCCGTGCGTGGATGATCGCCGGTGATCATCACGGGCCGGACGCCGGCGTCTTTCGCGCGGCGCACCGCGGCTCTGGCTTCGTCGCGCGGCGGATCAATCATCCCGATCAGCCCCGCGAACACGAGATCGCGCTCGAGGTGTTCGCCGACATCGTCGACGGTCAGCGTGCCGTCGATCGAGGATCGAAACGCAACAGCGAGCGTCCGCAGCGCGCGGCCGGCAAGCGCATCGTTCATCGCGAGAATGGCGCGCCGCCGGTCGTCCGATAGCGGACGCGAGTCCGGTCCCACGAGCTCGTGCGAACAGCGCGAAAGGAGCACGTCCGGCGCCCCCTTCGTGAAGAGGAGGACGCGCCCTTCCGTCTCCGCATCGGTATGAACGGTGCTCATGAGCTTCCGTTCCGACGAAAACGGCACTTCGCCCACACGCGCAAAGCGCCGCTCGAGCTGTTCGTCGGCCAGGCCGGCTTTCCTCGCTGCGACGATCAATGCGCCCTCGGTGGGATCGCCCTCCACCGACCAGCGTCCATCGTGCTCCTGCAGCGACGCGTTGTTGGCCCGATCGGCGACTGCGAGCGCGCGTTGCAGCTCGACGCGGAGATCGCCGTCAATCGGCCCCGCATCCGAGCGAACGTCACCAACAGGCGCATAACCGGTCCCGCTCACGAGCACATGCCCGCTCGCGGTCGCCACCTCCCGGACCGTCATTTCGTTCTTCGTGAGCGTCCCCGTCTTGTCCGAGGCGATGACCGACGCCGACCCCAGCGTCTCGACAGCACTCAGGTGCCGGACGATGGCGTTCCGGCGTGCCATCCGCTGGACGCCGAGCGACAACACCGCGGTGACGACGGCGGGCAGCCCTTCGGGTACAGCGGCCACCGCGAGCGCCACGCCGAGGATGAGGACGTCGAGAAATGCGGAGAGACCGCGCACGTGCTCGACGAGCACGATCGTCGCGATCATGACGACGGCAATGACGATGACGATGAGGCCGAGGAGCCGCCCGACGCGATCCAGCTCCTTCTGGAGCGGTGTGGTTTCGCGCGGGACGTGCGACAGCATGCCGGCGATCCGGCCCATTTCCGTCTGCATGCCTGTCGCGACGACGATGGCGCGTCCATGTCCGTACGTGACGGACGTGCCGCTGTAGATCATGTTGGAGCGGTCGCCGATGGTCGCGTCGCTCGTGATGGCGTCGACGTCCTTCGATACGGGGACGCTCTCGCCGGTCAGCGCCGCTTCGGCCGTCTGGAGCGCCGTCGACTGGATGACGCGCGCGTCGGCGGGAATCGTGTCCCCTTCCTCGACCGCGAGCACATCGCCCGGGACGACCTCGAGCGCGGGAATGCTGCAGACCTCATCGTCGCGGATCACGTGAGCGTGCGCCGCGGCCATCTGGCGCAGCGCCGCCACGGCCGATTCGGCGCGCTCTTCCTGGATGAATCCAAGCACCGCGTTGAGGAGCACGACCGCGCTGATGGCGATCGCCTCGTACGGGAGCGCCGCCTCGCGTTCGTACATCCAGAGGGCAGCCGAGATCGCTGTCGCGATCAACAGGAGGATGACGAGCGGATCTCTGAACTGCGCGAGGAACTTGCGCCACGCCGGGACCGGCGGCTCCGACTTCAGTTGATTGGGGCCGTAGTGCTCGAACCTGGCGCGGGCTTCCGCTCCGGACAAGCCGCGGGACCCGTCGCTGTGGAGGTCGGCGACGACTTCCTGAAGGGACTGCTGGTAAGGGGCGGACATGACGGGCCGGTCACTATGATCGCGTGTCCGGCCCGTCGGATGTTCATCTATCGTCGTGAACGTGGTCGGCGGATGGAACCGCTGATGGGGCACGCGCCGCCTCGACACCGGAACCGTACGCGGAGCCCGCGTTGTGAACATAGACGAGCTGGCCGCCGGCATGGCCGACGCGGATGCCCGCGGCGGCGACGGCAACCGTTCCGGCGACCGATGCGGCCGTCAGGAGCCGCACGGCGCCTGGACGCCGCAGAATGAGGACGGATCCGGCGAGCGCGAGCGTCATGCCTGCTGCCCAGAGGAACTGTTCGGCGTACTCTTCGTGGCGTTCCATGGCCGCATCGGGGACCACCGATTCCACGCGCTCCTCCTCGCGTTCGCCGGTGTTCGCCGCGACGAGCCCCGCGCCGAACACGAGCGCCTGCAACGCGACGATGACCAGCCATGCGCGCGGCCGGATCCGCCCCGTCCAGAGCGCCCAGGCGAACCCGATCGCGAGGGCGGGAAGAATGAAGGCCAGCCCGAGCGGGATGTGCACGATGGCCGGATGCAGAGGTACGGATGTCATGATGGCTCCTTTGCTGCAGCCGCGCACCGATCGCGCGGCCCTGTCTGACCATACGGCGGCGCGGCTGCCGCGTCATCGCACGGATGTAGGAAGCGGCGGAGAGAGATGAAAACAGAGGGGTTGAGGCCCGCGGGTCGTACGGACGTACGGTTCGGCGCCGTGGCGCTGGCGATCGGCGCGTTTGCCGTGATCGCCGGGTTAATCGGCGTCGACGTGGCGCTGGATTATCGGGCCGGGACCGACGCGGCGCACCTGATGACCGAAGCGGCGGTCATGGCGCTGGCGCTCGCAGGCGTCGCGCTGCTGTGGCGTCAGCTCGGACTGGCCGAGCGGCGCGCCGAGCGGCTCAGCGTCGATCTGGAGGCCGCGCGCCGGGACGCGGCGCGCTTCCGCGACGAAGCCCAGGATGCGCTGCGCGGGCTCGGCGAAGCCATCGATCGGCAGTTCACGAGGTGGAATCTGACGCCCGCCGAACGCGAGGTCGGGCTGCTTCTGCTGAAGGGGCTGAGCCACAAGGAAATCGCGGAGGCGCGATCGACGCACGAGACGACGATCCGCCAACAGGCGCTGGCGGTGTATCGCAAGTCGGGGCTCCGCAGCCGCGCGGAGCTCTCGGCCTTCTTCCTGGAGGATCTGCTGCTGCCGGCGGCGGAACGTTGAGCCCGCACGTGCGACGGGGCGGGCGACCCGGACCATTGTGCGCTCTGGCCGCGGCTTCGCTGCACTTCACGTCCAGTCCGCACAACGGTCCGGGTCGCCCGCTGGCCGTGTGGGTGCCCCATGTACAAAGGAAAGGGAGCTTCCAGCGAAGGCGGAAAGTCCGAGGGGCGAAGCGTCTCAGCAGCGAACGAGCGAAGCGAGTGAGCCACGCGAACGGAGCGCGCCCGCGAATCGGCGCGCGAGAGAGCGTGTTCGGGAGTCCGAGGGGCGAAGCCCCTCGGACTATCATGCCGCGGGCGGTGGATCCGAGCGGCGGCGTTCCGCCCGGTGACGAATGCGCCGGACCAGCACGGACCGGATGCGCGCTGCGGCCTTGTCCACGGCGGCATACGCATCGGCGTCAACCGCGCGCGCGAAGAGACGGCCGAAGGGCGGCACCATGACCTCGACGTCACACGCCTTGTCCACGCCGCCCCGAGGGCCGTTGACATCCGCGACCCGCACGTCGATCGAGCCGACGCGCGGCGCGAACTCGCCGATCGAGAACAACAGGCGCCGCTCCGCATACGCCTTGAGCGGCTCCGACACGTCGAGATGACGACCTCTCACTGAGACATCCATCGGGATTCTCCTGTTTCCAGGATCGATCGCAAACATCGAGCCGTGCTTGGCGGCTCCGTAGCGTCCGCCGCCATTCCGGTAGCTTTCCGTAGCTTCCGCCTTAAGGCTGGAAGCCACGGGAGAGACCAAGGCCGAAGCCACGGGAGAACCGCCGCGGGCGGGTGTTTCAAAGTGAAACAGGGTTCAAAAGTGAAACGCGTCCGACGGTTTTTCGCATCGAAACCTGCGCGATCTAGGTCACGCGCGACGGCCTCGACCTTGCGATGACGAAAGCGCATGAACCTGTACAGATCCCTCGGTGCGGAGGTCGGAACGCTCGAAGCGCTGGACCTCGCGCGACGGCTTGCGGCGTGGCACGACGCCATGGTCCTGCACAACCGGCGCGCGGGCGGCACTCGCGGCGACTTCTGCGAGCACGACTGTCCGCACGTGAATGCGCAGATGTTGTGGATCGAGGCGCTCGACGTATTCGGTCACCGCGCGCACGAACTGGGCTTCCTTCGGACGCACGGCGCGATGCCACTCGAAGCACGGGGCCGTGTGGCTGCTCGCGCGAATGCATAGTCGCATCCGGGTCGCGTGCTCTTCGAAAGCCGCTGCCAAGGGGCGGACGGGACCATCGTGCTCCTTGGCCGCGGCTTCGCCCCCACTTCACCGCCAGTCCGCACAACGGTCCGGTCCGCCCTTTCGCCGAGTCGCGGGGTGCATGAGACGTCGGCGCGAATACAGGCGACATCCCCAAGCAACGTGCGTTCATTCGGACCGGCCGATGTTTGAACGGGTTGCGCCCCGCGGGATATCGTGGACCGATGGATCCGCGACGCCTGCAGCTTGCCGAACTGCTCGACTTCCGGCCCGACGAAGGCATCATCCGCCTGCACGAGCAGCGGGTCGTGATCCTGAGCGCCGCCGCGATGGGGCTGCTGCGCAAGGAGTTGATCGACACGCTGGGCCTGGAGACTGCCCGCCGGCTCCTCATGCGCTTCGGCTTCGCCGACGGCTATCACGACGCGGTGAGCCTGCGCGACCGCAAGGCGTGGTCGAACCCGGTCGAAGGGCTGCGGACGGGGGCGGTCGTGCACACGCTCGAAGGCATCGTGCGCTCGGATTTGATTTCGGTGGAGTTCGATCCGGAGACCGGGCGCTTCGCCGCGGAGACGGAGTGGCACGACTCGTACGAGGCGGAGCAGCACGTCCATCATTACGGGACGAGCGCCGGACCCGTGTGCTGGTCGCTCGTCGGCTACGTCAGCGGCTACGCGAGCGCGTGCTTCGAGCGCGAGATCTATTTCCGTGAAGCGTCGTGTCTCGGCCAGGGCAGGAAGATCTGCACCGTCATCGGCAAGGACGCGGCGAACTGGGGCGACGAGATCGAGCGGATTCGCGGCGACGTCCAGAGCAAGGACCTCGGACGCGAAGTCGACCGCCTGCGCTCGGCCGTGCAGCGGCGCCTTCAGGAACTGGCGCGACGCGAGCGCATGCTCGAGAAGCGCGAGCGCGAGCTGGACGTCCTGCGCGAGCGGATCGCCCGTCACGCGGCATCGCGCCGCTTCATCGCTCGCAGTCCGGCGATGCAGGAGGTGCTGGAGCTCGCCGCCCGCGTCGCGCCGATCGACACGACCGTCCTCGTCTACGGCGAAAGCGGCACCGGCAAGGAATTCATCGTCCGCATGATCCACGACCAGAGCCCGCGCGCCGCCGCGCCGTTCGTGTCGGTGAACTGCGCCGCGTTGACCGAGACGCTGCTCGAATCGGAGCTGTTCGGCCACGTCCGCGGCGCATTCACGGGCGCGTCGCGCGACAAGGCAGGTCTCTTCGAGGTCGCCGGCAACGGAACGTTGTTCCTCGACGAGATTGGCGAAGTCGCGCCGACCGTGCAGGCCAAGCTGCTGCGCGCCCTGCAGGAGCGGGAAATCAGGCGCGTCGGCGCGGAGCGCACCATCAAGGTGAACGCGCGGGTCGTCGCGGCAACCAATCGCGATCTCAAGGACGCCGTCGCGAAGGGCACCTTCCGTGAGGACCTGTATTTCCGGCTCGCGGCATTCATCATCACGGTGCCGCCCCTGCGCGAGCGCCGCGAGGACATTCCGCCCCTCGTGCACGATTTCGTGCAGCGATCGGCCGAGCGCCTGAAGAAGGACGTGAAGACCGTCTCGGCCGACGCCATGACGTCGCTGATGAACTACGAGTGGCCCGGCAACGTCCGCGAGCTGGAGCACGCGATCGAGCGCGCCGTCATCCTCTCCCACGGATCGACCGTCACGGTCCGCGATCTGCCGCCCGAGGTGTCGCAGAAGAAGCGGACGGTCCCGAGCGGCGATCCGCTGAACCTGCGATCGCAGGAGCGCGAGCTGATCCGACGCGCGCTCGAGCGCTACCACGGGAACCGCAAGCGCGCGGCCGAAGCGCTCAACATCAGCACCGTCACGCTCTGGCGCAAGATGAAGGAGTACGACCTCACCGCGTAGCGGGCGCGGAACTTGCCTCTGCGATCTCATGCGCATCTCGCTCTCCGGCGCACACGTCCCAGTAACCGACCGGCTGCGCGCCTACGCGGAGTACCGCCTGTTCACGAGCGTCGCACGACACCATGCGATCGTCCAGGGCGCGGACGTTCTCGTCCGCCGCCGGGCGGCTCGACACGCCCAGTTCGTCTGCACGATGGTCCTGGACCTCGGCCCGGCCGGGCGCGTCAAGACGCAGGCGCGCGGCCGGCATCCGGAGGCTGCCATCGATCGCGCGGCCGAGCGCGCGGCGTGGCTGCTCGACCGGCGTGTGCGGTCCACCGCCTTTCAGGCTGAAACCGCGGCTTTCAGTTCGTAAGGCCCGCGGCGCGCGTCTCCTGCCGTATCGCGCGAAACTCGACGGATTCGGCCGGCGCGTCCCTTGCGATATACGGCGGCGTGGATACGACACCCGCCGCCACCCGGCCGTTCGAAATCGGCGTCACAGATCCTCGGCTCGACCGCATTCTCTGTGCGGTCACGTTCTCACCATCCTCGCGCCGCGTCGTCGAATGGGCGGCAGCGCTCGCCGGCTGCTGCGGGGCGGAGCTCCGGCTCTTTCACGCGCTCAACCGCCCGAGGGACGGCAAGCCGCCATACAATGACGTGCCGGATTCGGAGCACGCGCTCAATCGATTGTTCGGCCTCGCGCGGCACATCCCGGGCAGGGTGCGGCTCAGCGCCGCGGTGGCGCACGGCGAGGTCGCCGACGAGATCGTGCGGCACGGACGCCTGCTCCAGGCCGATCTCATCGTCGTCGGGATGCACGCGCAGGACGGCACGATGAGTCCGCTGGCGTCGCGGATCACCGAGGGCGCACGATGCCCCGTGATGCTCGTGCCGCAACACGAATGTCAGTGAAGGAACGCCATGATCACCATCCATCGGATCCTGTGCCCCGTTGATTTCTCCGAGTACTCGCTCGCGGCGTTGCGGCAGGCCCTGGCGATCGCGCGATGGCACGAAGCGGATGTGACCGTGCTGCACGTCGAGGATCGGCTGCTGCAGACCGCGCGCGCCGACGCCCGTTTGCGCCCGCACGTCTCGGGGTCGCCGGAGGAGGACTTGCGCGCGTTCGCGGAGAGCGCCGGCGCCTCGGTGCGTCCCATCGACGTGCACGTCACGGCGGGCGAGCCGGCGCCGGTCATCGTCGAGCACGCGAAGCGGGAGACGGCCGACCTGATCGTCATGGGGACGCAAGGGCGGTCGGGACTCTCGCGCGTGCTGCTCGGCTCGATCGCCGAACGCGTCGTTCGCGAGGCGCCCTGTCCGGTGATGACCGTCCCTCCCGGAGCGCAGGCCTCGCGCGGTGTCGCGCCGTTCGATCCGATCCTGTGCGCATCCGATTTCTCGCCTTCGTGCAGACGCGCGCTGGATCTCGCGGTTGCAATGGCGCAGGAGGCGGATGCGCGGCTGCTGCTCCTGCACGCGATCGAGGTGCCCCCTGTCCACACGGGTGTGCTGCCCATGGCGGCAACGATCGAAGACGTGATCGATCGCGCCGATCTGCGCAGGAGCGCCGCGGGACGGCTCAGACGCGGGCTGCCGGAAGACGCCGTCTTCCGGTGCCACCCCGAAGTGCTCGTCGTGGACGGGCATCCGGCCGACAGCATCCTTCACGTCGCGCACGACGAGGACGTGAAGCTGATCGTGATGGGCGCGCAGACGCGCGGGACGATCGATCGCATGCTGTTCGGATCGACGACGAGGCGGGTGATCCAGGGCGCGCGCTGCCCGGTCCTGTCCGTGCGCGCCGATGAGCACGCCGCGCCGTGGGTCCCGTGGCCCGACAGCGCGCGCGAGGAGGTGGCGAGTGCCTGACGTGGCGCAGAACATCGTCGTGGTCAGCCGCCCGAGGGACGAGGGGGGTCCGGCACGGGCAATTCGCACGTTCATCGGCGGATCGCTCGTGGCCGTCGCCGGCGGCATCGCGATTCTGCTGGTCGGGGCACCGATCGCGTTCCTCGTCAGGGTCGTGCACGACCTGGTTGCGTGGGTGGCGGGACGTTGAACGAGCACTCTGCAGAGAAGTCGCGTATTCTCGTCATCAGACTCTGATATGCCTCCTACATCCGTGAACGGGAAGATCTGCTACGTCGAACTGCCGGCCCGGGACGTGCGCCAGTCGGCCGCCTTCTACGCAAACGTGTTCGGCTGGTCGATCCGAACGCGCGGCGACGGTTCGACCGCGTTCGACGACACGACCGGCGAGGTCAGCGGCGCCTTCGTCCTCCAACGTCAGGCCTGGGACACGCCGGGCCTGCTGTTCTACGTGATGGTCGACAGCGTCGCCGATGCGTGCGGCGCCGTCGAGCGGAACGGAGGGACGATCGTGCAGCCGATCGGGGCCGATGCCCCGGAGATCACGGCGAGGTTCCGCGATCCCGCCGGCAACATCATCGGGCTCTATCAGGAACCCTCGTCCGCAGCCTGAGAGAGCTCGTCAGGCCGCAGGCTGCGTGCGGTTGGCGAGCGGCGTCCACGTCCTGTTGCGGGGACCCGAGTACTCCGACTGCGGGCGAATGATGCGGTTCGCGCGGCGCTGCTCGAGCGCGTGGGCGATCCAGCCGCTGGTGCGGCTGATCGCAAATATCGGCGTGAACAGCTCGACGTCGAAGCCGAGGCCGTGCAGCAGGAGCGCCGTGTAGAACTCCACGTTCGTCTGCAGCCGCCGGCCGGGTTTGTAGATTTCGAGGAGCCGCAGCGCCTCCGCCTCCACCGCGCGCGCCAGCGTGTAGAGCGCCATATCCCCGCCGCGCGTGAACATCCGTTCGGCCGCGCGCGCGAGCACGTCGGCGCGCGGGTCGCGCACCTTGTAGACGCGGTGGCCGAATCCCATGAGCCGCTCGCCGCGCTCGATCTTCGCGCGCAGGACGGCCTCGGCGCGCGACGCGTCTCCGATCTCGAACACCATGTCGAGCGCGGGCCCCGGCGCTCCACCGTGCAAGGGCCCCTTGAGCGCGCCAATGGCGCCGGTGACGGCCGACACGAGGTCGGAGCCCGTCGACGTAATCACCCGCGCGGTGAAGGTCGACGCGTTCAGGCCGTGGTCGATAACGGTGTTCAAGTACGTCTCGAGCCCCCTGACGCGTTCCAGATCCGGAACGTCGCCGTTGAGCATGTACAGGAAGTTCGCCGCATGGCCCAGGTCCGCGCGCGGCGCGATCGGCCGTTCCGATCGGCGCAGCCGCGAGTACGCGGCCACGATCGTCGGAATGCGGGCAAGGATCTGGTGCGGTTCGTCTGAGACCAGAGACAGCGTCCCGGCGGCCATGCGCAGCGCATCCATCGTATCGACGCGGCGTGCGGCACAGGCCGCCAGAAGCTGCGCCGCCGAGTCCGGAAGCGCCCGGGCGCCGGCGAGCCTGGCGCGAAACGCGTCCAGCTCGCGCGCCGCCGGCAGATCGCCGTGCCAGAGCAGCCAGGTGGCTTCCTCGAAGGTCGCGTGTTCGGCGAGCTCGTCCACCTGAAATCCCACGATCACGAGCTCGCCGCGCTCCCCATCCACGTGGCTCAAACTCGTCGTCGTGGCGACCACGCCTTCCAGTCCGCTCGCTCCCATATCCTCACCGTAGCCTCGCTGTATGATCGTGTCAATGTTGATTAGACGATCAATACAATTGGGTGGCCATGGCTGACGATCGCGCTCCGTGGGTGAGCGCGGCGGATGCCGCGCGCCTGCTCGGCGTGAGCCGCTCGACGTTGTACGCATACGTCAGCCGGCGGCTCGTTCGATCGCAGCCCTCGTCGACGTCCACGCGCGACCGGATGTACGCGCGTGAAGATCTGGAGCGCCTGCGCCGCCGGACCGAAGAACGGCGGGAGCCGGACAAGGCGGCGGCTCGCGCGCTGCAATGGGGCATGCCGATCCTCGAGTCCTCCATCACGCTGACGGACGGCCGGCGGCTCTACTACCGCGGTCTCGATGCGGCGATGCTCGCGCGCTCGCGATCGCTCGAAGACGTCGCCGCGCTGATCTGGACGGGCACGCTCGATCGGCCGCGCACACGGTCGTCAGACAGGCGCACCAGCCCTGCGCCTCTCCGGCTCCCGTTCGTCGCGCGCGCGCAGACGATGCTCGCAGCCGCAGCCGCGCGCGATCCGCTCGCGTTCGATCGCCGCCCCGCGAACGTTGCTGGAACGGGCATGTCGATCCTTCGACTGCTCCTGCGCGCCGCGGTGGACGCGGCCCCGCGCGACGTGGACGTGCACACAGCGCTGGCGCGCGCGTGGAAGGCCGGGCCCCGCGGCGAGGATCTGCTCCGGGCGGCGCTCGTCCTGTGCGCCGACCACGAATTGAACGTGTCCTCGTTCACCGCGCGGTGCGTGGCGTCCGCCGGTTCGCATCCATACGGCGTCGTCATCGCGGGCCTTGCGGCGCTGGAAGGCCCGAAGCACGGCGGCGCCAGCCTTCGTGCGGAATCGATGCTGGACTCGCTGCGAGGCGCCCATGCCGTTCGCGGGGCTATCGAGGCGCGGCTGCGCCAGGGCGAGCGGCTCGACGGCTTCGGACATCCGCTCTATCGCGACGGCGATCCTCGCGCGCGGCTTCTGCTCGACATGCTGAACGAGCGTTACGCGCGATCGGCGGAATGCCGGTTCGTCAGCAACGTCGCGAGCGCCGTGACCCGCACGACCGGCGAACACCCGAACGTGGACTTCGCGCTCGCCGCAATGGCGAGGGTCGCCGGCCTCCCTCCCGGATCGCCGCTGATCGTGTTTGCCATCGGACGGAGCGTCGGCTGGATCGGACACGCGCTCGAGCAGTACGCGACCGACCAGCTCATTCGTCCTCGGGCGAAGTACGTTGGCGTTCCGCCGGCTGCATCCGACTAATCGGCCACAGGCACGCGGTCGAAGCGGTCCCGTGGGCCGGTCGCCCACGCGGGCGCATCGCCGAATACGCCAATGCCGGAGAGCCGCTGCATCAAATATCTCTCGTGAAACTCGGCCTCGTCCGCGCTCTCCAGTGTGGCCGGATCGCGGAGAAAGGACTGGCCGTGGCGTTTTCCATCGTATTGGCGATGCCAGCCGAGAGAGCGCTCTTCGGGGTTCCAGCGTCCCACCCGCTCGGCGAACACCTTTCGCTCCCCGTGCTCCTGGGAGCGGATCGGGTAATGGCGCAGCAGGAACTTGAACGGATACACCAGGCGGCCGGGGAAACGGACGTCGTGTCCCGCCGACGGCGCAATCGATACCTCGCAGCCGAGATTCTTCCACGCGCGCCGCTGATGATAATGGCCCGGGTGATCGCTGAACGTGTAATGCGGGAGTTGCGATTCGAGAGTGACGAGGGGATCGAATCGCTGGCGCTGCGGCCAGTGATGGACGACCACGTGGTCGACGCAATTGAAGCCGCAGCGGTCCACGTGATGGAGTCCGCGCTTCAGGCTGATCCCGCGCCACGGCGCGCAGCGGCGTTCGTCGGCATCGTGGAGCATGAACCAATCGGCATCAATCGTCGGAGCGAGCGCCTCCACTCGGCCCAGGATTTTCCGCCACTCGTACGTGGCGGCCGGGCCGCTCGCCGGAAACCGTTCCACGCCGATCACGCCCGCGCCGAGCAATTGCTCCGCCCGCTCGCCTGTACCGTCCGTGGACCAGTTGTCCAAAACGTACACGTCGATCCCCTGTCCGACGAGGTACCGGAGCGACTGAGTGACGATGTCGGCTTCGTTGAAGGTCGGCATGAACGCGACGACGCGAAAGTTCTCCGCCTCTGGACGAAGACGCGGCGATCGATTGTTCTCGAGAACGGCGATGAGCGACCGCTCATCGGCCCATCCCGCAAACGGCACCGCGAACCGGCGCTCGGAAAGAAATCGTTGCAGGTCGAGCGGCGATGCGATGCGCGCGCCCGGGGGCACGACCAGCAGTCCCGCGGGCACATCGTCGAGCGCGCGATGCAGTTCTGACAGGAAAGCGTGGGTCAGCGCATGCGCCTCGACTCTGCCGATCAGAATCGATCGCGCAAGCGCCGCCGAGCTTTGCTCACCCTCGATGTGCGCAGGCTCACCACTCGATGAGCTGATTGAGATGATCCGCGAACAACCGAACCCTTCCGCCAGGTAGGCTGCAAACCGATCGAGGAGCATCTGTGAGACGAAATGCAAGCAGGAGGCCGTCCCCCTCGTGGCTTCCGCCTTCAGGCGGAAGTCTCAGCGCGACGTGAGGGACGGATCGATCAGCGCCAGCCCCGACTCTGGATCGAACCGCCGACGCAGATGCGCGGGCGCTTCGGTCACGACGAGTTCGAGCGTCGGCCGGACATGCCCTTCGATCAGATGACCCCCATGCGCCGTCCCATCCGCCTTGCCGAGGACGATATGGGCGTGCACCTTCGGCTGATCCTTGTCGAGCGCGATATCTCCCGCGAGCGAGAGCACCTCGACCTGTTCGTCGATCGGAATGTGCTGGTACTTCTTCGACGTCCAGTCGAAGTAAGCGACCACCGCCCGGGACAGCGCACCAATGCCCGTGAAGTGGCTCGCGGACAGCCGCTGCTCGGCGGCGAGCGCCTGAAGCGACCTCATCGCCTCGTCTCCCGCCGCAAGCACCAGGGCGAACGTGCGCATCCCCGCGTGTTCGTGAAGCAGGGTGGTCTTCATCGACACCTCATCGGCAACGTCAGCGCATCCGGTGCGAGGCCCCCGACGAGGCGGGCTGAATCCCGAGCAGCCGGTAGCCGCCGGCGGCTTCGAACGCGGCATCCGCCGCCACCGAGCGTTCGCGCGCCTGCGCGAGCACCGCGCGATACGAGTCGTCGTCGCGCAGCGCGTCGATCCACGGATCGCGCTCGAAGAAGACGGCTGGAAAAAATCCCGCGGCGGCCGCGTCGCGAAATCCCTGCAGCGCGAGATCGCGGCAACCGGCCCGCGCCAGCAGCCTCGTCACCGTGTAGATCGCTTCCCCATCCGGGTAACGATCGCTGAGCGCCATCAATCGCTCGCACACATGCCGGACGCCTTCATGATCGCCGGCAAAGGTGCACCTGAGTGCCTCTCCGAAGAGCGCCGGAGAGGATCCTTCCTGAAAGCCGCCGAACTCCGCGTCGAGCGACGCTTGCAGCTCCTCGGGGCGCGCGCCCACCTCGAAGAGCGCCACCGCTTCGAGCGAAGACGAGATGCCGCGCGTGGCTTCCAGCATGCGCGGATAGTCCTGCAGCGCGAGGTAGGTATTGCCAACGCTCGTCTGGATCTGCGGATCGAGCGTTCGAGCGCGGGTGTGTGCGGCAACGGACGCGTCGAGGAGACCGCAATATCGCGCGGCCTGACAAAGCGCGGCGTACAGCTCGGCCTGGTTCGGCTCGCGGTGCAGCCTGTTCACGATGCGGGTGAGCGCACCGGTCGCACGGCCGGTCTCGACCTCGAGATACACGTACAGATGATGCGTGAGCGACAGGTCGGGGTTGAGCGCGAAGGCGCGTTGAAACGCCGCTTCCGCCTTTTCGAACGCGGCACGATAGTCGGCGTCCAGGTACTTCCCGATGACCCGGTGCACGCGTCCGAGGCGGGCCCACGCGGGCGCGAACAACGGATCCTCCGCCACGCACGCTTCGTACAAGTCTCGCGCGGCCAGCCACTGGCCCCCGATCATCGCGCGCTCGTTCGCCCTGAGATACAGCTCGTACGCCCGCGGCGTGGCAGGGATCTCTTTCGTGTCCTGGCTCGAGGGTGCCGCATCGAGCGGCAACGACTGGACGATCCGGCTCGAGATGGCGTCCTGCAGCTCGAAGAGATCCCCCAGGTGTCGCTGGATCGTCTGCGACCAGCGGACACGGCCGAGCGGCGCCTCGATGAGCTGCGACGTGATCCGAATCTGATCACCCGATCGAAGGAGCGTCCCGGTGATCACGTGATCGACGTCGAGTTCCGTGGCGACACGCGCCAGATCGACGCTGGGCCCGAACTTCAGCGCCGCGACGTTGGAGCGGACGGACAGCGACGGAATCGTCGCGAGCGACGCCGTGATGGCATCGGGCAGCGCACCTTCGAGAAACGCGACCTCCTCGTCCGCTCTCAACAGTCTGAATGGCAGGACGACGACCCGGGCGGCAGGCGCGTCGAGGGGGGCAGCCGCGACGTCCGCGTTCACCGCACGCACCAGCGGGCGGAGATCTGCTGCCAAGGCTTCCGCCGATGCGTAGCGATCCTGCGGCCAACGCTGCAACGACCGACGAAGGATCGGCTCGAGCGTGGCGAGCTCGGGCCGGCCTATCGGAGGCGGCTCGCGCGTCAGGATCGAGTTCAGCACCTCGAGCGTCGACGTTCCGCTGAACGGCCGCCGGCCCGTCACGAGCTCGTAGAGGACGATGCCAGCCGCGAAGATGTCCGTACGCGCGTCGAGCGCGTCGCCCGTGATCTGCTCGGGCGCCATGTAGTGCGGGGTTCCCGAGAGCGTCCCAGGCAGCGTCAGGACGGTCGACGCCTCAGCGCTGCCGGCCGTGACCTCGCGCGCGAGGCCGAAGTCGAGCAGCTTCACGCCGTACGGCGTGAGGAAGATGTTCGACGGTTTCAAATCCCGGTGCACGAGCCCGCGCGCATGCAGCGCCCCGAGCGCGCTCAACACCGGCAGCATCGTCTCGAGCGCTGACGAAAGCGTGAACGCTCCGCGGGTCAAACGATCCGAGAGCGGCTCCCCTTCCAGCAGCTCCATCACCAGGAACGGCTGTCCTTCGTGCTCGGCCACTTCGTGCAGCAGGCAGACGTTCGGATGAGAGATTCCCGCAGCGGCGCGCGCTTCGCGGAGAAAACGCTCGCGCGCGATGGGATCGTCGGCCGCGTTGCGGATCATCTTGATGGCGACGTGGCGGCCCAGGCGGCGATCGAGCGCTTCGTGGACGACGCCCATGCCGCCGCTGCCGAGCGTACGGACGAGTTCGTACCGCGAGGCAAGTTCGGTCACGGGAGACATGGCTATCCGATCAACGTTACGTGATCTGGCGCCGCGCGGCAATGCCACGCAGGGATTGAACAGGCGCCCGCGATCGACTCCGGGTTGGAGTGCCGACCGGTCCGGTACAATTGTCCCCATGACGGACTTCAACGGAATCAGCACGAGAATTACCCGCGCCCTCGACTTGTCGCAGCCGCCGGTAGCGATCAGCCTGATCGATTCCATTTCGCCCGACGACAGGAAATGGACGGGGCCAGCGCCGGCGGGATGCCGCTTCTGGCAGGAAGGCATGCAGGGTGGCTTCGTGACCGACGCGCGCGACCACGACTCCTGCGCGATTGGTATTCACACGCACAATCTCGAAGGCACGGCAGCGACCGACGCGGACCTCGCGCAGGCGTTAGGCGTGTTCGCGGAACTGACGTACGTACGGAAGGAAGATATCGCGCAGATTCCAGCCATCAGCAGGCGCGCGCGATTCGTGAAGTACGAGCCATTGGCAGACTGCGGCGCGGCTCCGGACGTCGCGCTGCTGTTCGTACGCGCGAACCAGGCGTTGATCGTGACGGAAGCCGCACAGCAGATCGACGGCGGCGCCACGCCGGCGCTGGGCCGTCCGGCGTGCGCGGTGGTTCCCCAGGCCGCCAATCTCGGGCGGGCGGCATTGAGCCTCGGGTGCTGTGGCGCCCGCGAGTACCTCGATGTGCTGAGCGATGAGGTCGCGATCTTCGCGATTCCTGGACCAAAGCTGGAAGCATTCGCGGAACGGATCGAAGCGCTCGCGAAGGCGAACCGCGTCCTGATCCGGTTCCATGACATTCGGAAGCGACAGGTCGCGTCGAACGAGAACCCAAGCGTGTCGGACACGCTTGCGGCGATGCAATCTGAATCGGCCGCGCCTCGGGCGTGAGATCCCGCCGTTTCAGCGATCCCGCACCGTGACCGGTCCGTTCACCGTCGAAATCCTGACGACGACCGGATCGGGACCAATGCGAAGACTTCGCGAGCGATCGTCCCAGTCGCGATTCCGGGAGCGGCACGCGGCCACGCGGCAACTCCACGGCGAGTGATCGGAAGACGAGATCTCGACGCCTGATTCGTACTTCTCGGGCAGACGGACCGACAGCGGACCGTTGTGCGCGCGCGCCTCGAGGCGTCCGTCCCACCGCGTGCCCTGCAGCGCGACCGAGATCGGCCCGTTGCTCGTTTCGACATCGAACGTGCCGCGGCTGCCGTCGACGCTGATGGGCCCGTTCGCCGCACGCGCGGTCACCTCACCGCTCACGTCCTGCAGGCCGATCGGCCCATTCGATGCGCGCACGTTGAACTGTCCCGACGCGCCGTCGATCCCGATCGGCCCGTTGGTGGTCTCTGCTGTGATGCGTGCGCCTGCCGGCGCCTCGACCATGAGCTGCACGGTCCAGTTCTTCGCGCGCGCGGGATTCTCGACGCGCACGCGGTTCCCTGTCACCGCAATGCGTACGGCGTCGGCCGCCTGCTGCGCTTCGGCGACGGTGTCGCCGGATGCGGCGATGCAGGCAGTAATCGCGTAGTCTCGCCCGCTGCCGCGCAGGATCTTGACGCCGCCGTTCGTCTCGGGCTGCACGTCCAGGGCGCCGACGCTGAAGGGAACCGTCACTCGCTGCTCTGCCCTGGCGACCTCCAGGTCTCCGAACTGGACGCTGTTCTGCGAGCAATCTGCTCCTTCGAGATGCACCGTGCGGCGGGACTGAGCGGCTGGCAGAAGCGCCAGCGCGACTGTAGCGATTCCGGAAACGGTCACACCGAGCGCATTCATACCGCCACCTCGAAACCTTTGACGGAGAATTCAGCTGAAGGTTTACTGGCGGCGACCGTTTGGCTCGTTCTCGAGGCCGCGGAAGGTTTCCGCGCTCCCGGGCGCAGTCGCGTCGATCCGATCGTCGCCTGCCCGGCCGGACACGCGGAACGCCCCGCGGAGCTGAAGAAACGTCATGCCATTGCCGAACGAGCCTTCGGCGGTGCGCGTCCTCGTGGTCTGATCGACGGTCATGTCGAGCGTGAGGGCCACCGTGTCGCTCCGGCCGGAGACCACGATCCGGCGCGGCGCGCCCGTGCCCGCGTCCGTCTCTTCAATGGACACGTCCGTTGCGTATCCCACCGGGCCATTCGGGCCCACCGCCAGCAAGAACGCCGGCAGCCGGCTCGCATCGGCGGCATCGGCGGGCGGATAGACGCGGCCGTACACAAATGACAGCCCTTGCGCCTGCACCTGTCCCCACTGCCAGCGGACGCCCTCCCAGAACCCCCAGTTGTGATCGTGATACCCGCTGCCCGCGGCAAGATCGATCGTCTTGCCGCCGACGAGGATGCGGCCGTCGAGCTCACCGGACATCACCGGCACCACGTATCCCGAGACCCAGCCTGCCGCGCCGCGCATCGTGAACGGCGGGAGCGATTGACCTGGCGAGGATCGGAGGATCACGTCGCCGGACGCACGCGAGCCTGCTGCTTCGGCCGGCAGATCGATGTGGATGTGATATTCGGATCCGACCAGCCGGACGGTGTTCGGGCCGGCGCTGAGGTCAGGCGCCGACGCAAGCTGCTCGTCGGTCATTTCGCTCGAATGCGAGTACGAGGTCAGCGTGCCGGCGCGCTCGAGCTGCAGCCGCACGCCGAGCGTCCGCTTCCCGGACGGCAGCCGCGGCCCCGCTAGGAACGTGAGGTAAAAGCGCGCATCGCCCGTACGCCCGTTGAAGTACAGCCACTCCATCCAGGAGCGCGATCGCGCAGGCACATCCGGAATCGGATGGAACCGATCCATCGCGCGAAGGACTTCGTCCGGTCGGGGCGATCGCCAGTCTCGATCGGCGGGCGTATCCACCCATGATTGGACGCCGCTCGTTTCGGGATCCCCCAACGCGCGCTCGAGGCTTGGAATCCCACCGCGCGCCGAGACTGGCGTCGCTCCACGATCGTCGATCAGATACAGACTTGCGCGCGAGCTCGGTGATGCACCGGCGACGCGACCGGCGAGCGGGGCGCTCCCCAATACGTTGGCCAGCACGAACTTCGGGCTGCTGATCCGGCCGGCCGAACTGCCGACGATCACGTCGCCTCCTCCCACGAGTGCCGGCGCGCGGGCCTGATCCAGCATCACGCCTCCTATGCCCAGGAGCGCCGCCATGACGGAGACGCCGAGACCGAACCCTCCGGCGAGCACCGCGCTTCGAAGCGGTCGCGACATCAGCGATCGAACGCACAGGCGGAGAATCATGGCGCGGCTTCCTCCACGATCTGTCCGTCGCGCATACGCAGCAGACGCTGCGCCCGCGCCGCAACGGCGAGATCGTGCGTGACGACGACCAGGGCCATGCCGTCGTGATGCAGGCGATCGATCAGCGAAATGATCTGATTCCCGGTCGTCTGATCCAGCTCGCCGGTCGGCTCGTCGGCCAGCAGGAGCCGCGGGCGGTTCGCGAGCGCCCGAGCGATCGCGACCCGCTGCATCTCTCCGCCCGAGAGCTCGGATGGGCGATGATCCGCGCGGCCCGCAAGGCCGACATACTCGAGCAGCTCGCGAGTGCGGTCGCTTCGCTCCGCGCGACCGACGCCCGCCTCGGCCTGCGGCAGCTCGACGTTCTCCCACGCGGTCAGCATCGGCAGCAGGAAGAATCGCTGGAACACGAACCCGATTTCTCTCAAGCGCAGCCGGCTGCGGTCCGCATCGGATAAGGCGCCGACAGAGCGATCGCCGAAGAGGACCTCGCCGGCCGTCGGGACGTCGACGAGTCCCAGCACGTGCAGGAGCGTCGACTTGCCGCAGCCCGATGGTCCGACGATGCCGATGTACTCACCGGGATCGATGCGCATCGAGATGTCGCGCAGCGCGGTCACGGGACCGGCGCGCATCGGGAAGACCCTCGACACGTGCCGCGCCTCGACGACGGGTACGCTCACGACACGACCTCGCGCCTGAGCGTCGCGGCAATCGGCAGGGCCGATACGATGCGGACGGGATATCCGGCAGCGGCAACGGATGCGGCCGCGAGGAGCGCCGCGTAGATCGCAAGCGCCCTCGGCTCGAACACGAAGAAATGAAGCCCCACCGGAAGCCCCGGCAGGCTTCGGAGAATGCCATCGAGCCACACCGACAACGCCGTGCCAATCGGAATCGCGACCGCGCCGCCGATACCGACCAGTATGATCGATTCCCAGACGACGCCGGCCGCCACGCGAACGCGCGAGAGCCCGATCGCACGGAGCGCGGCGATTTCCGCGAGGCGCCCGTTGACGGAAACGGTGAGCAGCACGGTGACGAGGAGGAATCCGAAGAAGATCGTCACCGTCGCCAGCACCGTCGAGATCTGCCGGAAATACGAGAACTCGACTCGGCTGAACCGCTCGACCAGTTGCTCGTTGGTGACTGTGTAGAGCTCCGGATGCGCGGCACGGATCGCGGCGGCCGCGCCGAGTGCCCCGACCTGCGGACTCGATTGCACGAGCAGCATCTCGGCCCTGTCCGTGTCCTCTTCGGCGCAGAGCCTGTTCGCGTCGGCCAGCGTGCCGGCCGCCGTGAGCGAACCGGCGGAGTCGAAGGGAAACTCCGCAATGCCAACGACGGTGAACCGCACTGGCGGCAGCGCATCCACGCCGTTGCCGCAGCGGCCGCGCAGGGCGACGGACGATCCCACGTGCAGACCATGACGGCTGGCGAACTGCCGGTTCACGACGATGGCGGGGGTCGATCCGGAGGCCGTCGCAATGCCCTGCCCTTCGACGATGGTCCACATCGGGCGCACGTCCGGATCCGCCCCGATGAACTCCACACGCCCCGACCTCGCGTCGACGTCGTCATCAGCGCGTGTTCGCGGCGTTGCCGAGGGTTCGCGCGGTGAAGCGACGTCCGTATCCCGTACTCGCAGCTGAAGAACCGCGTCGATGCCGGAAATCGCGGCGATGTCTCTGGCGAGTGTCGACGCCCCTGTGAGACGCGGGCCCGCGAACGGCGGCGCATCGGACGCGAGGACGCGCACGTCGAAACCGGATCGGCCGAGCAGATCGCCAAACGAGATCACGAGCCCCCGCGACAGCAGCAGCATGTCGAAGAGGAGGGCGCCGATGGCCGCGAGTCCGACGACGGCGAGCAGGGATTTTGCCGGCTGCCGCACGAGGCTCAACCAGGCGAAGCGAACCGCCCGCATCATCAGCGGCGGACCAGCTCGAGAATCTCGCGGCGAAGAAGCGTCCAGGACGCCACGAGGCTGGCGGCCATTCCAAGGGGTACGGCCAACGAGAGCGAACGCCACACGACAGAGGGCGTGACGCGCAGGAAAATCAGCGTCGTGTCGTAGCGCCACTGGAACAGGCGGTTGAAGGCATCCTGCATCGCGAACGCAAACAGGAGGCCGGCAACGGCGCCGACGGCGGCAATCACCGCGCCTTCCGCAAGCACCTGCACCAGGATCCGCCCACGCGTGAAGCCGAGGAGCCTGAGCGTGCCGACGGTCGTGCGCCGCTCTTCGACGGCCATCACCATGAGGGCGAGCAGGAAGATGGCGCTTCCAACGACCGTCACGATCGCGATCGCGAGATGGAAGCGTTCCACGACCAGAAACGTGCTGGTGCGCTCGTCCGGCGAACCGACCGCGCGCGCTGTCAGCAGCGGCAGGCGCCGCGTCAGATCGCGTGCGAATGCCGTCGCATCCGATCGATCGCGGAGCGCCACATTGATGGACGTGATTGCGTCACCACCCGCGTCCTCCTCCGGCCCGCTCGTCAGCCCTATCAGGTCCGGCAGGTGGAGATGGACCTCGAGCCGCCGCTGCGCGAAGCGCATCGGATCCGGAGTGGGTTCGTAGATGCCGTCGATCCGGAACGGCCGTGCGTTGGCGCCCGACCGCTCGCCCGAGAGCCGCACGACGTCCCCGGCTTGCAGATGTCGGCTCTCCGCGAGTTGTCTCGAGATCAGGATGGAGGGAGGCTCGTCAGCCTTCCGCTCCTGACCGATGACCGCCGCGCTGACGGCGAAGAACGATGACGCCGCCAGCAGCCAGATCCACGCGCCACGCATCCCCGTTCTGCCCTCAGTACTGCGTGAAATAGAAGGCATCGGAGACCTGCAGCAGCTCGATCGGAATCAGCTTCTTCAGGCGTCGCGGAATGGACTTCTTCTGATAGAGATTCATCATCAATTCGCCGTTCTTCGTGATGGGCTGCACCACGGCGTATTCGTCGCGCACCGGGTTGAACGTGAGGTACTGCGTCTTCGCATCGTATTGGAACTGCCAGTCCCAGCCCTCCATGAACTCGTCCATCGTCTTGTAACCGGCTCGGACGTATCCGGGAAGCGGATGTTTGTCGGTATAGATCACGTCCTTCTGCAGGTGTGCCTTGACGGCCTGCTTTCGCCCCGCGTCGGTGCCGGGATCCTTCTTCAGGTACAGGACGAGAGGCTTGCTGAACCAGGGATGCGCCAGGCGACACTCGAACACGCGGGGTGCGTCGCGCTTGATTTTCAACACCGGCAAGAGGACGAGATTCGGGATCTCGTGCGGGTCACGCTTGGGTGGCGGCTTGAACGGATTGAGTGGAAACCATTTGGGATCCTCGGGGTTCTTCGGCACCCAGGCGTCCCATTGCGCTTTCGTGACGGGCTTGCGGTCCTGCAAGACGTAGTTGCCCGGAACCGTCGACTGTCCCGCTGGCGCCTTCGCGCTCTGTGCCTTGGCGCTCGCTGCCTCCGCATCCGTGGCCGCGACGTACGCGGCGACCAGATCCTTTTTCGTTCGCGGCGGCCGCTTCTTTCCTTTGGGCGTCTGGGGAGGCGCGAGGAACACGCGAAATCCGTACGCCATGTACGCCAGCTCCGCTGGCGGGAGGCTGGCCACACGCAACAGATGATTGGGCGCAACCACGACTATCTTGTTCCCAAGCGCTTCCTTCAGCTTCTTCATGTACGGCGCGACACGGCCGATCGCGCAGCCGAACAGCCGCACGAACGGAACACGCGTCTCTCCTTTGGGCCGGGGGTCGAACAGCGACATGTCCAGATTCAGCGTCTTCGCTTTCACCGCGTCGACGAGATCTTCGTAGTAAACGTGATCCGCGGCGCCTGCCGTCAGGGCGATCTTGAACGCGCCGCTCACGCCGCTCGCGTGTCCGACGACGACCAGGTCCCGTATGGGATGAACGATCTTCTCGCTCGTCGCGATCCCTTTGAGGAAACCCTGCAGGTCCGCCATCGAGGGATCGGCGTCCGTGTCGATGAGAATCGTCCTGGTTCGCAGCTCGAGGAACTTGCGGACGCGTTTGTCGAACGGCGTCACGCCCGGCGCAATGGCATAGTCCCGCCAGTTCGTGTCGGCCTCGTGCTGCAGCGCCGCAATGCAGGCCTTCGGCAGCGGCGTCACGATGCGGACGATATCGTCCTGCTCGAGCCTGGTTCGCTCTCCTTTGAGCGCGACGCGGGGGCCGCCCTGGCCGCGCAACACCTCGACGCCTCCCTTGCCGGCAAGGATCGGCACGCGCCATTGCTGAACGCCGTTCCGTCTCAGAAAGACGTCGAGGTGCGTTCTGTGATCGACGACGAAGTCGGGCACAGCGTCTAGAGTAGGGTACGTTCCCGCGCGGCGCGCGGCGATTGCGCCGAGCGGCGGACATCGCGGGGCGGCTCAGCCGTTCTTAGTTGCAGAATCGACCCAGAGGGCGGCGTATTCTTGCAGCACATCACGGATTCTGATCCCTCTCGTTCGAGGACTCCCCATGGCCGAACTGAAAGACTCCCGGAGAGTCAGCTATAAAGCCACCTACAACCAGATCAGCCCGAATGCGACGATTCGCGAGACGACCGGCAACGCGGCGACGTCGCTCTCGCGCGCGGTGGAGAAAACCGCCTTCGTCCAGTCGCTGAAGATCATCCCCGCGGAATTGCCGATCCTGAGGCGCGGCTCCGCCGAGCTGCCGGAGCCGATGCGTGACGCGGTCGCGGCGGCGCTCGACGCCATCGAACGGCTCGTCAACGATCAAACGGCGACGTCGACCCTGAACAACGCCGCGGCGTTCGCGCGAATCGATCCCGCGGCGCTCGTCTTCGTGGCGACGCAGCTGATCGCTCATCGCCGGGGCGTGGCGGATGGCGTGACCAAATCGGTCGCCGGCATTGTCTCGGCGTATCGGGGCTCGCTTCTCTCGACTGGTCCGGCGCCGGGTTCGCGGCCACCCATCCCGGCGTTGCCGCAGGGCGTCACTCGGCACGCCGGCGTCACCGACGCTGGTATCCCGATTCTCACGACGATCAGCTCGCCCCCCGCGTCCTCGAGATCGCGGGCGCGGTCGCAGCCAGGGTCGGCCGTCGAGGCCCGCAGCTCGAGAGCCGTTGTCGCGATTGACGAGTCGAAGCCAACGCCCGGCGCGTTCTCGCCCAATCTGACCGCTCAGGCGCCCGCATCCTACGTACCATCGAACGCCGCGGCGATCGAGTGGGCCCAGAAGAACGAGCCGGCCCTGTTCTCGACGCTGCTGAACCAGCTGCAGCCGTATCTGGGCGTCTCCGCCGACGAGCGGATCGCGATCGGCGACGCCCGATCGGTATTGACGCACCTTCAGAGCATGTTCGCGTCGTTCTTCGATCATCGGGCGCTCGAGGGGGTCGTCGCGAGCTTCGAGTCGCGGATGACCATCGAGCCCGTCGGCAATCTCCATCTCGAACGGATCGAGATGTACCCGGCCGGCGTGCAGCGCGGAGAGCTCGTGCACTCGCTGCCTCTCGCCCCCGGGGAGACGGTCAACATCAGCCACAAGGAATGGTCGGTCACTGAAAAGGAATTCGAGGATATCGTCGAGGACTACTTCGAGGGCTACAGCGAGGAGGGCGTCGCGGAGAAGACGGACATCGCGATGTCGACCGACTCGCAGACCCAGCACTCGACGGCGCTCAACGTCGGCGCGTCGCTGTCGGCGAGCTACTCCTCGGTCACGCTGAGCACCAGCTTCGGCTACAACGCGGCCACGAACGATTCGGAGTCGAAGAAGGACAGCCGCAATCACAGCATGGAGCTGACGAAGAAGGCGTCGGCGCGGACCAAGAAGGACCACAAGATCACCTTCAAGGTGACGTCGGTCGCGGGCAGCGAGGATCAATCGGTCAGGGTGATCTCGAATCCGAGCCAGACCGACTCCATGCGGATCGATTACTTCCAGCTCGCCCGCAAGTGGAAGGTCGACCTGCTTCGTTACGGCCTCAGGATGACGTACGACATCGTCATTCCCAACCCCGGATCGGGCATCGTGACGCTCGTCGAAGACGTGAAAGCGCTCGACGCCCGCATCAACACCCCCTTCTCCTTCACGCTCCCGCTCTCGGCGATCTTCTACAACTCGCTCGCCGCCGACCCGCACGACATCAGCAACTACGACAGGCTCGCGGCGCAGTACGAGGCCACCGTCACCGCGCCGCCCGAAGCGCGGAAGTGGGTCAACGTGCACAAGGAAACGCCGCAACTGAGCGACGACGATTACAGCAACGTGCACTTCGATTCCGTCGAGTTCGACATCGACGAGAACTATTACATCTACGAAGTGCAGATGGAGTCGAACTACCAGACCAAGGTCGGGGAGACGAAGGACTTCCTGCTGATGATCGGCAACGAGACCCTTTCCGCCGGCGCCGCACGGCTGATCGGGCAATCGGGCCATCTGTCGCTCGATTTCATGTATCAGTACGTGTTCAACGTCGCGATCAACATCACGTTCTCCTGCCGGCCGAAGGTGCAGGTGCTCCTCGACTGGCGGCTGCAGGTCTGGAACCAGATTCGGCAGGCCGCGGAGGAGCAATACAACAAGACGCTTCAGGTCTACAAGGATCAGCGCGCCGCGCTCGTGCAGGAGATCGCGGACTACGACGCGTTGACGCTTCGGCGGATGGAGCAGGAAGAAGTCATGAAAGGCGTCCTGCGCTGGCTCCTCGGCCCGCAGTTCTATCTGGTGCCCTTCGATCTCGCGAACCTGTTCGGTCCCGACACGAACGACCCGGAGGTCCACAACGTCCTCGACCCGAACCGGCTGACGAACGCCGAGTGGCTCAGCGTGATGGAGCACGGCGAGTTCATCAAGTACGTGCAGAACGCGATCGAGTGGGAGAACGTGCTGTACTTCACGTATCCGTACTTCTGGGACAGCAACACGCTCTGGGACTTCAAGAAATTCCTCTACCATCCCGATCCGACGCACCGCGCCTTCTTGCGTTCCGGCGCGGCGCGCGTCGTGCTGACGATTCGGCCCGGCTTCGAGCCGAGCTTCACCAGCCTCGTGGAATCCGGTGCCTTCGATACGCTGCCGGGATCACATCCGTACGTGACGATCGCGCAGGAGATCCAGGATTTCGCGAAGACGAACTACCCGGGCTTCCCTCCGGCGAACCCGGAGCAGGACGCCAGGCCGCTTCTCTACCTCGAGCAGCGCCGCGTCTGGCGGGAGATGCAGTTCATCGTCCAGTTGCTGAACGCGTGCAAGACCGCGACGGGCGCATACCCGCCTCACGCCGGGTCGCATGGCGTGCCGGCCGCGGCGCTGACGGCGTTTCTCGACGGCAGCGTCGTCATCAACGGCGTCTCGTACAACGGCGTCAACGACTACAACACGCAGGCGAACAATCAGCAGCTCGCACTGGATCCGGCAACGCCGCAGGAAGCGCTGCTGCCGACGTACTCTGCTGTGCCGGTCGACGATCTCGTGTGGAACCACGCGTATTACTACAAGTGCCCGGGCGACACGGGCGATTACGACCTGATCTCCTACGGCGCGGACCATCAGGCGGGCGGGATCGAAAAGAACGCCGACATTTCGGCGAACTGCGAGGCGTCGCTGATCTCGACGTGGTACGAGTACACGCCGCTCAACGCGCTGGACATCGGGATCACGACGAATCCGCCGAACGCGGTCCCGCCGCAGCCCAGTCCGGAGATCGCCTAAGCCTCACTGCGAGCCGCCGACGCGCTTGCCCTCGGCATCGTAGACCTCGAGGGTCCCGTACTTGCCGAGATCTGCCTGGATCTTCGAGGCGTCGCCGACCGCGACGATCTGCAGACGCCCGGGGTCGAGATACTTCTTCGACGCCTGCTGCACCTGGGCCGCGGTGACGGCCATCGTGCGCTCGGGGTACTTGTCCCAGTAGTCCGCGGGCAGCTTGTACAGCCACCGCGTCGTGTAGTACCCCAGCATCTGCTGAGGAGATTCGAGCGACAGCGCGAACGACGCAACCATCGCCCGGCGCGCGATCTGAAGATCGTTCTCCGGGACCGGGTCGTCGCGCATCGTCGACAGCTCCGAGAGCAGGTCTTTCAGCGCGGGATCGGTGACCTCGGTTCGCACCTGCGTCGACGCCTGCCAGTCGCCTCGATACCGGAGCGCAGACGCATTGCTGGACGCGCCGTACGTGTAGCCCTTCTCCTCGCGAAGGTGCATGAACAAACGGCCGGTCGGGCCGCCGCCGATGATCTTGTTCATCACCTGAACGGCGTCGTAGTCGGGACTCGTACGGCTGATCGCCTGCGTGCCGACGACAAGGTTCGTCTGCACCGAATTCGGCCGTGCGACGAGATACACGCGTGCGGGCCCGAGTGATGGCGGTTCTGCGACGGCTGGTTCGGCGATGGCCGCCTTCTTCCAGCCGGCGAGCTTCGCGTCCGCGAGCGCGCGCACCTCTTTCATCGTCGTATCGCCCGCAACCGCGAGCGCCGCGTAGTCGGGAACGTAATGAGATTTGTGGAATGCGACGAGCTGTTCGCGAGTAACCGACCGCAGCGCGTCCGGGGATGGCGCGACACGGCTCGCCGGGTGCTGCCCGTACACCACGTTCGCGAAGCGCTCCGCGGCGAGAAATCCCGGGTTGCTGCGCTGCTGCACGAGCTGCGCGCCCGTGCGCTGCTTGTAGAGCGCCAGCTCCGTATCCGCAAACGATGGATTCAACAGCACGTCGGCGGCGATGTCGAACAGTTGCGCGAAATTCTCGGAGAGCGAGCTCCCCGAGACCGTCGCGTCGGGCGACGCCATTCCGGCCACGACGTTCAGCGTCGCCGCCATGCGCTCGAGCTGCTCCGAAAGCTGCTGTGACGTGCGCGACTGAGTGCCTTCGCGCATCAGCGCCGCGGTGAAGTTCGCGGCGCCCGGCAGATCCGCGGGATCGTAATACCCGCCCGCACCGCGCACGAGCAACTGGAAGGTCACCACTGGCGCACGATGATCCTCCAGGACGATGAGGTGCAGGCCGTTCGGCAGATCCGCTTCCTCCGGCTTCGGGAGCGTCACCTGAAGGACGGATCGATTGACGGGCGCCTTCCCCTTCGCGACCATCCCCTTCGTGGACGGCGGCTGCGCCGTCTCCTGCGCGAGCGCTCCCGCGCTCATCGCTGCGCCCAGCAGGCCGCCGAGGACGACACGTCGAGTGATGACGCGCATCAGAATCCTCCCTTCGCCGGCGCCACGCCCGGCTTCGGATTCGTCACGACGACGTTGCGGGCGGCGGGCGTCAGATACTTCTTGACCACCCGCTGGACGTCCGCAGCGCTGACGGCCGCGAGCCGCGCCGCTTCCGTGTTGATCCGCCCGGGATCGTCGTACGCCAGCGCGTATTCGGTGAGCAGAATCGCGCGCTGCAGCGAGCTCTGCACGCGGGTGGCGAGCGCGCGCCGTTCGGCGTTTCGCGCCTTCTCCATCTCCCAGTCCGCCGCGGCGCGATCCCCCAGCGCGGCAATCTGTTCGTCGATCGCGCTCTCGACGTCCGCGGCGCTCTTTCCCGGCGCGACGAGAGCGGTCACCGCGAACAGGCCGGGGCCGCGGCGGTCGTCGACGAACGACCCTGCCTGGACCGCGAGCTGCTTCTGGCGCACGACCGCCTCGTAAAGACGCGAGCTGCGTCCCGATCCCAGGATCGAGCCCGCAACCCTGATCGCGTCGAGATCCGGATCCTTCGCCGGTGGAATCTTGAAGACGATGTCGAGACGGGTCAGGCGTGCGAGCGGATCGTCCAGCGTCAATCGGCGTTCGGCGGTCTGCGACGGTTCCGTCATGTCGACCGCCGGCGGCGCAGGTTGCGAAGGGATGCTCTCGAACTGCTGCCGCAGCTTCGTCATCACTTCCGGCGTACGCACGTCGCCCACGATGGCGACGACCGCGTTGTTGGGCGCGTAGTACGTCTTGAAGAACGCCACCACATCGTCCACCGACGCGGCGTTGAGATCGGCCATCGAGCCGATCACGGAATGCTCGTACGCGAAGTTCTCGTAGGCGAGCTCGTCGATCGCCTCGAAGGTGTGTCCGTACGGCTGATTGTCGATGCCGAGCCGGCGCTCTTCCTGCACGGCGTTCCGCTGGTTGTCGAGATTCTCCTCCGTGATGTCGAGCGCGCGCATCCGATCCGCCTCGAGGAAGAGCGCGAGATCGAGCTGGTTCGCGGGGAGCGTCTCGAAATACAGCGTGCGATCGTTGTTCGTGGTGCCGTTCATGTTGCCGCCGTTGTTGAAGACGAGCCAGAAGTGCTCGCCCGGCCCCACGTTCTGCGACCCCTTGAACATCATGTGCTCGAAAAGGTGCGCGAACCCTGTTCGCCCCTTGCGCTCGTTGCGCGATCCGACGTCGTAGTTGACCGCAATCGAGAACACCGGCGCGGTGTGGTCCTCGGCAACGATGACCCGCAGGCCGTTCTTCAGGCGCGTGTCGGTGAACGTCACCTTCGGGTCGGCGGCGGCATGGAGCGCCGAGGCGGCCAGCGCGGCGCCCAGGGCCGCGCAGACGAGCCGACGTCCGGCAATCGCAGTCATGACAGAACCTCCGGAATGACGAGGGTGCTTGTGTGCGAAGTCTATCGGAAAACAGGCGGGTGTCCAGGCGCTGTGGTCCAATGATGAGGGCGAGGCGAAAGGAGCACAGGCACATGAAGCCAAAGAATACGATCTGCCTCTGGTTCGACAAGGATGCCCATGCAGCCGCGCGCTTCTACGCGGCCACCTTTCCAAACAGCGAGGTGACCGCTGTTCACGAGGCGCCCGCCGATTACCCGGACGGAAAGCGGGGCGATGTCCTGACGGTCGAGTTCACGGTCGTGGGGATTCCCTGTCTCGGTCTCAATGGCGGCCCCAGGTTCAGGCACAGCGAAGCCTTCTCATTCCAGATCGCGACGGAGAATCAGGAAGAGACGGACCGGTACTGGAACGCGGTCGTCGGGAATGGCGGCCAGGAGAGCCAGTGCGGCTGGTGCAAGGACCGCTGGGGCCTCTCGTGGCAGATCACCCCGCGCGCGCTCACCGAGGCGCTGGCCGCCGGGGGCGCGGAGGCAAAGCGTGCCTTTGAGGCGATGATGCCCATGAAGAAGATCGACATCGCCACCATCGAGGCAGCACGTCGAGGCTGAGCGGCCCGATGGCGTGGGATGGAGACTCTGCGCAGGTTGACGGATTAGCGGCCCGGATCGAACCACTCGGCGCCGGTCCTGCCGCTTCATCGATCTCCACCACGAAGGTTCGATCGAGCTCGTCCACGATCGCCGCCATGTTCGCGACGATCCGCTCCCAGCTCGCCGTGTCGCCGATCGGATACTGACGGTCGTCGCCGCGCAGGGTGACCGGCGGCATCAGCGTCGCGGTGAATCCGGGCCCGTACACGTGGAACATGAAGGTCAACGACCGGCTCCAGGTGCCGACGTCGAGCTCGAGGTCCACGACGTGGTTCGCGGCGGTGCGGCGGCGAAGTGAGAAGGTGCCGCTGTCGCCGCGGCAGTCGTACCCTCGCGGCGTGAACGCGTCGACGAGCGTCGGCTTCAACGGACCGCGTGCGCCGAGACTCGCCCGAAGCACGTCCCTTGCCGGCGGAAGATCGGGCAGCGGCGCATCATCGCGCTCAAACGCACGAGGTGCGGGTACTTCTTCAGCGCGCGCTCGACAACCGACGTGTTCCGGATGCCGGCAGGACCATCGCTGAAGCTGGCAACGACGTCCGCTTGCAGCCCGCTCCGGTCGAAGAGCGCAGCCACACGCCGAATGACCTCGCCGAGGGGCTCCTTGCGATCCGCTTTGAACTGTATGTGAACGGCGACGTTCATCCGGCCACTGTATCGGACGCTCTCCCGCTGGTCGTGAACGGAATAGAATCCCCATGATGTCAGACCTCAGATACGCGATTCGCACGCTGATCAAGAGTCCGGGGTTCACCGCCATCGCGGTGCTGACGATAGGGCTCGGCATCGGCGCGAACACGGCCATCTTCAGCGTCGTCAACACGGTGCTGCTGCGGCCGCTGCCTTATCCGCATCCGGAGCGGCTGATGATGGTCTGGGTCTCGAACCCGCGCCAGGGATTCGACAAGGACGTCACGTCCTACCCGACGTTCGGCGACTGGCGGAATCAGAGCCGCAGCTTCGAGCGGATCGCCGCCTACTTCGGCGCCAGCGTCAGCCTGACCGGCGCAGGCGATCCCGCGCAGCTCCGTGTCGCGCGGGTGACGCCTTCCTTCTTCTCGACCCTGAACGTGCAGCCCGCATTGGGGCGATGGTTCACGGAACAAGACGCGGCTGCCGGGCACGAACGCGTGGTGATTCTCGATCACGGCCTCTGGCAGGGGCGGTTCGGCAGTGATCCGGCAATTGTCGGACGCACGATTCAATTGAGCGGTCGGCCGTGCGAGGTGGTCGGCGTCATGCCCGAGGGATTCCGGTATCCCGATGACTCGACACTCTGGCTTCCGCTCGCGCCGGTCGGACCCTACAAGGAAATCATGGACTCGCGGGGCTCGTACTGGTTGACGGTGATCGGACGTCTGCGTGCCGATTCCACGCAGGCGGCCGCGCAGGCGGAGATGGATCTCATCGCGCGCCAGCTCGAGGCGCAGCATCCGGATACCAACGGCGGCCAGGGCGTGCGGTTGACGCCGCTCCACGACGAGATCGTCGGCGACGTGCGCCGCGTCCTGCTCGTGTTGTTTGGCGCGGTGGGCTGCGTGCTGCTCATCGCGTGCGCCAACGTGGCGAACCTGCTGTTGACGCGTGCGGCCGGCCGTCAGAAGGAGCTCGCGATCCGCGCGGCGCTTGGGGCGCGGCGGGCGCGGCTCGTGAGACAACTGCTCATGGAGAGCCTCGTGCTCGCCTTGGCGGGTGCGGCAGGCGGACTGCTGCTCGCGACGTGGGGCATCGCGGCACTGCGGCAGATCGCCCCGACGAACATCCCGCGCCTCGCCTCCGTCACGATCGACGTGCCGGTGCTGTTCTTCACGCTGGGCATCGCCGTCGCGACCGGCGTGATCTTCGGCGTCGCGCCGGCGTGGCGCGGCGCGTCGGCGAACGGGTCAGAGACGTTGAAGGAAGGCGGGCGATCGGGCGGAGAGGGATCGCGCGCCCGGCGTGTTCGTCACGTCCTTGCCGTCACCGAGGTCGCCGTTGCGCTCGTGCTGCTCGTCGGCGCGGGTCTGCTCGCGCGATCGCTCGCCGTCATCGCGAAGACGGACCTCGGCTTCAACCCCCGCAACGTGCTCGCGGTATCGATCGAGCTGCCGCGGCAGAAGTACGAGGACTCGAAGGTCATCCAGTTCTACGAACAGATGGTCGACCGGACATCGACGCTGCCGGGCGTGCGATCGGTCGGCGCCGGGTCGTCGGTGCTGCTCGGCGCGCTGCCGCGCTCGGCGATGTTGTCGGTCGAGGGACGGCCGGCACCGCGCAACGCGATCAACATCCCCGTGCCATTCGACACGGTGACGGACGGGTACTTCGGCACCCTCGAGATCCCGCTCACGCGCGGCCGGCTGTTCGGACCCGAAGACACTGAGGCCGCGCCGCCGCGTGTCCTCGTCAACGAGGCGTTCGTCCGGCGCTTCTTCCCGTCCGAGGATCCAATCGGGAAGCGCGTCACGTTCGACAATCCGCAGAGCGCAGACGTCCGGTGGCTCACCATCATCGGGGCCGTGGCCGACACGCGCCGCGGCGGCATCGGCCGGCCGCCGTGGGCGGAGCTGTATTTTCCGCTCACGCAATCGGCGGATCCGCGCCTCACCGTCCTCGTTCGAACAGCTGGAGACCCCATCCTGATGGCGCGCGCGGTCCAGCAGCAGGTGTGGGCGATCGATCCGGCGCAGCCGGTCGCGAGCATCAGGACGCTGGAAGAACTCCTCGCGCGGGGGCAGGCGAATCGGCGCTTCACGACGCTGATGCTCGGCGTGTTCGCGGCAGTGGCGCTGCTGCTGGCCGCCGTCGGGATTTATGGGGTGATTGCATACTCGACCGCGCAGCGCGTCCACGAGATCGGGGTTCGCATGGCGCTCGGCGCAACACGCGCCGACGTCTTGCGCATGGTGCTGCGGGATGGTGTGCGCATCGGGGCGCTCGGGGCGGTTATCGGCATCGCTGCGGCTGCAGCAGCGAGTCGCGTGCTCGCCGGCCTGCTCTTCGGCGTCTCCGCGCACGATCCGCTCACGTTCGTCGCGCTTCCCGCCGGCCTGTTGGCGGTTGCCGTCCTCGCCAGCTGGATTCCCGCGCGCCGTGCGCTGGCCGTCGAGCCGATGAGCGCGCTCAGGGGCGAATAGCCCCGCCGGATCAGCCCTCGACTCGATGGCCGTGCGAGTACACGTTGAATGCTGCACCGCGCACGAAACCAAGCAGCGTGATGCCGACCTCCTCCGCGAGCTCAACGGCGAGACTCGACGGCGCCGACACGGCGCCGACAACCGGAATGCCGGCGAGAAACGCCTTCTGAACGATCTCGTAAGACGTTCGACCGCTCACGAACAGGAGCGACTCGCCGAGTGGGAGGCGGTCGTCGAGCAGCATGCGGCCGACGACTTTGTCGACCGCATTGTGGCGGCCGACGTCTTCGGCCATGGCGCCGAGGACGCCGGACCGATCGAAGAGGCCGGCCCCGTGGAGGCCGCCGGTTTCGTCGAAGACAGGCTGTGCGCGGCGAAGCGCCTCGGCCAGGCCGCCGATCAGCGCTGCAGAAACGCTCCAGTCTCCAAGGATGTCGGGGGCGTCCACGCGCAGCGATTCGATGGTGACGCGTCCGCAGAGTCCGCACGAGGAGTTCATCACGACGCGGCGGCGCGCGTCATTGCGCGACGTCAGGTGACGTGCGCGCGCCTCGTCGATCCGCACGTCCATGACGTTGCGCGTCTGCCCGCGCTCGATACTCACGATATCGGACCGCGACAGAATCATACGCTCGGCAAACAGGAAGCCGGCCGCGAGATCCTCATCTCTGCCAGGCGTCCGCATGATGACCGCAAACGAGTCGCCGTCAATCCTGATTTCGAGCGGCTCTTCCGTGGCGGCGACGTCCGGGCGGTGCGACGACCCTTCCGGCGAGACGTGCCGTACACGCACGGGCCGAACGAGATTTGCGGTCATCAGCGAATACGGCTGATCGTGTGGCATACGCTCCGGCCCCTTGACGCTCGGCCTATGATGCCGCATGCGCGACTCGTGGCAACAACGCATCGATCGCGCCGCCCATCTCGCGGAGCGAGACGCCGCGGCGCGTCCGCTGCTGCAAGCGTATGGCCGATTGCTCGGTCTCCAACGTGACTGCTACGAGACCCTCCTGCAGCGTGCGGATCGTCTCACGGGTTCACTCGATCGCGATCTCGCTACCGTACGACCCTCCATCGCGCCCATGTTGACCGCGGTGACGACACTGGGACCCCCACCGCTCGCCGAGGAAGCGGGTCGGATTCTGGACGGCGCCGCAACGGCCATCGATGCGATGCTGCTCGCCGGATGGCACGCGCCCGCCGGCCAGCAGTTCTTTCCCAAGATCGCGCTGCAACCCTATGCGGAATGCCTCGCGGCGATTGACGTGCACCCGATCGATCGCGACGTAGCGCGCGGTAAGTATGCATGTCCGTTCTGCGGCGGCGCGCCTCAGCTCTCGATCCTCGAAAGCGCCGGCGACGCCGACGGCGGCAGTCGGCAACTGCAGTGCGCGACGTGTTTCACCCGGTGGCCGTTCCCGCGCGTCCGGTGCGCCAGATGCGGCGAAGAGGACGAACGTCGCCTGGGCTACTACCGTTCGTCCGCGTTCGATCATCTTCGCGTCGACGCCTGTGACACCTGCAAACACTATCTCAAGTCGGTCGATCTCACCCGCCTCGGCATCGCCGTCCCCGTCGTGGACGAGGTCGCAGGCGCGGCGCTCGACCTGTGGGCGCGCGATCACGACTATCAGAAGATCGAGCTGAACCTCGTCGGACTCTGACGTGTTCCTGCCCGATCTCGTCGTACGCGGCCGTCGGATCGTCACGCCTCGGGGCATTCGTCCGGGCGCAATTCACGTTCGCAACGGCAGCATCAGCGGGGTCGTCGACGTCGACGACGTCCCGGCGGGCTGCCCGGTGGATGACGTCGGCGAGTGCGCCGTGCTTCCCGGCCTGGTAGACCCGCTCGTGCATGTGCGAGATCATCGCGAAAGCGCCGCCGACGCCTTCGAACGCACGACACGTACTGCGGCCGCCGGCGGCGTCACGACCATCATCGCGATGCCGTTCGACGGCGGCGTTCCAACGACCAGCGCAGCGGCGCTCGAATCCACGTGCCGGGCGGCGCAAGGCCATTGTCTCGTCGACGTCGGGTTCTGGGGAGGTGTGGTGCCCGGCAATCAGCATGAGTTGGAGCCCATGTTCCAGGCCGGGGTGCTCGGGTTCAGCTGTGGGCTCGTCTCGTCAGGTGAGGACGCGCATTCCCCTGTGTCCGAAGCGGAGTTGCGGGCAGCGGCGCCGGCGCTGGCGCGCCTCGGCACGCCGCTCCTTGCGCACGCGGAACTGCCGGCAGCGATTGACCGCGCGGCAGCACGGGAGCAGGCGCATCGCACGTGGATCGATCGGCTTCCGGGCGTCTCGCGCTCGGCATGCCGATACACGACATACCTGAATAGCCGGCCGAAGGCGGCCGAGAACGAAGCGGTCGCGATGCTGATCCAGTTCTGTCGAGAGTCGCGCGTACCGATCCACGTCGCGCCTCTGTCGTCCTCCGACGCGCTGACTCCGATCTTCCATGCCCGTTCCGCGCGGGTGCCGATCAGCGCCACGACATGCCCGCACTATCTGTTTTTCGTTGCAGAGGAAGTGCCGAACGGCGCGATCGAATACACATGTGCGCCTCCGATCCGGGAGCGGGAGAATCGCGAGTTCCTGTGGGCCGCTCTGGGCGGCGGGTTGATTCAATCGGTTGCGAGCGATCATCGACACGGCCCCGCTTCAATCGCCACGCGCAATTTTCTGAAAGCACGAGCCGGGATTGCATCGCTCGCGCTCAGCTTGTCGATCACGTGGACTGAAGCCAGCGCGCGGGCCTACACGCTCGAACAGGTCGTGCGATGGATGTGCTCAGCGCCCGCGCATCTGGCCGGGCTGCCTCGGAAAGGATCCATTGACGCGGGGTTCGACGCCGATCTCGTCGTATTCGACTCGGAGGCCGAGTCTACGGTCGGGACGGAGACGATGAGTGCGCACGTCCGCTCGACGCCGTATCGAGGACGGCAGCTTCGTGGTGTCGTGCAACGAACATATCTTCGAGGCGCGCGCGTTTACGAACACGGCAAACCATTTCCCAACGCAAACGGCCGATTCCTGTTGCATCGACAGACATCGCGGGTGTAAGAACGCTCTGAGCGGGGTGGATTCTTCTTCCGGAGGTGGTGTATGTCGATCTCCCGGCGCGCCTTCCTGCAGACGTCTCTGGCTGGCGGCGCAGCACTCACCGCCTTCGGCTTCGACGTCGCACCTCTCTACGCACAAGCGAAGACCCTGAAAATTTCCCGCACGAGCGAAACGCGCAGCACCTGTCCCTACTGCTCGGTCAGTTGCGGCGTCATCATCCACACGCTCGGCGACAAGGCAAAGAACGTCGTCCCCCAGGTGGTCCATGTCGAAGGCGACCCGGATCATCCGATCAATCGCGGGACGCTCTGTCCCAAGGGCGCGTCGCTCGAGCAGGAAATCACGAACGCGCGAAGGCTGACGAAGCCGCAGGTGCGGCGTCCAGGGTCGGATCACTGGGAGGACATCGGGTGGGATCAGGCACTCGACGAAATCAGCCGTCGCGTCAAGAACACGCGCGACGCGACGTTCGTCGAAAAGGACGCACGGGGCCGCGTCGTCAATCGCTGCGAAGGCATCGCGTGGAACGGCGGCTGCACCGACACCAACGAGTTCAACTATCTGGTCGTCAAGACGATGCGCAGCCTGGGGGTCTGCTACATAGAGAACCAGGCCCGGGTTTGACACGGTCCGACGGTCTCCAGTTTGGGGCCCACGTTCGGACGCGGCGCGATGACCAACGGCTGGATCGACATCAAGAACACCGACTTGATGTTGATCATGGGTGGCAATCCGGCCGAGAACCACCCCTGCGGCTTCAAGTGGGCGATTGAAGCCAAGCTCCACCGCAACGCCAAGATGATCGTGGTCGATCCGCGTTTCACGCGGACGGCCGCGAATGCCGACCTGTTCCTGCAAATCCGCGCGGGATCGGACATTGCGTTTCTCGGCGGATTGATCAATTACGCGATCGAGCACGATCGGCTCGCGCACGACTACCTCGCCAACTACACGAATGCCGCGTTCATCATTCGGGACGGCTTCAAGCTGCCCGAAGACGGCCTGTATTCGGGATTCGACCCGGAGACGCACCTGTATGACATGAGCACGTGGAACTATGAATCAGGTGGGCGTCAGACCGCGCAGCAGGTCGCGTCCGCCGCGAAAGGGACGGCCAGCGGAGGCGGCCGCTCGGCGTTATCCAAGGTTCCGGCACCTGCTCCGAGCGGCGCACCGTCGACCGTGCACGTCTCGCAGCCGTTGACGGGACTCGGTTACGCGGCGTTTGGCGCCGCCGGTGCGAAGGCTGGCGCGAGCGGGTCGGCTCCAGGAGGGTCAGCGAGACCAACGCCGCCCTCGCTGCCGCCCAATGTGGCGTACGATCCGACGCTGCAGCATCCGCGTTGCGTATTTCAACTCCTCAAACAGCAATACTCCCGCTACACACCGGAAATGGTGGAGCGGATCACCGGGATTCCACGGGACCAATTCCTGAAAGCCGCGGATCTCTTCACGTCCGTGCGCACCAACGGCGACATGAAGAAGGCCGCGACGATCATCTACGCCGTGGGCTGGACCCAGCACAGCGACGGCACGCAAATCATCCGGACTGCGGCGATGCTGCAGCTCCTGCTCGGAAATGTCGGTCGCGCCGGCGGCGGCGTCAACGCGCTCCGGGGTCATTCGAATATCCAGGGGGCGACGGATCTGGCGGGCGTCTTCGACATCCTGCCGGGCTATCTGAAGATGCCCAGTCCCGACGACACGGATTTCGAGACCTACGTGAAACGCATTACGCCGGCGTCCTCCAAACCGTCGGAATGGGACTCCTTCAATTACTGGTCGAACACCCCGAAGTTCGCGGTCTCCTTCCTGAAGGCGATGTACGGCGACGCCGCCACGAAGGTCAACGGGTGGGCGTTTCACCATCTGCCGAAGATCGACCGCAACTATTCCTGGACGCAGATCTGGGACGACATGTACGGCGGCAGCCTCAAAGGCCTGCTGTCCTTCGGCATGAACGGCGTCCAGATCGGACCGAATTCCCGCAAGAACATCGAGGCGCTCAAGAAGGCGGACTGGCTGGTCGTGGGCGAGCTCTATCCGGACGAGACCAGCGAATTCTGGCGCGCGCCCGGCACGACGCCCGAGGAGATGAAGACGATCCAGACAACGGTCTACCGCCTGCCGTGCGCTGGTTTCGCCGAAAAGGATGGCAATTTCGTCAACTCGGGGCGGTGGCTCCAGTGGAAGAACGCGGCGCTTCCGCCGCCCGGGGATGCCCGCCTCGATCAGGACATCCTCGCGCAGATCTTTCTCCGCGTCCGCGCCCTGTATCAACGCGACGGCGGCGTCTTTCCCGATCCGATTCTGAATCTCCGCTGGCCGTACACGCAGCCGACCAACCCGTCGCTGTCGGAGGTGGCTCGCGAGATCAGTGGACAGGCCCTCGCCGATCTCACCGACGCGACCGGGCAATCGATCAGGCGCGGGCAACAGGTGCCTGGCTTCGCGTGGCTCAAAGACGATGGGACAACCCTGTGCGGCAACTGGCTGTATAGCGGATCGTGGACCGAGGACGGCAATCAAACGGCCCGTCGAGACACCGACGATCCGTCAGGCCTGGGCGTGCACCCGAACTGGGCGTGGTCGTGGCCGGCGAATCGCCGCGTGCAGTACAACCGGGCGTCGTGCGATCTCTCCGGCAAGCCGTGGGATCCGGAACGTCCCCAAATATGGTGGGACGAGGCCGCCAGCCGGTGGATCGGCAACGACGTCCCCGACTTCAAGACCGATTCGAACCCCGCGGACCACATGGGCCCGTTCATCATGAACGTGGAAGGCGTCGGCCGTCTTTTCGGGCCGCTCGCGGCGTTCGCCGAGGGGCCGTTTCCCGAGCATTACGAACCGATCGAGAGCCCGATTGCGAATCCCCTGCACCCGCAGCAGTCGAACAATCCGGTCGTCAGGAAGATGCAGAGCGACCTCGACAAGTACGGCGATCCGGCCGGCGGCTTCAATATCGTCTGCACGACCTACCGGCTGACCGAGCACTACCACTACTGGACGAAGAACAACCCGATGAATGTGCAGCTCGTGCCGGAGCCGTTCGTCGAGATTCCCGTGGAGCTCGCGGATGAACTGGGGCTTCGAGGCGGCGAACGGGTGAAGGTCACGAGTGCACGCGCCACGTACATTGCGAAGGCGATGGTGACGCGACGGATCAAGCCGATGATGATCGACGGGAAGAAGACCTATCAGATCGGCATCCCGATTCACTGGGGGTACCGCGGGATTGCCGCCGATGCCGGTCGAACCGCGCTCACGTCGGCCAATCTGCTGTCGCCCACCGTCGTCGATCCCAACGCCTATACGCCGGAGTTCAAGGGATTCCTCGTGAAGCTGGAAAGGGCGTAAGGGATGCCGACAGGAACCCTGCAGATCAAGGCGATCTCCGCTCATCCCGGCAGCATTCCCGGACGCGGCGTGCAGCGCGAGCAGGAAGTCTGCAAGTACATCGACGTGACGACGTGCATCGGCTGCAAGGCGTGCGAGGTGGCCTGCGTCGAATGGAACGACATGCCGTTCCAGGAGACCACCTTCGACAACACCTACCAGACGATGCCCCACACGACGTGGAACTACTGGAACCTCATCAAGTTCAACGAGCACCAGCGTGACGACGGGACCTTGATGTGGCTGATGCGGAAAGACCAGTGCATGCACTGCGAAGATCCCGGATGCCTGCGCGCATGCCCTGCCGATGGAGCCATCGTGCAGTACACGAATGGCATCGTGGACTTCCAGCAGGAGAACTGCATCGGATGCCAGTACTGCGTGTCGGGCTGTCCGTTCGACATCCCGAAGTTCAACAGCTCGACGAAGAAGGTGTACAAGTGCACGCTGTGCTCCGATCGCGTGGGTCAGGGCCTCGAGCCCGCATGCATCAAGTCGTGCCCGACGGGCTGCTTGAAGTTCGGGACGAAAGCGGACATGCGCACGCTGGCTGACGCTCGCGCGAAGCAACTGCGCGAACACTCGGGGTTCCCGAACGCCGGCGTCTACGATCCGCCGTCAGTCAACGGGACGCACGTCATCTACGTGCTGCACGACATCACGAAGCCCGAGCTGTACGGCGGCCTCCCCGCGAATCCAACCATCCCGGTGACCTACACGGCGTGGAAACGGGTGGCGAAACCGGTCGGGCTGCTGCTGGCGCTCTTCGCCGCACCGGTCGCGTTCTTCCACTACATCACCGAGGGGCCGAAGGAACCGAGTCCGCCGCGCTCGCGCGACTTCGGCGACCCCAAACCACCATCGCCGGGCTCCGGCGAGCCGCCTCGTCGACCGGAGGTGCCGCGATGAACGGCGCAGTGGAACGATTCGACGGAGCACGGCCGCGCGTCGAAACGTTTGGGCGGACGGTGGTCCGCGGAGACGACCTCGTCCGCCACCCCGTGTACACGCGCGTCGTCCACTGGGGCGTCGCCATCTTCTTCGTCCTGGCGCTGCTGTCCGGGTTCGCGATCTACAGTGCCTGGTTGTATCGATGGCTGACGCCGCTATTCGGTGGCGGCCCGATGACGCGGCTCCTGCACCCGTGGTTCAGCATCGCCTTCGTCGTGTTGTTCGCGTTTCAATTCGTGAACTGGCTCGCGCCGATGACGTGGAACCGCGACGACCGCCGCTGGATGGGACGCATGAGGAGCTACGTCAGCAATGCGGACGCCGTCGAGCCCGAGTACGTCGATTTCTTCAATGCCGGGCAGAAGCTCTACTTCTGGACGATCGTCGGCAGCGCGATCCTCTTCCTCGTCTCGGGCATTCCGATGTGGTTCCCCGCCATCTTCGGACGGATAGCCGTGGCGGTGAGCTACGTGCTGCACGACATCGCCGCGCTCGTCATGCTCGTGGGGTTCATCGTCCACGTCTACGAGGGAACGGCCGCGCAGCCTGGTACTTTCGCGTCGATGACGCGCGGCACCGTCGAGCGGCGATGGGCCTGGACCCATCACCCGGCCTGGTATCGCCGTGTCACCGGACGGGATCCGCGAGTCGACCACGATCGGGCGCTTGCCGCCCGTGCGTCGGACCCTGGCACGCGATGAGGCGCTGCGGCGGTGCGAAACGCGCATCGGATCGCCGTGCTCACCGTCGCGTCGCTGATCGCTGTGCCCGTCGCGGGTCGCGCTCAGGCGGTCATCAAAGTCAACGACGACGTCAACTTCAAGCTGGGCGTGCTCGGACAGTTTCAAGCTGACTGGCTCGAAGATCCCGCAGCCGACGAAACGACGCACAACCTGTTCATCCGCCGCATCCGTCTCATGTTCGGCGGGCAGGTCGCGAAGAACGTGACCTTCTTCGTGGAGACCGACGCTCCCAACCTTGGGAAAGTGCTCCCCGGCGGAACCAACATCAGCCCCGCCGTGAACGTGCAGGATGCGTACGGAGAATTCCTGCTGCACCACGCGGTGGCGATCGATGCGGGGCTGATGTTCGTGCCGTTCTCGCGGAACAGCCTCCAGAGCGCCGCGTCTCTCCTGCCGATTGATTACGGCACCTACACGTTCGCCCAAACGGGACCGACCGAGTCGACCGTCGGCCGCGATACCGGATTCCAGGCGAAAGGCTATCTCCTCGCGAATCACTTCGAATATCGTCTTGGCGCGTTCCAAGGGGCGCGCGACGCCGCCTCGCACGGCGCGATTCGCTACGCAGGACGCGTGCAGTACGAGCTCCTCGACTCGGAGGGCACGGGGTTCTTCTACACCGGCACGTATCTGGGCACGAAGAAAGTTGCCGCGATCGGCGCAGCGTTCGACGCGCAGGACGACTACCACGCGTTCGACGCGGATGCGTTCATCGACTATCCGTCAGGGCCCGGCGCGATCACGGCGCAAGTGGCCTACAACCATTTCGATGGCGGCGCCACGTTCGTGACGCTGCCGCGCCAGAACGTGGCGTTTTTCGAGATCGGCTACTTCGTCCGTGTCTTGAAGCTGACGCCGGTCCTTCAACTGACGAAGCGCGCGATCGTGGACACCGCAGCGGGCGACGAAACCCGCTGGTCGGTTGGCGCGAACTACTGGTGGGCCGGGCACAACGCCAACATCAAGGCGGCGTTCGGACGGATCAACCCAGCCCGACGTGGCGCTCAGAATCAGTTCACCGTGCAATTTCAGGTGTTCTATTTCTGACGCGATCGATGCGCGGCGCGAAGCTGCGCCCTCGGCGGATATCCAACCCAGATCGAAAACGGAAAGGCGGGTGGCTCATGAAGCCGATGAGAGGGTCGTCACCAAGAGTGACGGTTGTAGCGATCTCGGGCGTAGCGGTCACGGCGCTTGCCACGATATTGGCCGCGGTCTCCTTGTCGAATCCCGACGAGAGACCCGGCGCCTGCGAGTCGCGGTCAGTCGACGCGCCCGGCCAGGGATGCGCGAAGGCGCTGGTCCGGCTGTTCGAGCAGGGCAAGGAGATCTTCCGCTTCGACACGTTCGGCGACGAGGACTACTGGGGCGGCATGCTCCAACTGCACAAGGCGGTCGAGGGCGCCGCCCTCGGAGGCGTCGGCCCCGGTGTCAGCCCGAAGACGGCCCTCACCGCCGCCGGTCTGAAGGTCGACGTCGATGCCCTCCCGGGAACGTCATCGCGATGCTCAAGCAGGGCAAGGTCGATCTCCACAACCCTGCGACCACGCTCGCGCTCCTGCAGTTGAACGCGGTCGTCGGCGTCAAGGGTTTCTTCGACACGGGTGGTTCGCTCAGCTCGATCGGCATCACCTGCGCCCTCTGCCATTCGACGTCGACGACTCCTTCGCTGCTGGAATCGGCAAGCGGCTGGACGGCTGGCCGAACCAGGATCTGAACGTCGGCCTGATCGTCTCGCTCGCGCCCAACCTGGCGCCGATGGCCAGCCAAGTCCTCGGGGCCAGCGACCCCGCGGCGATCGACACGCTCGAGAAGGTGCTCCTGAGCTGGGGCCCCGGCTTCTACGACGCCGAGGTCAACATCGACGCCATCGGCTTCCGGCCCGACGGCAAGTCCGCAGCGACCCGGATTCCGGCCGCCTACGGCCATCTCGGCGCAGATCTCCACACGTGGACGGGTGGCTTCGGCGACGTCACCTACTGGAACGCGTACGTCGCGAACCTCCAGATGCACGGCAACGGCAACTTCAACGACGAGCGGTTCAACGATCCGGTCAAGTATCCGGCGGCGGTCAGAGGCGGCTTCTTCAAGCTCCGCCACGACCCCGACCAGGTGACGTCGAAGCTGGCCCCGCTGCACTACTACCAGCTCTCGCTGAAGGCGCCGACGCCGCCGCCTGGCAGCTTCGACCCCGCGGCGGCGGCACGTGGCGAGGCGGTCTTCAACGGCCAAGGCAAGTGCTCGGAGTGCCACATGCCGCCGCTCTACACCGACGCCGGCTACAACGCGCACACGCCGGCCGAGATGTGCGTCGACTCCTTCCAGGCCGATCGCGGGCCGACGGGGCGATCGGCACCACCCTGGTCACGCCGCAGCTCAATGGCCTCTGGGCGCGGTCGAAGCGTGGCTTCTTCCACGACGGCCGCTTCCCGACGCTCCTGAGTGTGACCGACCACTACAACGCCTGTTTCAACCTCGGTCTGTCGGCAGGCGAGAAGAGCGATCTCGTCGAATTCCTCAAGAGCCGCTAGTGTCGAGTTTCAAAGAAAGCTGTACTAACTTGGCGCTTTGATATCAGTCGGTCGGGCGCGGCGCTCAGAACGAGTTCACCCTGTAGCTTCGGGTGTTCTATTTCTGAAGTCATGGATCGCCGCACCCGACCGGCTCTGACCACGAAATAGGGATGTCATGAAGTACGAGTTCTTGCTCGAGACGTACCGGACAGAGCAGGTGAAAGTACTCAGCGTGTGGAGCGAGTTCAAGGACGAGGATCTTCCCGTCCGGCCGCGCCACGGCGACCCCCGCGGGCGCAGTGTGCACGAGCAGATGGTGCATCAGTGCGTCAGCGAGGACGCATGGTTTCGCACCATGCTCGGCATCGACGTCGGCGCGCCGCCACTGCCGCAGCAGGAAACACGCATGGGGTTCTTGAAACGCTACGCGGAAGATAGTCGGAAGCGGCTTGCGGCACTCCGAAAAAAGGACGAGCGCTGGTGGGAGGAGCCGACGCAGTTCTTCGACGTGAAACGCTCGCGAGCGTGGGTCATGACGCGCCGCCTGACACATACGTCCCATCATCGAGGGCAGCAGATGGCCATGCTGCGAATGCTGGGACGCGATCTGCACAGCAATTGCGGCCCGACCGCGGATACGGGCGGCCTGATGCAGAACCACGCGCAAACCATCTACGCGTATCCAGTCTCGAGGCGCTGCTCGACGGAGAAGATCGCGGCGGAGCAAAATCTGCTCTGCCGGGTCCAGGTGACGAGCCAGCGACGGAAAGGCCGGACGAGAGAGCCGAGCCAGCCCCGCCTAACGCTCTCGCCGCTGAGCGAACTAGATCGCGGCGTCCGCCCGACCGGGCACTAAACGTCCATTCAGACTGAAACCACGCCTTTCAAAACGAAAGTGGGTTCTGGTCTTCGGCTGAATGTTCCGGGGCAATGCCTGGCGCGTTGCTTGCTCCGACAGGCACCGGAAGCACTATCCGCTTCAACACGTTCTCGGAAAAGGAGATGTCGATGAAAGTATCTGCCATCATCACTGCGGGCCTGCTGTGTTTCACCCCGGCGGTTATTTCGGCTCAGACCGTTTCGGATGCTCAGATCGCATCCATCGTCGTCACCGCCAACCAGGTCGATATCGATGCGGGCAAGCTCGCGGCGTCCAAGGCCACGAATCCCGAAGTCAAGAAATTCGGGCAGCAGATGGTCACGGATCACACGAGCGTCAACAAGCAGGCGACCGCGCTCGTGAAGAAATTGAAGGTTACACCGGAGGACAATCCGACCAGCCAGAGCCTGAAGTCCGACGGCGACAAGAACCTCGCGCACCTCAAGACGCTCGAGGGTGCTGCGTTCGACAAGGCGTACATCGACAACGAAGTCACATATCACCAGGCGGTGATCGACGCGATCGACAAGACCCTCATCCCGAGCGCGCAGAACGCTGAGTTGAAGGCGTTGCTCGTGAAATCGCGGCCGGCCTTCGTCGCGCACCTCGAGCACGCGAAGACGATCCAGTCGTCACTGGTTAAGTAACGCGAACGAGGGCCACGTGCGACGAAGACTCCGGAGCATCGGGCTGACGGGGGCGGCGTGCACCTGCGCCGTTCCCGTTCTTGGTCACTGATAGTCCCTCCTTTCACATTGAAAGACACTCGCACACGTCGTCCGCGCGGCCGGCGCTCAAATGGCTGGAAACACGGTGAGTTGCGGCCACATCCGAACGTCGAACTGGACTGCAGTTTGCCTCTACGAGAGATCATGTTGACTGAGACACTCGAGAATCTACCAGCCACCGAGCGACTGCGCCGCCTCGCGCCGCTGGTTCGACGAATCGAGGGCGAGTACCACGAAATGCCGGGGCTGAAGCTTACCGAAGCACAGGCGCAGCGACTCTGGGATCTCGACTCCGATACGTGTCATATCGTCCTGGTGACGCTCGTGCAACGGAGGTTTCTACGGCGAACCACGAAGGGCATGTACGTTCGCGCAGCCGCCTAGGGCCGCGGACAACGCGGACATCGCACGCGCTCGCACATGCTCCTAGCCATCCGTTGGGAATTCGACACATGAGAGCCGATTATCGAATCGCCGTAGTCATCTGCGCGCTGGGTGTGATGTTGGGCACCGTGAGTGCCGCCGGCGGCGATCGATCCAAGCCGACGACGCATACGGTCACCATCGAGGGCATGAAGTTCGAGCCGGAGACGCTTACTGTTGCCGTTGGCGACACCGTCGTCTGGGTGAACAAAGACCTCGTGGCCCATACCGCGACTTCTTCGGAGGCCGGCATCTTCGATTCGAAGCTGATCGCGCCTGGCAAATCGTGGAAGCTCACGGTCCGTAAGAAAGGGGACTTCCCTTACAAATGCACGTATCACCCCACGATGACGGCGACGTTGCACGTCCAGTAGTTCATTCGCTGCTGAATCATACGTCGATAGCAGGAACAGGGTCATGACCCTGCTAGGTGATAGAAGCTGCCCAGGATGACGCCGTACGCGACGTGCGCCAGAAGCGTGACGAGGGGCGTGCGCCGACCGTAATGGAGCGCCAGGAATCCTGGGGGTTGCAGCTGTCGGTTCGGTGTCGGCCCGAAATAGGGGCTGACCATGCGCGGATGGATGGCGGGAATCAGTGGCATCGCGACGGTGAGGACAGCCACCGCATGGACAAGGCCGATGCCGCCGCCCAGTACCCAGTTCGTGCGGTGCCAACTCTCGAACGCAGCCACGTACAGGAAAGCAAAGAGCCATCCGTCGACCAGGTGGATCAACGTGCCGACGAGCATGGCGCGATCGCGATTCGGGGTCACGATCGTGCCGAGCAGGAACGGCAGGCTCATCCGGGTCAGACGCAGACCCTGGCTGGCCGACATGATCGTCGTCAAGACGATGGTGCCGACGAATCCCCATAAGACGGCGCTCCAGAAGTTCATACCCGTCCGATCGCGTTGCCGGGCCGCCCCGTGACGATGGGCGGAGGAACCGCGTCTCCGGCGAGCTCCGCGAGGGTCAATGCCGCGTTCACGAGACCGACGTGCGTGAATGCTTGCGGGAAGTTGCCCAGGGCCGCTCCACTCGATGGGTCGATTTCCTCGGCGAGCAGCCCCAGATCGTTCGTGAATGTCAGCAGATGCTCGAACATGTCGATGGCCCGCGACAGCGCACCCTCTCGTGCGACACATTCGACGGCCCAGAAGCTGCAAATACCGAACGCGCCTTCCCCACTTGGCAGGCCATCGTCGGCCACGTACCGATACAGGAGGCCGTCGACTCCGAGACGCTCGCGTATCCGCTCGCAGGTGTTCCGCATCCGTTCGGACGAGGGTCGCGAATACCCGTACAATCCGAGCAGGAGCAGGCTGGCGTCCAGGTCGGTTCCGTCGAACACACTCACGTAACTGCGCAGCCCCTCGCTGTAGCCCCGCGCTTCGATTTCCCGTCCCAGCGCGTCGCGTTCGCGCGCAAATCGATCCACCGGCGCTTGGACGTGACCCCCGGCCGCGAGCGTCAGCAGCCGATCGAGGGCGACCCAGCACATCACCTTCGAATGCGTATGATGCTGCCGCCCGGCGCGTGGTTCCCAGATCCCTTCGTCGGGTTCGCGCCAGCGACGGCACACCGTTTCGCCAAGACCGACCAGCAAGCGTGCGGTCGCCCGATCGAGTCGACCTCCGCGATCGACGAACCGCGCGGTCGCGTCCACGACTTCGCCGTACGTGTCGAGCTGCAACTGATCGATGGCGGCGTTGCCGGCACGAACCGGTCGCGAACGCGCGTAGCCTTCGAGATGCGGGAGTTCCCGTTCGGGAATGTGGACCTCGCCATACACGTCATACAGGATCTGAAGCTCTGGCCACGTGAGCCGCGTCGCGTGCAGCATCCAGGAGACAAACGCCTCCGCTTCGATCGTGTAGCCGAGATCCAGCAAGGCGCGCAGCGTCATCGATGCGTCCCGAAGCCAGCAGTAGCGATAGTCCCAATTGCGAACGCCGCCGATCGCTTCCGGGAGCGATGTCGTGGGCGCCGCGATGACCGCGCCCGATGGAGCGAACGTCAGCAGCTTCAGCGTCAACGCGCTGCGCATCACCGCGGCGCGATAGGGCCCCTGATAGCGGAGATGGGAGGCCCAACTCTCCCACCAGCGAACCGATCGTTCGATCTTTGACTCGGCACAGGAGCCGAGTACCGCGCGCACCGCCGGGCCTCGCTCGTCGAACGCGACCGAGAGAAAACGGCGATCGCCATCGCGAAGCGTGATCGACCCGTGCACGCCAGGCTGGCTGGGATGCTGCCGGAGCGGGATCTCGCTCGACAACGCGAGCACCTGGGCCCGGTGCTCCATGGTCCAGCCGAACCCGGCGTCGCTTTGCATCTTCGGGATGATCCGCCCGTAGTCGGGCCGAGGGTCAAACAGTACTTCGACCTCGACGACGCCTGCGATGCATTCGACCCGTCTGAGAATCTGATGCTCCGGCCAGAGCTCTTCGGCCTTGTCTCGTTCGGATGCGACTGGCATCACGTCGGTCAGTCGCATCACGCCGCCATCGGTGAGGAAGGTGGTCTCGAGCACGTTGGTGTTGCCGATGTAGCGGCGCGTGGACGTGAACGGTGCGTGGGGCCGCACGACGAACCGGCCGCCCTTCGCGGAGTCGAGCAGCGCACCGAAAACGGACGCACTGTCGAATCGCGGCAGGCACAGCCAATCGAGTGATCCGCCGCTCGAGACGAGCCCTGCCGAACTGCAGTCGCCGATGATCGCGTAGTCGTCAATCGGGCGATACGCCAATGGATCACCCATGACGCGCGCGTCCGGTACGTCTGACTCGATCCGCTGCATTACTTGCGCAACCGAGCGACGTCTGCAGCCTGGACGATCGGAGCCGCGTTGCCCCAACTTGTCCGTTCGTGGTTGACGATGGCGGCGAGATCGTCGTCGTTCAGGCTTCCCTTGAAAGCGGGCATCGGGGAGGCGTAGTGGACCCCGCCGATCATCGAACCCTGTTTCCCGTTGAGGACTGTGCTGATGTGTTCGGTCGGGTCCGAGGCTCGAACGACCGGATCGCCGGCTAAGGGCGGGAACGCGCCCGCGAGGCCCTGCCCGCTGTTCTGGTGGCAGGCGGCGCAGTTGACGGAGTAGAGTGCTGCGCCACGAGCGGCCGCCGTTGGCGTCAGGGCCGTCGACGGTACACTCGAACCCTGCCGCGTGGTGCCTGCCTGCGCCGGTACGGCCCCACGTGCGGGCACTGCGGCGGCGGCCGCCGCTTCGGCCGGACTAGGGGAGCCTCCGAACGTGCCGTACGTCGGGGTACGGGCGAAGTCTCCGGTCGGCGACCACTGTTGCACACCGTAGAAAATGCCGAACGCCACCACGATGATTAACAGCACCCAGGCCCAGGTCGGTGCGGGCGCCGGTGTCTCGGCCTGAGACGGCTCCCAGTTGACCGCCGTAGTGCCTCCATACGCGTTCACGATGACGGGGATCTTGCCCTCCAGGACGTCGTTCTGGTGGATGCCGGCGATGGCGATCCCGGGGCCGTTTCGAACGCTGAAGTCGATCGTGCGAGTGCCCCTGACCCCGCGGCCGTCGTACGCCTCGATCCGCAGTGCGTGAGGCCCATCCTCCATGCGCGAGGTATCCAGTTCGAAACTCAAAGGCGGCGTCATGCTCAGCAATGGGTCGGTGCCGCCGTCGAGGAAGATGTCGATTCGGTTGCGCGGCCTGGAAAGGTCGATATCGTGCTGCTCCTCCGTCATCGGGATCCCTCCCGTTCGTCCTCCAGAATGCGGCGCTTGACGTGGGTCTCGCTCGTTTCACCCGGGCGAATGAGATACCGCAGGGTGTAGAACGACGTCACGACCACCACGATGACACTCAGGGCGACGAGCATCACCTCCAGCCACGAGTGTGTGGATGCCATCGAGTGATGTGCCGCCGGCTGGGAAAGCTCCCGAGCCGATCGGGCGGCGCCGCCAACCTGTTGCGCCAGGATGGCGAATGGGGCGGCCAGCATCACCGCGCGCCGCCGTACCCCTCGATCGGGACCTGGCGTCGCGCCAGCAGGTAGGCCACGAGCGCGCGCCCTCGCGTGTTCGGTACGACGACCCCGCTCGTGGGTGCGTGAGAGGCCGGCAGCGGCACAACTGATTCGCCCTCGCCAGCCGCGGCCTTCACATCGAACAACCACGGGAAGGCGGGCATGACCGAGCCCTGGACGACTGAGCGAGGGTTGTAGAGGTGCATGTACTGCCACACTTCGCTGGCCTGACGGGCGCCTACGTTGGAGAGGTCGGGCCCCGTGCGCTCACTGCCAAGAACCGCTGGGGCGTACGGTTGCCAGATTCCGGCCGGCTGCACGTATGCGTAGTCGCCCGGGGCCGAGGGTCTTCCCCAGATCGCGTCCATCTCCAACGGGCGTACCTGCTGCGTATGACAGTAAACGCAACCTTCGGAGATGTAGACCTCGAGCCCTTCCGTCTCGATCGCCGTTGGAGCCACCGACCCGGCGAGAGGCTGCGAATGATGCTGAACCCAAATGGCCGGACCAATCCCGACGATATAGGCGAGCCCGATGAAGCCGAAGAACGAGACGCTGAACAGGAGCCAGTGGTTCTTCCCGAAGTCGAGTGTCATGACGCACCACGCTGCCCGGCGATGGCTGGGATCGGCGCGCTCGCACGCGGCTTCATCAACCACACGTTGTAGGCGAACACCAGATGGGATAGGAACATCAGCGTGCCGCCGACGGCACGCCACAACCAGTAGGCCATCATGTCCGTGACCGATTGGATGAAGGGGCTGCCGGCGATCCAGTTGCGGCCCTGCATGCTGCCGCCGATCATCAGCGAGCCGCTGTAAAGCAAGTAGCCGATGAGAGCAAACCAGAAATGAATGCCGACCCATACGGTAGACGGCTCATGACCTGTCATGCGCGGTACCAACCCGTACACGGTGCCCCATATCAGGAATGCGACGAAGCCGTACATCGTCAGGTGTGAATGCGCCACGGTGTAGTTGGTGAAGTGCCACAGCGCCTGAAGCGACCGAAACGCTTCGACCGTGCCCTGGAAAGAAAACAGGAAGTAGCCGAGCGTGCCAGCCAGGATGAAGGGCAGGCTGTAGCTGCGGCCGATGGTGTGTTCCGAGCCGCGCATGGTCAGCAGGAAGTTGCCCGTGCCCGCGGCGAGCGTGACCACCATACCCACGCTGAAGATAATCGCGACCGTCTGCAACCACCAGGGGATGGGTGCGAAGATGAAGTGGTGTGCCCCGATCATCGAGTAGAAGACCATCTGTGTCCAGAATGCCAGGACCCCGAGCGAGTACGAGTAGATGGGCTTGTTGAGTAGCCGCGGAAGCGTGTAATAGGTGAGTCCGAGCACGATGGGGGTGAACCACATGCCCACGCCCATGTGCATGTAGAAGCCCTGGATTACGGTCTCGCTGATGCCGTTCCGCTGGTACCACGGCAGGTAGGCGATGACTAACAGGGCGATCGTCCACAACACGCCGCCCATGATGTACCAATTCGAGATGTATATCTCATCGAGGTCGCGAGCCGCGATGGTGCGAATCAGGTTGTAGGCGATGAGGATGACGCCGATGGCGAAGACGGCCTGCACCGGCCAGATGTACTCTCGATACTCCTGTCCGCCGTTGTTGATGCCGCTCATCAACAGCACGTCACCGGCCAGCACCGACACGTTGATGAGCGCCAGGCTCAGATACGCAAGGGGAAAGCTGAAAAGTCCGCGGCGGCTCGTCTTCGGGACCACATACAACGTCATGCCCATCATCGCCAGACTCGACCAGCCCCAGAACACGGTGTTCGTGTGGACCGGCCGAAGCCGCCCGAAGCTCAGCCACGAGACGTGATCGATGTCCGGGGCCACGAACTTGATGCCCAGGTACTCGCCCACCAGGGTGCCAAACACGAGCCACGCTGTGGCCCAACCCACGTAGCTGAACACGAGCCGCACCCAGGCGGTATCGGTGTCGGGCACTGGCTCGATCCGCGCCTTGGCAGCGGCCAATGGCCGCGCTACCGTTGCCATAGAATTCACTTCAACCATGACACGTCATTTCAGCAGTGACTGGTGGAACGCGTGGAGATTTCGTGTGCGGGTTCGTACGATGAGGGCTTCAGGCGCTTCCATTGAATCGCGGCAGCGGTCATCGCGTCTTGCCCCGTACACGCGTGAGCGCCTGCCCCTTGTGCATGGCGATGTGATCCGTCTTGACACTCTTGATCAGGTACTGCGGGTCAGTGCGCGACGCATGATGCACGTAGCCCTTGAACCGGACGTTTGCAACCACTTTCTCGAGAATCACGCCACGGACGCGCCCGGCTTCCGAGTTCCATTCGACAACGTCACCGCGCTTGAAGGATTTGCCCATACGGTTTACGGTTCGGCGCGTCGTGTGAGTACCCTCTTCACCGTGCCTACGACGTGTTCTGGCGTGAAACGCCATGGCCCTCATGCATCACCCGCGGACCGCGGCGGTGTCGACGCTCCCGCCGTGCTCGGGTGGGACACGCCAGCCAGGATCCGTTCCACGATCGCATCCGGCGGCTGCGCGATGTCCACGATGATGGCGTCGGAGGGCTCCTCGAGGACGTCGAACTGGCTAGCCAGCATGTTCGCTTTCATGAAATGGTGCGTCCGATGTTGGAGCCGCGATCGGATGAGATCGGCGGATCCCTTCAGATAGACCCACGTGACCGGGAGTCCTTCGGCGAGCCTCGCTCGATAGGATCGTTCGAGCGCGGAGCACGCGACGACGAGGCTCTGCCCGGCGGTGAAGGCGTCGCACATGCGTCCGTGGATCGCGTCGAGCCACGGCGCACGGTCGGCATCCGTCAGGGGAACACCGCGGCTCATCTTCTCGACGTTCGCCGTTGAATGCAGACCGTCGCCTTCGAGAAACGCGCAGCGCAGCGCCGCGGCAAGCTTCGTCCCGACGGTCGTCTTGCCGGATCCGGCGACCCCCATCACGACGATGATCATGGGCGCCATCGGTCACGCGGCGCGCACTCGACAATCACGCTGCCCATTCCAGTACGACCTTGATCTCGTCCGCGCCGTGGTGCTGAAACGCCGCATCGAAGTCGCTGTACCTGTGCCGGTGCGTGATCAGGTCCACGATGCGGTGAGGCCAGCGCGTTTCGGCCAGGGCGAGATCGTCCACGGCGCGTTGGAAATGGTCGCGCGACGCGTTGACGCTCCCCACGAGCACCTGGTTCCGCAGCACCAGCCGCCGCATGATCTTCGAGCCGTCGACGTTCAGCGGCCGATCGCCGCCTGCGATCCCCGTTAGCGCGTACACGCCGTCCATGGCCAACGCGTCGAGGAGATCGAATTCGAGGCGAGCAATGCCCGTCGCCTCGACGATGACGTCGAAGGTCCCGGTTCGATCGATTGGACGATTCGGCGTCAGCTGACGTCCGTCGATGTAGTGACCTCCGATCAGGGTCAGCCAGCGCGGCCGCGCCGTGTCGGCGTCGACGATGTCGAGCCCCCACACCTCCGCGCCTCGCAAACGTAACGACAACGCCGCTAGTAGACCGATCGGTCCGAGTCCGGCGACGAGACACCGTTTGCCCGAGAGCCAATCGAGCGAGGTCGCCATGTCTGGCAATCGCGTGAGCTGAAGGTGCACCGCTTCGGAGAGTGCCTTCTGGGCCACCGAGAAGGGCTCGGCGAGCACGCCGACCGCCTCCAACTCCGGCGCGACGCGCACGATGAAGGGCTCGCGGTCGACGACGAGTTCCGTCTGGTACCCGTCCAGGCCCCAGATGCCGCGCTCGGCATACAGTCCCGTGCGGCACATGTCGGAACGGTTCATGCCACACGGCCGGCACTGGCCACAGCCGCGGTCGCGCGCGGCTTGCTCCGCGACTTTGTCGCTGCAGTGGCGTCGGGCTCGGTGCCGATGACCGAACGTATAGAGCATGGCGAGGCGCACGACCGCATCGTCTCGTTGGCTCGTGACGAGGATTTCGATCTCATTGTGATGGGGACAGTCGGCCGCACCGGACGGCCGCTGGCACTCGTCGGCAGCGTCGCTGAAAGCGTCGTTCGGACGTCCACGCGGCCGGTTCTCACCGTCCGCAAAGATCCGGACGCCAATCCATGAGACCGTCGTTTCGCATCTCTCCCCAGCGCACATAAGGGCTCGACGCACCGGAAGCGGCCCTCACCGCGCGCGCTGAGCAGCGCCGCGCAACGTTTCATCCTGAAGTCCACGTTTCGGTTTGAAACGCCGGCGGATCCGCTTCACCGCCACGGCGTCCTCCGGCTCACCTCACTGCACCTGATTTCTGACTCCTCGAAGGCTCGACAAGGTGTGCATCTTGCGATGACACAGAAGAGCGCGCCAACGCGAAGCGCAGCAAATCGCTTGCCCGGCAACCTCGCGGTTGCACTGGCCCTCGGCTGCGGCCAGCCAGGAGGTGAGGGTGATTCGAAGTCTGTCAGCGGGCGAATATGCCGGCGAGGTGGCTCGAGGCCCCTGGCGGACGGGTGTGTCAGCCTGGCGCCGCTTTCGACATGTCGCCGCCGCGCTGACAGTCTCGCTGGTGCTGGTGATCGCCGGGGCCGCGTCCGGGTACTTCTGGCTGCAGCGTCAGGTTGCCGCATCGATGCCTCACGCGTCTCCGATCGACCTCTACGCCGCATTGAGTGACTCGACGCCGATCACCGTCACCCTCACCATTGGGGCCGAACGCGTTCAGTGGAACACGAGCGTCGATGACGTGAGACTCAATCTCACGCTCTGGCGCAGCATGCATCTCGCCGATTGGAACAACGTGCCAGAACCGCTCCGGCACACCGCGCTGGACAGGATGCTGACGCGACATCGACACCTCCTGATGAATCCTCGTCAGTGGGATGCGATGCGTGCACGCGATTGGGATCTCGTGCCGCAGCCGATGCGCACGGTTGCGTTTCGACAGATGGTCGCGTATTGGTCCGGCTACTACGATGTCGGAGGCCGGTACGGGCTTCCGCCTCGCCTCGTGTCGGACACGCTTGCGGCGATCGTCATGTCCGAGTCGTGGTTCAACCACCGGGGATCCTTCGTCAATCGCGACCAGAGCCACGACATCGGGCTGGCCGGCGCCTCCGAGTTCGCACGGGAACGACTGCGCGAGCTCCATGGGCTCGCCCTCGTCGACGTGCACATGGAGGATGACGACTACTACAATCCGTGGGCCGCGACACGCTTCGTCGCCATCTGGATGACGCTGCTGCTCGATGAAGCCGGCGGTGACCTGGACGTGGCGGTGCGTGCGTACAACCGGGGAATCAGGAACGCGCTCGATGCATCCGGCACCGAGTACCTGGAGACCGTGCATCGGCGGATGACGCAATTCATCCGCAACAGGAATGCGCCGCCAGCCTGGGACTACGTCTGGCGACGAGCACGGGCGTTGGAGGAGGAGGAATGGCCGTGGATGGCGGCCGGGAATGACAGGTCGAGCCTTTCGACCAACCTGCTCCCCTGAGTCCGAGCGACGAGGAGACGTCGGCACACAGGAAAAGTTCACGAGCACTCGTCGTGTCGATCGCGAAGGCAATCGGCGTCAGACGCTGAAAAACCTGAGCATTCCAAAGCCGAGCTCACGCGTGGTGCTAGCATCGACCAGTCAGCTCGATTCGACGAGAAGGTGCCGATCAGCAGCAAGTGAGTGCTCATCGTGTGGTGCGGTCTCGGGCCCCTATCGTTTTCCTGCCGTCGCCTCTCAATCGCGGTTGCCCTCGCAATCGTCGCTGCGGGATGCAGCAAGAGCGCCGTCACCCAGATCACCGGGCCGGGTTCCGTCACGAAGTGTCAAACGGAACTCACGGGCCTGCCCACGCCCCTTCCATCATCGGCCGGTCGCCTGACGGCAACCATTTCCACGAATCGGGAATGTCTGTGGACGATCGAGAGCGAGGCGTCGTGGATTCAGGTCGCTCCGACGTCCGGCCAGGGCGAGGGATCCGTGAGCGTCGTGGTGGCGGAAAATCCCGCCGCGACCGAACGGGCTGCCGCCCTCGTCGTGAACGGAAGCCGGCTGTCGGTTTCTCAAGACGCAGCGCCGTGCCGTTTCGAGCTGAGAAGCTCCTCTTCGCAAATGCCGCCCGAGGGCGGTCCCTTCAAGGTTTCGGTTACCGCTGTCTCGGGATGCCGGTGGGGTGCATCGAGCGGGGTACCGTGGGTGCGCGTCGTGAGCACGGACATGACGGGCAGCGGCAGCGCAGAGTTCTTTGCTGACGTGAACACGGCCGGAGAGCGACGCGGAACGCTCACGATTGCAGGGTTGCCCCACCTCGTTCAGCAGAGCGCAACCGTCCCGCCCGCAGCCCCGTCGCCATCGCCCGGCCCAGGACCAGCGCCGACACCAGGTCCGACACCCGCGCCCGCGCCGGCGCCGTCTCCCACACCGAGCCCAACGCCAACGCCGCCTCCGACTCCGACACCGAGTCCGACTCCCCCGCCTGCGCCGCTGAAGCTCGTCATGGAACCGAGCACGATGCCTGTGGGCTACATGGGCGAGCCGTTCGCCGGCGTCACCGTGCGTGCGCATGGCGGGACAGGCCCCTATCGCATCACCGGCACGAACCTTCTCGGCTGGCCGAGTTCGCTCGACTACGAGGTCGACGCCATGGCTGGCACAGCGGAATGGCAGGGCATCGTGACGCGAACGGGCGAGTTCCCCGTTCGGATGGAGGTGGAAGACTCCGCGGGCGCGCGCAGCGAGCTGATGCTGACCTTTGTGTTCAAAGCTGCGCCCAAGGCTGCGCTGAAGCTGATCATGGAACCGAGCACGATGCCCGTCGGCTACTTGGGTGAGCGGTTCGCCGGCGTCAAGGTGCGCGCCCAAGGGGGCACGGGCCCGTATCGAATTACCGGCACCAACGTTGGCGGTTGGCCGAGTTCGCTCGACTACACGGTCGATGCGGCGGCGGGAACTGCGGAATGGCACGGCACAGTGACGCGCATCGGCGAGTTCCCGGTCCTGATGGAGGTGGAAGACTCCGATGGCGCGCGCGGCCAGCTGATGCTGACCTTCGTGTTCAAGCCGGCGCCAGCATCGACACCCCTTCCAGACTTTTGAACTTCAGCGTGCGGTCCATCCATCAGCGCGCGTCAGCGGTTCCCTTGCGTCTGGCGCTGGGCCACCTTGGCCATCGCTACTGTCAGCGCGAGGCCGCCAAGCGTTTTGATGAGCGCCGGCTGGTCCGCGTAGAACCGGCTGATGCGGTCGACAATCGAGGGGTCCTTCTTCTCGGCCTCACGAGCGACGGCCTCGATCGAACCGGACGGAATCTGTTCCGCGGTCTGCGGTGAGACTTGCGTCTGGCCGCTTTGCAACTCGTTGGCCGCGCGTTCGGCGCCATGCCTCTGCAGGATCTGCGAAACCACGGTGGGGCCCAGCGTCGCGACCAGCGTGCTCAGGACGTTCGTCTTCTGCGTCGCGCCAGAACGGCCGAACAGTTGCGACAGCATGCTCGCAAACGGCGGCGTCTCGCTCGATCGAAACGCCTCGGCAAGACCTTCTGATAACGAAGCAGACGGAGCGTGCTGGCTCAATCGATCGAAGTCGGCATCGACCGAGCCAGGCACGGCGTCCGAACGCCCAGCCGCGTATTTGTTCATGATGTCTGTGACCTGATTCAGCCAGTCCATCGCTTCCTCCTTCTGCGAACACCTTCGCGGCTCAGCAAGACGACGATTTCGCGGAAACCGGCGACGCTTCCGGCGGTCCCGGACCGACCGACGCGCTGCGGCGCGCCGACCCATCCCGTCGCAGTCCAGCGCGGTTTGACCCTTGCACGACCGTCGCCAGACTCGGACGATGACGGGCCGTCCATGCCTCGGCGAGTTTTCGTTGTTCCCGCCATGCTCATTGTCGGCATGGTGCTACGGGTTTCTGCCGAGCGCGCGGATAGCGTCAGGTCGCCGCGGCTCAGTGATCCCCGAGCCACCACTCTTCTCCGGCGCGGTCAACGGCTCTGGCCAATGCACGAGTCTGGTGACGAGGAGACGCAGGAGGAACATATGACCGCACGATGGAGCAGACGGCTGGGTCCGCTGATGCTGGTGTTTCTGACAGGCGTGGAGGCGCCGGCCTCTGCAGACCCGTACTCGTTTGGAAGTCCTTTGGCCGTGCCCTTCGGCCCTAGTGACGTACTCCGTGTGTCGTTCAACGTTCGCGGGATCTCTCCGACCGATCCGCAACTCGTCCCGCTGGCGGCGACGGATGTCTTCAGTTTTGGAGTGGGCCCGCGTGTGATCGAACCCATTGGTTCCTACACAGCCAGGCTCTTCGACCGAGAGCGATTACTCGGCACCTACACGGCCACGGACGCCGCCGTATTCGGGGCGCGCGCAGAGTTCGTCGCGCCGACCAGCCCGTATGCGTTCCGCAACCCGACCGCGATCGATTTCAGCTCGTTCAACGACGGCACGTTCGACGGGGCAATCGAGCTGAGGATTGGCAGTGGTCTCGTCAGTGCCTTCTTTCAGGTGTCGGACGATCTCTTTCTGTTTCGTGCGGCGAGTCCAACCGAGGGGCTGGGATGCTGCAATGCGCCGGTGACATCGGTGGAGATCAATCCTCGTGATGTCGCTCCGGTTCCGGAGCCGGCATCGTTGTTCCTGGTCGGAACCGGCCTCGCCGGACTGGTCGTTCGCAAGGTTCGTATGCCGCGGGCTTGACACCGGGTGGACGGACAGATTATTTTGTCCGTCCACCCGACTCGTGCCCGATGGCCGGCCGCCCCCTCGACATCATCGACGACCCCGCACGCGCGCGCGCGGCGCTGCAGCCCATTCGGCTGCGTCTCCTTCATCTCCTCGAACGCCCGCAATCGGCGCCGCAACTCGCTCACGCGACTGGGATGCCCCGCCAGCGCGTCCTGTACCACCTGCGGAAGCTCGAGGCGCAGCGGCTCGTCGAGGCGCACGAGCACGGAACCGTTGGACGCCGCATCGATCGCTCGTACGTCCGCACCGCAACGTCGTACGCCATCGCGCCGAAGACGCTGGGCGGAGTCGCGGTCGATCCCCGGACGGTCGAAGACGCCTTCTCTTCTGCCTACCTCTCGGCCGTGGCGGGCCGCGCACTGAACGACCTCGCCGCGCTCGGTCGAGCCGCCGCCGCTCGGGGCAAGCGCGTGCCGACGTTCACGCTGGAAACCGACGTGCGGTTTGCGACGCCGGCCGATCAGCGACGGTTCGCCGACGACCTCACCGCGGCTCTCGCCACGCTGGCCGCCAGATACCACGCCCCGCACGCACCGCAGGGCCGCACGTTCCGCGTATTCGCCGGCGGCTACCCCGCCGTCCCCTCTCGCTCAACGGAACTCAAAGGCGCCCGCAAGGCCGATTCGGAGGCGACGTGACCGACGACCGCAAGCGCACCGACCGTGTCATCGATCTGACCATCGACATTCTGGTTCGCGCCGCACGCCGCGGTCACGCCGGGCGCAGGCGGCAGCGTCAGCGTCGGCTGGGACCCCAACGAAATGTGGGAAACGCCGATTACGATCTGGGAGCCTCAGCGGCGGATGCAGACGGTGAGCGAGATGCCGTCGAAGGACGGCGGCGTGGTGCGCCTCGCGGTCGACTACTGCCTGGAGATCCACGGCGGCCGCGTGCGGGTCCGTCTGGTGCACTCGGGCTTCGACGACAGCGGATCGTGGGACGACTACATCGATGGGCTCAACGCCGGCTGGACGTACTTCCTCTTCAATCTGAAGCACGCGCTCGAACGTCATCGCGGCGTCGATCGCCGGCAGTTGTCAGCACGGTTTCGCACCACGGCGCGCGCCGGCGAAGACCATCCGGTCTTCGGCGCGAAGGGCCTGCGCGTCCATCCTCCGGTTGCAGGGCCGCGTCCGGGCGACGCCTGTCGTCTGTCGCTCGGCAGCGCGGTCGACGCCACTGTTGCGATGCGGCACGCACCGCGGACGGTTGCTTTCCTCATCCCCGCGTGGAACGACGCGCTCCTGTTCGTAGAAGGCGAAGGGATGAAGGAGACGCACGGGTTGGGCATCTGGCTGTCGCTGTACGGAGTGCCGGAGGCGGCAGCGGCGCCGCTGCGGCAGGGAATGGCCGACGTGGAGGCAGCGCTCAAGTTACCTGAAGCGTGAATCACGGCGCGGGGGCGCCGACATCGATCTTTCTCGGGAGTGGGCCTTGCATGGCGCTCCTGGCGCGCAGCGGCTGGCGCAATTTCCGGGAGCGCCGATGCATACATCTACCCGTCGCCGTATCGTTCTATCGCTTCTTCTGAGCAGCTCCGCGTTCCTTCTGGTTCTCGCGGCCAGCCGCCTTGCCGCGGCCGATCCAGTGAGGGTGACCGGAACGGTGTTCGTCGATTCGGCCGGCGGTGATTTTCCGGATATCCCGCTGCCGATAGACGAGCTGATCTATTTCATGGCGGGGCCCGGCCTGCCGGGGGCGCGAGCCGAGGTCCTGGCGACGTCGGCAATCCATGGAACGCACGGAGGCCTGGTGGTGACACGCCCTCCGGTTCCCGAGCCATTGGTAGCGGGGAGTTCGTACAATCTCTCCAGCCGCGCAACGTTCGTGAAAGGTCAAGCGATCGAAGGCACATGGCCCGAGTCCGGCCGTGTCTACGACATCGCGGGAGACTTCCTGTTCACGGCGGGCGATGCCGTGCTGCGCTCCGGCGGCGATGGGCTGCTCCTCGGTTCGGCGCCGTTTCTGTTTGCCGGCACGTTGCGAGGATTCGCGAAAACCACCGGCGAACTGCTGTTCGAAGACGAGCTTCGCGGCGCCGGGAGAGCGACGGTTCACCTCTTTCAACAGAACCCGGCGTTCTTCGATTACCGCTACGACATCCAGCCGACGCCCGAGCCCGCTGCCTTCTTGATGCTCGTCAGCGGGATCGGAATTGCTGGCCTGCGCCGGAGAAGCCGCATCGCGGCCCGAGCGCCGCACGAGTGAGTCTCACGCCAAGGAGAATCCCCATGACTACACGATGCGTTTTCCTGTCGCGGCTCACGCTTTCATCGCTGATCTTCCTGCTCGTGGCGGCCGCGCCCGCTCGCGCGGATCAGATCTTCTGGCCCGGATTCACGACCGGCGACATCCTCCGCGTCGCGTTCGATATGAACGCATACGATCCGCCGCCCGCGATGGATACCCTCGACGTCCTCCAGTTCGTCACGTTCATGCATCCGATCGAACCGATCGACGCCTTCACGGTGCGCGTCATCGACAGGGGCCGGGTGCTCGGCTCGCAGACCTTGCCATTCGATCCGACTCGAGCCGTCCGCGCATTCTTCAAGGCTCCGGCGAGTCCCTTCACGTTGGGAGATCCGGCGATCATCGACTTCACGTCGTTCAACGACGGCACGTTCGATGGCGCGATCGAATTCACGATCGGCAGCGGCGCGGGAAATGGCGGGCGGCTTTCGGAAGGGGTCGTTCTGGGCCGATCAGTGGACGCCACCACCTTCGTGAACAGCGGCTTCGCGTACCCGGATCAGCACGCGTCGTTCGACGTTTTCTCCGGCACGCCGAGCCCCACTCCTGAACCAGCGTCGCTCGTCCTCCTCGGGACGGGCGCGGCCTTGCTGGCGCGAGCCCGCCGGCGCGAGAGCGGATCCTGCGGGTCACGGTGTGCAGACGCGATGCGCAACTGACGTTGGTGCGATCTCCGCAACTGGTCGTATTTCAGCTCTCTCATCTGATCCACTCGTGACGCACGGTGCGCGGTGAAGCCGGCACATAGCGCGACCCCGCGAGCGCAACAGCAGAGAGTGCGAGCACTGCCGGATCGGCACCGCGCTGTAAATCGGTCAGCCATTCCACGCCGTAGTACAGCGGGACTGTACGAACCGGCCTATCTACGACGATTCGGCGTGGGGCGCGTCTTGCACTCACGTCGAAAACAATGCTCACAGTTGCTCTCTCTCACGTGCTGGGCCGCGGTGTGCGTCTGGAGCCGCACGAAGCGGTTGCGCTCGCACGCGAGCTCCTCGCACAGCCCTGCGGTATTCCGACTCCGGAGAACATTCAGCTCGGCTCCGACGGCTCGGCGTCATGGGTCAGCACCGACGGCATGCCCACTGTCGCGAGTGTCGCCGAGCTGCTGCTGACGCTGTTGCCGCCTGGCGCGCCCAACGTGCCTGCTCCGCTTCGCTATGCCATCGCGCGCGGGCTCGGGGCGGTCGAAGCGCCGCCCTTCGGCTCGCCGGGCGAGTTCTCGAACGCGCTCGCGCGGTTCGAAAAGGGAGCCACTCGGGACGTGCTGCGAGGGGTCCTGCAGCGCGGCGCGCGCCCATCGCGTCCGATCGCGCCGCCGATCCCTGTCACATCGCCGCCGGTGACGCGGCCTGCGGCAACGCCCCCGTCGCGGACGCCGCGGCCCGCAGCCATGTGGCCGCGGCCCGTGGCCGTGTCGCCGATGTTCAGATCCTTCGGTCACGAGCGACAAGCGGGCGCGCCTGTGCACGCATCGGGGCGCCGGGCACTCTCGGCCGCAGCGGCAGTCGTCATCTCCTTTGCGGTGGGCTTTGCCGTCACGGACGGCGTCACCGGACGCCGTGCCGCGATACCGGCGCGCCCGTCGCGTGTGTCGGCCGCGATCTCGGCCGCCGCCCGGCCAGCGAACGATTCGGCTGCGGACGCGACGGCAGTGGAACTGAGGGAGGAGATCGTGCGCGTGCCCTCGAGCGGTGCCGGCGCGCGCGACATCGTCCCGCCGTCCACGGCGGCCCGAGCCGGTGCGCCGGCGGATCCGCCGAGCGGTCACATCGATCGCGCCGACGAGCAGGTCAGCGCCATCCAAGGGCTCCCCGGGGCGGATGGGAAGGCCTTCTCTCCGGCGTTCGCGCAGGACGGCACAGCGATCTTCTTCCACACCGGCCGTGAGCACGACGCGCGCAGCGCGATCGACGTCGCAACCGCCGGCGGCGAGACAGGTGGAGATTTTGGCGTGATGACGATCGTCGACGACGGCTCGCACAACTATCACGCGCAGCCATCGCCCGACGGGCGTTTCGTGGCGTTCGACTCCGACCGTGACGGTGAGCGTGGCATCTACATGGCGAACCGCGACGGCTCGCAGGTCCGGAGGATCAGCGGCGCGGGCTACGCTGCGGTGCCGACGTGGTCGCGCGATGGCCAGTGGCTCGCCTACATCCGGGCTGAAGCGGACAAGCCCTCCGTCTGGAATCTGTGGGTGCAGCCCGCCGCCGGCGGCGCTGCGCACCGGGTCACCAACTATGGATACGGCCAGACGTGGGCGGCGTCGTGGTTCCCCGACGATCGCCGCATCGCCTACAGCCACGAGGACGCGCTGATCGTGATGGACCTGCAGACCGGCGAGGCGACTCGCTATCCGACGCCCGTCAAGAGGCAACTCGTGCGGACGCCCGCGGTCTCGCCGGATGGCACGAAGATCATCTTTCAGGTGTTCCGCCACGGCGCGTGGCTGCTCGACCTTGCCGACGGTTCAATGCAGCGCGTGCTCTCGGATCCGACGGCGGAGGAGTTCGCCTGGGCGCCGGATGGCCGTCGCGTCGCGTTCCACAGCCGCCGCGACGGCCAGTGGGGCATTTACGTGCTGCTGCGCAGTTAGGCCGCTCGCCGCACCCGACGATTTCCGCAAGCGGATGTCGCGCATCGTCGCAGCGGTTGCGCGTGTGCGCGCGTGAAGTCGCGCCAGACGATCGTCGGGCCACACGTATAATCGGCCACCATGCCGGATTCGAATGCCCGGCGCCTCCAATCGGGCCAGACCATCGCCCACTACCGGCTCATCGAACCCCTCGGAGCCGGCGGGATGGGCATCGTCTACAAGGCGGAAGACATCCGTCTCCACCGCTTCGTCGCGCTCAAACTCCTGCCAGACGATGTTGCCGGCGATCCGGCCGCGCTCGCGCGGTTCCGCCGTGAGGCGCAAGCGGCGTCCGCGTTGAACCATCCGAACATCTGCACGATCTACGACATCGGCGAGTCGGACGGGTCGGCGTACATGGCCATGGAGTACCTGGACGGCGCGCCGCTCGACCGCGTGATCGACGGGCGACCGGTGCCGCTCGAGACGGTTCTCGCGACTGGCATGGATGTCGCGGATGCGCTCGGCTCCGCGCACGCCGCGGGCATCGTGCACCGCGACATCAAACCGCCCAACATCTTCCTGACCTCGCGGGGCAGCGCGAAGATTCTCGACTTCGGCATCGCGCGAATCGAGGGTGCTGCAAACGAACACGTGGAGCGCGCGACGATGACCGTGCTCACGAGCTCGGGCACGACGATGGGCACGGTTGGGTACATGTCGCCCGAACAGGTGCGCGGCCTCGACGTGGACGCCCGGTCCGATCTCTTTTCGTTCGGATGCGTGCTGTACGAAATGGCGACAGGCGTCCGGCCGTTCCGCGGTGATACGCCGGGCGTGATCTTCGACGCCATCTTGAATCGCGACCCGGTGCCGCCCATACAGCTGAACGCATCGCTTCCGCCGGAACTCGATCGGGTGATCCGGAAAGCGATCGAGAAGGACCGCGACGTGCGGTTCCAGTCCGCCGCGGAGATCCGCGCCGATCTCAAGCGCCTGGCGCGCGGATCCTCGACGGCGGAACCGGCCAGCCGTGCGCGCCCGAGTGTCACACGGACCGTTGTCGCAGCCGTTGTGGCGGCGTTCGTCCTCATCGCCGCTGTCGCCGCCGCGTGGTGGTTTCGCACGTCCCCGCCCCACCCCTTCGCCGAGTATGGGATCGCGCAGGTCACGAACACCGGAAACGCAGGCGTGTCGGCCATTTCACCCGACGGCAAGTTCATCGTAAGCGTGCAGCGCGGCGAAGGCGTGCAGAGCCTGTGGCTTCGCAACGTGCCGACGGGCAGCGACACGGCGATCGCCCCGCCGCAGCCCGTCATCTACGGCAGCGTGGCTTTTTCACCCGACGGCAACTACGTCTATTTCCGCCGGACGGAGGGAGCCACAGCAAACCTCCAGACGCTCTATCGGCAACCAGTGCTCGGCGGCGAGCCGCAACGGCTCGTGACGGACATCGATACGCCAATCGGCTTCTCACCTTCCGGAGATCGCATCGTGTTCGGCCGCGCGAACAATCCGGAGCCGGGCAAGGTCTCCATCATCGTTGCCGCCGCTGACGGCACGAACGAGCGGATCCTGCTGACCGCTCCGATCACCGGCGCGTACACGTCGGCGCCCTCGTGGTCGCCGGACGGCCGGGGGATCGCCTATACGGAAAATTTCCTGAAAGGAGCGCTGGGCCAGCTGACCGTTGCCGACGTCGCTACCGGACAGACGCGCGTGCTGTTTTCCACCAATGGAGCCACGCTCGGCGACCCCGTCTGGACGCCGGACGGCCGAAACCTGCTCGTGCTGAGCGGGTCGAGGCGATCCGCTGGGACGCAGCGCCAGATAGCGGCGATCTCGTATCCGTCAGGCGCCTTTCGGCCGATTACGAACGACACGAACGCCTATTCAGGGCTCAGGATGTCCGGCGACGGTCACTCCCTCGTCACCGTGCAGGCACGGATTCGCGAACGGATTGACGTCATGCCTGCCGGCGGCGGTCCTGAAACGGCCGCGAGCGAGCTCGTCACGGCGCACGAACGTTTTGGAGGCATCAGCTGGACGCCGGAGGGTGAGGTGCTGTTCGCGCGCGGGAATCGCATCATCGCGCGGCGACCTGGCGGCAGCGAACGGACGGTGTTTACGGGAGACGTGGACACGTCGCTCTCCGCACCTTTCGCCTGCGCAGGAGGGCGCCAGCTGGTTTTCCTCTGGCTCTTCCGGGCGAGCGGCAGCACGCAACAGCTCTGGCGTGTGAACGCCGACGGGACGAACGCGACAGCGCTCGTCGACTCAAATCGAGCCTTTGGCCCGACGTGTTCGCCCGACGCGCAGTGGGTGGCCTTCACTCACACGGCGACGATCGATCGCGTCTCGCTGGCGGGCGGCACGCCCGAGCAGCTCGGCCAGTACATCGTGCAGAGCGGGACCGACTACTCGCCCGATGGACGCACGATCGTTGCGATCGCGCTCGTACGAAGCGCCGAGCCGTCGGTCGCCGCCAGACGCATGCTGGTGCTTCTCACTCCCGGATCCGCGCCTCGCCTCATCGACACCGATCAGAACTTTGCAGGGGGCAACGTCCGGTTCACACGGGACGGGGCCGCGGTGGCGTACGCCGTCAGACAAAAAGCCGCTGACCAGATCGTGATCCAGCCGCTCGACGGATCGCCGAACCGGACGGTGACGGCGTTTACGAGCGGACGGATTCTGTCCTTCGCCTGGTCACCGGATGGGCAGTTGCTCGCCCTGACGCGCGGCTACACCGATTCGGACGTCGTGCTCCTGACCGACACGGCCAGGCACCCGTAGCACTGCGACGTTCAAGAACTTTGACGTGTGCGTGACGACCTCTTTCCCTGGGGGTGAATCGTCTCACCGCGCTCGAGCATTTTGACGAACGCCGCGATCTTCTTCTTCCGCGCGGCTGCCGTCTTCGTGTTGTGCACGCGAAAGGCCAGCGCGAATCGGTTGTGCGCGCTGAGCGTCGACAGCATCCTTCTGGCCTTCGGCTCCGCGTCAATGGCAGCCTGGAGATCGTCTGGCATCGTCATGTTCTTGCCGCTTCCGTAGGCGCGATCCCAGCGCCCGTCGGCCTTCGCTGCCTCCACCTCCTTGAGCCCATGCTCGGTCATCCGGCGTTCCGCGATCAGCCGGGTGACGTTGTTGACATTGATTTGGCTCCAGATGCTGCGCTTGCGGCGGCGCGTGTAGCGCTGCAGGTAACTCTTGTCGTCGAACCGCTTGCGCACCCCGTCGATCCAGCCCCAGCAGAGGCACACATCGATCGCCTCCTTGGGGGTGATCGACTTCAGGCCCGAGCCCACTTTGTAAATCCTGATCCAGACCTCGTCTTCCTTGTGGTGGTGCACGCTGAGCCACCGATAAAAGGCGATGGCGTTCTCGAATGTCTTGACCTTAGCGGGATCGACTTTCACGGGCGGCATCAGGGTACCCTTTCCTGGCGCGATGGACTCAGTGTGCATCGAAGTGATCGTCATCGTCCATCGCCCAGGCGACATGCGGTAGCCTGCAGGATGGACGAGCGGTGACATCCGACGAACCCTATCTGATACCGTACGGATCAAGAAGCAGACGGCGAAGATCCATTCGCACACGAAGATCGTCAGCTTGCGCTGGGTGGACCGAGGTTCTTGCCCAGCGCCTCATTCGCACGCGCTCCGCGTTCCAGCCAATCTTCAAGTTCAGGGTGCCGCAAGCGAAGGCGCTGACGTCGTGCGCGGCTGTCAGGTGCTCCGGAGCGCGAATTCCATCCGCACTCATCGCTCCCAGGGTGCTTTTCGGAACGAACTGAGTACGGTCCTTGCCGGCAGCTTCAGCCGCTCGATCGATGAGCGTGCGTCGCTCTTCCTCGATGCGGATCAGATGCTCGATCAACGGCGATGAGACAATGGGCGCCCGGATCGGGTCGCCATTTGTGCCGAGGCCGCCAGATGCTCGATGTACTGGTGGGTTTACCGGCGTGGGTCGCCGCGCTCGGACGATTTCTGCAACTCGCTGATCTATGACAAGGCTCAGATGAGGCGTCAACGTTGTTGACACCCGGCTACCCGACCGTTGTACCGTCTCCCGGCGGGTGACATGACCGGCCTCGCGACATTGCGCCGTGGGCGGAAGTCGTTCGAGCAGCGGGAATGGGCCGAGTCATACCGACTGCTGCAGGCCGCTGATCGCGATGCAGCGCTCGACCCCGAGGACCTCGAGCGACTCGCGATCGCCGCGTACCTGATCGGCCGGGATCACGATTTCGAGGCATTCACCGCACGCGCACATCAGGCATTCCTCGATCGCGCAGACGCCGAGAAGGCCGCTCGAGCGGCATTCTGGCTCGGATTTGCCGTCATGGAACGGGGCGCCATCGCTCCCGCATCAGGCTGGTTCGCCAGAGCAGGTAGAGTGCTGGACGAGCGGCAGCTCGACTGCGTCGTCCGAGGATATCTGCTCATCCCGGTCGGCATCGCATCGATCATGCGGGGCGATCCCTCGTCCGCGCACGCCACATTCAGCCAAGCGGCGGAGATTGCGCGCCGGTTCGCCGATCGCGATCTGGCGTCGGTGGCCTGTCACGGACGTGGGCGCGCGCTCATCCGCCTCGGACGAATAGGCGAAGGTGTCGCACTCCTCGATGAAGCGATGGCGTCGGTGATCGCCGGCGAGGTCACGCCACTGGTGGCCGGGGATGTGTACTGCAGCGTACTGGGGGGCTGTCAGGAGACCTTCGATCTTCGGCGCGCCTATGAATGGACGGCTTCGCTTGCGGAGTGGTGCACGGCGCAACCTGATCTCGTGCGCTATCGCGGCGAATGTCTGCAGTATCGCGCCGAAGTGCTGCAGTTGCGCGGCCAGTGGAATCAGGCGGCGCGCGACGCACAGAGCGCGTGTGAGCTCTTGATGTCACGGCCGGCGGCCGGAGCCGCGTTCTATCGCTGCGGCGACATCCATCGACTTCGCGGCGAGCTCACCAAAGCCGAAGAGGCCTACACGCGTGCTCACGAGCGAGGGCGGAAGCCGCAGCCGGGATTGTCGCTGCTGCGTCTCGCCCAAGGTCGGATTGCCGCGGCCGCCGCGTCGATCAGAAGCGCTCTCCTCGACACGCAGACGCAGATCGGTCGCGCCAGAATACTGCCCGCGGCCGTCGAGGTTTTGCTGGCTGCAGATGACATCGCCGGCGCGCGCGCGGCGTCCGCAGAATTGTCGGAGGTCGCCGGCGCCATCGGCGCGCCGCTGCTGGCCGCGGCGTCCGCGCACGCAGCCGGCGCGGTGCTCCTTGCCGACGGCGGCATCGAAGGAGCCTCGACGTCGCTGCAGCACGCGTGCGAGGCCTGGCGTGAGCTGGAGATGCCGTACGAAGAGGCGCAGACCCGTCTGCTGCTGGCGCTTGTCTGCCAGAAGCGAGGCGACCAGGACGGCCGTCGCCTCGAGATCGAGACTGCAGGACGGATATTCACGCACCTCAAGGCGGATTCCGGCCTCGCGCGCCCTGGCGAGCAGTCGGCTCGCGTGTCGCATCAGCGCATCGGCCCGCTCAGCGAGCGGGAGGTGCAGGTACTTCGGCTCCTCGCCGCCGGCAAGACGAATCGCGCCATCGCCGACGACCTCTTCATCAGCGAAAAGACAGTTGCCCGCCATATGAGCAACATCTTCGGGAAGCTTGGCGTTTCGAGCCGTACCGGTGCGACGGCCTGGGCGTTCCGACACAACCTCATCTGAGTAATACGCAGAAATACCCAATTTCCAAAGTTCGCGATTTTGGGTATTCCAGCCGATGACGCCGGTTCCGGCCTCGACTAAGGTCATTCGACGTGGAGGCCAAATGTACGACGCCATCATCGTTGGCGCGCGGTGTGCCGGCTCGCCGACGGCGATGCTCCTCGCGCGAAAGGGTTTTGACGTGCTGCTCGTGGACAGAGCCACGTTTCCGAGCGATACGATCTCGACGCACATCCTCTGGCCTCACGGCGCAGAGGTCTTGGCGCGTTGGGGCCTCCTGAACACGCTGGCTGCGACAGGCGCGCCGCCGATTTGCCGGGAGATGACCTTCGATGTCGGTCCGTTTGCCCTTCGCGGCGCCATTCCCGACGCCAACGAAGGCATGGGCGGCTTCTGTCCCCGTCGCACCGTGCTCGACGGCCTGCTGGCGAATGCCGCGGCCGAAGCCGGGGTCGACGTTCGCGAAGGCTTTATCGTCGACGAGTTGCTCATGACCGACGACACCGTCGTAGGCGTTCGAGGCCATGGAAAGAACGGACGGCCCGTCGAAGAGCGCGCCCGGCTCCTGATCGGGGCCGATGGAGTCAACTCTTTCGTCGCACGATCCGTGCGAGCTCCGGAGTACGACGTGCGTCCAGTGGCCGCGTGCGGCTACTACTCGTACTTCAGCGGCGTCAGCCAGGACGACATCGAGCTGTACGTCCGCGACCACCACGCCTTCGGAGGCGCTCCCACCAACGACGGCCTCCATCTCGTGATGGTGAACTGGCCCGCCACGGATTTTCCGTCCGTGCGCGCCGACATTGAAGGCCATGTCTGGCGCGCACTCGCGTCCGCCCCGGACTTCGCAGCTCGCGTGCGCGCGGGCCGCCGCGAGGACACGTGGTATGGCACGGCAGGCGTGCGCGGCTACTTCCGCAAACCGTATGGCAAAGGATCGGCGCTCGTGGGCGACGCGGGCTACAACAGAGATCCGATTACCGCCCAGGGCATCAGCGACGCATTCATCGACGCGGAGATGCTTGCAACTGTCATCGCGGCGACGTGGTGGGCCGACGGCACGCTCGTAGACGGATTGGCGGCCCACGAGGCGGCGCGCAACGATCGCGTTCGGCCGATGTACGAGTTCACCAATCGGCTTGCGGCGCTCGAGCCGCCTCCACCCGGAATGCGAGCGCTGTTCGGTGCGCTGCACGGCAACCAGGAGGCCACCAACGCATTTCTGTCTGCAATCACGGGCGCCATTCCACTCACGGATTTCATGTCGAGCGAGAATCTCGCGCGCATCATGGCAGCTGCGGAGAATGTGGAATGGCACAGCTGAATCAGATCTGAAAGGAGTGCGGACATGTACGTGATCCGTGAGGTCCTCAACTGCAGGCCGGGAAAAGTCCGACAGATGGTGGACAAGTTCAGGCAGATCTCGCGAGTGTTGAACGAGATGGGGCACGAACCGATGCGTCTCCTGACGGATGTGACGGGCGAGCCCTATTGGACCATCGTCGCCGAGATGAAGGTCGAGAAAATTGATGACTTCTTCGTCACCGAGCAGACCCTGATGGCGAACGAGACGCTTTCGAAGACGATGGCTGACTATCATGACCTCGTGGCCAGCGGTCGGCGGGAAATCTATCGACTCGAGCAAGTCGCGCCCGAGAATGACCTGCCCGTGAAAACGTGATTGTGCGGCTTCAATCCACATGCGCTCGGTAACCTGCGGATCGTCGGCCAGCACGAGGTGAGAGAGCACGAGTGTTTTGACGCCAGCGGCCTGTGCGATTCGACCGGCATCCTCTGCCGACGTCTGATGGGCAAGAATACTTGCCTTCAACGTCGCGGCATTCGGTACGCGGCCCACCAGACGGTCGATGGCTGCCGGGTACATCACCGAGTGGACCAGGACGTCGGCGCCCTGCGCTAGGCGCACCAGATTGTCAGATGGTGCGGTGTCGCCGGATATGACGATCAATCGGTCGCGAGCGTCGAAACGATAGCCGAACGCCGGCACGACGGGAGGGTGATCGACGAGCGCGGCCGTCACCTTCACGTTGTCGTCGGACATCACGACGCCATTGTCGACAATCTCGTGAACGTGAACGAGCGGCACGAGCGGCACTCGTCGTTCGTTGGAGATCGTTGCAAGCCTGGGAACCTACGGCGTCGTTTCGTATACGGTCGTGCGACGGCGCCGCGGATTGCGTACCCGGATGGTGCTCGGCGCCGACCCGTCGCGAGTATTGCGTCTCGTTCTGCGTGAGGCCGGCCGATCCGTTGCCATCCTCGCCGTCATCTCGACGCTGATCACGCTGCGGATGGTTCAGCCTGGCACCGCGATCGGAAGCCGGACGACGTGCTCATGTCCGCGGAGATCTGCTACCCGTCACCTACGCCCACACGATCAAGTAGCCGCTCGATGCGTGCGATCGGGCCGAGATGCTGCATCGCAATCGCTCCGTTCGGATGCTCGCTCATCATCGCTTACCAGGGATCAAAGCAGTCGTAGTTGCGCTGTCGGATAATTCGGCCGTCTCGGAACTCCATGAAGAGAGCGAACCGCGCCCGCAGCGCCTGGTCGGCCGCGAAGGGACCGGCGGCGTCGCGAACCGTTCCCGTCCAGATAACCTCCATCGCAACCTGATCGTCGCCAGCCACAGCGTTGACCAGCTCGAAGCGCTCCGCTTTCAGGAGAGCCAGTCCACGTGCCCGCGCTTCCTTCATGGCCTGCAGGTTTGCCGCCGTGCCGTTTGGTCGCAATCGGTTGGGGAAATCCTCCTGTACGACGTCAGGTGCGAAAAACGAATCGAGCTCCTCAGGTCCCGCTCCGTCGGACAAGCGCGACAGGTACTGTTTGGCGACTTCCAGATTGTTGGCGTCTGAAACCATAAGCCCCTCACCCAAATTGTCGGTGAATGCGACAATCGTTCGGGATCGAACTGATCATTTCGAAGGCGAAGCGACAGTGCAAGTGGGAACGTCGCGGCGGTGGTGGCCGCAACGTCACGTTCCCGGCACGCCACCCTACTCCATCAAGGGTGAGCGACGCACCATGCCTCGTGCGCTCGACAAGGGCGTGCCGGGCAGGTGATCGCGCAGTTGATCGGCCACACGAACGCGGACGTCACGCTGGAACGCGTACACGCGGGTGCCCGACGCGTCGCTGCGGAGCGCGGTGGATCGGATCGGCAGCGAATTGCTCACGAAATGCGACCGGCGTCGGAGCTGACTCCTTGATTTGATGTGGCTCGCCTCTCTGGACGATTTCCGCAACTGGTTGCAGCTGGGCCCGCAGATAGCCCCGCTGTTGACAGCGGCAGCAGACGCGGCGCGATCCGAATGACTGTGGCGCCGACCGCATGGAGTCGCGCTCTCACCGTGCGTCGAGCCGTTCTTTATTCGACTACCCGGCGAGGGCCCGGGTCGCTACGCCGGATTCGGCTGCCAGACACGACACGGTTCTTCAACGTGACGCGCGCCGGCGCGCGCGCTACACTGCGTCAGTGCCAACTCTTCCGGCGGGTGCTCGACTCGGACCATACGAGATCCTGTCGACGCTCGGCACTGGAGGCATGGGCGTTCTGTATCGTGCTCGAGACCCGCGCCTCGAGCGTCAGGTCGCGATCAAGCTGCTTCCTGAGGACATGGCCGCGGACCCGTACGCGCGCGAGCGTCTCCGTCGCGAGGCCATGGCGGTCGCGGCGATCGACCACCCCTACATCTGCAAGATCTTCGAGATTGGCGAGCACGGCCACGCGCTTTTCCTCGTGATGGAGTACGTCGCCGGCGAGACGCTGGAGCAGAAGCTGCGCGCCGGCCGACTGCCCTTGCCGGATGCGCTGCGGCTGGCCGGAGAGATCGCCGAAGCGCTCCAAGAGGCGCACGGCCGCCGATTTCTCCATCGGGACCTGAAGCCGGCCAACGTCATGGTGACCGATCATGGTCACGTAAAGGTCATGGACTTCGGCCTCGCCAAGCGTCTCGACCTGGTGACTGCCGGAGACCAGCCGACGGTCGACTCCGACCAACCGTTGACCGTGCAGGGCGGTATCGTCGGCACCCCTGCGTACATGTCGCCCGAACAGGTGAAAGGCGGTCCACTCGACGCGCGCTCTGATCTGTTCTCCTTGGGTGCGATGCTCGCGGAGATGGTCGCGGGCAAGCATCCATTCCGCCGGGCGTCGGTCGGCGAGACGCTCGCTGCCGTGCTTCACGAGCCGCCTGAGGTCAATGGTGCCGCGCCGGTGGTGGCGGTGGTCCGGCGGCTACTGGAGAAGGATCGCGAGGCGCGCTACGCGTCTGCCGCGGAGGTCCGCGCCGATCTCGCCACGCTGCTGTCGAAGTCCGGGGCGCGCGACACGCTGACCGGCGGCGCGATCACATCGGCCCTGACTTCGACGCCTTCGGCCATGCCCTCGACTCCGACGCCGGCGGTGGAGCCGCGATCGATCCGGGCACGCCCGCGAGTCTGGAGGGCGGCGGGTGTTGCGGTGCTCGTGATTGGCGTTGCTGTGTACGTGCTCGCCGGTCGGCAGCGGGCGGCTCCGACGGCGGCGGCCGGTGCCATCCGATCGATCGCCGTGCTGCCGCTGGACAACTACTCCGGCGACCCCGCCCAGGACTACTTCGCCGAAGGGATGACCGACGAGGTCACCGCCAACCTGGCCACGATCAGCCAGCTCCGGGTCATCTCGCGCGGGTCGGCGATGCAGTTCCAAGGTAGGGATCGTCCGCCGACGCCGGAGATCGGGCGGCGTCTCAACGTGGACGCGGTGATTGAAGGCTCGGTGTCGCGCTCTGGCGAACGCGTTCGGATCACGGCGCAGTTGATCGATGCACGCGAGGACAAGCACCTTTGGGCGGAGACCTTCGAGCGCAGTTCGCGGGATGTCCTGTCGTTGCAGGCGGAGCTCGCCGGCGCAATCGCCAGGGCGATCGACGTGCGGCTGACGCCGACCGAGCGCGCGCGCCTGACGACGGCGAAGGCGGTGAACCCCGAGGCCCACGATGCATATCTGCGCGGGCGTTTCTTCTTCAACCGCCCCAGCGACAACAACCTCCAGAAGGCCATCGCGCAATACGAAGACGCGGTGAAGCTCAGTCCCGACTTTTCCCTCGCCTATTCCGGCCTGTCCGATGCCTACCTGTGGGCGGGCTACAACGAGGGCTTCATCACCTCCTCAGCTGCGCGTCCCAAGGCGAGGGACGCGGCCGAACGCGCCGTCGCGCTCGACGGCCAGTCCGCCGAGGCGCACACGTCGCTCGCCGTCTTCAAGTTGTTCTACGACTACGATTGGCCCGGATGCGAGCGCGAATTTCGTCGGGCGTTCTCGCTGAATCCGAACTACGCGTTCGCGCACGATCAGTTCGGACTGGCGCTGGCCTTCCAAGGTCGCTTCGCCGAAGCGACCGCCGAAGGGGCACGGGCGATCGAGCTGGACCCGCTCTCGCCGCAGATCCTGGTCGATGCGACGATGCCGTTCCTCTTCCAACGCAATGTCGACGGCGCCAAGGCGCTGGCCCGCCGCGCGATGGAGCTGGATCCAGCGTTCTTCTTCCCGGTGATGATCACGGGCTGGGCCGACCTCGACGCCGGACACTACCGCGAGGCGCTTCCGGCGCTGAAGCGCGCCCAGTCTCTGGACGCGCCGCCGTTCGTCACTGCCTACCTGGCTCTTGCCTACGGCCTCGCCGGCGACCGCTCCAACGCGCTGGCCGAGTTCGCCGCCCTCAAGAAGATGTCCGCCGACGGGTCGGTGTTGCCCTTCAACCTCGCACTCGTCAAGCTGGGGCTCGGCGATCGCGCCGCAGCGCTCGACGGCCTGGAGCAGGCCTATATCGCGAATTCGCAACTGATGCCGTGGATTGGCTATGACCCCATGTTCGACACGCTGCGCTCCGAGCCGCGTTTCACTGCGCTCCTCAAGAAGGTCAACCTCGGGCGGTAAGCGCTGGTGTCCTGGATGGCTGTCAACGAGTCGGCCTTTCGGCCCACCGGCTTCGGCACCCGCCCGACGCCGGTATCCGCCGGGTTTTCCAAGGGCGTCACGAAGCGAGGTGAACATGATCGAGCGGACATCGGGCCACACACCCGTCATGCGTCCGCGGCAGGATCGTTTGCGAGCTGACGCACCTCCGAGCCATCGACGTTCTTGACCCAGTTGTGCGCGTTGCCGGTGGCGCTCGTCGCGTAAGCCACGTGACTACCGTCTGGCGACAGGGTGAATGCATCCACTACAACGCAGTCAATTCCGCTGGCTACATCGCTGGCGTGAAGCCGTACTTCGACGGTCCGGTTCTCGGATCTGCCGACTTGGCGCGGTACTGTCTCAACGCGTCCAAGACTCCGGTTATTGAAAATGTAATTTGTCCTTCCTGAGAGATAGGTAACACGGTATTCCGGACACATGGGTGACACTTGCCCCCAAAAGCAGGAGGGGGCATGCCGTGGAAGGAGTGTCAAGTCATGGACGAGCGGCTCCGGTTTGTGGCGCGTCTCGTCGAGGGCGAGAAGATGGCGCCGCGGTGCGCCGAGTTCGGGATCTCCCGGAAGACCGGCTACAAGATTTACGACCGGTACAAGGACTGCGGCCTGGACGCCCTGACGGATCGCAGCCGCCGGCCGCTGCGGCAGCCGAATCGGCTGCCGGCCCCCATTGAAGCGACGATTGTGCGGCTGAAGCGCGAGTATCCAGGCTGGGGGGCGCCGGGAAATCCGCGAGAAGCTGCGGCATCAGTCTATTGCGCCGCATCTCCGGGCCATCAGCACCGTCCACGCGGTGCTCGATCGCTATGGGCTGGTGAAACGCCGACGGCGCCGTCGCCCCACGGCGGTGCCGAGCGAGCTCACGCGGGCGAGTGAGCCGAACGCGCTGTGGTGCGCCGACTATCAAGGGGAGTTCCTGTGGGCACGCGGCGCTACCGGCAAGACGAATCGCGCCATCGCCGACGAGCTCTTCATCAGCCAGAAGGCCGTCGCGCGGCATGTCAGCAACATCTTCGACAAGCTTGGTGTGTCGAGCCGTACGCGCGCGACAGCCTGGGCGTTCCAGCACAACCTCATCTGACCCGTACGCAGAAATACCCAATTTCAGAGCCTCGGCGATTTTGGGTATTCCATCGGATGTCAGCGCCTCTGGCCTCCAGTAGTGTCAGTTCGACACGGAGGGCCGATGTACGACGCCATCATCGTGGGCGCGCGGTGTGCGGGCTCGCCGACTGCGATGCTCCTCGCACGGCAGGGGTTCAAGGTGCTGCTCGTCGACAGAGCCACCTTCCCGAGCGATACCGTCTCAACCCACATTCTCTGGCCTCACGGCGCCGAGATCCCGGCGCGGTGGGGTCTCCTCGGCAGGCTGGCGGCGACAGGGGCACCGCCGATCTGCCGGCACATGACGTTCGATGTCGGCCCGTTCGCCCTGCGCGGGGGCATTCCCGACGCTAACGATGGCATGGGTTTCTGTCTGCGATCACTGGCGCGATTCCGCTGGCCCAGTTCATGTCGAACGAGAATCTCGGCCGCATCATGGCTGCCGCGAAGGATGAGAAGTCCCACAGATGATTACGATGCGAGAGGAGTGATGTCATGTACGTAATCCGTGAGGTCCTGAACTGCAAGCCAGGGAAAGTCCGCCAGATGCTCGAGAAGTTCCGGAGCATCTCCGCGGTCTTGAAAGAAAGTGGGCAGGAACCCATGCGCCTGCTCACCGATGTCACGGGCGAGCCCTACTGGACCATCATCGCCGAGGCGAAGGTCGAGAAGATCGATGACTTCTTCGTCATGGAGCACACACTCATGACCAACGAGACGCTCCAGAAGACGATGGCTGACTATCACGATCTGGTGGCCGGCGGTCGGCGAGAAATCTATCGAATCGAGAGCTGACTTCCTTGGTTGATCAGCATCTCGGATCCGTGGTCATCGGCGGAAGCCAGTCGGGGCTGGCGGTCGGCTATTACCTCAAGCAACGGGGTCTGCCGTTCGTGATCCTCGATGAAAATGACCGCATCGGCGATGCGTGGCGGACGCGGTGGGATTCACTGCGGCTGTTTACGCCCGGCCAGTATGACGGACTGCCGGGGATGCCATTTCCGGGATCGCCCTCCTCGTATCCGACCAAGGACGAGACCGCCGACTATCTGGAAGCCTATGCTCGCGAGTTCGAGCTCCCATTCCGAACCGGAGTCAAAGTCGACAGAGTGTCCAAAGCCGGGGATCGATTCGAGGTGGGCTGTGGCGAGCACACGCTAGTCGCCGAGAACGTCGTCGTGGCGACCGGCGCGTTCAACACCCCGAGGGTTCCGGCATTTGCACGCGAACTGGATGAGCGTATCGTCCAGCTCCATTCCAAGCATTACCGCAACCCATCTCAAATTCAGCCAGGAGCAGTGCTGGTAGTGGGCGCGGGCAATTCCGGGGCAGAGATCGCGATCGAGCTCGCTCCCCATCACAAGACATGGCTATCCGGCCCGGACACAGGGCAGGAACCCACCCGCGCCGGAAGTCATCTCGATCACCTGATCACGCCCCTCATGTGGTTCGTCGCAACGCGGTTGACGGTAAAGACCGTGCTTGGACGGAAGCTCCGCGACCACTTTGTCGACCCCCCTCGTGGAATCCCTTTGGGGCGGGTGCGACGAAAGGACTTTGCCCCGGCCGGCATCGAACGAGTGCCGCGAACGACCGCCGTGAGGAATGGATATCCCGTCCTGGAGAACGGAAGGGTCCTCGAGGTGTCGACCGTCATTTGGTGCACCGGGTACAAACCCGATTACGACTGGATCGACCTCTCGCTGCGAACACACAATGGCTTTCCCATTCACGATCGGGGGATCGTCGACGCTTGTCCAGGTCTCTACTTCCTCGGGCTCCTTTTCCTTTACTCGCTGAGTTCGGCGCTGTTGGGCGGTGTGGGACGCGACGCCAAGCACATCGTCGAGCACATCGTTCAACGCGGCTCGTAACCGGGCAAGCGCAAGGACGATGCCGACGACTGCTACGCTTTCCGCAACTGGCCATCCGTGAAGCCGCCTGATTCAGGCGCTTTTCGACCTGAACGGTCCGAAGCGCTCGAGGCAAGCTGGGGGAACTACGATACGGGCCGCTCAAGCGGGCAACGTCGATCCGTCCTTTGTAATGCGTCCATCGACGATTTCGATCACGCGCTGACAACGTGCGGCAATGCGCGGGTCGTGCGTCACCACCAAGAATGTGGTTTGGTACTCCCCGTTGAAGCGACGCATCAACTCGAAGATGTCGTCTGCGGACGCGGTGTCCAAGTTTCCCGTTGGCTCGTCAGCCAGCACCAGCGGGGGGCGACGGACCATGGCCCGGCCGATGGCGACCCGCTGCTGCTGACCGCCGGAAAGGTCGCGCGTCTTGTACCGCGCGCGATCGGCGAGGCCCACGGAGGTAATCATTTCCTCAGCCCGCCGCCTCATTTCGTGCGTTGGTGTCCCGGCGTCAGCCCACTCGGGAAGCATCACGTTCTCCACGGCGGTAAATGCCGGCAGCAGGTGATGGAACTGGAACACGAAGCCAAGCCACCGTGCGCGCAGCGTCGTGAGCGCACGTTCCTCGAGGCGCGACGTGTCGGTGCCAGCCACGACCACACGACCGGCCGTCGGACGATCCAGCAGGCCGATGATGTTGAGCAGGGTCCTCTTCCCGGAACCGGATGGCCCCATCAGTGCCGCGAACTCGCCGCGATTGAGGTCGAGGTCGACGCCACGGAGCGCACGCGTGCGCACGCGCTCGCCGTAGTCCCGCGCGACACCCTGGACGGAGAGCAGGGGATCAGTCACCATGGATCGCCGCTGCCGGATCGAGCCGGGCCGCGCGCCGCGCCGGGATGATAGCCGCTATCAGCCCCACGCCGGTCGCCAGCAGCATCGTCCCGAGCAACAGTGACACGTCCACCCGCACCGGGAAGCGGGGTGTCCCGGAAGCGTCCGCCGTCATTACCTCGAAGAGCTTCGCGAAAAGCACGCCAAGCGCGGATCCGACGAACGACCCCACGATGCCGAGGAGGCCGCCCTGAATGAGGAAGATGGCGAGCACGCGCCGGGCCGGCGTCCCCACCGCCCGAAGAATCCCAATCTCGCGCGACTTCTGGACCACCGACACGATCAGGATGCTCGCGATCCCGAGCGCCACCGAGAGAACGACGAAGAACTGGATCATCGTCTTCGAGCTGCTTTGCGCTGACAGGCCGGAGAGCAGTTCCGTGTTCAGCGTCATCCAGCTCTCGACCGTCAGGCCGGTGCGTCCGCGGATCGCGTCGGCAATCCGGTCCGCATCGAAGACGTCGCGGACCTTCAGCTCGATGGTCGTGGCTCCGCCAGGGAGGGCGAACAGCGATTGCGCATGCCTCAGGGAGGTGACCACCCAGGACTGATCGACCGCTTCGGTTCCCGCCGTGAAGATCCCGGCGATCGTGACCACGTCGTCCACTCCTTCGGTGGAAGTGACGCGAATGCGATCGCCCACGCCGACGCCGAGGTCGCTGGCGAGCGACGAGCCGATGACAACGCGGCCGCTCGTGACATCGAAGGTGCCCTGGACGATATCGCGCCGCAAGTTGATGATGCCGAGGAACGAATCAGCGTTGACGCCGAGGATGACGATCGGCCGCGCGCGTCGCCACGCGTGGCGGTTCCCGAGCCGCTGACCGTCGGCGATGCCGCTGTCACTCCGCGTGTGCGCGCCGCCGCGCATGATCGCCGGCCATTAATCCAGCGAACGCAGCCGCTGCGTGGCCGGCTGGCGGATCCGGGAGATCGCCAGGCCGTCTCGGGCATCAACCAGCGGTCGCGGCTCTTCGCGGCGAACCCGCAGCGTGATGTGCGGCTGGGACCCGAGCGTCGACTCGATCAGCGACGACTGCAGGCCGTCGATGAGCGCGGAGAGAAACACGATCACGCTGACACCAACTGCGACGGCCGCCAGCATCAGTGCCGATTGCCCACGGGCGTCGCGCAGGTAACGGATCGCAACGAACCACTGAAACGGCATCACCGCGCCTCTTGCACGCGTACTCGCTCCCCCGGCTCGAGCCCGCGCCCCGAGGACAACGCCACGAAGTCGCCTGCCGACACGCCAGACGAGATCTCCGACTGGCCCTCGCCGGTGATGCCCAGCGTCACGTCGCGCCGTATGACCCGGCCGACATCCACGACGAACACCCACGGCGCGGCGGTCGCCGCGTCGCGGATCGCGTCGGTCGGTACGGTCAGTACGTTCTTTCTCGACGCGACGGTGAGATCGACCGACACCGTCATGTCGGGCCGCAGCGTGGCGGGCGGATCAGGCACTCGCAGCCGAACTTCGATGCTGCCGCGCTGCCGATCGACAGCCGGCGCGATGTATGTGATCTCTGCGTCGAAGACCTGATCCGGGTACGCGTCCGGCGATGCCTTTCCGGTCTGGCCCGCGCGGAGCCACGCCAGGTTCCGTTCGTCCGGTTCGATCACGATCTCCGTCTCGCCATCGCCGGCGAGTTCGAACAGGGTGTCGCCGACGCGCACGATGTCGCCGTGCTCGACGAGCCGACGGAGCACGACACCTGCCTGGGCGGCCACGACGCGCGTCTGGGCGAGACGAACCTGCGCGGCGGCCAGGCGCGCCTCGCTTTCGCGCAACACGCTCTCGGCGATACGCGCGTCGGCTCCCCGCTCTGCCGCTGCCTGTTACTGCGCACGAGCCGCGCTCCTTGCCGCCGCGGCCACTTCCACCGTCCGCCGTGCTTCCTCGAGGTCGCGCCCGGCGACCACGCCAGCCTTGGCCTGTCTCTCCATAGGTCAAAACAGGGGTTCCGCCTGACCACATCGCGTGCGGCTGATTCTCTTGCCTAAATTGGTTGTTACTGACAATTACAAGGAGAGGTCATGGCAAACGACAGGACCGACGACATGCTGGCGCTCGCGCGCGAGAACCAGCGGACGGCCGGAGTGTCGAATGTGGAGTTCCTCAAGGGGACCATCGAAGCGGTTCCGCTGCCCGACCAATCCGTTCCGTCGACGTGATCATCTCGAACTGCGTCATCAACCTGTCTGGCGACAAAGATGCGGTCCTGCTTGAGGCGTTTCGCGTGCTGAAGCCGGGCGGCCGTTTCGCGGTCCCCGATGTCGTCGTCCGCGGCGAGGTGCCGATCGAGGTTCGCGAGGAGTCTCGAGCTGTGGGTCGGCTGCGTCGCGGGTGCGCTGCAGGAAGACGAGTACGTTTCGAAGTTGAAGGCTGCCGGGTTCGCGGACGTCAAGCTCGAGCCGTGGCGCGTCTACCAGCTTGAGGACGCGGGCGTTTCTTGGCGAAAAAGGCATCGACGTCGATCAGGTCGCGCAGGTCGACGGTAAAGTGGCGAGCGCCTTCGTCCGTGCGCGTCGTCCCGAGGCCAAGACCTGCTGCGGACCGACCTGTTACTCATAACGGCGAGGTCCGATCCGAAGAGCGGTGAGCTGACCAGCAGCACCGGTGCGACAAAGCCGTGCGCTCATGAACTCTGGCCAGCTTCCCTCTTCCGTGAGTCACCCTCGTTTCGGTCTCCACAGCCCGCGCGCCGAGAGTGTGAAGGTCAGACCTCCGATCCCGCCAAGCGCCCACAGTGTCCAGACAAAGAAGAACCCGCCGGCAGACCTGGCGATCTCGGGGTAATGCGCCCCTCTCATATGCATGACAGGCATGGCCGCGGCGAGCAACCCGACGAGCAGCATGATGACGTATCCCGAACGCCGTCCAGCAAGCACCAAGGTTCCGTAGAGAAGGACGACGAGGACGAGCAGCGCAGTGTTCGAGGACTCCGCCTTCGATATCCCGCGGACGATGTCATCCGTGATGTGCAGCGTCAGCAAGAGGATCGACAGCAAAGACGTGACGACCAGGATCGCGCCTTCCTTCATTCGACACTCCCGGTAGGCGATTCCGCGCGGGTTGGCTTCTCTACGTCAGGCATGTCAATCTCCCAAAGCGTTTGCTTCGATCGTGCGCCACCGGAGCTGCCGCCGGCTGGTCGTCGATCGAGAGAATCTCGCGATAGGTGAGGCCGTCCGTCTCTACAAGGGCGATCTGCTGCCCGATTGTACCGCCGAGTGGATCGAGGGGGAGCGCGAGCGCCCCAAAGTCCTTGTGTTTCTCCTCCGTCGAGGAGAGCGCGTCGCAGGTCAGCAGGTAACGGCTGGCGAAATCCGTGATGGTCAATGGCTTGCGCCATTCGCACGGACAACGGGGTGCCGTTTGCCTCGCCGACGGCGCTCTACCGTCTCAGCCGTCTTGCCGTGTGGTGGCTCCAAGAAGGAAGCGACCAAACCGGGCCGCGGCCAACGTGCTCCAGCAGCAGGCTCGGTTCGACGCCTTTGCGCAGCGCTACAACGAGGACCGGCCCCATCAGGCTCTGGCGATGAAGGTGCCCGCCGACGTGTACACGCGCTCACCGCGGATGTATCGCGGGTTGGAGGACCTGACGTACCCATTTCACGATCACACGATCACCGTGACACACTGCGGGCGGATTTGTTTCAAGTGGCGGAAGGTCAATCTCAGTCACGTCTTCGCCGGGCAGAACCTCGGCGTGACGCAGGTCGGGGATCGCGTCTGGCTCGTCAGCTTTATGCAGTACGACTTGGGCTATTTTGACGACGAGGCGATCCGGGTCGAACCGATCGAGAATCCGTTCGGCTCGAAAGTGTTATCCATGTCTCCGGAATGAACTGTCACCCATGTGTCCGGAACGGACCTTATGAAGTGGCTCCTCAGGCTGGACTCGAACCAGCAACCCTCCGGTTAACAGCCGGATGCTCTGCCATTGAGCTACTGAGGAACAGAAGTGTGCGGCAGGAATGACTAGTGTAGCGGATGGGCGCCGCCTTGGGCAACCGCTGAACGCTATCATCCCCTCATGAACGTCATCGATTGGCTGCTCGATTCGGACCCGGCGATCCGGTGGCAGGGGCTCCGCGATCTGACCGACGCGTCTCCTGCGGCGGTCGCTGCGGAACGCGCACGCATCGCGCACGAAGGGCTCGGCGCCGACATTCTCGCGTGCCAGGGATCCGACGGCGCGTGGCATCGCGCTGACGCTCCCGATTGGCTGCCGACACTCTTCACCGCGCAGCTCCTGCGTGGAACCGGCGTCGACCCGGCCGATCCGCGCGTCGCGTCGGCGATGACGCGGCTCGCGGAGGGTTTCCACTGGCACGCGCGATTTGGTGCGAAGCCGTTCTTCGAAGGCGAGGTCGAGCCGTGCATCAACGGCGGAACGCTCGCGCTCGGCGCCTATTTCGGACACCCGACGGAAGGCCTCGCCCGCCGTCTCCTCGGCGAGCAGCTCGAGGATGGCGGGTGGAATTGCGAGGCGCCGAAGAGCACCCGCTCGTCGTTCCACACGACCATCTGCGTACTCGAAGGACTGCTGGAGTACGAGCGAGCCGCCGGTCCCGCGCCGGAGATCGTGCGCGCGAGACGTCGAGGCGAGGAGTACCTCCTGGAGCGCGGCCTGTTTCGACGACGCTCCACCGGCGGCGTCGCGAATCCGTCATTTCTGAAATTCGCGTACCCGCCCCGCTACCTGTACGACGTCCTCCGCGCGCTCGACTACCTGAGGGCCGCCGGCGGGCCGCCGGATCCGCGCGTCGCCGATGCCGTGCACGTCGTCGAGAGCAGGCAGCAGGCCGACGGGCGATGGATCCTCGATGAGACACGCGACGAGGCGCTCGCCTGTTCGTTCGTCGAATCCGTCGGCGAGCCGAGCCGCTGGAACACGCTGCGCGCGCTGCGCGTGCTCCGCTGGTACGAGCAGGGCGCCGCGCCTCCGATGCACATGTGACCGTCGCTGACGTCATTGGCGGCGCGCTCGGGACGCTGTATCTCACTCTCGGACTTGCGGCGCTCGGCGCCGCCGCCCTGAGATCGCACCGACGCGACCGTTCGCTCCTCTGGTTCGGCGTGTTCACGGCCTTGTACGGCCTGCGGCTGCTCGCGCGCAGCGGCATCGTGCAGGAAGTGGTGCCGCTGCCCGCGGCGGCATGGCCGATGATTCAGGTCGTCATCACGTACATCATTCTCGTACCTGCGGCACTCCTCGCTTCGTCCGCGCTGAGCGGCGGCTGGCGCGGCGTCCTTGGCTATCTCTGGATCATCAATCTCGCCGGAGCGTTCGTCGCCACGGCGTGGGACGCCCTGTGGGCGCGCGCCGGGGTCGCGATGGGGCTCAATCGCGCGCTCGTCGTGGGGAACATCGCGACCGCCATCTTCTCCATCTCTCTCGACGCGCGCGTGCGTCGCTGGAACCGCGATGGGTGGCTGTTGTTGGGAAGCGCTTCCGTGTTCGCGGCCATCGCGGTCGTCGAAACGGTGAGCGGCGGCATCCTCGGGCCGATCGACACCGAACCTGTCGCGATGCTCCTCGTGGTGCTGGCGCTCGGGTACGTCATCGTCACGCGCGTCTTCCGGTCCGAAGGCCGCATCGCGGCCGTGCAGAGGGAGCTTGAAACCGCTCGGCGCATCCAGCAATCGATTCTGCCGCGGCGTCCCCCTTCCGCACCTGGCATCTCGATCGCCACGCACTACCAGTCCATGGCAGAAGTCGCGGGAGACTTCTTCGACTTCGTGGTTGCACCATCGGGGGATATCGGCATTCTCGTCGCCGATGTCTCCGGACACGGAGTGCCTGCAGCACTCGTCGCTTCGATGGTGAAGATTGCGCTCGCGATGCAGGAGGACTTCACGGACCCGGGCGCGGTGCTGACGCGCATGAACCGCGCGCTGTACGGACGGTTCGAACTCGCGTACGTCACGGCTGTCTTCGCGCGGATCGGAGCGCGCGGGCCCCGCCTCGCCTACGCATCGGCCGGGCATCCGTCTCCCCTCCTCGTGCGCCGCGATGGCCGCGTCGAGCCGCTCGACGAACGCGGGATCGTGCTCGGTCTGATGCCGGACGCACAGTACTCCACGGCGATCGTGCCCGACCTCGGGCCCGGCGATCGGCTGGTGCTCTACACCGACGGCCTCACCGAAGCCGAGCGCACGGACGGCGAGTTCTTCGGCGATCGGGAGCTGCATCGGGTGCTCGCTGCCGGCCGCTCGCAGCCGGTGGCCAGCTTCGTGACGGCGCTCATGGGGACGACAGGCGAATGGGTCGGCGGCCCCTTCACGGACGACGTGACCGTGGTGGCGGTCGACTGGTCGTAGCGCACGGAACTACGTGAACGGCCGCGAGCCGCTGGAACACACTGCGCGCGCTGCGCTCGCGGCACTGCTACGAGCGAAACACGCGTCGTCACCTGAAGTGCTCGATCATCATCAGGTCCTGGACCTGGCTGGTGAGCTTGCTGTACAGGATGTCGCTGCCGTCAGGCGAAGCATTCGGCCCCCAGAAACGGTCTGAGACGCCTACCAATGTTCCGATAAGACGGTCGTGATCCGTGGTCGGATCGATCAGCCGAAGCTCCAATGGATCGACCTGCGTCAACGACCACGCAAACGCGTCCGGACGACACGGGTAGTACAGGACGCCCGTCGGCCCGACTGAGAACCCGTACACGCATTCGCGGAGCTGCTCGGCGGGACCTCCGGCGAGCGGCAGGATCAGGAGCGGCGACCCGCTCCGGGACGATCCCTGCTTGTACACCAGACTCCTGCCGTCCGCGGACTCGAAACCCGTATAGCCGCCCCCGAACGTCAACTGCACGTCCGGTCCACCAACCGCGGAAATACGCCAGATGTTCGGACCAGTGCCCTCGTCCTTGGTGAAGTAGATCCAGGCTCCGTCCCGCGACCAGCTCGGGTACCATTTCTCACCAGGCCCGTTGGTGATCTGGCGTTGATGTCCGCCGTCCGGGTCAATCGTCCAGATATGCGTTTGGCCGTCCGCCGCACGTGAAGCGAACGCGATCGCTCGCCCGTCCGGCGACCACCGCGGCGCCGCGTGATAGCCACTCATGTCCCTCGTGAGCTGCTGCGGTGCGGACCCGTCGGCTGCAACCACCCAGATGTCCGCCATCCCTCCTGATCTCGAGGAGGCGTAGACGATGCGAGCGCCGTCCGGAGAGAACGACGAGTTGAAGTCGGCGAAGCTGGAGGCGATTGTCGCGCGCGGCGGTGCCGCGGACCCGAAGCGATAGATGTCCGGGTCGAGTGTCCGTCGCTCGAACACCAGGCGATCTCGTGACGCCACGGTAGCCGGCCTTCTCGAACCAGTGCCGGCAACCTCGAGGCGTTCCGGTGGACGATGCCCGTCGAGAGTGACGCGCCAGAGATAGTGCACGTACGGCGCACTACCGGCACCGTACACGAGCTCGTTGCCGTCAGGCGTCCAGGCGAGGCCGGACATGTCGGTTGCCATCGAGGTGAGGCGTCGCGATGCCCCGGTCGTGCGGAACTCACGATCCAGGTTCACAACCATGACATCGCAGGCAGCGGGCCAGTGATTGCTGCAGGCGAAGTAGGCCAGTCGATGCCCATCCGGGGAAAAAATGGGGTCTCGATGATTCGCTGGGACCGTCGCATCAGTGAGAAGACGCGCCTCGCCGCTGTGAGTGGAAATGAGATAGATGCCAGTGCTCTCGCGTGTTCCCGACGCGGCGCTCGCGCGCGCGGCGGCGATGTAGCGCCCGTCCGGCGACCAGGAGATTTGGCCGATGGCGGTGTGGATGAAATCATCGCCGACCGCGACGCCGAAGTCGCTCAGCTTTCGCTCGCCTGCACCGCCGGGTGAGATCACGTATAGCCGGCCGGCGCGGTCAGTCGAATGATGACGCACGAACGCAATCTGACTGCCGTCCGGAGACCAGCTCGGATTGAGGTCGTGCGCGGGATCGGATGTTATCCGTTGGACGGCCGCGGATCCTATGATCGACACGTAGAGGTCGAAGTTGCGTTCGCCCTTGTCACCGTTCCACGCGAAGGCCACCCGGGCACCATCGGGGGACAACGTCGGCATCATTTCGAAGCCAGCCAGAGTCGCGACGGGCAGCACGCGGAGCGGGGGCAATTGGGCAGAGCCGCGCCAGTACATCCACATGGCAGCGGCGACCGCGAGCGCGGCCGCAACAGCCGCAGGCACACGAGCTCGAACGCTCTGCCGCACGCTGGTCTGCCGTGCGATGCGCCTGGTGTCCCATTCCTCCTTGATCCCCAGCAGCTCGTTTCTGACGTCGATCATCGTTTGGTAGCGCCGCTCCGGTTCGCGTAGGAGACAGCGCATGGTCAGCCGCTCCAGAGCAGGGGGAATCGAACGGGTGATCTGCGTTGGGGGATTGGGCGCGGATCGAAGAAGCGTGGCGACGATTTCCGCGCTCGAGCTGCCGGCAAATGCGCGTATGCCGGTCGTCATCTCGTAGAGTGTGGCACCGAAGCTGAAGATGTCGCTGCGAGCGTCGACCGTGCGGCCCGTCGCCTGCTCCGGTGACATGTACGCCGCGGTGCCTTCAATCCTTCCGGCGTCGCTGAGGGCAACGTCGCCTGAATCCGCACTGGCGGATCCGCGCGAGCTCCCGTCCACCTCCATCAGCTTGGCGAGGCCGAAGTCGAGCACCTTTACGACGCCGTCACTGCCGATCATGATGTTGGCTGGCTTGAGATCTCGATGGACGATACCGCGCGCGTGCGCGCAGGCCAGCGCGTCGGCGATCTGGATGGCGCAGGTCACAGCTCGATCGAGCGGCAGCGGACCATGCGTCAGACACGCGGCCAGCGTCTCGCCGTCGAGCAGTTCCATCACGAGGTACTGCCGCTCCACGGCGGCCACCATGGCGCGGCCCACGTCGTAGAGCACGCAGATGTTTGGATGCGCCAGCCTCGAGATGGCGCGCGCTTCACGCTCGAAACGCTCGCGGCAGGATCGATCTCGCGCGAGATCGACGGGCAGAATCTTGATGGCGACGCTGCGGTCCAGCCGCGTGTCACGGGCGCAGTACACCTCTCCCATTCCGCCGCCGCCGAGCGTCGATACGATCTCGAAGAAGCCGAGGCGTGTGCCTGGTTCGAAGGCTGGGGCTCGATCCGGCCCCCGTTCGTGCTCTATCGATGGTGGTGCCGCCGCAGGGTCGAGAAACGTTCCTGCGGCGTCGCGTGCGCGGAGCAGGGACTCCACTTCCGCGCGGATCTCGGCGTCGTCCCCGCAGGCTTCGGCGAGATAACGGTGGCGGTCGTCGACCGGGCGGTCGACTACGTCCTCCAGAAGCGCACGAACGCGTGTCCAACGATCTCCGGCAAGCATGGCGTCCCGGCACACCTCCCTAGGCCGCGGGCACCTGCTGCCGCGCGCCGCGACCGCGCCGTTCTGCTACGCATTGTCGTCGGTGCGCCTCCGGTGGAGTTCGCGGTAGAGCCACGCGCGTGCGAAGCTCCAATCACGCTTCACTGTCGCCGGTGACACTCCAAGCACCGATGCCGTTTCGCCGACGGTGAGTCCGGCAAAAAACCGCAGCTCGACGAGGCGGCTCCATCGCGGCTCGAGCGCCTCGAGCCGGGACAATGCTTCGTCGAGCGCGAGCACATCCACATCCGGCGGCAGATGCGTCGCGTCGCGCTCACCCCGCTCGATTCGCAAACTTGTGCCGCCCCGTTTGGCGGCGCGAGACGCGCGCGCCCGATCGACAAGGAGGCGGCGCATTGCCTGCGCTGCGATGCCGAAGAAATGGCTTCGGTTCTGCCACCGCACGCGACGCTGATCGACGAGCTTCAGGTACGCCTCGTGAACGAGGCCCGTCGCAGAGACGGACGCGTTTCCCCATTCCCGGCGCAGATACGACCTGGCGAGCTGTTTGAGCTCGCCGTACACTGCTGCGATCAAGCGTTCCTGAGCAGCCTGATCGCCATCGCTCCAGGCCACCAGCAGACCGGTCACGCCCGTGGCATCACTCATCGACCGCCTGGTCACCGAGTCTACACCTGACTGCGCGCAATTAGCCGGTTCGCTGGCGCTTTCCGCGTGTGTCTCCAAGGCCTGGATCCAGCGGAACCGGCCGCACGGCCATCCTCAGCCAGAGGAGAGTGCATGTCCATCCTGACGCCACTGCTGAACCTGCGGACCACGGTCGTCCTGTTGAGCTCGTCGTTCGTCCTCATGTCAACCGCGTACGGGGCGCAAGATGCCGCGATCAAGCCTGCGGCGCGTGCACACGCAACTGTCGTCGAGACTAGCTCACTGCCTCGAATGCTTCGAGAGCCGGTCGGGCGGCACGACACGCCGCTGCCCGAGAGCCTTCTCGCCCCCGACGTGTTCCAGCCTTTTTTGAAACTGATGTGGCAGCGGTCTGCCACCTTCCGAAGGCAGTGCGTGCGTCTCGCCCAACATCCGGACGTCGTTGTCTCACTCGAACGCGTATTCGGCGTAGACAACGGAGCAGGATCGTCACATCTGACGCGGCACGCCGACGGCCTGACCGTCGTCGTCCAAGTCGAGTCGCGCAGGCCCGACGCGTATGTGGAGCTCATCGCTCACGAATTGGAGCACGTGCTGGAGCAGGTCGATGGAGTCGATCTCGCCCGTCTCGCGCGTCAGCGGCTCAATGGGGTGCTGTACGTGGATGGGTGGTACGAGACTCGGCGCGCGCAGTCGGTCGGGCAGACGGTGGCTCGCGAGGCGATCGGGCGATGAGACGTTCACCGTGGCAGCGACCTCTCGCATTTAACGTGACGGCGTGCGCCATCACGGCCGCGGCCGGCCTCGGCCATGAGCTCGAGACGCCGCTCTTCGAGCGCGCTCAGTTCCTGGCGACGCAAAGCATCAGTGCTGAGGCGATTAGTTCGCTGAGAGCGGCGTCGCTGAGCGCGGACGGACGGATGATCGCGTTCGATTCGTGGGGACACGGCGAGACCTCCCATCACATGGCAGTGTACGTGCTCGACCGATCACGAGGAGGGGTGACGCCGGAAATCATCAACCCTGCCGCGGCGCAGCCGGATCGTGACCGCCGGTCTCCAAGCCTGAGCTCCGATGGAAAAGTGATCGCCTTCGAAGCCCTCTCGAACTCGTCCAACGCAGCGCGCTTCGGCCGGCCCGAGGTGGTGGTCCTCACGCGTGGGAGCGGCATGGTGCGATCACCTCGAGGCACCCGCGGAGAGGAACCCGATGGCGATAGCCGTGAACCGGTCATCGCCGGAAACGGTCTCGTACTCGTCTTCACATCCAACGCGCAGAACATGGTTTCAGGATCTGATGCGAATCAGCAGGACGCCGATGTCTTTCAGTGGCGTCTCGACGACTCGACAGTCACCCGCATCAGCGTGGATTCCCACGGCGCGCAGCCCGACGTCGGCGCCAGTTACTCGCCGAGCACGAGCCACGACGGTCACTGGATCGCGTTCGTCTCGACGGCTCGACTCGCTCCCGACGATACCAACACCGTCGCCGACGTGTATCTTTCGTGACACGAACCGTGGAATCACGTCGTTGGTCAGCAAAGGAATGGGCGGTCGGCCCGCAGACGGGCCCAGCTACTCTCCCGTGGTGAGCGCGGACGGTCGCTACGTGGCCTTTGTGTCGAACGCTGGCAATCTCGTACCTAGCGATCGCAACGAGGAACCAGACATCTATCTGTACGAGGTGCCCCTCGGGGCGATTACGCTCGTCAGCGTCACGTCGGCGGGTGCAGCGGCCAATGCCGCCAGTCGTCGTCCGGCAATCTCGGGAGATGGCCGCTACATTGCGTATGAGTCGGTCGCCTCGAATCTCGGGTCTGGGCCTCGGTGTGCTCGTGCCATATCTGATACGAATCTCCTGCCCGACGTCTACCTCCTCGATCGCGCGACGCATTGCGTAAGTCGTGTCAGCGGTTCGGCGTACAGGGAGTGGTGGACGCCCAGTGTCGCCCCGGGAATCGATGCCTCAGGTACCCTCGTCGTGTTCTCGTCGACACAGCCTCCCAATGCCAATGACCTCAGCACGGATTTCGATCTATTTCTCTCTGTGCGACGAAGGTGACAAAGCGCCGACGGCCGATTCATTTGCTCGCAACGCTGCAGTCTCAGTTGCGCAGATGCGCCTTCAGAAATCGCCCGGTATGCGACGCCTTGCACGCGGCAATCGCCTCCGGCGTGCCCGTCGCGACCACTTCCCCTCCGGCATGCCCGCCTTCGGGGCCGAGATCGATCACGTGGTCGGCCGTCTTGATGACGTCGAGATGGTGCTCGATCAGCAGCACCGTGTGCCCCGCATCGACGAGCCGATTCAGCGAGTCGAGCAGGTGCTGGACGTCCGCCAGGTGCAGCCCGGTCGTCGGCTCGTCGAGGATGTAGACAGTGTGCTTCGATCGCTGCAGCGTGCTCAGCTCGGTCGCAATCTTCACTCGTTGCGCCTCTCCTCCCGAGAGGGTGGTCGAGGACTGCCCGAGCGTGAGATAGCCAAGGCCGAGATCCGCCAGCACCTGGATCTTCCGTGAGACCGCCGGCTCATTCGCGAAGAACGCCACGCCCTCCTCGACGGACATGTTCAACACGTCGGCGATGGTCTTGCCGCGGAGCATCACTTCGAGCGTCTCGCTGTTGAACCGCGCCCCCTTGCACGCGCCGCACGTGACCTCGACGTCCGGCATGAAATACATCTGCGTGGTAATCGATCCTTCCCCCTGGCACTCCTCGCAGCGGCCGCCCTTGACGTTGAAGCTGAACCGCCCGGGCTTGTAGTCGCGATCGACCGAGAGCGGCGCCTGCGCAAACAGATCGCGGATCGTGTCGTAGAACCCGATGTACGTCGCCGGATTCGAGCGGCTGTTGCGCCCAATCGGCGATTGATCGATGTTCACGACCTTGTGCACGTGCTCGAGGCCCTCGACGCGATCGTGCGCGCCGGGCAGCGTACGCGTGTCGACGAGCGTCTTCCACAGCACCTTGTAGAGGATGTCGTTGACGAGCGTGCTCTTCCCGGAGCCGGACGCTCCGGTGATCGCGATCAGCATGCCGAGCGGAAACGTGACGACGATCGACTTCAGGTTGTTCTCGCGCGCACCGCGCACGACGAGCGCCCTTCCGTTGCCGCGGCGACGCTTCTTCGGCGTCCCAATCGTCCGCTTGCCGGACAGGAACTGTCCCGTCGGAGACGCCTTGCAGGCCAGGACGTCGTCTATCGTTCCCTGCACGACGACCTGGCCGCCGTGCACGCCGGGGCCCGGGCCCATCTCGACGAGGTGATCGGCGGCGCGGATGGTGTCCTCGTCGTGCTCGACCACGAGCACGGTGTTGCCGATGTCGCGCAGGCTCTCGAGCGTCGCGATCATCTTGACGTTGTCCTTCGGGTGCAGGCCGATGCTCGGCTCGTCGAGCACGTAGAGCATCCCCATCAGCCCCGAGCCGATCTGCGTCGAGAGGCGAATCCGCTGCGACTCGCCGCCCGAGAGCGTTCCGGAACGGCGGTTGAAGTTCAGGTAGTCGAGCCCTATGCCGAGCAGCAACTCGAGACGAGTGCGAATCTCCTTCAGGATCTGCCGTCCCGCGTCGGCGCCACGGCCCGCCGACTTGATCGTGCCGAGAAAGTCGTGCAGCTCGTCGAAGTGGAGCTGCCCCAGGTCGTAAATCGTCTTGCCGGCGATCTCGAACGTCAGTCGAGTGGCGCGCAACCGCGCGCCGCTGCAATCGGGACACGTGCGCTCGACCATCACTTTGTCGAGCCACTCCTCCATGCGCGAGTTCGCTTCGCCGCGCTGCCGGTACCGGCGGTAGTGCCGCTCGATGCGCCGCGCCAGGCCGCCGAAGCCGACCTCCCGTCCTTCGTGCTCCTCGCGCCGCATCCTGGCATCCGGCGGCGTGAGGATTGGTATCTTCTTTTCGATTCCGTAAAGGATCGCGTCCCGAATCGGCTGCGGAAGGTCGCGCCAGGGGCAGTCGAGCGGAAACCCGATCGCCTGGGACAGGCTGTACATCATGCGACCGTCCCACGTATCCGGGCTGTACTTGAACGCCTCACGCACGAAGCAGCCGCCGAGGATGCTGCGCTGCGGATCGGGCACGAGCAGCTCGGGATGGGTCAGCTTGTCGACGCCGAGACCGCCGCAGGTCCGGCACGCGCTCTCCGGGTTGTTGAAGACGAAGTAGTCGGGCGCGATTTCTCCGTAGACGAAATGATGCGTCCTGCTGCACAGCGCATCGTAGAAGCGCTGCTGTTCGGCGCGGGTCGCGCCCTTGACGACGTGCGCCTGGAGCAGCCCATCGCCGACCAGCAGCGTCGCCGCGACGCCGGCCTTGATCGCCTTCTCGTGCTTGCGGCTGACGACAAAGCGGTCGACGAGGGCGTCCATGTTTCGTACGGATTTCTCGTCGAGCGTCACCTCGGCCGAGAGATCGACCGGCCGGCCGTCGACAACGATCCGCCGGCAGCCTTTCTTGCGGACGTCAGTGAAGACGAACTCGAGGTCCTCGCCGTAGACCTTGAACACGGGGGCGCGCAGCTCGATCTCCGCGCCTTCGGGCAGCGAAAGAATGGCTTCGACAATCTGGCTCGCGGTCCGCGTCGGGACCGGTTCGCCCGTTCGGGGGCAGTGCGCGCGCCCAACCGTCGCGTAGAGCAGATTCAGGTAGCTTCCGATATCCGTCATCGTTCCCACGGTGGAGCGCGGGTTGCTGATGAGCGTCTTCTGCTCGATCGAGATGACGGGCGAGAGGCCGTACACGAAATCGACGTCCGGCTTGGCGACCTGCGCCACGAACCGTTTCGCGTAGCTGGAGAGCGATTCCATGTAGCGGCGCTGCCCTTCGGCGTAGATGGTGTCGAAGGCGAGGCTCGACTTTCCGGATCCCGAGAGGCCCGTGATCACGACGAGGCTGTCGCGCGGGATTTCGAGCGAAATGTTCCTCAGGTTGTGAACGCGCGCGCCCTGCACGCCGATCGTGGTGCGCGCCGTGACGGCGCGGGTCCGTCTAGAAGGCATCCGGAGCGTCGGAGAGGTAGAAGGCAAGCTCCTGCAGCTGCACGTGGCTCTTCGTCGTGAGATGCACAGGCGTCGATACCTTGCCGATGATGCCGCGCTCGGCCAGGTATTCGCAAGCGGCACTAACGCATGGCACGTCGAGATTGCGCGTGAAGTGCGCGTCGATCTCCGTTGCCGACCGCGCCTCGCCCGCGTCGCGCAGGTAGTCGATGACGGGCGCGAAGAGCGAGGCTTCGCGATCGGCGATGTAGCGATCGACCTCGTCGAGCGCTTCCTGCACGGCCTTCCGCGTCTTCTTCGCGTTCAACAGATCGACGTAGACGACCTTGAAGAAACCGGGGTTGAGCACCAGCGCCTGCGGGATCACCTCGCGGTCCGCGAGCAGCCGCCGTCCGATGACCTCGATCCGCGCGAGCGGCGTCGCGGCATAGAGGATCCAGAGCGCCGTGTAGTCGAGATCCCCGCGCGTGACGAACCACTTGTGCGCCTTGTCGATCGACGGCAGCGCGCTCGTCGCCGCCCGGAGCAGCTGCACCTCCGTGTCGCGGCCGCCAATCGACGACAGGGTGGCGCACAGGTCGGCGATCGTCGGATCGTGCGTGTAGAGGAGTCGTCCCTTCGTCAGCAGCGAGTGCACAAACGAGTTGCGGAGCGAACCTTCGATCGTTCGGCGGAACTCGGTGCGCGACACGAGGTTCGCGTGAACGTTGATGCCGTCGGCGTACAGCGCCAGGCCGCCGCTCTGCACCTTTCGATCGTCAATCGTGACCAGCACGAGGTCGATGTCCGATCGTTGCCACACCGTGTCGTGCGAGAGGCTGCCGCAGAGGATCGCCGCGAGGATGGAGCGATCCTCTTTGATCTGGGCGATGAGCGCATCGAGGGCGGCGACGTATTTCTGCTGAAGGGACCCCGTAATCACAGCGGCCTCGGCATCATTACGAAATACAAGGCGACGGTGCTTTTCAAGGCACGCGCCGGCGCACGAAAGTCTATCCGAATCGTCATTGCGCGGCAGGACGGGCACTCTCCCGCGCGTGGAGTGAGCGACGATGCCTGCCGGAGTGACCCGGATGAGGGTCGCCGTTATCGGTGCTGGCGCGTTCGGCGGCTGGACCGCGCTGCACCTGGCGCGAGCCGGCGCCAGAGTGACGCTGATCGACGCCTAGGGTCCGGGCAACGCGCGCGCCAGCTCCGGAGGTGAGACGCGCATCATCCGATCGATCTACGGATCGTCGCGCGTGAACGCCGAGCTGTCGGCGCGGGCGCTCGCACTCTGGCGCGAGTCGGACCGCCGTCGTGGCACGCACGATTACCGGCGCACAGGCGTCCTTTGGATGGCGGGAGCGGACGACAGCTACGTGCGGGACGCGCTTCCGTTGCTGCGCAACGGGATGTGCCGGACGAGGAGCTCGATGCGCGCGAGGCGGCGGAAGGTTGCTTCGGCGCCGATTGTCGGGGCGGACGTCAAAGCAGGCGACGAGCTCGCGGAGATGCGGTTCTCCTTCCTCCGGTCGCCTGACGTCGGATCGAACGCAGGTCCGCGCGTGTCGTCCGCGATTTTGAAGCCACCCGGAGCTGCCCCACCCTAAGGATCGCGGGGGCAGCAGCGGGCTTGGCTTCAAGATGGGGCGGCGGTCGGCGAGCGCCCCGCGCGTCAGATTCTGAGCGCTGCCCGCGCCGATGCCGCGTTCGCGGTTGCGCGATTTGCCGATCGATGATGTTGCGGGCCGCTCGTTACTGCTTCGGACTCTTCACGGCCGCGCCAGGCTGTTTCGGCATGGGGGCCGTCGGCACCATGATGTGGGCGTACTTGGTCCCCTTCCACATCACCCACGGCCCGCCATGGTGAGGATCCGTCGGCAGCGCATCGAGCATCTTCGTGTCCGGTACGAGCACCATGAGATGGGGTGGCGACACAACCCACTGGTTGTCGGGTGTTTGAGCGGTCGCGAACGGGTCAGTGTTGCTCGCGCCCTTGTCGCCGTGCAACATGTAGGCAATGCCTGGGGCGTCGACCTTCGGGTCGGTCTTGTGCATCCAGGCGTCGGCCCATTTCGTCCACTGCGGATCCAGACACATCGGATCGGCGCCGGCTGCGCCGGTCGCACCGCCCGCCGACGGCATGCACGTCCAGCCATTGGTGCCTTTGCGCAGCTCTGTCATTTCTCCTTTTTCGTTCGTGTCCACGATCGTCGCATTCCGGCCGATCTCCGGCGGTGCTGCGCTCATGGCGAGACGAATCCTCTCCTGATTGCCGCCGCTTGATTTCACGGCCGGCTTCTCGGTGGGCTGCTGAGCGGACGCGGCGACACCAGTGAGCACGACGACGACCGCCACGTTGAGGGCTTTTCGCATCGTTTCCTCCAGTCAGGTGCAATGTCGAGCTCCGTCGGGGCGGATTATCTCATTCGAGGGAGCCGATGACATTGCTTCGCACCGGCGGCCGCTGCGGTATCGCTGAGCCGCGTCCTCGGCACGTCGATCTTCGGGGTTGACGGGGACGGATGCATCGGCGTACGCCGCAGTGGCGCTGCTCCTCACGGCCATCGGCATGCTGGCCAGCACCATTCCGGCGTATCGCGCGACGCCCGTCGATCCGATCCCGACGCTGCGGGACGAATAGCCCGCATCAGACGAACCGACAGACTGCCGCGCCTTCGCGCGGACGTACGCAAAATTGAAATTGAGACTGTTGAACGACGCCGCCTTCGATGCCGCCGCGGACGCACGCGACGCGTCCCCAGCCTGCCGAAGCGCCACGGCGGTCAGATACAGAATCCGCGGGTCCTGCTGGTTCGCACGGGAGAACTCCTCCGACGCGGCAGACGGCCGCTTGTCCGCGAGCGCAATCAGCCCCGCGAGCTCGTGCTGCTGCCGCAGCTCGAATGGCGCGCGGCGCGGCAGGACCCGCGCCACGTACGCGGCTTCGCGGGCCTTCGCGGTCGTAACGTCTCCACGTACCGCGGCCACGCGCGCCTGCTCGAACAGATGGTTGCGATGCGTCGCTTCCTTGACCTCCGCCGGCACCTGGGAACCGTCGATCACAGACACCGCATCCGCGTACTTCGCCAGCGCCTCGTCGTAGCGCCCCGCCTCGCGCAGCACGTCGCCCATGACGGTCAGATCACCGGACATCGACGCCGCGTCGTGCTCTGCATCGGCGAGCGCGTATTCCTTCTTCAGCTCCGCGAGCGCCTTGTCCGTCGCCCCTTCGTGGACGTATGACGCGGCCATCCAGAAATGCGCCTGACGCCGTTCGCCCGTCGTTCGTGCGGCCGCGGCCATCTTGCCGAACGCCGCGCGCGCCTGCTCGGGCTTGTCCATGAACAGATAGTCGTTGCCGATGCCGACCAACGAGTTGAGGAAATGCCCGTCGATCGCGAGCGCCTTCTCGTACGACGCAATCGACTCTTCGAACCGCCCCGTGTTCATCAGCAGCTCCGCGTACGAGTCGTACGGGTTTGGATCGCCGGGAATCAGCTCGATGTACTTCTTGAACGCCTTCTCCGCTTCGTCGTACTTCCCGATGAAGCGGTATGCGTAGCCGAGCTGATTGTAGGGAGACGAGAACGCCGAGTTGATGGCGATCGCCTTGCCGAATTCGCTGATCGCGTCCTTGTACTCCTGCCGGCCGAAGTGCGCGACGCCGAGCAGCATGTGCGCACGCTCGTCCTCGGGGAAGAGACCGACGAGCGATCTGTAGCTGGCGAGCACCTGCGCCGGATCTCCCTCGAGCCCGGCTTCGAGCCCGTTCACGATCAAACGCTCTCCTTCGCTGACGTTGGCGTCGACGAACGATGCCCGCTTCGTTGCGTCGATGAACTCCTTCGTCGTGCCGGCCGTGTTCGCCAGGCCCACATAGGCGAGCGCGAACGACGGATCCTTCGCGACCGCCTGCTCGTACACGCGATGGGCATCGGTGACACGCAGCTTCTCGGCGAGATCGCGCGCGCGCAGATACAGCTCGCGCGCTTCGTCGGACGAGGTCGTGATTGGAACCTTGCCGGTTGGGTGCGGCGCCTGGCGCGCGGCCAGGGCACCGCTCGTGAGCATGAGGAGCGCGCAAACGAGCCCGCGCGCTGCGCGCCGTCCGCGTTGTTCGCGTTGTTCGCGTCCCATCGGAACACCTCCTGAGGCGTCCCGAAGCGTAAGGCGCGGCCTCGGGCACCGCCATCGAGAAGGGGCGAATCGCGCGACCGAGGTGACACACTCCCGGCTGACGGGTACAAAGCGCGCCGCTAGGCGCCCTTTGCCAGCGCGATCGTCGCCCACCCCTTGAGCGGCTTGGGCGGTTGATAGCCGCCGCCCGTTTCACCACCGCCCGGACGCCGCATCCCGCCGCCGCGGCCCATGCCACCGCCGCGGCCCATGCCACCGCCATGGCCCATGCCGCCGCCGAATCCTCCACGATCGGATTCGGCGGGACGCTCCATCTTCGGCGTCTCGAAACCGATTCCGATGGTCTTTCCGGGCGCCGTCTCGATCGCGTACTCGCGATCGACGCTCTTCGCGAGCGGCACTTTCAGCTCGTAGACGACGACGCCCTGGTCGACCTTTACGGCCGCTTCGATCGCGTCCGCATGATCGAGCGCCAGGCTTCGCACATCGTCCTTGCCGGGGCCGTGGACCTCGAGACGATCGGGCGGCTCGTACTGGTCCGCGGCATCGCGCGGAGCGGCATTGCCGGAGCTGCCGTCGCGGCCGCGGCGTCCACCGTAGCCGGATCGTCCCGCACCAAATCCGCCCGGCTCCGCCACGGGATACTCGATCCCGAAACGCTTCTTCGTGCCCCCTTCCGGATCGAACCAGAGGATGAGACCGCGCCGCAGGATTTCGTTGCGGACCGCCGGCTCAGACGCCGTGAGCCGCACGTAGAGAAAGTCGGCGTCGTTCATGACGTCGATCGAGACCGGTTGATCGCCGAAGGGCGTGAGCCCGCTGCTGCCCCAGTCGTCCTGCCGCCCATCGACCGTGATGGGACGTTCGCGCCATCGGCTGACGACCTGCAGGTGCGACGCCGCGTCCACCCGTGGATAAAAGGCGCCGCCGGCAAGCGCGAGGCACACCACCGTGAGCCAGCCATGTCGCGTCACACACGTCTCCTGTGTTCGGGATTCGAGGCTCCCTGATGCCCGCGCTGGCACGCGTGTGGGGGTTTCGGGCGCCGCGCACGCGGCCTGGGGGAAGCCCGCGGCGTCCTACGCTCATTCTATAAGGAAATGGACCCTGTCTCTGCTCTCACGAAGCGTCCGGAGGGGTATCATGCCGGCACCGGAGGACTTGCCGATGCTCAGCCGACGCGCGTTTCTGGGGGCGGGAAGCACCGCGGCGCTGGCCGCGTTCTCGAACGAGAGCCTCACGCGCGTCGCGGCAGCGGCGGCGCGGACAACGGACCGGAGCGCATCCGATCTGGCGGCCGACGAGTCGTACTGGCGGGAGATCCAGCAGGCGTTCACGCTGGATCGCACCGTCATCAACCTGAACAACGGCGGGTGTTGTCCGAGTCCGCGTGTAGTCCACGAAGCGTTCAAGCGGTATCTGGACATCTCGAACCAGGCGCCTGTCTACCACATGTGGCAGATTCTCGAGCCCAACATCGAGACCGTCCGCCGGAAGCTCGCATCGGAGTTCGGCTGCGATCCCGAGGAACTGGCGATCACGCGGAACGCGAGCGAGGCGCTGCAGATCGCACAGCTCGGGCTCGACCTGCGCGCGGGTGACGAGGTCGTCACGACCAACCAGGACTACGGGCGCATGCTGGACACGTGGGATCAGCGTGCGCGGCGCGACGGCATCACGGTCAAGAAGATTTCGTTCCCGGTCCCGCCGCCGTCGATGGACGATCTGGCGGAACGCCTGCTCGGCGCCGTCACGCCTCGAACGAAGGTGCTGCACTTCTGCCACATCACGAACCTGACGGGACAAATCTTTCCCGTCCGCAGGATCTGCGATGCGGCTCGGGCGAAGGGCATCCAGACGATCGTCGACGGCGCGCACGCGTTCGCGCACTTCCCGTTCAAGCTGTCGGATCTCGGCTGCGACTACTACGGCACGAGCCTGCACAAATGGCTGCTCGCGCCGATCGGCACGGGTTTTCTGTACGCCCGCCGAGAGAACATCGAACGTCTGTGGCCGCTCACGCCGGCCGCCGCCTCACGCGCGAAGGACATTCGCAAGTTCGAGGAGATCGGCACGCATCCTGCGGCGAACCACAACGCGATTGCCGAGGCCCTGAGCTTTCATCAGGGCATCGGCGCCGAGCGCAAAGCCGCCCGCCTGCGATATCTCCGGAACCGCTGGGCGGATCGCTTGAAAGCGAGCCAGCGATTCCGGATACATACGAATCTGGATCCTGCTCAGTCCTGCGCGATCGGAACGGTGCAGGTGATCGGCGTCCCGACGGCGAAGGCCACGACGCAACTCTGGGACAAGTGGCGGATCATCGCGACCCCGATCGTGCACGCGGAGTACGAAGGCATCCGCGTGACGCCGAACGTCTACACGACGCTCGACGAGATCGACACGTTTGCCGGTTGCATGGAAGAGATATCGAAGACGGCGGCCGCCTGACGGCAGCCCTCAAAGGGCCGCCCTACACCGCCTTTGCGTCGAGCTGAATCTGCAGCGCCCCACGAAGAGCGTTCGACACAGGGCAGCCGGCTTCCGCCTGCTTCGCGACGTCCGCGAACTGCTCCTTCGGAATGCCCGTCAAACCGTGCGCGGTGACCGACAGCTTCGAGGTCGTGATGGTGATCCCCGAATCCCCCTTGTCGGCCGTGACGGTGGCGGTCACGTCCGTTTTTTCGATCTGTCCGCCCTTTCGTCCGACGGTCGCGTTGAGCGCCATCGCATAGCAGGCCGCGTGCGCCGCCGCGATGAGCTCCTCCGGGCTCGTGACGCCCTGCGCGTCGCCGATGCGTCGCGGGAACGACACGGGAAGCGTGAACGCGCCGCTGCCGGCCTTCGCCTGCCCCGCGCCTTCCATGATCGAACCTTCCCAGTTCACCGTCACATTTCGCGAAAACGTCGCCATGTCCGTTCTCTCCTCTATCGGCCCTTTGCCGTGATGCCCAGTTGCACAATCGATCCGACGATGCCCAGCGCGATCCAGACGACGACGACCCAGTGCTGTCCCGGCGCAGGATTCATCGGGTACGCGAGCCACACATTGTTTCGCGCCGCCGCGTCGATCGCCAGCCTGTTGCCCGCGAGCGCCAGCGCTCCCACGATGATCGTCCACGCACCGCCGAACGCGGTCGCGCCCACGATCACGAACCGCTGCAGCGCGAGCGCGCCCAGCGCGCCCGCAATCGCGAACACGATCACGACGAGCGCGTGCGGCTCGCGGCCGAGCGACGCCCAGATGAGGCTTGCAGCGAGCGCGCCGATGCCGGCGCCCAGCAGCGCGACGCCCACGAAGTACGCCGCGATCAGAATCAGTGCACCGACGATGCCGCCCAGGAGCGCCGCGCCGATCATCCAGAGCGTATGCTCGGTTCCCATCGCCGAACTGGCGAGCAGCGCCCCGAGAATGAACCCGTAGATGCCGAGAACGACCCGGAACACCCGATAACCGGCGAAGCACGCGATGAGTCCGCCGGCGAGCAGAATGAGGGCGGCCGGCGTCTGGAACGAGGCGGGCAACATGAACCTGCGATTATAGTTCTGATGCGAAAGCCGAATCTCACGGGACTCCTGACGGCAGCCGGCGGCCTTGCGCTGCTCGTATGGGTCGTGCGCCAGGTCGGCGTGCGGCAGCTCGAGGCGGACATCCGCCAGGTGGGCTGGGGTCTCGTCGCGATCATCGCGCTCGGGGGACTTCGCTTCGTCGCGCGCGCGATCGCGTGGCGCCTCTGTCTGGAGCGGCCGCACCGGCTGCCGCTCGCGGGCGCGTTTGCCGCCGTGGTGTGCGGCGACGCGCTCGGAAACCTCACGCCGCTCGGCCCGCTCGTCGGCGAACCGGCGAAGGCGGCGTTCGTCCGCGATCGCGTCGCGCTCGCGCCCGCGGTCGCCGCGCTCGCCATCGAAAACGTCCTCTACACGCTCTCGGCTGCCGCGATGATCGCCGCCGGCATGATCGCGCTGCTGTTCCGCTTCACGCCGCCTCCGGCGCTGCAGAACGTGGGCAAAGCCGCGATCGCGGCAACGGTCGTCCTGTTCGCCGTCGCGCTCTGGCTGCTGTGGCGTCAGCCGGCGCTCATCAGCCGCTCGCTGGAGATTCTGGGGGCCTTCCGCCTGAAGTCGGAAGCGACGAGGGTAGAGACACGCGCGCAACCCACGAGGGTAGATGCAAGCGCGGAAGCCACACCTCGGGGCCGCATCCGCGAGCTCGAGCAACAGATCTACGGCTTTGCTCGCCGCAGGCGCGCAGCGTTGCCCGCCGTCGTTGCGGCAGAGGCAGCTTTCCATGCGCTCGGTGTCGCGGAAGTGCACCTCACGCTTTCGCTGCTCTACGGCACAGCGCCGCCGCTCCTAACCTCGTTCATTTTCGAAACCGCCAACCGGCTCATCACTGTAGTCTTTAAATTCGTACCACTCCGGCTCGGCGTGGACGAGGCGGGTACGGCCGTTTTCGCACAGGTGCTCGGGCTGGGGACGCAGACCGGCGTCGCGCTCGCCATCGTTCGCAAAGTGCGCGTGCTCTTCTGGACTGCAGCCGGCGGCATCCTCCTATTGCGCGAAGGTTTATCTGCGCGCGCCCCTCGCGGCGTCGACGGCGGCGTCTTTCGTCCCTGACACACACCCGCAGGCACGGGCATGGACCGTGCACCCACCCGATCGTGCTGAGCCATCCGCCTTCCCGCGCGGTCAACTCAGGCGCGCTACGGCGCGATGTCTCGCCGAAACCCGCAGGGCGAAGGCGGACCACCGAGCCGCCATTGGTTGCGGAAAATCGTTCGGTGCGGCGAGCCAAACGCGAGCCGGACTTCGCCTTCCTGTCTGCGAGGCTCGATCGCCGGGAACCGGACCCGGATCGGCGCGCGTCCAAAGAAGAGGTGGCACCAATTGTGAGGGGCGGTGCAAGTCACGCTCCTGAGGTCTGAACCCGCCGGCTTCGAGGGCCGGCAGACACGAGGGTAGCTGTGGCGTCTGTTTCGTCCGATTCCGTCCGTTCCGCGATCGTGCTGGCCGCCGGCAACGGCGACCGCTTCGTGAACGGCACCAGAGATTCAAAGCTTCTTCATCCACTGCTGGGCACGCCGCTGCTGCTCCGCACGCTCGACTCGGTTGCCGAGGCCGGCATCGCGAGCGCAATCGTCGTCATCGGCTATCAGGCGGATCGCGTGCGCGCGCTCGTCGAGCGCGCCGCGCCGCGCGGCCTGCGAATCTCGTTCGCGTACAACCCGGAATGGCGCCTCGAAAACGGCGTCTCCGTGCTCGCGGCGCGTCGCTTTGCGCCCTCGCGCTTCGCGTTGCTGATGGGGGATCACGTGTTCGAGCCGCAAGTGCTGCAGCGGCTCCTGCACGCGAGGATTGATGACGACGATTCGCTGCTCGCGGTCGACGCGCGTCCCGCGGCGCCCGACGTCGCGGCGGAAGCGACGAAGGTCCGCCGTGACGGCTCGCGCATCGTCGCCATCGGGAAGGATCTGGCGGACTACGACGCCCTCGATACCGGTTTGTTCGTCTGCTCGGAGACGCTCTTCGATGCGCTGACGTTCGCGCGAGCGGCCGGCGACACGACGCTCAGCGGCGGCATCCGCCAGCTTGCGGCCATCGGCCTGATGCGCGCGCTCGAGATTGGCGATGCCACGTGGTGCGACATCGATACGGTCTCGGACCTCGAAGCCGCCGAGTCCGCGCTGGGCGCGACGCCCGAACCCGCATGATTCCCGAGCACAGACGACGGCTGATCTCGTGGGGCGCGCTCGCGCTCGGGGTCGTGCTCTTCGCGGCCACGCTCTATTACATCGATTTCCGGCTCGTCTACGCGACGGGGCGGCGCCTGGGCATCGCGGTCCCGCTCGCGCTGGTGGCCAGCGGCCTGTGGCATCTCGCGAGAACCTGGGCGTGGGCGTGGTGCTTTCCGCAGCCGCGTCGAGTCAGCTTCGCTCGGCTCGCGCGCGTGCGGCTGGCCGCGGAGGCGTTCAGCTATCTCACGCTGCGCGGCATCGCCGGTGAACCCCTGAAGGTGGTGCTGCTGTCGGGCGAGGTCGATTCGCGCGAGGCCACGGCCGCGGTGGCGCTCGAGCGGATCGCCTATCTCGTGGGCACGACGTTGATCGTCGCCATCGGGTCGGTTGCGGCGATTGCGTTCCTCCCGCTTTCACACGTGTGGTTCCGCGTGTTTCGCGCGTTTGCGATTGGCGCGGCGGTGATCGGGTTCTTCACCGCGCTCGTCCTGACCGGACGCGGCACGTACCTACGCAGCGCGCTGCAGCGCATCGATCGCCTCTCGAACACGCGTCTGGCGGAAGGACGCATCGCGCGCTTCGCCTCAGAAGTCGAACGTCAACTCCTCGAGCTGATTCGCGGGAGCAGGACGCGGCTCGCCGTTCTCGCGGTCGCCACGATTGCGGCGTACCTCTGCATGGCCGCCGAAGCGTGGGTCATCCTCCGCGCCGTCGGCGTCCCGATTTCCCTGATGGGCGCAACGGGGATCGAGACCTTCTCGCGCGTCGCGAGCTTCGCGTCCGCGTTCATCCCGGCGAACCTCGGGGCGCTGGAGGCATCGAGCGTCGCGGCGGTCGCCGCAGTCGGCGCGGCCGGTGCGGGCGCGCCGCTGGCGCTCGCGCGACGGATTCGCGGAATCTTCTGGGCGGGGCTCGGCCTGGCCATCTACCCGCGGCGTCCGCGCTCGGCGGAGCATCGCGGGGCCGTTCGCGAACAGCCCGAGCACCCCCGTCCCATCCTCTTATATCTGCCCGGGGACGCGCCTGCCGTGTCGCCGTTCGCCCGGGTGGCGGGCCTGCCGATCGCGGAGCGCGTTCTTCGATCCGCGATCCGTGCCGGGTACGGGAAGGTGATCGTGCTGGCCGGCCAGGAGCACGCGAGGTTCCGCAGGGCCGCGCGTCGCGTGTCGTCAGTCATCCTGATCGCGTCGTCCGCGAACGAGTGGACGCGGGCGCTCGGAACGATCCCGGAAGATGTCGCGGTAACCGCGATTGGCGCGGGTACGATCGTCTCTCCGGCGCTGCTGACAGACGCCGCGGCGATCGATGTGAACCCGGGTGAGATCGTGGATGTCCCTGCCGGCGCCGAGTGGCCGATCTCCGGAGTGATCCGGATTCCGGCGTCCGGCGCGCTCGACCCCGCGTCACTGCGCGTGCAATTACGATCGCGATCCCATGCGCCGGCGCCGCCGGGGCCTGCCGTCGCAAAACGGCGCGCGCGGCTGACGCTGCGGATCGAGGCGCCCGCGGACCTTCCGGCTGCGGAAGAGACAATCCGTCTCGCGAGCTACAAGGATACGGACAACACGCTTGCGCGGTTCAACCGTCGGATGTCGCTGCCGATCAGCATCGCCCTGATCCCGACGCCGCTGACGGCGAACCAGTTGTCCGTGGCGCTCGTCGCCATCGGCTTCTACTCGGCGTGGCTCTTCAGCCTCGGACACTATCTGGCGGGCGTGCTCGGCGCGTTTCTCTCCCTGGCCGCGAGCGTCCTCGACGGATGCGACGGCGAGATCGCCCGGCTCAAGTACCAGGAGTCCGCGCTCGGCTGCTGGATCGAGACGGTCGGCGATTACTCGTACTACATCGCGATCTTCGTCGGGCTGACGATTGGCGCCGTGCGGCAAACCGGTTTCGACGCGTTCTACTGGATCGGACTCGTGGCGCTCGCGGGCACGCTCGTGACCTTCGCGCTGCTCATCTTCCTGCGCAGCCGCATCACCGCGGGTCAGCCGGAGAGGCTGCACGCGATCGGCCGGCAGCGCTTCAAGGCGCAGGGCTCCGCGTGGTCGCGGGCGATCTGGCGCATCTCGTTCGTCGCGACGCGTTCGGCGATGCCGTACGGCATCATGGCGCTCGCGCTCGTGGACGCGCTGCCGCTCGTCGTCGTGCTCGCGGCGATCGGCGCCCACACGTACTGGATCAGCCTGGTGGTGAAGATGCGCCACCTGCTCGGGGGAGGGACGTCCGAGACGGTGGCAGCGTAAGGTGCCGGGTCTAAGAGACCCGGCCCACCTTGCGGGGGCTATGAGACCCGGCCCACCTTGCCGGGGCTATGAGACCCGGCCTACAGTTCGCGGCGGCCTTCCATCGCTTTGTGCATGGTGAACTCGTCGGCGTACTCGAGGTCGCTGCCGACGGGAACGCCCATCGCAATCCGCGTCACGCGGACGCCGAGCGGCTTCAGGAGCTTCGCCAGGTAGATCGCCGTCGCTTCCCCTTCGACGTTCGGGTTGGTCGCGAGGATCACTTCGTCGATGCCGCCGTTGCCGACGCGCGTCAGCAGCTCCTTGATCTTCAAGTCGTCGGGCCCGACGCCGTGCAGCGGTGAGAGCGCGCCCATGAGCACGTGGTACACGCCCTTGAAATCGCGCGTCTTCTCGACAGCGGTCACGTTCTCGGGCTCTTCGACGACGCAGATCACCCGCTGGTCGCGTCCCGGATACGTGCAGAAGTAGCAGGGATCGACGTCGGTGATGTTGCTGCAGACCGAACAGTAGGTGACGCGATCCTTCACTTCGCGCATCGCGTCGGCGAGCCGCTCCACCTCTTCGCGCGGCGTCTTGAGAACGTGAAAGGCGAGCCGCTGCGCGCTCTTCGCCCCGATGCCGGGGAGCCGCTGAAGCTGTTCGATCAGCCTGGTCAGCGGATCGGGGCGCGTCATCAGAAGCCCAGGCCGGGGATCTTCAGGCCGCCCATGAGGCCGCCCATCTGCTGCTGCAGCGCTTCGTCCGCCTTCCGCTGCGCATCGTTGATGGCCGCCAGGATCAGATCCTGGAGCATCTCGACATCGTCCTTCGAGACCGCTTCGGGATCGATCTTGAGCGACTGAATCTGCTTGGCCCCGTTCATCACGACGGTGACCATGCCGCCGCCGGCCGTTGCCTCGACGCGCAGGTCGGCCATCTGCTTCTGCAGCCGGTCCTGCATCTGCTGCGCCTGCTTCATCATCTGCTGAATGTTCATCGCGGCTACATCTCCTCCACGTCCTTGATTTCCGCGGCGAAGACGTCGAGCAGCGCCTGGACCCCCGAGTCGGCGAGCGCCTGTTCCTTGAGCGCCTGCTGGCGGTCGCCGGCGGGCGGTGTCGCGTCTCCGGGCGCGCCGGCCGCCGCCGGCGCGCTGCCCTCGATCGAGACCACGGCCATGCGCTTGCCGGCGAGCTGCGACGCGGTCTGCTCGAGCCATTCGCGGGTGCCGTCCAACTGGGAACGCAGCGCGCGATGCTGAGGCGCAAAGACGAAGACGACGCGATCCTGCTCGACGTCGATCCGCTGCGCCTGCGCGACGACCGTCCCGTGGAAGAACTTCTTCGTGCGGCGGATCTCGGCGAGGAAGGCTTCCTTCACGTCGGCGGGTGGGGCCTCCTTCAATTCGACCGGCGCGGAGCGGCGCGCTTCGACCGCTTTGACGGCGGCGGCGCGGGTGGTGCCGGGTGGCGGTCCTGAAAGGACCGCTCCACGATCGGGCGGCCCTGAACGGGCCGTTCCACGATCGGGCGGCCCTGAATGGACTGCTCCACGAGCGCCGCCCTGCATCTGTTCGATCAGGTCGGTCAGCGGCACGAGCTTCCGCAGGTGCACCCACCGAAGCAGCGCCATCTCGAGGTGATAGCGCGGCTGCGCCGAGCCGCGGATGTCGAGCTCCGCCTTCGTGAGGACGTCGAAGGCGCGCATCAGGTCCTCGCCCGAGAAGCGCGTGGCGAGCCCCAGCAGCACGTCGCGTTCGGCGTCCGCTGCGATCTCCGGATCGGAGGCTCGGGACGGATCGATCGTGAGCACCAGCAGATCGCGCGTGAGCCGCGCCAGTTCGCGGATGACGAGCCGCAGGTCGTAGCCCGCCTCGACGGCGCGTCCCGCCAGCTCGAACATCGCCGCCGCATCCTCGCGCGCCACCGCGCCGGCAATCTCGATCAGCAGATCGCGGCGAACGAGCCCCAGCACGGTCGAGACGTCGTCTGCGCCGATGGTGGTCCCGGAGAATGCGATGACCTGGTCCAGCGCGCTCTGCGCGTCGCGCATGCTGCCGTCGCCGGCGCGCGCGATCAGCATCAGCGCCTGGTCGTCGATGACCAGGCCTTCAGCGTCCGCGATACGGCGGAGCTGATCGGCGATCGCCTTCAGGCCAATCGTCTTCAGCTCGAACACCTGCGAGCGCGACTGGATCGTGGGCGGCACCTTCTCGAGCTCGGTCGTCGCCATCATGAAGACGACGTGAGGCGGAGGCTCTTCGATGGACTTGAGCAGCGCATCGAACGCCTGGTTCGAGAGGCGGTGGACCTCGTCGATGATGAAGATCTTGTAGCGGTCGCGGACCGGGGCCATCCCGAGGCCCTCGATGATCACCGTCCGCACCTTCTCGACCTGCGTGTTGGTCGCCGCGTCGATCTCGATCACGTCGATGTCGCGCCCCTGCGCGATCTCGACGCACGCGTCGCACACGCCGCACGGATCGGGCGTCGGCCCCTGCACGCAGTTCAGCGCCCGCGCGAGAATCCGGGCGGTCGTCGTCTTGCCGACGCCGCGCGGACCGGCGAACACGAACGACTGCGCGATCCGGCGGGCCGCGATCGCGTTGCGGAGCGTCTCGGTGACGCCGCGCTGGCCGATGACGTCAGCGAAGCGCTGCGGCCGCCACTTGCGCGCGAGAACCTGGTAATTCACTGCAGATTGCCGATTGCAGATTGCCGATTGAATTGTCGACTGGCGATTGTCGATTGGTGATTGGATTGTCGATTGTCGAGTGCGCCCGACCGCGATCCGGAGGGCCTGCGGCACAGTGCAGGACCTACTTAGCGCTGCTGCCTTCCGGCCCTGACGCGGTTCGTAGACTGGACTTGCACAGGGTCCGGACCGCGGTCCGGCGCACTCGCAATCTCTTCAGTGTACCTGTGCGGATAGGGCCGATCAAGCTGAGGGGGAGTTGGCTGGCCGCGCCGAAGCGCGAAGGCGGGTCAGACAGGGTATTCGATGCCGAGCACACGGTCGCCTTCAGCGCTGATGAAGCTGATGATGGCGCGGCGGTGGCGCGCCTCCGCCTCGCGGAGAATGTTCGCGAACTGCGGCAGCCCGCGGATCGAGTCGAATGCGGGGTCCCCGGCGATCGCCGGGATGCAGAAGAACCCGTCCCGCACCGCCCCGCCCAGCACGTCCAGCGCATCCTCGGTCTCGCCGAGCTGCGCCATCTGGCGCGCGACATAGAACCGCCCTTCCGGGTCGTGCATCGTCCTGAGCTGGCGGATGAGCGTCGTGCTCTCGTGACGATCTCCGCGCAGGTAGTGCAGGAGCGCGAGCGCGTAGGTGACGAGGCGGCTGCTGACGCTCCGGTCGACGGTTTCGAGCGTCGAGATCGCTTCGTCGACGGATCCCAGCGCGGAGAGCGCCAGTCCCCGCATGTAGGGCTCGATGTCCAGCTCCAGCATGCGCGCGTATTCGCCGCGCATGAAGTAGGTCTGGACGAGGCTCGTTCGAATGGACGGGTCCAGGAGCCGCGCCCGTTCGGCGGCAGCGACGGATGCGCGCAGCAGTCCGCAGTACCGCGTCGCGTGCAGAAGTCCCGCGAAGAGCTCCGGATCGGATGGGCGTTCGCGGGCGCGCCTGACGAGACGCACCATCGCCGTTTCGGATCGGCCCAGATCGACCTCCAGCGCGGCGTACGTGTTCTCCGCCATCGACAGATCAGGGTTCAGATCGAGCGCGCGCTTCAGCGCGTCTTCCGCCTGGGAGAAGTGCGTGGCCGTCGCGTCCTCGACGTACTTCCCGAGGAGGCGGTGAATCCGTCCGAGCCCCGCCCAGCCCGGCGCATACCGCGGGTCGTCCGAGACGCACTGCTTGTACACGTCGAGCGCGACGCGCCACTGCCGCGTGTCGCGGCTGAGCTCGTTGGCGCGCAAATAGAGGTCGTACGCGCGCGGCGTCGCGGGCACGTCCTTCTTCAGCATCCGCTCCTCGCGTGCGGTGAGCGGAATCGCGAGCGAGTCGAGGATGCGGCTCGTCAGCTCGTCCTGCACGCTGAACACGTCGCCCACAGAGACCTGAGCGGTGTGCGACCACAGGACCGTGCCGCTCGGCACTTCCACGAGCTGCGTTGCGACTCGAAGCTCGGGGCCTCCGCGCAGCAGCGTGCCGGTGAGCACCGCGTCCACCTCGGCGTCGGCCGCTACCGACTTCAGATCCGCGTGGACGTTCGCAAACCGGAGCGCCGCCGCGCTGGAGCGGACGACGAGCGATTGCAGGCCCGAGAGCCCGCTCGTAATTGCATCCGCAAGGCTGAAGGCGAGAAAGTCCGTGTCGGGATCGGGACGCAGCACGCGCAGGGGCAGCACGATCAGCCGCGTCAGCGATCGCCCGGACCCGGAGGCGGGATCGTCAATCACCGCGAGGGCCATCCGGAGATCGCGCGCCATGGCGTCCGCCGACGGATACCGGTCGGCCGGGCGCTTCGCCAGCGCGGTGCGCACGGTGCGATCGATCGCCGCCGACGCGATGCCCGCCAGCGGCGCAGGCGAGTCGTTCACGATCGCGTGCACCGTGCTTCCAAGCGTCCGTCCGCTGAACGGCGGCGCGCCGGCGAGCATCTCGTAGAGCACCACACCGGCGGCATAGACGTCGGTACGGGCATCGACGGCGTGTTCGCGCAGCTGTTCGGGCGCCGCGTACAGCGGCGTCCCGATGATCGTGCCGGGAGACGTCAGCCGAGCGAGCGTGGCGTCCACGGACGCCGCGGTGGACGCCACGCCGAAGTCGAGAAGCTTGACGCCGTGCGGCGTGAGGAAGATGTTCGACGGCTTCAGATCACGGTGGACGATGCCCTCCCGGTGGAGCGCATCGAGACCCGCAAGGATGCCGAGCGCAACGCCGATGGCCTCGATGGCGGGCAGCGCTCCCCTGGTGAGGCGCGTCGCCAGCGGCTCGCCCTGCAGCAGCTCCATGGCGAGGAACAGCTCGCCTTCTTCGTCGCCAAGCTCGTACAGCTGGCAGATGTTCGGATGATTCACGCGGGCCGCGGCGCGCGCTTCCCGCTGCAGCCGCTCGCGCGCGACCGAATCCGCCGCCGCCGCGTGAAGCGTCTTGATCGCCACCGCCCGGCCAAGCCGCTCGTCCACCGCCGCGTGCACTACGCCCATGCCGCCTTCGCCAAGGAGGCCCGTCAGGCGGTAGCGGCCGATCGTCTCGCGCATGAGAGAGCGTCAGTGTACCGGATGACGCGGACGTGTACTGCTCGCGCCGCCGCTACCCTCGTTTGGCCGTCCACGGCGGCGCGCGGCACGACGTGGACGGCCACCGTCGGCGTCGTTCCTATTTCGCGGGCGGCGCTGGCGGCAGGTCGCTGTTGAAGACGTCGTTCGAGATCTTCCAGGCTCCGCCTTCCTTCCGCAGCACGACGATGTACTTGCCCTTGTCGGTCATGGCCTGGCCCTCCTTGGGCTTGACGTCGAGCGTGTAGGTGCCCGCTTCGTACGCGAGGTCGCCCGAGATGTGCGACTCGCGGGGCTCCAGCTTCAGCGTCGCCGGCCCCGCGTCCATGTGCTTCTGAAACCAGGCCTGAATGTTCGATCGGCCCTGGACGGCCGGTTCGTTCGGGGGCATGAACGTGGCGTCGGCCGTGTAGTGTGCGGCGGTCTTCGCGGCGTCGTTCGCGGTCACCGCCGCGCTGAAATCCGCGGCCACCTTCGACAGGGTCGGATCCGTTTTGCTTCCTTGGGCGGATGCGGCGACGACGCTCAGCAGCAGCATGCTCGTAACGGCGGCGATTCTGGTCATACGTCCGTCCCTCCTCTGAAATCGCGCTAGGCTACTGCTCGGCGTCCGCCTCGTCAATTGGTCCCGCCCCCCACCCTAACGAAAGACATCTCCAGCAGGCCCGCTGCTACTCGGTTCGCAACACCACCGCCGGCTGAATGGCGACGGCTCGCAGCGCAGGCCACAAGCAGGCGGCGAACGCAACGAGCAACAGAGCGCCGCTGACGCCGAGGAAGGTGCTTGCGTCCCCGGCGCCCACTCCGAACAACAAATTCGACAGCAGCCGTGTTCCGGCCATCGCCGCAACCAGGCCGCACACGACGCCGACGGCTACGACACGCATGCCTTGCCCCAGCACCAGCCCTAGGACGTCGGAGGACGTCCCGCCGAGCGCGATGCGGATGCCGATCTCCTTGACGTGCTGCTGCACGTAATAACCCATGACGCCGCAGATGCCGACGATCGACAACGCGAGTGCCACGCATGCGAAGGCCGAAACCAGCAGCGACAGGGATTCGGGCCGATCGAGCGACTGCGCGACCAGGTCCTCCATCGTTGCGATGTTCGAAACGGAGACGGCGGGATCGAGCTCGCGCGCAGTTCTCTGCAAGGCGGGCCCGAGCGGTGCCGGGTTCGCTTGTGTCCGAACGACGAAGTACCCCGTCAGGCTGCGATCCGACATGGGCCAGTACACGGTGCCGTCGTCGGGCTTGTCGAGGCCGAGGTATTTCACCTCGCTCACCACACCGACGACCGTCGTCCATGGACACGTGGTGCAGCCGCCCTCGTGGAATCGTTTGCCGAGCGCGCTCCCGTGTGGGAAAAAGCGCCGCGCCCACGCGCGATCCACGACGACCGATTCCACGTTTTCACCAAGAGCATCACCCTCGTCGAGTGGTCGGCCCTCCAGCAGCGCGAGGCCGAGCACCCGGAAATACGGCGGTGTGACGGCCACCCATGCCGTCACGGGCTGCGGTTGTCCAGGGCCTGCGGGGTGATCCTCCAGATCGAAGTTGTTCAGGTTACCGACGCCATCGGGCGGAAGACCGTCGGCAAGCGCCACTCCGGCGACGCCCGGCAACGTCCCGATGCGGCGCGCGAGCTCACTCCAGAACACTTTGATCTTGCCTGGGTCCTGATACTGGGCCCCTGGCAAGCGGACCGAGCCGGTGATGACCGTCCGATGATCGAAGCCGAGGTCGACGTTGCGCAGATGGTTCAGGGTCGTCAGCAGCAGGCTGGCGACGATGAGGAGCGGCGTGGCGATTGCAAACTGCGATGCGACGAGGGCGCGGCGAAGACGTCGTACGCCAACGTTGCTGGTGGAGGATCGGCCGACCGATCGGAGCGAGTCATCGATCGTCCCGCCCGTACCGTGGAGCGCGGGGACCAGTCCGAACATGAGCCCGCTGCAGGTCGCAAGCGCCGCGAGCACCCACCAGACCGGGGCATCGAGCGCAGTCTCCTCCATGCGCGGAAAGTAGGTCGTCGCTACGCTCTGCAGCAGACGGATGCCGATCCATGCGACGGCAGTGCCGAGCGCAACAGAAGCTGCCGCAAGCACAGCGGCTTCGGCCATGAGGTAACGTACGACACGGCCCCGCGACGCGCCTAGCGCGGCCCGAACAGCAAGTTCCTGCCGGCGGCTCGTGACGCGCGCGATGAGCAGATTCGACGCGTTCGCGCACGCGATCAGCCACACGAGGGCGACTGTGGCCAACGCCAGACCGGCAATCGCATTGACCTGGCCGACCACGGCAGTGCGCAGGTCTTCCAAGCTCCACGTCGCTTTGTCGTCCTGGTACGAAGCCTTCCAGATTGGGAAGATTCGGCGGTTGATTGCGCGCAGCTCGCCAGAGGCGACGGCCGGTGTCGCGCCTTCACGAAGCCGCGCGACGATCGAATACAGAAAGGGCCCTTTCCGCGACGGCGGGCTGAACTGCTGAACGATGAAGAGATCCTGGTTGCGTTCGAGCGGTCCAACGCTCCGCGGCAGCACGCCAACGATCGGGTGCTCGACTCCATCGAGCCTTATCCGCCGGCCGACCGCGTTCGGGTCGCGGCCGAGGCGCTCCTGCCAGAACGTCTGGCTCGAGATCACCGGAGCTGGCGCGCCTGGCCGCTCATCCGCCTCGACGAAGTCGCGGCCAGCCCGCGGCCTGATGCCCAGCACGCGGAAAAACTCGGATGAGACGGCGCGCGTCCGCAGGACGCTCGCCAGTACGCCGTCATCGAAGATCACCGATCTGTTGGTGTAGGTGGCACTCGCCTCGAATTGCGTCTGCTGCTCACGAAACGCAAGGTAGTCCGCCATCGAGAAGCGCCACTTGAAGGGTGGGGCATCGGTGTAGATGCGCACGAGGCGCTCAGGATGCAGATAGGGCAGAGGACGGAGCAATGCGGCATCGATCGCGCTGAAGATCGCAGCCGTTGCGCCGATGCCAAGGCCCACCGTGGCCACAATCGTCAATGTGAGCACCGGCACGCGCATGAGACCTCGCACGCTGATGCGAACATCGCTCGCCCACTCCTGGACGCTCAACGGTCCTGGCA
>JBKPTE010000001.1:0-10021 GCA_046735335.1 Acidobacteriota bacterium | reverse complement strand
ACCCGTCGGATCGAAGGGCGTGGATTGGGTCCGCGTGCGCGGCGCTCCGCGCCGGCCAGGCGCTGCAGAGCAGCGTCGTTGAAGAAACGAGCACGGAAACGAGCAGCAGGTTGTCGCTCGCCGCAATCGGGCTCGCGAACGTACGCGACCAGGCCTTCGCGAGCAGACTGCCGAGGAGCAGCCCCAGCGCGAGCTGCACGATCGTCGGTTTGAGGACGGTTCGCAGCAACTGCGACGGTGTAGCCCCGAGCGCGACCCGTATGCTCAGCTCGCGCGCCCGCGAGCGAATGCGGTGTGCCGTCAGCGCCGCGACGCCGATCATCGCCAGACACAATCCGACCGAGGCGATGGTCGTGATCAGTGCCTGCGAGAGCCGCCCGTTCCACTGTGCTTCCCATGTCGCGTCCGTCAACGGCAGCACATCGGAGAGCGGCACGTCAGGATCGATCCGCGCGACCGCATCTCGGAGAACAGGCGCAAGCTCCTGTGGCGGAACGCTGCCGCGGATCAGGATTGTCGAATGCGCGGCCGTTCCTGCCGCGCGCGGAACGTACACGATCGGCAGCGGCGTCAGACCTCCATCACCCTTGAACGATGGCACGACGCCCGCGATCGTGCGCGAATCGCGCGACGCCTCGCCTCCTTTCGAGGCAAACTGCAGCTGCTGGCCAACGACGGCGATGGTACCGAACGATACCTGCGCGAAGCGATCGTTGACGAGAACCGCCGATCCGTCTGCGTCCTTGTCGTGATCGCTGAGATCGCGACCTGACAGAAGGGACACGCCGAGGGTCGTGAAATACCCGGAATCGATCGCGACCGTGCGGACGGGTGCTCCCGCCCCGTTCATCGCGCCGGCTTTGACGACGCGCGGCTCCCCTCGCCCGCCGGGCAACCCCGCGGCGAAGCTGATCCCCTGCACCTGGCCTGTCCCTGCTACCCTCGATCTGAGATTCCTGAAGAACACCTCGCGTGTGGCCGGACTGGCGTAGCGCTCCGGCGAGAGCGAGACGTCCGCGCTCAGGACGTCGGCCACCCGTGCTCGCGCTCCACTCTACGCCAGGGATCGATACACCTGCACGGTGATTCCAACCGCGCACAACAGGAGAACGCTGACGGAGAGTTGGACGACAAGGAACACCGAGCTCCAGCGGCTGACGCTTCGACTCTGGCTCATCGTGCGCAGGTTGAACGGCACGCCTGGAAGCTTCACGAGATGAATGGCGGGTGCCATGCCGCTCAACACAATCGTGACGATGCCCACGGCAAGCAGGACGACAATCGTCCGAGCGTCCAGTTCCAGCCTTGTCCAGTACGGGAGCGCCCCTGTCGGAATCGCGGCCTTGAACGCACGGAGTCCGGCCCACGAGACGAACAGCGCCGCAGCACAGGACGCCGTGACCAGGACCAGCGTTTCCGTGAGCAACTGGCGGACGATGCGGCCTCGCGTGGCGCCGAGCGAGAGCCGCGTCGCGATCTCCACCGTCCGGCCGGCGCCGCGCGCGAGCAGCAGGTTGCCGACGTTCGCGCACGCGATGAGCACGACCAGCGCGCCGACGGTCACGAACGCGATCCACACTGGCTCGGTTGGTCGCCCACGATACCGATCATTCAAGGGCATGAGGGCGATGCGCTGCCGATCGGGAAGCAGAGCGGTTTTGCGCAGAGCAGCCTCGATCTGCGCGGCGGCCGCGTCAGTCGGCGCCGACTGCAACCGCGCGAATGCCGTCAGCGCGGGATCATTGTCCGCGAGCGGCAGGGAAGAGAGCGGTTTCCATACGCCCGCGCCGTCGGGGAATTGCGCGCGTGGTGAAAACACGCCGACGATCGTCGACAACTCCCCGTCGACGCGAATGTCCTGTCCCACGCCGGCCGCGTCGGTTCCGAACAGTGCGCTCGCGAGTTCGTTCGAGATGAGCACGATCGGCGAATGGAGGTTCCGGTACTCATCATCGCGAAATGCGCGGCCCCGCGCCGGGACCTCGCCGATGAGCGACAGCACATCGTCGGAGACGTACGCAACGGTAGTGCGCCGCGCCGATGCGTCCGCTGTTCGGACGGCGCCCTGCCGCGTCGCGTAGACGCCGAGCCGCTCGAAGGCCGGGAGATCGCGGACCACCGTCACTTGCGCAAGCGAGAACGGACGCGGTCGACCGGTGTCGTCACGAATGGAGACGTCCACGAGCTGCGACGCGTTCGCGAACGGCAACCCCGAGAGGCAGAACGTGTTGTAGATCGAGAAGAAGATCGTGTTCACGCCCAGGCCCAATGCCAGCGCCAGCACCGCGACGCTGGAAAACCCCGGTTCCTTCGAGAACACACGCAGGCCGATGCGGGCATCCATGATCAGATCCCGGAACCATTCGGTGCCTCGTGCCCGGCGGCAGTCGTCCTTGACGGCATCGAGCGCACCGAACTCGCGCATCGCACGCCGTCGCGCGTCGATCTCGCTGAGGCCGGTTTCCATGTACTCGGCCACGAGGCGATCGACGTGGAATTGCAGTTCGGCGTCGAGATCGTGCTCGAGCCGGTCGCGCCGGAGCAGCCGCTGAAGCCAGTTCATGCGTGCTCTCCTTCCGCGCCCTCGAGGATCGCGCGGATGGCTTCGGCCAGCCGCTCCCAGCTTTGCGACTCCGCCTTGAGCTGACCGCGCCCCTTTGGCGTCAGCCGGTAGAACTTCGCCGTGCGGCCGGTCTCGGACTCCTTCCACTCGGCCGCGAGCAGCTTGCGATTCTCGAGACGATGGAGGGCGGGATACAGCGTGCCTTGCGGCACTTTGACGACGTCACGGGACGTCTGGCGAAGCCGCTGCGCGATCGCGTAGCCGTGGAGCGGCCCGGCGGCGAGCACCTGCAGGACGAGCATGTCGAGGGTGCCCTGCGGGAGGTCGGACTTGGGTGCTGCCACTGATGCCTCCGGCTTCTACATATAGCTGGCTCGCGGGCCTGTGTCAACGACGAACGACGAATGGCGAAAGACGAATGGCAGAAAGACCAATGACGAAGGACGAATGGTGATGACGATGACAAAGACGAATGGCGAATGTTGGCGGGGTCAGATCTCGATCAGCGGCGGCCCGGGAGAGGCGACGAACGCATGCGGATGCCAGCGCGACGCGAACGACGAGGCCATGTGGCGTTCGACGAGCGCCCAGACGCTGCCGCCGAAGCCCGCGCCGAAGCTGCACGCGCCAATCGCGCCGAGCGCACGAGCGGCCCGCGCGAGCGCGATCGTTTCGGGTACCTGATTATCGAGGAGATCCTCGGCGTCACGCTGCGACGCGCCGGCGAGCTCAGCAAGCGCCGCGGCATCCGCGGCCGCGAAGGCGTGCAGCGCGGCGGGAACCCGCGCGTCCTCGCGCAGGAAATGATCGAGCCGGCGTTCGAGCGCATCCGGCGGCCAGCCATTCACGTCAGACTGCGCGATGACGCTCCTCAGACGCGCGACCGCATCTTCGGATGATGACAGCGCTGCGGCGAGGGACGAGGCGCGCGGCTCGGCGTCGTTCCAGAGCGCGAGCAAACGACGGGCACCTTCCGACAACCGGTTGTACAGGCCGCGCGCAGCGCCCGTCTTCTCCGCCGCCACGCCGCTCGGCGCGATCACGAACGCCCACCCGGGAGCAAGAGGCGCGCAGCCGATCCGGCGCATCGGCGTGAAGGCGAAGGCCGAGAGGTGCCCGGCGGTTCCGGCGAGCATCGCGGCGTGATCCTCGCTGCCGCCGTGGGTCCCGACGCCGCGATCCCCTTCGAGCGTGCCGAAGCTCATGCCGTTCTCGATGCATGCGAAGTAGCCTGCCGCATCGAGCGCCGACCGGATGTTCTGGCGCCACCGATCCGTTCGATCGATGAACCGCAGCCGCACGAGGACGGTCGCCATCGAGACGATGAGCGCGCTCGAGCTGCTCATGCCGGCGGCCTGGGCAAGATCGCTCGCGAAGACGATGTCCGCACCAGCCCGTGCGGCGGCGAAATTCCGCGTCAGCCTCCGCGCGGCCGTCTGCACGTAGTTGCCCCATCCGGCGATCGTCGCGTCGAGCGCTTCGGGCGCCAGCGCCACGCGTTCGCCCGAACGGGCATCGACCACGGCGATCGTGTCGTCCGTCCGGCGCGCCGCGGCAACCGCGAAGCCGCGCGGGAGCGCCGACACGAGCGTCCGTCCGCCTGCATAGTCCGTGTGCTTGCCGAAGACCTCGAGCCGGCCCGGCACCCACCAGAACCGCGCCCCCGCCGGTGCGTGCTGCAGGACGGCGTCGAAAGATGCGGCCTTGGCGGCCTGTTCGGACGAATCGAGGCCGTGAACGAGGAGCCGTGCGGCGGCGTCGGCGCCAGTCATAAACGGGGCACGACCGGCGCGAGAAGATCCGCAAGCCCCGCGGCATCGGCGCGGCGCGAGAGATCGAGAACCGCGCCGTACGCCTCGACGGCGCGGAACCGAATCCCCGTGGAGAGCGCGAGTCCGACCGCTTGCGGCAGCTCGAACTCGCCGCGCTCGGACCGCGGCACCGTCCGGCACGCCGAGAAGATGCGCCGATCGAAACGCCAGCAGTTCATGCTGATCAGCCTGGATGGCTGGTGTGTGTCCTGCGGCGGCTTTTCGACAATCCGTGTCAGATAACCGCGGGCGTCGACTTCGATGATCGCAAAGGCACGGATCCGATCGGCGGGGATGTTGCCGGAGCGGATCAGGTCTTCGCGATCGAAGGCGGCGAGCCCCGGCTCCTCCAGCTCGACGAGCGAGCGGAGCGCCGCGGCCGGGTACAGGTTGTCCCCGTTGATCGCCAGAAAGGGCTCGCCGCCCGCCCACGCTTCAGCGCACAGCAGCGCGTCCGCCGTCCCGAGCGGCTGTTCCTGCACGACGAACCCGATGCGCAATCTGACGGGCTGCACGTCGTGCGCGTAATAACGCCGGACCTCCGCGTGATCGGGCGCGACGACGAGCGCGGCGTCGGTGATGCCGGCGTCGGCGACGGAGCTGAGGACGTAGTCGAGGAAGGGTCGGCCGTTCACCGGCATCATCGCCTTGACGCCGGCGTCCGCGGCGCGTTCCTGTGCGGGCGTGAGCCGCGCACCAGGATCCGCGGCGCGCATACGGGTCCCGAGTCCTCGCGCGAGGATCACCGCGCGTACGGTCGCCAAAATCCTACATGTGGACGATCGCCAGCGGCGGCGTCGTCTTCCACTTGCCCCGGGTGAAGTCGGGGAAGTCCATCGGAGCGGATCGCTTGGCGACCGACTGCGTGCTCAGGCCCACGACGGCGCTGATCGCCGCCGCATCGTAGACGGTCATGTCGGTCGGAAGGCCCTCGCGCAGGCATTTGATCAATCGATAATCTTCGATGTAGTCCATGCCGCCGTGGCCCGCGCCCTCCGCCTGCTGCGCGATTTCTTTCCAGAGCGGATGCTCGAACTCCTTCAGCAGCGCGGAGGCTTCCTGCCACTCGTCTTCCTTGCCGCGCCCCTCGATGTAGGCGCGGTCCGGGTAGCCCTGGAACAGACCCTTCGTCCCCTGCACCAGGTGGATGCGGCTGTAAGGCCGCGGCAAGTTCGTCGAGTTCTCGACGACGATGGTGCGGCCGTTGACGGTCTTGATCAGGCTGACGTTCATGTCGCCGAGCACGTACTGTTCGCGGCGCTTCGGGGAATCCTCGGGAACGTGCGCCTTCGCCCAGTCCTGGAGACCGCGCGAGGGACCGCTCATCGAGACGATGTAGTCGAACCGATCGCCGCGGTTGATGTCCATGCAGTTGGCGACCGGTCCGAGGCCGTGCGTGGGGTACAGGTTCCCGTTCACCTTCGTCGCCCACGCGCGCCGCCACAGCCCTTCCCCGGTGTCGGCGAACTTGACGCTGCGCAGGTCGTGGAGGTAACCGCCTTCCGCATGGAGGATCTCCCCGAACACGCCCTGGCGGACCATGTTGTAGACCATCATCTCCATGCGATCGTAGTTGCAGTTCTCCATGAGGACGCAGTGCTTTCGGTACTTCTCTGCGCCCTCGACGATCGCCCAGCAGTCGTCGACGCTCATCGCCGCGGGCACCTCGGTCGCCGCGTGCTTCCCGTTCTTCATCGCCGCGAGCATGATCGGCACGTGCCATTCCCACGGCGTCGCGTTGTAGACGAGATCGAGATCCTCGGCCTCGCACAGCCGCTCGAAGTCGTGCTCGCCGCGCGTGTACGCCGTCGGCTCCGGACGTCCGGCTTGCGCGATCGCCTTCGTCGCGAGCGTCGTACGCTCCGGGCGGATGTCGCAGACGGCGGTGATGCGGCATCCGGGAATCTTCAGGAGGTTACGGACGTGGCTGAAGCCCTGGCCGCCGATGCCGACATATCCGATCCGCACGGTCTCGATCGGCGGCGCCGCGAAGGGTGCGGCCGAGGGTTGGGCAGCCGGCTGGGCGGCCGCATGCTCGCCGTGCCCCCCAATCGCGCCTGCGGCTACCGCCGAGCCGGTCAGCTTGAGGAAATCGCGTCTATCCATAGCGGCGCTCATTCTACCCGACGGTGTCAACCGCGAACGACGAACGACGAATGTTGAAATGCTGAATGCTGAAATGCCGAATGCTGGCTCCTGACAGCTGACGGCTGTTCGCTACCGCTGTCCGGTGATCACGAACGGCACGTTCAGCTTCGCGGCGGCGTCGTTCAGCCGCGCGACGTCTTCGTCGAGGAACTTCCGCGTCTCCGATTCGAGCGACGTCAACTCCCGTTCCTGTTCGGTCAGTACCTGCGTCATGCCGGCGGTCGGCACGCCTTCGGCTTCGACGGCCCATGCCTGCAGCGGGCTGAGCCGCGAGTACAGCCGCGTGCCGCCGCGCATCGCGAGGATGTCGTAGACGACCTCCGCCGTCGGGTTGTGCAGCTTGTCCTCCAGCGCGTCGGCTTTCTTGATCGCCTCGTCCGATCGGGCAATCAGATCCTTCACGGCCGGCTCCGACGTTCGCGACGACAGCGCCTTCGTGCGCGCTTGCAGCTGATCGCGCACCGACCGCAGGTCGTTGACGAGGTCGGTCACCTTCGAGATGTCGTCGCGGACGCGAAGACTGAACGCCACCTGTGCGTCGAGATCCTTCTGCGAGAGATCGCCCCGAGGATCCGCCGCCACAGCCAGCGGCGCCGTACGCGTCTGTCCGGCCGCCGTGAGACGAACGGTGTACGCTCCCGGCGCGACGCGCGGGCCCTGCGCAGGATCGCCCGTATCGATCCGGCCGCCTTTGATCTTGTGCGCCCCTTCGTACCGCAAGTCCCAGACCGCGCGCTGGACGCCGGCTCCGCGCGCGAGCGCGAGCTTCTTGAAGTCGTCGGGGTTTTCGTTGTCGTCGCTCCCCATCGGCTCTTTCGGCGTGCTGCTCAGCGTGCGGACGACGCGGTTCTGCGCGTCCAGAATCTCGATCTTCACCTCGCCCTTGTCTTCATCTTTGAGCGAGTAGTAGATCGACGCGCCGTGCGGAGGGTTCGGGAAGCCGTTGCGCGTGCCCCACGCGGACGATCCGTAGCGCCAGCGCGCCGCATCCGCTGGCGCGAACAGGTGCACGGGTTCGGACGCAATCTTGTCGGAGAACTCGCGGATCGGCTGCAGATCGTCGAGAATCCAGATCGAGCGGCCGTGCGTCGCGAGCACCAGGTCGTTGCCTTTCACGACGAGGTCGTGAACCGCCACCGTCGGGAGGTTCAGTTGCAGCGCCCGCCAGCTCTGCCCATCGTCCGGCGAGTACATCACGCCGCGCTCCGTCGCGAGATACAGTTGGCCGCGCTTCGCGGGATCCTCACGCACCGCGTGCAGATACACGTTCTGTGCGAGCGGCCCATCGAGCCGCTTCCACGAGCGTCCGAGATCCGACGTCTTGTACAGATAGGGATGCGTGTCGTCGAGCCGGTGCGCATCGACCACCACATACGCCGTGTTCGCGTCGAACGGGGAGGGCTCGATCAGGCTCACCGTGCCCCACTCGGGGAATCCAGGCATCGCCGTCGTGACGTTCTTCCAGTTCTTCCCGTCATCGCTCGTGACGTGCACGAGCCCGTCGTCGCTCCCGGCCCAGATGAGGCCCTTCTGCTTCGGCGATTCCGCAATCGCGAACACCGTGCAGTACGTTTCGACCCCTGTGTTGTCTCCCGTGATCGGCCCGCCCGTCCACTTCTGCTTCGACTTGTCGTTCCGCGTGAGATCCGGGCTGATCACCTCCCAGCTCTGACCCCCGTCGCGCGTCCGGAAGACGACCTGCGCGCCGTGGTACACGACGTTCGGATCGTGCGGCGATCCGCTGATGGGCGCGGTCCACTGGAAGCGGTACTTCATGTCCTCACCGCCATGGCCCGACGGGTTCTCCGGCCAGGCGCTCACGTTGCGCGATTCCCGCGTCCGGTTGTCGTAGCGCGTGATGATGCCGAGATATTCGCCCGCATAGACGATGTTCGGATCGCTCGGGTCGGAGTAGACGTACCCGGCCTCGCCGCCGCCGACGTCGTGCCAGTCGGTGAGATAGATGCTGCCCGTGAGGCTGTCGCTCGGTCCCTGCGCCGTCCCGAGATCCTGCATCGCACCCGCAACCCAGTAGGGCCGCCGCGTATCGACCGACACGTGATAGAACTGCGAGATCGGCAGTTGCGGCGTGTCCCACGTCACACCGCCGTTCCGGCTGATGTGGACGCCGCCGTCGTTCGACGCGATCATCCGCTTCGGATTCTCGGGGTCGATCCATAGATCGTGGTTGTCCCCGTGCGGGAGGCCCTTCACGTACTGGAGCGTCTTGCCGCCGTCGATGCTGTGCAGCATCGGGACCTGCGGGAACCAGACGTCCTCCTGGTTTGCCGGGTTCACGGTGATGGTCGAGTAGTACCACGCGCGCTGCCGCAGCGCGTGCGACGGGTTGATCAGTTCCCAGCTCTCGCCGCCGTCATCGGACCGGTACAGGCCCCCCTTTTCCGCCTCGATCAATGCGTAGACGCGCTGGCCGTTCGACGGCGCCACCGCGACGCCGATCTTTCCCCAGATGCCGTCCGGAAGCCCGTGTCCCGTGATCTGCGTCCAGGTGTCGCCTCCATCACGCGACACGTACAAGCCGCTGCCGGGGCCGCCGCTCTGCAGGTCCCAGGGGAACCGCCGCGCCTGCCAGAAACCGGCGAACAACGTGGACGGCGCGGTCGGATCCAGCGCGATATCCGACGCGCCCGTGTCGCTGTCCTTTTTCAGGACCTGCTGCCAGGTTCTTCCGCCGTCCGTGGTGCGATAGACGCCCCGCTCGGGATTGGGTCCGAACGCGTGACCGAGCACCGCCGCGTACGCAATGTTGGCGTTCCTCGGGTGCACGACCATCGTGCCGATCTGGCCTTCCTGGTCCCACACGTGCGTCCACGTCTTGCCCCCGTCCGACGACTTGTAGATGCCGTTCCCCGCCGCGACGTTGCCGCGGATATTCGCCTCGCCCGAGCCCACATAGATGATGTTCGGCGCGCTCGGCGCGATTGCGATCGACCCGAATGACGACACCGGCTGCTCGTCGAAGATCGACTTCCACGTCGTCCCGCCGTCCGCCGACATCCAGACGCCGCCCGATGCCGTCGCCGCGTAGTAGACGAGAGGATCGCCGGGGACGCCCGCCGCGCGCGACACGCGGCCGCCCGCCGCCGGGCCGATGTTCCGGTATTTGAGCGACTTGAATTCCTTCGGGCTCTCCGGGCGCGCGGCTTTGGCGCCATCCTGCGCATGGAGGGTGACGACGAGGCATACGGCCACTGCAACGAGGAGGGGGACACGGAACATGCGCAGCAGTGTAGCGCAGCGTCAATGCCGGCTGGGCGCTGCACTTGTGTCAATGCCGACTGGGCGCTGCGCTTATGTCAATGCCGACTGGGCGCTGCGCTTATGTCAATGCCGGCTGGGCGCTGCACTTGTGTCAATGCCGACTGGGCGCTGCGCTTGTGTCAATGCCGGCTGGGCGCTGCGCTTGTGTCAATGCCGGCTGGGCGCTGCGCTTGTGTCAATGCCGGCTGGGCGCTGCGCTTGTGTCAATGCCGGCTGG